>NZ_JBVHWN010000011.1:0-262071 GCF_055564335.1 Streptomyces sp. NPDC029139 | reverse complement strand
ATGAGGTGGCGTGCGCCGTGGTGGGTGACGAGGTGGCGGGCGAGGAGGGAGCCGAGTGCGCCGGTGCCTCCGGTGATCAGCACCGTCCCCTCAGGATCGAAGGGCCGTACGCGTGACGCTTCCTCCGTCCGCGTGCCGGGCGTGACCGCCCCGGCCCGGGCCAGGACCGGCGCGTACAACACGCCGTTCCGTACCGCCACCTGGCCCCGGCCGGTCGCGACCGCCGCGGGCAGCAGAGCCACCTCCGCGGCCGAGTCGCCGCCCTCACCGGCACCTTCGGCGACCGGGCCCGCCGGGTCGACGGACAGGTCCACCAGGGTGAAGTGCCCCGCGGTCTCCGCCTGAGCGGTCCGCAGCAGGCCCCACACCGTCGACACGGCCACCGCCGACGCGGACACCCGCGGATCCGGACCCGCCGCGACGGCGCCTCGCGTGACCACCACGAGCCGCGCGTCGGCCAGCCGCTCCTCCGTGAGCCACTCCTGGACGACGGCGAGCGCGTCCACCGCCGAGTCATGGGCGCCGGCGAGCACGTCGTCGCCTCGCTCGCGCAGGTGCAGCACGACCACGGACGGCACCGGCTCGCCCGCGTCCAGCGCGGTCCGCAGCCCCGACAGGTCCGCGTGGTGCGCCCGGACACCGAGCTGTGCGGCCAGGGCCGCGCCGTCCTTGCCGAGCACCGCCCAGGAGGAGGCCGGCGCGCCGGCCTCCGCCGGTCGCCCGGCCGGTACCTCCTGCCACCGCAGGACGTACAGCGGATCCCGGGCGCCGGGCGAGGCGTCGGCCAGGCCGCTGAGGTCCACGGCCCTGAGCGCCAGTTCGTCCACCGTGGCGACCGGGGCGCCGGTCGGATCGGCCAGTGTCAGGGCCGCCGTGTCCGGCCCGCTCCGGCGCAGCCGCACCCGGAGCCGGGTGGCACCAGCCGCGTGCGCGGTGATGCCGGACCAGCTGAACGGCACCCGCTGGGGCGCGTCCGGCTCCGCGACGAGCAGGGCGTGCAGTGCGGCGTCGAGGAGGGCGGGGTGGAGGGTGTGGCCGGTGGTGTCGGTGTCGTCGGGGAGGCTGACTTCGGCGTAGAGGTCGTCGTTGTGGTGCCAGAGTGCGGTGAGGCCTTGGAAGAGGGGTCCGTAGGCGTAGCCGCGGGTGGCGAGGTGGTCGTAGGCGTCGTGCAGGTCGACGGGTTCGCCGGGCGGGGGCCAGGTGAGGTGTTCGGCGGGGGCTGGGGTGGGGGCGAGGGAGCCGGTGGCGTGCCGGATCCAGTCCGCCTCGCCCTCGGCCGCGTCCGCCGCACGGGAGTGCACGTGGAGCGGCCTGCGGCCCGCCTCGTCCACGGAGCCGACCGTCACCTGGAGGTCGACGGCCGCCGCCTCGGCGAGGACCAGCGGGGCCTCCAGAGTGAGGTCCTCGACCGACCCGGCCGCGACGAGGTCCGCCGCGTGCAGGGCGAGGTCGACCAGGGCGGCCCCGGGAAGAAGGGTCGTCCCGGCGACCGCGTGCTCCGTGAGCCACGGGTGCGTGCGCGGCGAGACACGGCCCGTCAGCACCAGACCGTCGCCCTCGGCCAGCCGTACGGCCGTGCCGAGCAGTGCGTGCCCCGACCCCGCTCCGCCCGCCGGCTCCGTCCGGGGCGTGAGCCAGAAGCGCTCCTGCCGGAACGGATAGGTGGGCAGGTCCTCGGGGTGCGCCGGGGTGCGCTCCGGCCGCCAGGTGGCCGGGGAGTGCCCACTGGTGTGCAACCGGGCCAGAGCCGCGCCGAACGTGGCGCTCTCCTCGCCGGTGCGGCGCAGGGTCGGGACGAGCACGGCGGGTCCGGTGAGTGACTGCTGGGCGAGCGCCGTGAGGACGGCGTCCGGGCCGAGCTCCACGTACCGGGCGGCCCCCCGGTCCTTCAGGGCGCGGACGTGGTCGGTGAAGCGGACGGTGTCGCGGATGTGCGCCGTCCAGTAGGCGGCGGTCGTCGGATCGCCCGCGGTGACGAGCGGGATCGCCGGGTCCCGGAAACGGATCTCCGAGATGGCCTCCCGGAACGCGTCGAGCACCGGCTCCATGAGAGGCGAGTGGAAGGCGTGGCTCACCTTGAGCCGGGTCGTGCGGCGGCCGAGGGCCGTGAAGACCTCCCGTACCGCGAGCGCGTCCTCCTCCGCACCCGAGATCACCGTCGAATCGGGCGCGTTGAGCGCGGCCACGGACAGCCGCGGGGTCAGATGGGGGAGCAGCTCCTCCTCCGTGGCCTGCACGGCGATCATCGCGCCGCCGGCCGGCAGGCCGCTCATCAGCCGCCCGCGGACCGCCACCAGCCGGGCCGCGTCGTCGAGGTCCAGCACGCCGGCGGCGTGCGCGGCGGCGATCTCGCCGATGGAGTGTCCCGCCATGTGCCCGGGGACGATCCCGTGGTGCTCCAGGGTCCGGTACAGCGCGGTCTGCACGGCGAACAGGGCGGGCTGCGTGTACTCGGTGCGGTTCAGAAGGTCCGCGTCCCGCCCCCACATCACGTCCCGCAGCGGCCGGTCGAGATGCGGGTCCAGCGCGGCGAGCGTCGTGTTGAGCGCGGCGGCGAACACCGGGTCGGCGGCGTGCAGTTCCCGACCCATCCCCAGCCGCTGGCTGCCCTGCCCGGTGAACAGGAACGCGGTGCCTCCGGCGGCCACGCTGCCGGTGGTCAGACCGGGTGCTTCCGTGCCTTCCGCCAGGGCGGTGAGGCCGGTGAGGAGCGCGGCACGGTCGGCGGTGTCGACGACCGCCCGGTGCTCGAACCGCGCCCTGGCCGCGAGCGAGGCGGCGACCTCCTGGACGGGCGTCTCCGGGTGCCCGACGGCGTACGCGTGCAGTCGGCGCGCCTGGTCGCGCAGCGCCTCGGCGCTCTTCGCCGACAACAGCCACGGAAGCGCGGGCAGTTCGGCGGGCCCGCCTTCGGCGTCGGCCTGTTCGAGGACGACGTGCGCGTTGGTGCCGCTGATCCCGAAGGAGGAGACGGCGGCGCGGCGCGGCTCCCGGCCGGCCCGGGGCCACGGCCGGTTCTCGGTGAGGAGGCGGACCGTGCCGTCGGACCAGTCGACGTGCTCGGTCGGCTCGTCCACGTGCAGGGTCCGGGGCAGGACCCCGTTGCGCATCGCCATGATCATCTTGATGACGCCGCCGACGCCCGCCGCGGCCTGCGCGTGCCCGATGTTGGACTTCAAGGAGCCGAGCCACAGGGGGTGTTCGGTGTTCCGTTCGCTGCCGTACGTGTTGATGAGTGCCTGCGCCTCGATGGGGTCGCCGAGCCGGGTGCCGGTGCCGTGCGCCTCGACGGCGTCCACCTGCGTGGCGGTCAGCCGGGCGTTCGCCAGGGCCTGCCGGATCACCCGCTCCTGTGACGGGCCGTTCGGGGCGGTGAGGCCGTTGCTGGCGCCGTCCTGGTTGGTGGCCGTGCCCCGGACGACGGCCAGGACCGGGTGGCCGTTGCGCCGGGCGTCGGAGAGCCGCTCCAGGAGCAGCAGACCGACGCCCTCGCTCCAGCCGGTGCCGTCGGCCGTGGTGGAGAAGGACTTGCAGCGGCCGTCGGGGGAGAGCCCGCGCTGCCGACTGAACTCCACGAAGGTGCCCGGCGTCGCCATCACCGTCGCGCCGCCGGCCAGGGCCAGCGAGCACTCTCCCTGCCGCAGTGACTGCGCGGCCAGGTGCAGCGCCACCAGCGACGACGAGCACGCCGTGTCGACCGTGATCGCCGGGCCCTCGAGGCCGTACGTGTAGGCGATCCGCCCCGACACCACACTGCCGGTGTTGCCGGTCAGCAGAATGCCTTCCAGGTCCTTCGGCATGAGCTGTACGGGCGGCGCGTAATCGTGGTACATCGTGCCGGCGAACACGCCGGTGTCGCTGCCCCGTACCTCGGCCGGGTCGATGCCGGCCCGCTCGAAGGTCTCCCAGGCCGTTTCCAGGAGCAGCCGCTGCTGCGGGTCCATCGCCGTCGCCTCGCGCGGGCTGATCCCGAAGAACTCGGCGTCGAACTCGCCCGCCCGGTAGAGGAAGCCGCCCTGGTCCGTGCTGGACCGGCCGACGGCCTCGGGATCGGGGTCGTACAGGTTCTCCAGGTCCCAGCCGCGGTCCCGCGGGAAGGGGCCCACGGCGTCGGTCCCCTCGGACACCAGGCGCCACAGGTCCTCGGGCGAGGCCACCCCGCCAGGGAAACGGCAGGCCATGCCGATGATCGCGACCGGCTCGTAGGCGGCGCCCGCCCCCTCGCCCGTCGCGGCTCGCACCACCGGCGCCGCGGGACCGCCCGTGGTCCCCGTCCCGGCCGTCAGCCGCTCGCGCAGATGCGCCACCAACGCCTGCGGAGCCGGGTAGTCGAAGACCAGCGTGGCCGAAAGCCGCAGCCCGGTGGCCGTGTTGATCCGGTTGCGGAGCTCCACCGCGCTCAGCGAGTCGAAACCGAGCTCCTTGAAGCCGGTGGTGAGGTCGACGGCCGCCGGCGACGCGTGGCCGAGCACCGCCGCCGCCTGCTCACGCACGAGCTCCGCGATCCTGCGGGTCTGCTCCTCCTCGCCCAGACCGGCCAGCAGCGCCGCGAACCCGCCGTCACCACCCGGCGCCGCCGCGCCCGCCCGCCGCAACGGCGCCCGGACCAGACCCCGCAGCAGCGGCGGAACTCCGCCGGACGCCGCCCGGGCCCGTACCCCCGCCAGATCCAGCCGGGCGGGCACGAGCAGCGGCTCCGGACGACCGAAGGCCGCGTCGAACAGCGCGAGACCCCCCGCCTCCGTCATGGCGACCACACCGGAGCGGGCCATCCGCGCCAGATCGGATCCGCCCAGCTTTTCGCCCATGCCGCCCTCGCCCCACAGGCCCCAGGCGAGCGAGGTCGCCGGGAGCCCCAGAGCGCGGCGGTGGTGGGTCAGCGCGTCGAGGAAGGTGTTCGCGGCGGCGTAGTTCGCCTGGCCGGCGGCGCCGATCAGCCCGGACACGGAGGAGTACACGACGAACGCGGACAGATCCAGGCCGGCGGTCAGCTCGTGCAGATGGAAGGCGGCCTCCGCCTTCGGGCGCACCACGGTGTCGAGCCGCTCCGGGGTCAGCGCCGTGACCACACCGTCGTCGAGAACGCCGGCGGTGTGGACGACGGCGGTCAACGGATGAGCCGCGGGTACGGACGCCAGCAGCGCGGTCAGGGCGGCACGGTCGCTCGTGTCGCAGGCCTCGACACGCGTCACGGCCCCCAACGAGTCGAGCCGGGCCACGAGTTCGGCGGCGCCGGGGGCCTGGGCGCCCCGGCGGCTGGTGAGCAGCAGATGCCGTACTCCGTGCTCGGCGACCAGGTGCTCGGCGAGCAGCCGGCCGAGGCGACCGAACGCGCCGGTGATCAGCACGGTTCCGTCGGCCGCGAGCGGCAGCGCCGCGCTCCCCACGGGCGGCCGGTCCGCCGGGGAAGCCTCGGTCCCCGTGCGGGGCACGGCTTCGTTCGTCGGGGAAACCTCGGCTGCCGTGCCCGGTGCGGCTTCGTCCGCCGAGGAAGCCTCGATCCCCGTGCCGGGCGCGGCCCGGTCCGCCGGGGAAGCCCCGGCTGCCGCGCCGGGTGCGGCCGCGTCCGGCGTGGCGGACTCGGCGACCCGGGCCAGCCGGGGCGTGCGGATCTCGCCCGCGCGGACCGCGCTCTGCGGCTCCCCGGACGCGGCGACGGCCCGCAGTCGCCCGAGCGACTCCGGTGCGCCGTCGACGTCGACCAGCGCGAAACGGCCGGGGTACTCCGACTGGGCCGACCGCAGCAACCCCCACAGGGGCGCGGTGACCAGGCCGTCCACCGACACCTCCGGCGCTCCCGCCGGGTCGGTGGCGCCCGTGCCCACGGACGCGCGGGTCACCACCAGCAGCCGGGTGTCCGCGAGGCGTTCGTCGTCCAGCAGGGCCTGCACGGTGGCGAGCGCCTCGTGCGTGGTGCGGCGGGTGGCGTCGAGTGGGAGATCCGGCCCGGCGCCCTGTTCGGCCCCGGCCCCGGGCGCGTACACGGCGAGTTCGGGGGCGGCCGCCGTGCCGGCGTCCAGAGCCGCCCGCAGCGCGGCGATGTCCTCGTACGGTGCGGCGTCGAATACGGCCGCCAGCTCCCGAGCCCGGGGAGAGTCGCCGAGCACGACCCGGCGCCCTCGCCCCGCCGACCCGACGTCCGTCCCGTCCGTCGCGTCGACCGCGTCGACCGCGACGGACGGCTGCCAGGAGACGGTGAACAGCGGATGCCGCCGTGCGGTGTCCCCGAGCCGTCCGGTGGACGCCTCGCGCAGCACCAGCGACTCGACCGCCGCGACGGGCGCCCCCGTCGGGTCGTCGAGACGCAGGGCCACGCCGCCGTCCGGCGAAGGGCGCGCGCTCACCCGCAGTCGGGTGGCGCCCGTCGAGTGCAGCGTCACGCCGCCGAAGCCGAACGGCAGAAGCCCTTCGGCGCCGTCGACGAGCGGGTGGAGCACGGCGTCGAGGAGTGCGGGGTGGAGGGTGTGGCCGGAGGCGTCGACGCCCTCGGGCAGGGCGACCTCGGCGTACACGTCCTCGCCGTCGCGCCAGAGCGCGGTGAGGCCCTGGAAGGCGGGGCCGTAGCCGTAGCCGTGGGCATCGAGCCGGTCGTACAGGCCGGTGAGATCCACCCGCTCGCCGGGCGGCGGCCAGGCGATCGGTTCGGGGGCCGGATCGTCGTCCGTCAGGACACCGGAGGCGTGCCGGGTCCACGGCTCCGACTCGTCCGTGCGCGCGTGCACGGCGAGCGCCCGGCGGCCGGCCGGGTCCGCCGCGTCCACGGTGACCTGGAGGGTGATCGCGGCGTCCGCACGCAGAACGAGCGGCGACTCAAGCGTCAGCTCCTCCACCGTCCGGGTCTGCGCGAGCCCGGCCGCGTGGAGGGCGAGGTCGGTGAAGGCGGTGCCGGGCAGGAGGGTGGTGCCGGCGATGGTGTGCTCGGCGAGCCACGGGTGGGTGCGCAGGGAGATCCGGCCGGTGAGGACCAGCTGATCGGTGTCGGCGATCGAGACCGCCGCGCCCAGGAGCGCATGGTCCGAGGCGGTCAGGCCGGCGGCGGTGACGTCGGTGCCGGCCCGCTGCGACGAGAGCCAGAAGTGGTCCCGTTGGAAGGGGTAGGTCGGCAGGTCGTCGGGGTGGGCGGGGGTGTGCGTGGGCTGCCACGTCGTGGGGGTGTGACCGCCGGTGTGCATGCGGGCCACGGCGGTGGCGAAGGCGAGGGGCTCGGGGGACTTCTTGCGCAGGGTGGCCGTGACGACCGCCGGAGCGGTCAGGGTCTGCTGCGTGAGGGCGGTGAGGGTGGCGTCGGGGCCGAGTTCGAGGTAGCGGGTGACGCCGTCGGTCTCCAGGTGCTGGATGCCGGGGTGGAAGCGGACGGCGCGGCGGATGTGCTCGGCCCAGTAGGCGGGGGTGGTGAGGTCGTCACCGGTGGCGGGCAGCCCGGTGACGTTGGAGATCACGGGGATCTTCGGCGGGTGGAAGGTCAGGCCGCCGATCGCCTGTCGGAAGTCGTCGAGGACGCCGTCCATGTGGGCCGAGTGGAAGGCGTGGCTGACCGTCAGACGGCTGGTCTTGCGGCCCCGCGCGACGAGCTGGTCCTGGAGGGCGACGGCCTCTGTCGCGTCCCCGGAGACCACCAGCGAGCCGGGTGCGTTGAGGCCCGCGATGCCGATGCCCGGTGTGAGCAGGGGGAGCACCTCGTCCTCGGCCGCCTGGACGGCGATCATGGCGCCGTCGGAGCGGGCGGCCTGCATCAGCCGGCCCCGGGCGGCGACCAGGGTCACCGCGTCGGCCAGGTCGAGGACACCGGCGGCGTGCGCGGCGGCGATCTCACCGATCGAGTGACCGATGAGCCGGTCGGGAACGATCCCCCGGCCCTCCAGGGTCCGGTACAGCGCGGTCTGCAGGGCGAAGAGGGCGGGCTGGGTGTACTCGGTCCGGTTGAGCAGCTCCGCGTCCTGCCCCCACATCACCTCCCGCAGCGGCCGGTCGAGGACGGCGTCGAAGCGCTCGCACACCTCGTCGAAGGCGGCGGCGAACACCGGGTCGGCGGCGTGCAGTTCCCGACCCATGCCCAGCCGCTGGCTGCCCTGCCCGGTGAACAGGAACGCGGTGGTGCCGGTCGTCGCGACGCCCGCCGTCACACCGGGAGCCTCGGCGCCCTCGGCGAGAGCGGCGAGGCCGGCGAGGAGCGCGGCACGGTCGGTGGTGTCGACGACGGCGCGGTGGTCGAAACGGGTACGGGCGGCCAGCGAGGCGGCGACCCGCTCGGCCGGAACGTCCGGGTGCTCGACGGCGTACGTGTGCAGCTGCCGCGCCAGGTCACGCAGCGCCTCGTCGCTCTTCGCGGACAGCAACCAGGGGACGCGGGGGAGTTCCGTGGGCTCCGGCTGGTGGTCGGCCGGGGCCTGCTCGATGACGACGTGCGCGTTCGTGCCGCTGATCCCGAAGGAGGACACGGCCGCACGCCGCGGCGCGTCGTCGTCGGTCCAGGGCCGCTCCTCGGTGAGCAGCCGGACCGTGCCGTCCGACCAGTCGACGTGCTCCGTGGGCCGCTCGGCGTGCAGGGTCCTCGGCAGCCGGTCGTGGCGCAGCGCCATCACCATCTTGATGACGCCACCGACACCGGCGGCGGCCTGCGCGTGCCCGATGTTGGACTTCAAGGAGCCCAGCCACAGAGGCCGTTCGGCGTCGCGTTCGCTGCCGTACGTGTTGAGGAGCGCCTGCGCCTCGATCGGGTCGCCGAGCCGCGTGCCGGTGCCGTGCGCCTCGACGGCGTCGACCTCGGCGGCGGTCAGGTCCGCGTCGGCCAGGGCCTGGCGGATCACGGCCTCCTGGGAGGGGCCGTTGGGCGCGGTGAGACCGTTGCTCGCGCCGTCCTGGTTGATCGCCGTGCCCCGCACGACCGCGAGGACCGGGTGCCCGTTGCGTACCGCGTCCGACAGCCGCTCCACCAGCAGCAGACCGACGCCCTCGCTCCAGCCCGTCCCGTCGGCCTCGGCCGAGAACGCCTTGCAGCGGCCGTCGGGGGACAGCCCCCGTTGCCGGCTGAACTCCACGAACATGCCGGGGCTCGCCATGACGGCCGCGCCGCCCGCCAGGGCCAGCGAGCACTCGCCCTGCCGCAGGGCCCGCGCCGCCAGGTGCAGCGCCACCAGCGACGACGAGCAGGCCGTGTCGACGGTGATCGCCGGGCCCTCGAGGCCCAGGGTGTACGCGATCCGGCCGGAGGCGACACTGCTGAGCTGACCGGTCAGCAGGTAGCCGTCGACGCCTTCGGTGGCCTCCGCGAGCCGGGGACCGTACTCGAGCCCGTACGTGCCGGCGAACACGCCGGTGTCGCTGCCGCGCAGTGACGTCGGGTCGATGCCCGCCCGCTCGAACGCCTCCCAGGCCGTTTCGAGCAGCAGCCGCTGCTGCGGGTCCATCGCCGTCGCCTCGCGCGGACTGATGCCGAAGAAACCGGCGTCGAACTCGCCGGCCTCGTGCAGGAAGCCGCCGCGCGCGGTGGACGACTTGCCGACCGCCTCCGGATCGGGGTCGTACAGGTCCTCGTCCCAACCGCGGTTGTCCGGGAACGGGCCGATCGCGTCGGTCCCCTCACTGACCAGACGCCACAGGTCCTCGGGCGAGGCGACCCCGCCGGGGTAGCGGCAGGCCATGCCGATGATCGCGATCGGCTCGCCCGGATCGGCCGGAGCCCGCCGTGCCGTCTCGCGCGCCGCCGGCGCGTCGTGGAGCAGGGTGTGCAGGTGCGCGGCCAACGCCTCCGGCGTGGGGTGGTCGAAGGCGACGGCCACCGGCAGGCGCACCCCCAGGGCCTGGGCCAGACGATTGCGCAGGCCGACCGCGGCCGAGGACTCCATGCCGAGGTCGCGGAAGGTGTCACCGGGCGCGCCGATCATGCTGCCGGGGCCTGCCCCGAGCACGCCCGCCGTCTGCTCCCGTACGACCTCCAGCAGGCGCCGACGGCGCTCGGCCGGAGCCAGCGCGTCCAGTTCCGCCCGGAGTTCGGTGGCCGGGCCGGCCGCTTCGACGGCGTCCGCGGCCGTGTCGTACGCGGGAAGCTCCAGCAGCACCGGCTCGCTCGCGGCCGGGTCCGCCTCGCCCGGGTCCGTCCCCGCGCCGCTGGACGCCCGGGCCAGGTCGACCGGCAGGCCGTGTGCCCACAGGTCGGCGAACGCCGCCGCCAGGGCCCGGTGGCCGTCCCGGTCGCGGACCAGCGATCCCGTCACGACGACGCTTCCCGCCCGCCCGGCGTCCTCGACGATGTCCTCGACGGCCATCTTGAGCACCGGGTGCGGGCCCGCCTCCAGGAACGCCCCGTGGCCGTCGGCGAGCAGCGCGCGCACCGCCGGCTCGAAGAGCACCGGGCGACGCAACTGGCCGGCCCAGTACGGTCCGTCCAGCTCCCGCGTGTCCAGCAGGGCGCCGCGTGCCGACGAGTAGAACGGGATCCGGGACGCGGCGGGCCGCACCGTCTCGAGACCCGCGAGCAGCCGGTCCAGGATGGCGTCCACCTGGCCGACGTGGACGGGGAAGTCGGCCCGGATCCGCCGGGTCCGCACCCCTTCGGCGGCGAGCGTCGCCACCAGCTCGTCCAGCGCCTCCTCGTCGCCCGACACGGTCACCGAACCCGGTCCGTTGACGGCGGCGAGCCCCAACCGGTCCGCCCAGGGGGCCAGCCGTGCCCGCATCTCCTCGGCGGGCAGCAGCACGGCCACGATGCCGTGGCGGCCCGAGAGCTCCTCGGTCAGGGCCGCGCCCCACACCGCCGCGATCCGCAGTGCCTCGGCCCGGGGCAGCGCCCCGCACGCGTGCGCGGCGGCCATCTCGCCGATGCTGTGCCCCACGACCGCGACCGGCTCGACCCCGCGCGAGCGCCATTCGGCGGTGAGCGAGATCATCACGGCGACCAGCGCCGGCATCACCACCGCCGCGGACTCCAGCGGCGGAGCGCCCTCGGCGCCCCGCAGGACGTCGACCAGGTCCCAGTCCACGAGCGGCCGCAGCTCATCGGCGCACGCCTCGACGGTCTCCCGGAACACCGCGGAGCCGTCGAGCAGATCGACGGCCATGCCGTCCCAGTGCGCCCCGAAGCCGGGGTAGACGAACACCGCGCCCGGCGCGCCGCCCGCCCGCGGCACCCGGCCCTCGCGCAGCCCTTCCGCGGCCGCCTCCTCGACGCGGCCGGCCGCCAGCGCGCGCAGTCCCGCGAGCAGTTCGTCGCGGTCCCGGCCGAGCAGGACGGCACGGTGCGCGGCCGCCTCGTCGGCGGCGGTCAGCGCGGCGGCGGCCGACGCCGGCGACAGGCCGGGGAGGGCGTCGAGCAGTTCCGCCGCGGCGGCGGCGCGCGCACGCAGCGAGGCCGGTCCGGGCGCCGAGACCGGCCACAGTACGACGGGGTGGGGTGCAGCAGTCATCGTCTACCGTCTCCGAATTTCGGTTGCGCGGGATTCAGGTGGGGAAGGGGGGTGAGCTGGAAGGGGGCGAGTGGCGGAAACCGTGACGCGCGCGGGGCCGGGCGCGTCCCTCGGGAGCGGCGCCGCCCTCAGGACCGGGCGGCGTGCTCGCCGGCGAGCAGCGAGGAGATCAGCCGGAGCACGATCGCGGGCGCCGACCGGTGGAAGAAGTGACCGCCGGTCAGCGTGAAAACCCGGAAGTCCGCCGAGGTGTGGCCGGCCCAGCCCGCCGCCAGCCGGGGCGTCACCAGCGGGTCGCTGGACCCGGCGAGGACCCGGATCGGGACCGGCAGCGGGTCCTCGTCAGGGCCGGGCCCGGGGGGGCGGCTGTGCGCCAGGCGAAGGTCGTCACGGAGGACGGCGACGGCCAGGCGGAGCCACTCCGGGTAGCGAAGTACCAGCTCCGGCAGCCCGTCCAGACCGGTCATCCACGCCGTCAGCTCCTCGTCCGTGAGCCGGTCGGGCGAGACGCCGGCCCGCGGCGTGTGCGGGGGCGGGCAGGCGCCGACCAGCAGCTGACGGGGCGGTGTCCGGCCCTGGGAGACCCGCCGCCGGGCCAGCTCGTAGGCGACGAGGCCGCCCATGCTGTGCCCGTAGAAGACGCAGGGCGCGTCCAGCAGCGGGTCGAGTGCCTCGTCCAGTTCGTCGACGAGCCGCGCGAAGTCGTGCAGCCGGGGTTCGCGGGCCCGGTGTTCGCGGCCGGGCAGCTGGACCGGCACGACGGCGACTGCGCCGCCCAGACGCGGCTGCCAGCCGGAGAACGAGGAGGCCGCCCCGCCCGCGTGGTGGAAGCAGAACAACCGCAGCGGCGCGCCGGCCGGATCGGCCTGCCGGGGCAGGAGGTACGCCGACCGGGCCGGGACCGCACGACCGTCGGTCGGGCGCGTGCGGCTTCCGTCGCTCATGTCTCCACCGTCGACGCCGTGAGCGCGTAGATGTCGCGCAGGCTGGTCGACTCGAGGACCTGCGCCATCGGTACCCGCTGTCCCGTCTCCCGCTCGATCGCGGTCAGCAGGGTCAGCAGGTGCAGTGAGTCCCAGCCCGGCAGCTCGTCGAAACCGGCTCCCACCGTCGTGGGGGTGAGGGACAGGCCGATCTCGCTGTGGACGAGGGACAGGAAGTCGTCGAGGCTCTTCACTGGTGCAGCCCTCCCAGGCTCAGGGCCAGCCGGATGTGCTCCGGCGGCGCGGGGATCTCCGCCAGGTCGTGGCGGTAGAGGGTGGGGGCACCGTCGGTGCCTCCGCCGGCCGGACGGAAGCCGTTGCCGGGGTAGAAGTCCTTGACCTTGCCGTTCTTGGCCGACGGCCGGTAGGCGGCGCGGACCGAGCGCAGCCCCTGGTCCCGGGCGTGGCCGAGGACCGCCGACAGGCAGGCCTGCTCGATGCCGCGGGCGAACACCCGGCAGCTCAGCAGGAAGTTGTCGATGACGAGCGCGTCGTCGTCGCGGTGGGCGAGGACTGCGCCGACGACGCCGTTGTCGCCGAACCGGTCGGCCGACCGGATGGTGAGGACCAGCGAGCCCGGGGCGGTGGCCCGTTCGGCCACCTCGGACTGCTGGAGCCGTTCCGTGGTCAGATTGAACTGGTTGGTGCGCAACGTCAGTTGGGACACCCGCGCCAGCTCGGCCGGGGAGGCGTCGGCGAACCGCACCTGGACGTCCAGCTCGCGCAGGTAGTCGTCGAGCGACGAGAAGCTGTGCAGGAAGTCCTTGCGGTCCAGCTCCTCCCGGTACCGCTCGGGGCGCTTCAGGTCGTCGCTCGTGATGTCCCGTACGTCGAACCAGCCGTCCCGCAACAGCTTCTCGACGTGCAGCGCCGGCTCGTCGTCGAGCGCGACGACGGCGACGTCCGGCAGCTCGTGGGCGACCAGGCCGCACTCGTACGGGCTGTCGTCGGCGAACACGAAACTGTCCACGCCGAGATTGAGCTCGGCGGCCAGCTCGCGCAGGTTGTCGTGCTTGGGGCGCCAGTTGGCGATGACCCGGACGAAATCGTCCTCGCGCAGGGTCATGTTCGGATGGGACCGCAACACCTCGCGCACCGGGTCCAGATCGTTCTTGCTGACCGCGGCGAGCAGCACGCCCTGCGAGGCGATCTGCCGGGCGGTCCGCTGCAGCCGGCGGAACGCCTCGCCCCGGTAGGAGCCTGCGACCTCGATGCCCTCGATCCCGTCGTCGCCGAGGATCCCGCCCCAGACCGTGTTGTCCAGGTCCAGGACCAGGCACTTCTTCGCCCGTCCGGTGGCCGCGCGCAGCACGTGGACCAGATCGCCGGCGTAGGCCGCCTGCGCCTCGGGCGAGAGCTCCGTGTGCGTGTAGACACCGAGCCGGTCGTCACGGAGCGCGATCTCCGCGCCGAGCAGCGGGTCGAGGTCGAGGACGGTCAGGGCGGGATGGTCGTCCATCAGACGCAGCAGCCGCGCGTTGGCCTCCCGCCACACCGCGCCGAGCCGGGCCCGGTCGCGTACGGCGATCAGCTGCGCCGGCCACTCGCGCGGCAGCGGCAGCGTGTTGAACACCAGCGTGCCCTGCCCCGCGCCGTCGAAGGTCTTCGCGAGACCGTCCAGCAGTGCCAGCTTCTCGTCGAAGACCCGGCGCACGTCCTCCGGGGTCCATGGCGCGGGGACCTCGTCGAACACCACGGAGGCGTCCAGGAGGCACACGACCGCGTCCGGCCTCGCCGCGTACAGCGCGCTCCCCGTGTCCGACAGGTCGAAGACGTAGCCGTCGAAGTCGGACACGTGCGGGCGGAGCAGCAGACCGTGCCGGGCCAGCTCGGCCGTGACCGGGCCGACCAGTCCGGACACGGTGCTGTGCCCGGTGAACGCCACCGACACGACCGGAGTGTCCGGGTGTTCGGCGAGCACGGCGTCCGCGCCGATCCGGGCCAGCGTGTTCCCCGCCCAGCGCCTCTCGGCGGCGCCGCCCGCGTCCACCAAGGCCCGCACCCGCGGGTACTCGGCGACCACGCGGCCCCGCTCGTGCAGCGACCGCAGCGTGTCGTCCGTCTTCTCGACCATTCCCAGCTCTCCCCGTACGTCGGGTACGACGCGGCCATGCTTGGCGAGCGGTCTAAAGCGGCCCTAACAGCTGGCTAGGGAGTGTCTTGTCGATCACCCCGGATCGGCCCGGCCGCATCCGCAGGACACCCCCACAGGGCCCGGCGGTCCGGGAGACGCGGATAGCCGCGGGGGTGGGGAGCCGGGCGGCACGGCCGGGCCGGGCCGAGGATTAGCGCCCCTTAAGGGGCGGTTTGGAGGGCCCGCCTAGATCTTCACCCCGCACCACGGCGTGTTCGGTGACCGGCAGACCCGGCCACCGCAGCGACCGCGATTCCACGGAGGAACACCATGGCAACCGCACTCACCGCAGAGACGGAGTTCGACCTCGACCTGGACCTGGAGGTCGTGATCCAGGAGTCGCCCGCGATGGAGGCCAAGTCCTTCACGGGCACCGGCACGTGTCTCTCCTGCCCGGTCACCTCCTGGCACTGCTGATCCGCTGACCGGGCGCCGGGCGGCACGGCCTGTCAGGGCCGCGCCGCCCGGCGCGCTCATGCCGACCATCAGGCAGTCGCCACCACGCACGACAGAACGGACCGGGGACGGACACGTGACGGACAGCGACATCTTCGACGCCGCCGATACGGTGCTGCTGCGCGCGGCCGCCCGGCCCCTGCCGCCGGCACCCGACGCGCTCACCGGCGCGCCCGGCCTCCCTCCTCTCGGCTCCGAGGCCGCGCTGCGGGCCGGGATCGGGCGGCTCGCCGCGGACCCCGCCTTCCTGGCGGCCGTCCGGCTGGCCAGCCCGAGCCTCGCCGACGAGGTCGACAAGGTACGGGCGGGCGCCCCGCTCAAGCGCAAGCGGCTGCACCGGACGCTCGTCTCGCTGACCAAGTACCACCTTCGGACGACGTACCGGCCCACCCCCTTCGGCCTCTTCGCGGGCGTGGCCCTCGCCGGGACGGGTCCGGCACCCGTACGGCAGGTCGGCGGCGCGCACCGGAGTGTGAGCCGGCCCGACGCGGCCTGGCTGCACGGCGTCCTCGCGGCCGACGTCGTCACCACGCCCGGCCTGCGGGAACGCGCCGCCCTGACCGCCAACCCGCTGCGTACCGTCCGGGACGGCCGCCTGGTCCTGGTCGACCACCACGACCCCACCGGGAAGCGGCAGCTGGCGCACTCGGTACGACTGAGCGCGGTCGTCGCCCACGTCCTGGAGCGGGCCGCGGAACCGGTCTCCTGGACCGACCTCGTCAAGGCGCTGACCGACCGGTTCCCGCAGGCGCCGTCCACGACCGTCGAGCGGACCGTGGAGCAACTGGTCGCGAACGGTTTCCTGCTGAGCGACCTGGTGCCGCCGCCCGACCACACCGCCCCGCTCGACCACGTCCTCGATCGGCTGGCCGGCACCGACCACCCCGTCACCCGTGCCCTCACCGAGATCCGGACCGGTCTGGCCACCCTGGACGCCGCACCGCCCGACGCCCGTGGCCGGGAACTCGCCGAGGTCACCGCCCGGATGCGCGCGCTGCGCGAGGCCGAGGACGTGATCCAGTCCGATCTGCGGCTCGACGCGCGCCTCGTCCTGCCGGCCGAGGTCGCCCGCGAGGCGGAGCGGGCCGCGGGCGCCCTGTGGCGGACGACCGCCGCGCGGCCCGGGATGCCGCACCTGCGCGCGTACCACGTGGACTTTCTGGAGCGGTACGGCACCGACCGGTCCGTACCGCTGCTCGAACTCCTCGACGAGGCACGGGGCCTCGGCCTCCCCGAGACCTACCGCACACCCGGGAGCGAGGACGGCGCGCCGTCCGAGCCGTCGGCGGCGGACCGGCGCCGCGACCGGCTCCTCGGGGAGCTGGTGCTCGGCGCCCGACCGGACACCGGCGTGACCCCGGGCACGGGCGTCGGCGAGGTCGTCCTCGACGAGGCGACCCTGGGCGCCCTCACCGCCGCGGCCGGCGAAACGTCCGAGGCGTCCCCGGGACTCGGCTCCCGCACCGCCCGCCGGGTGCCCCCGTCCCTCGAACTGGGCGCCGAGATCGTCGCCGACAGCTGGGAAGCGCTGTGCGCCGGGGACTTCGAGCTGGTCCTCGGCGCGAACCCGGGCTCGCCCCGGGCCGGTGCCACCTTCGGCCGCTTCACACCGCTCCTGGGCGGCGACACCGGGCCGGTCGGCGCGGTCGTCGCCCGCGCCGAGGAGGCGGCCTCGGCGGCGGCGCCCGGGGAACTGACGGCCGCGGTGGCCTACCGCCCCCGGGTGGCGCGCTCCGCGAACGTGGCCACCGTGCCGCAGTGGCTCCCGCACCGGATCCCGCTCGGCGTCCCGCGGGCCGCCCGCGCCGACGTCACCGACCTGCGCCCCGAGGAACTCGCCGTCCACGCCGACCTGGACGGGCTGCGGCTCGTGCACGCACCGACCGGCCGGCCGGTGCGCCCGGTGTCGTACTCGATGCTCAACCCCGCCAGCGGCCACCTTCCGTACGTGGCACGCTTCCTGCTCGACCTCGGCTACGAGGGCCAGGACTGGTGCACCCCCTGGAACTGGGGCTCCTGGGCCTCCGCGCCCGCCCTGCCCCGGGTCCGTCTGGGCCGCACGGTCCTCGCCCCCGCCCGCTGGCTCCCGGACCGGGCGCTGCGGGAGCGCGCCGCGGAGACCGACGGCGCCGACCCGGGCTGGCGCGACGCGGTCGCAGCCTGGCGGCGGCGCCTGCACGTGCCCCGCCACACACTGCTCACCCGGGTGGACAACCGGGTGACGGTCGACCTCGACGATCCGCTCCATCTGCTGGTCCTGCACGACGAGGTGAAGCGGCCCCAGGGCCTGGTGATCACCGAGTGGTACGGCGGCCCGGACGGTGCCGGCTGGTTCGCCGCCGCCGACGGCCCGCACACCTGCGAACTCGTCCTCCCCCTCTTCGCCCGGCGCACCCCCGCCCCGCCCCCCACCGGGCGACCCACCGCGTCGAAGGCGAGGCCGGTGGCCGGGGCCGGTACACCGGACCGGGCACGGTGGGCCGCCCTCCCCGGGGGCGACTGGCTGTACGCCAAGCTGTACGTCCCCGACTCCCTCCACCAGCAGGTCCTCGCCCGGCACCTGGGCCGCCTCGTCGACTCCCCGGCGGTGCGCGCCGCCGGCGTCGACAGCTGGTTCTTCCTGCGGTACGCCGACCCCGACCCGCATCTGCGGCTGCGTTTCCACGGCAAGCCGGAAGGGCTGTGGCCGGTGCTGCTGCCCGCCGTACGGGAGTGGTCCGAGGAACTGCGGGACGCGGGGCTCACCGACCGGCTGGTCCTCGACACGTACGATCCCGAGGTCGAGCGGTACGGCGGTCCGGCCGCCCTCGGCCACGCCGAGCGGGTCTTCCACACCGACAGCGCCGTCGTCCTTGGCCAGCTCGCCGCGCCGGCCGACCCCGCCCTGCCGCCCGTCACACGGGCGGCGCTCGGGATCCTCGACCTCCTCACCGGGCTCGGCACCCCGCAGGAGGTCCTCGGCTGGCTCGACGACGCCCGGTTCCTCGCCCGCCGCTCCGAGGTGGCCCGCGCCACGAAGGAGACGGTCGCCGACCGGTACGACGGACGCCTCCCGGGCGGTTCCCGGTCGGCCTGGACGCCCGGACCCGACGCCGCCCTGGAAGCGCGCGGCGCCGCTCTCACCGGGCTGCGCGAGGCTCTCGCCGCCGACCCGGAGGCCGGGCCCGGGGGAGCCGGAGACCGGCGGCCCCCGGTCGCGATGAGCCTCGCCCACATGCACTGCAACAGACTCCTCGGTCCCCGACGCGAGGAGGAGATCCTCGCCCATGTGACGGCCCGTGAGGGCCTCGCCCTCGGTCTCAGCAGGAAGAGGCACGGCCGATGACCCTCGTCGCCGACACCCGTGCCGCGGCGCTGGACACGGCCTACGCCGTCGCGGAGCGGCTCCGTGACCCGGCGCGGGTCGCCCGGATCACGGCGGCCGCCTTCGCCGAGGTGCCCGCCGAGCTGATGCTGCCCGGCTGGCAGCCGGCGTCCGTGCTCCTCGGCCACCCCGGTGTCGCTCTGCTGCACACGGACTGCGCACGCGACGACGACCAGTGGTCCGAGGTGGCCCACGCCCATCTGGCCGCCGCCGTCTCCGCGGCCCCGCAGGCGGGACCGGCGGCGGTCGGCAACCTCGTCCTGCCCGCCCTGCTGCGCGCCGGGGACACCGGCGGATACGCCCGGCTGCTCGACCGGAGCACCGGTCTGCTCGCCGACCACACCCGGGCCCGCGTCGCCGCGCTCCGCGAGCGTCGCGCCGCGGGGCTCTCGTACCTGGACTACGACGTCGTCGCGGGCCTCACGGGCCAGGGCCGGGTGCTCCTGGCGGCGGCCGGCCGGGGCGACGAACGGGCGGCGGACGCGCTGAGAAGCGTCCTCACCCTTTTGATCGAGCTCACCGAGCCACGGCGGATCGACGGCGTGGACGTCCCCGGCTGGTGGTGCGCGCCGGACCGCTACGCGGTGCCCCGGGACCGGGCCGCCTACCCGCGCGGCGACTTCAACGTGGGCGCCGCCCACGGCGTCTGCGGCCCGCTCGCGCTGCTGTCTCTGGCGCACCGGGCGGGCCACCGGCCGCCCGGCACCCTGGACGCGGTCCGCCGGATCACCGACTGGCTGCATGGCCACGCGTACGCCGACGGGCGTGGCGGCGTGTCGTGGCCCGGCCGGGTCGCCTTCGACGAGGAGACCGGCGCCGCGCCGGCGACGGCCGCCCCCACGACCGCGCGGCCGGGCTGGTGCTACGGAACCTCCGGCATCGCGGGCGCCCTCCACCTGGCGGCTACGGAACTCGCCGACGACGCGATGTCACGGCTGGCCGCCGACGCCCTCTCGGCACTCCTGAACCGGCCGGTCGCCGAACTCGGCGGTGACGACCCGGGCTTCTGCCACGGTCTCGCCGGGGTCCTGCACTCCGGGGTCCGGCTGGCGGCACGCACGGGCGACCCCGGACTGTGGCACGCCGCCGACCGCCTGGCCGCGGCGCTGATCTCCCGCTACGACGCCGGCTCCGCCTTCGGCTACCGCCAGGTCGTCCGCACCTCCGCCGGCCCGGTGCCGCTGGAGAGTCCCGCCCTCATCGACGGCGCGGCGGGCGTGGCCCTGGCCCTCCTCACGTACGCGAAGACCCGCGGTGCCGGCGGCGGCGCGGGCCGGCAGGACCCGCCGCACACGGCCTGGGACGCGGTCTTCCTGACCGTGTGACCCCAGGACGTCCTCCACGAACAGGAACGAACGACATGACGGAGACACCCCCCTGGCCGGTCGGTCGGACGGCCCCGCACCGGTCGCGGCACGCATGGCGCGCACGCCACTCGCGGCACGCCCGGCACTCGCGAGATGTACGGCAGGTACGGGACGGACGGGACGTACGGGCATGAGCGGAGGACGCGGCCGCCTGCTGGCCATCAGCGACCTGCACGTCGCCTACCGGGAGAACCGGACCATCGTCGAGGGGCTGCGACCCAGCTCGGACGACGACTGGCTGCTCGTCGCGGGCGACGTCGGCGAGCTGTCCGAGGACATCGAGTGGGCGCTGACCCTGCTGCGCCGACGGTTCGCGCAGGTCGTCTGGGCACCGGGCAACCACGAGCTGTGGACCCCGCGCGAGGATCCGCTGCGCCTGCGCGGTCGGGAACGGTACGAGCATCTCGTCGCCCTCTGCCGCCGTCTCGGTGTCCTCACGCCCGAGGACCCGTACGCGGTGTGGGACGGACCCGGCGGTCCGGTCACCGTGGCGCCGCTCTTCGTGCTGTACGACTACTCGTTCCGGGTGCCCGGCGCCACCACCAAGGAGCGGTCCCTCGCCCTCGCCGAGGAGAACGGCGTCCTGTGCACGGACGAGTTCTTCCTGCATCCCGATCCGTACCCGAGCCGCGAGGCGTGGTGCGAGGCCAGGGTCGCCCTCAGCGAGGAGCGTCTCGCGGCCCGCGACCCGGACCTGCCGACCGTGCTCGTCAACCACTACCCGCTCGTCCGTGAACCGACGCGGATCCTGCGGCACCCCGACTTCGCGCAGTGGTGCGGAACGGTACGGACCGCGGACTGGCACCGCCGCTTCCGGGCCCGCGCGGTCGTCTACGGCCATCTGCACATCCCCCGTACGACCTGGCACGACGGGGTCCGCTTCGAGGAGGTGTCGGTCGGCTATCCCCGCGAGTGGCGCAGACCCGGCCACCCCCGTACCGGGCTCCGCACGATCCTTCCGGAGCGGAGCCGGTGATCGAACGGCTGCTGCCGGCCGGCGTCGTCGCCGTGGAGGCGTTCGAGGACGTGCCCGAGCCCGGCGACCTGTACCCGGACGAGGCCGCGCTGATCGCGAACGCCGTGGACACCCGGCGCCGCGAATTCACCACGGCCCGCTGGTGCGCCCGGCGGGCGCTGACAGGGCTGGGAGAGCCCGCCGCGCCGATCCTCCCCGGCCGCCACGGCGCACCGGGCTGGCCCACCGGGACCCTCGGCAGCATCACCCACTGCACGGGCTTCCGGGCGGCGGCCGCCGCCCGCACCCCCGCCGTGGCGGCGCTGGGCATCGACGCCGAACCGAACGCACCGGTCCCCGACGGCGTCCTGGAGGCGATCGCCCTCCCGGGCGAGCTGCGGCACGTGCGCGAGCTGCTGCGTGCCGCACCCGAGGTCCGCTGGGACCGGCTGCTGTTCAGCGCGAAGGAGGCGGTGTACAAGACCTGGTACCCCGGGACGGGCCGGCGGCTCGACTTCCAGGACGCCGTACTCGCGTTCGCCCTGTCCTCCGGGCCGGCCCACGACCGGCGCGAGGGCTCCTTCACCGCCCGTGTCCTGCCCGCACAGGCGCCCGCCGGCCGGCTCGAGGGCCGCTGGCTGGCCGAGCGGGGACTCCTGCTGTGCGCGATCACCGTCACCCGGGGGCAGTGGTAGACCTGGTGGGGTGACCGAACAGGATGTAGCGGGATTGCAGCGCAGGCTGGCCGCGTTCGCGGCCGCGCGGGAGTGGCAGCCGTACCACACGCCGAAGAACCTGGCCGCGGCGCTCAGCGTCGAGGCGGCCGAACTGCTGGAGATCTTCCAGTGGTTGACGCCCGACGAGGCGGACCGGGTGATGGACGACCCGGAGCGGGCGCACCGCGTCGAGGACGAGGTCGCGGACGTGCTGGCGTACCTGCTCCAGTTCTGCGGGGTGCTCGGCGTCGATCCGCTCGCCGCGCTCGCGGCGAAGATCGACCGGAACGAGCTCCGTTTCCCACCCGCTCGCCCGCCGGGCCGGTCCACCGGGGCCGATGAGAGGGGTTGACGGACACCCGCCGGTGCAGGATGGAGTCATGGATCTTCGCATCTTCACCGAGCCCCAGCAAGGGGCCGACTACGACACCCTGCTCACTGTCGCCAAGGCCACCGAGGACCTCGGCTTCGACGCCTTCTTCCGCTCGGACCACTACGTCAGCATGGGATCGGGCGACGGCCTGCCCGGACCGACCGACGCGTGGATCACGCTGGCCGGCCTGGCCCGGGAGACCAGCCGTGTCCGTCTCGGCACGCTGATGACCGCCGGCACCTTCCGCCTCCCGGGCGTCCTGGCCATCCAGGTCGCCCAGGTCGACCAGATGTCCGGCGGCCGGGTCGAACTCGGACTGGGCGCGGGCTGGTTCGAGGAGGAGCACCGGGCGTACGGGATCCCGTTCCCCAAGGAGAAGTTCGGCCGGCTCGAGGAGCAGCTGGCGATCGTCACGGGCCTGTGGGGCACCGAGATCGGCAAGACCTTCTCCCACGAGGGCGAGTTCTACACGCTCGTCGACTCGCCCGCGCTCCCCAAGCCGGCCCAGGACAGGATTCCGGTCCTCATCGGCGGGCACGGCGCGAGCCGGACCCCGCGCCTCGCCGCACGGTACGCCGACGAGTTCAACATCCCGTTCGCCTCGCTGGAGGACAGCGAGCGTCAGTTCGGGCGGGTCAGGGCCGCCGCCGAGGCGGCCGGCCGGCGAGCCGACGAGCTCGTGTACTCCAACGCCCTGGTCGTCTGCGTCGGCAAGGACGACGCCGAGGTGGCCCGGCGCGCGGCGGCCATCGGACGCGAGGTGGAGGAGCTGAAGGCCAACGGCCTGGCCGGCTCGCCCGCCGAGGTCGTGGACAAGATCGGACGGTACGCGGCGATCGGCTCGTCCAGGATCTACCTCCAGGTCCTCGACCTCGACGACCTGGACCACCTGGAGCTGATCTCCGCCCAGGTGCAGTCACAGCTGGGCTGAGAAAGGACCCCGATGGCATCCGCGACACCCGCACGCACCCTCGCCGAGGCGCTCGCCGACGACGTCCTCGTCCTCGACGGCGGACTCTCCAACCAGCTGGAGGCGCAGGGTTGCGACCTGCGCGACGAGCTGTGGTCGGCCCGGCTGCTCGCCGACGGGCCCGAGCAGATCGCGGCGGCGCACACGGCGTACGTGCGGGCGGGTGCCCGGGTGCTGATCACCGCCGGCTACCAGGCCACCTTCGAGGGCTTCGCCCGGCGCGGCATCGGCCGGGCCGAGACGGCGCGACTGCTCGGCCGCAGCGTGGAGCTGGCCCGGGCGGCGGGGGAGGGGGCCGCCGAGCGGGTGTGGATCGCCGGGTCGGTCGGCCCGTACGGGGCGATGCTCGCGGACGGCAGCGAGTACCGCGGCCGGTACGGGCTGAGCGTGAGCGAGCTGGAGCGGTTCCACCGGCCCCGCGTCGAGGCGCTCGCGGCGGCCGGCCCCGATGTGCTGGCCCTGGAGACGGTGCCCGACCTCGACGAGGCGGAGGCGCTGCTCCGGGCCGTCGAGGGGTGCGGGGTGCCGGTCTGGCTGTCGTACACGATCGCCGGGGAGCGCACGCGCGCCGGACAGGGGCTGGCGGAGGCGTTCGCGCTGACGGCGGGCAACGACCAGGTCGTCGCGGTCGGCGTCAACTGCTGCGAGCCGGAGGACGCGGGCCGGGCCGTTCAGATCGCCGCCGGGGCGACGGGGAAGCCGGTGGTCGTCTACCCCAACAGCGGCGAGGAGTGGGACGCCCGGGCCCGGGCGTGGCGCGGGAGCGGATCCTTCGATCCCGCGCGGATGCGGGAGTGGCCCGCGGCCGGGGCCCGGTTGCTCGGCGGCTGCTGCCGTGTGGGCCCCGACCGGATCGCCGCGCTCGCCGCCGAGCTGACCTCCGGGCCCTCCAACCCCAGCACCCCCAACGCCCCCGGCGGTGCCGGGAGGCCGGGGGAGGGCTGAGGAAAATCCCTGGTCGGAGGGGGCCCGGCCGACCATACTCGGACAGGTGTTCCTGACGATCAGTACGACCGGCACCCCCGAGCGTCCCGCGACCGACCTGGGCTTCCTGCTGCACAAGCATCCCGACAACGCGCAGACGTTCTCGACCTCGCACGGCACGGCGCACGTCCTCTACCCCGAGGCGAGCGCCGAGCGGTGCACGGCCGCGCTCCTCCTGGAGGTGGACCCCGTGGCGCTCGTGCGCCGCGGCAAGGGCAAGGGCCGGGGCGGCGCCCCCGACGCCGCGCTCGCGCAGTACGTGAACGACCGGCCCTACGCCGCGTCCTCACTGCTCTCCGTCGCCCTCTCCACGGTCTTCAAGAGCGCCCTGCGCGGGAGCTGCAAGGCGATGCCCGAGCGGGCCGCCACGCCGCTGCCCCTGCGCGTCGAGGTGCCCGCGCTCCCGGCGCGCGGCGGGGCCGAGCTGGTCCGCAAGCTGTTCGGGCCCCTCGGCTGGGACACGGTCGACGCGCAGCCGGTGGAGCTGGACACCGCCTTCCCCGAGTGGGGCGACTCCCGCTACGTGCGGCTCGTCCTCGAAGGGGAGCTGCGGCTCGCCGACGCGCTCAACCAGCTGTACGTCCTGCTTCCGGTCCTCGACGACGCCAAGCACTACTGGGTGGCGCCCGACGAGGTCGACAAGCTGCTGCGCGCCGGTGACGGCTGGCTCGCCGACCACCCCGAGCAGAAGCTCATCACCAGCCGTTACCTGTCCCGCCGTTGGGGCCTGACCCGGGAGGCCATGGAGCGCCTGGAGCTGGTGCGCCTCGCCGAGAGCGACGGGCTGGACGTCGAGGACGTCGACAACGCCGTCGACGAGACGACGGACACCGAGGACAGGCCGGTGCCGCTCGCCGAGCAGCGCCGGGAGGCGATCCTCGCCGCTCTGCGCGCCGCCGAAGCGTCCCGTGTGCTCGACCTGGGCTGCGGACAGGGCCAGTTGGTGCAGGCGCTCCTCAAGGACGTGCGCTTCACCGACATCGTCGGTGTCGACGTGTCCGTGCGCGCCCTCACCGTCGCCGGACGCAGGCTCAAGCTGGAGCGGCTCGGCGAGCGGCAGGCCGGCCGGGTGAAGCTGATCCAGGGCTCGCTCGCCTACACCGACAAGCGGCTCACCGGCTACGACGCGGCCGTCCTGAGTGAGGTCGTCGAGCACGTCGACCTGGAGCGGCTGCCCGCGCTCGAGTACGCCGTGTTCGGCTCGGCCCGCCCCCGGACGGTCCTCGTGACGACGCCGAACGTCGAGTACAACGTCCGCTGGGAGTCCCTCCCGGCCGGGCACGTCCGGCACGGCGACCACCGCTTCGAGTGGACCCGCGAGGAGTTCCGCGCCTGGGCCGCGCGCGTCGGGGAGCAGTACGGATACGGCGCGGAGTTCACGCCCGTAGGCCCGGACGACCCCGAGGTCGGCCCGCCCACCCAGATGGCCGTCTTCACCCTGCACGCCCCGACCCCGAAGGAGGACTCGGCATGACCGACACCACCGGCGCCCCGCGCGCCCGCACGCTGCCCGTCACCGATCTGTCCCTCGTGGTCCTCATCGGGGCGAGCGGCTCCGGCAAGTCCACCTTCGCCCGCCGCCACTTCAAGCCCACCGAGGTGATCTCCTCCGACTTCTGCCGCGGCCTGGTCGCCGACGACGAGAACGACCAGAGCGCGAGCCGCGACGCCTTCGACGTCCTGCACTACATCGCGGGCAAGCGCCTGGAGGCCGGGCGGCTGACCGTCGTCGACGCCACCAACGTGCAGCAGGAGGCCCGGCGTCAGCTCGTCCAGCTGGCCCGCCGGTACGACGTGCTGCCGATCGCGGTCGTCCTCGACCTCCCCGAGGAGGTGTGCCAGGCCCGGAACGCGGCGCGCCCGGACCGGGCGGACCTGCCCCGCCACGTCGTCCAGCGCCACCGCCGCGAGCTGCGCCGCTCGCTGCGCGGTCTGGAGCGCGAGGGCTTCCGCAAGGTGCACGTGCTGCGCAGCGTCGAGGAGGTGGAGGCGGCCGAGGTCGTCCTGGAGAAGCGGTTCAACGACCTGCGTCACCTCACCGGCCCCTTCGACATCATCGGTGACATCCACGGCTGCCGCTCCGAGCTGGAGACCCTGCTCGCCAAGCTCGGCTATGTCGACGGCCACCACCCGGAGGGGCGGACGGCGGTCTTCGTCGGCGACCTCGTCGACCGCGGACCGGACAGCCCGTGCGTGCTGCGCCGCGTGATGTCCATGGTGGCGTCCGGCGACGCGCTCTGCGTGCCCGGGAACCACGAGAACAAGCTCGGCCGCTGGCTCAAGGGCCGCAAGGTCCAGGAGACGCACGGACTCGCCGAGACCATCGAGCAGCTGGGCCGGGAGCCGGAGGAGTTCCGCGCCGAGGTGGGCGCGTTCATCGACGGACTCGTCAGCCACTATGTGCTCGACGAGGGCAGGCTCGTGGTCTGCCACGCCGGTCTGCCGGAGAAGTACCACGGCCGGACCTCCGGCCGGGTGCGCTCGCACGCGCTGTACGGGGACACCACGGGCGAGACCGACGAGTTCGGGCTGCCGGTGCGCTACCCGTGGGCGGAGGAGTACCGCGGCCGGGCCACGGTCGTCTACGGGCACACGCCCGTACCGAACACCTCCTGGGTCAACAACACCATCTGCCTGGACACGGGCGCGGTCTTCGGCGGGAAGATGACCGCGCTGCGCTGGCCGGAGCGCGAACTGGTCGACGTACCGGCGGAGAAGGTCTGGTACGAGCCGGCCCGGCCGCTGGCGACCGCCGCCCCCGGCGGGCACGAGGGACGGCCGCTGGACCTCGCCGACGTGCACGGCCGCCGGATCGTGGAGACGCGGACGATGGGCAACGTCTCCGTACGGGAGGAGAACGCGGCCGCCGCGCTGGAGGTGATGAGCCGGTTCGCGATCGACCCCCGGCTGCTGGCCCATCTGCCGCCGACGATGGCGCCGACCGCCACGTCGAGGGAGGAGGGCTATCTGGAGCACCCGGCCGAGGCGTTCGCGCAGTACGAGAAGGACGGTGTCGAGCGGGTCGTGTGCGAGGAGAAGCACATGGGCTCGCGGGCGATCGCGCTCGTCTGCCGCGACGCGGCGGCGGCCGGCGAACGGTTCGGGGTCGACCCCGCGGCGGGGGTGACCGGCTCGCTGCACACCCGTACCGGCCGGCCCTTCTTCGACGATCCGTCCGTCACCGAGCAGGTACTGGAGCGGCTGCGCGCGGCCGTCACCGCCGCCGGGCTCTGGGACGAGCTCGACACGGACTGGCTGCTGCTCGACGGCGAGCTGATGCCCTGGTCGCTGAAGTCCGTCGGGCTGCTGCGCTCGCAGTACGCGGCGGTCGGCGCGGCCTCCCGGGCGGTCTTCCCCGGCGCGCTCGGCGCACTGGAGCAGGCGGCGGCGCGGGGCGTGAGCGGGGTGGACGCGCTCCTCGACCGGCAGCGTGAGCGGGCGGCGGACGCCGAGGCGTTCACCGAGGCGTACCGCCGGTACTGCTGGCCGACGCAGGGGCTGGAGGGTGTGCGCTTCGCGCCCTTCCAGATCCTCGCCGTTCGGGGCCGCTCGCTGGCGGCCGTGCCGCACGACGAACAGCTCGGGTGGCTCGACCGGATGGTCGAGCACGATCCGACGGGGCTGCTGCGGATCACGCGCCGGCTGGTCGTCGACACGGGCGACGAAGAGTCCGTCCGCGCCGGTGTCAACTGGTGGCTGGAGCTGACGGCGGCGGGCGGCGAGGGCATGGTCGTCAAGCCGCTCGCGGGGCTCGTGCGCGGCGCCGACGGGCGTCTCGTCCAGCCGGGGGTCAAGGTCCGCGGCCGGGAGTACCTGCGGATCATCTACGGCCCCGAGTACACCCGCCCGGAGAACCTGGAGCGCCTGCGCAACCGTTTCCTCGGCCACAAGCGGTCGCTCGCGCTGCGCGAGTACGCGCTGGGCCTGGAGGCGCTCGACCGGCTCGCGGAGGGTGAGCCTCTCTGGCGCGTGCACGAGGCGGTCTTCGCCGTCCTCGCACTGGAGTCGGAGCCGGTGGACCCGCGTCTGTGACAGGTGTCCCGCGGGGGGCGCAGGGGGGTTGGACAGCCGCGTCCCCCTGCGCCCCTGGTGCTCGCTGACGGGCCCCTTCGCCAGCCCCTGGCGTTCTTCGCCCCATGACGTGACAGAGCGTCAGCAAAGTGGCGACATGGGCCACATGAGGTGGGAACGACACATCGGCGAGCGCGGGCGCGGCCCCGCGCCGCCTCGGTTCCGGGGGGCGGGGTGTGTCAGGTGAGTCCTTTCGGCCAGGACCCATCACTTCGCCGGGTTCGTAGGCGCGCGGGCCGCCTCGGCGAGGAGCGTGCGGCGGTCCCGGTCGGGCAGGGCGTGGAGGAAGGGGCGGTCCCCGCCCTCCTCCGGGGGCGACGGCGGTCCCATCGGCTCCGTCATGATCGTCCTGATCGTGGTCATGATCACCGTCATCGTCGCCGGCCTCGCGACCACGGCAGGCTGACCGCTCCGAGAACCACGCGTGAGCCGCCCGGCTCCGTCAGGATGGGCGCATGGGATTCCATGTCGACTCAGAGACCGGGCGGCTCCGCCGCGTCATCCTGCACCGGCCCGATCTGGAGCTGAAGCGGCTGACACCCTCCAACAAGGACGCTCTCCTCTTCGACGACGTGCTGTGGGTGCGCCGGGCCCGGCAGGAGCACGACGGGTTCGCCGACGTGCTGCGGGACCGGGGGGTCGAGGTCCATCTCTTCGGCGATCTGCTGCGGGAGGCGCTGGAGCTGCCCGCCGCCCGCAAGATGGTCCTCGACCGGGTCTTCCACGAGAAGGAGTTCGGGCCGCTGGCGGCCGACCATCTGCGGGCGGCCTTCGACTCCCTGGACGCCGCCGCGCTCGGCGAGGCACTGGTCGGCGGCATGACGAAGCGGGAGTTCCTGGCCGCGCACCGCGAGCCGACCTCGGTCCGGTTCCATGTCATGGAGCTGGACGACTTCGTCCTCAGGCCGCTGCCGAACCACCTCTTCACCCGGGACACCTCAGCGTGGATCTACGACGGCGTCTCCATCAACGCGATGCGCTGGCCCGCCCGGCAGCGCGAGACGGTCCACTTCGAGGCGATCTACAAGCACCATCCGCTCTTCACCGGACCCGAGGCGGGTGGCTTCCATCACTGGTCGGAGGGGCAGTCCGACTATCCGTCGACCATCGAGGGCGGGGACGTCCTCGTCATCGGCAACGGCGCGGTCCTGATCGGGATGAGCGAGCGCACGACCCCGCAGGCGGTGGAGATGCTGGCCCGCGGACTCTTCGCGGCCGGCTCGGCGCGGACGATCATCGCGCTCGACATGCCGAAGCGGCGGGCGTTCATGCACCTCGACACGGTGATGACGATGGTCGACCACGACACCTTCACCCAGTACGCGGGGCTCGGCATGCTCCGCTCGTACACGATCGAGCCGGGCGACGTGGGCCAGTCGCTGCGGGTCACCGACCATCCGCCGGAGCACATGCACAGCGCGATCGCCGCGGCCCTGGGGCTGCAGGACATCCGGGTTCTCACGGCGACGCAGGACGTCCACGCGGCGGAGCGCGAGCAGTGGGACGACGGCTGCAACGTCCTCGCGGTCGAGCCGGGCGTCGTCGTGGCCTACGAGCGGAACGTCACCACCAACACGCATCTGCGCAAGCAGGGCATCGAGGTGATCGAGATCCCGGGCAGCGAGCTGGGGCGGGGGAGGGGCGGCCCGCGCTGCATGAGCTGCCCGGTGGAGCGGGACGCCGTGTGAGGCCGGGGAGGGCGTGGGGGGGCGTGGCCCGGGACGACGAGTGGGCGGCATCACTGTATAGGCATGCTGATCAGCGTATAGACTTCCAGGCATCGTCATGACGTTCGCCGTCCCCGACCGTACCCAGGAGTACCCCATGGCCCCCGACCTCATCGGCCGCCACTTCCTCAAGGAGCTGGACTTCACCGCCGAGGAGTTCCGCGGTCTGATCGATCTTGCCGCCGAGCTGAAGGCGGCCAAGAGGGCGGGTACGGAGGTCCAGCGGCTGCGGGGCAGGAACATCGCCCTGATCTTCGAGAAGACCTCGACCCGGACCCGGTGCGCCTTCGAGGTCGCCGCCGCCGACCAGGGGGCCTCCACCACCTATCTCGACCCCTCCGGTTCGCAGATCGGGCACAAGGAGTCGGTCAAGGACACCGCCCGCGTCCTCGGCCGGATGTTCGACGCCATCGAGTACCGGGGCGACAGCCAGGCCAACGTCGAGGAGCTCGCCGCCCACGCGGGCGTTCCCGTCTTCAACGGCCTCACCGACGACTGGCACCCCACCCAGATGCTCGCCGACGTCCTGACGATGACCGAGCACACGGACAAGCCGCTGGACGGCCTCGCCTTCGCCTACCTCGGTGACGCCCGTTTCAACATGGGCAACAGCTACCTGGTGACCGGCGCCCTCCTCGGCATGGACGTCCGGATCGTCGCGCCGGAGGCGTACTGGCCGGCCGGGGAGATCGTCGCCGCCGCGCGGAAGCTGGCCGGGGCGAGCGGGGCGACGATCACCCTCACCGAGGACGTCGCCGAGGGCGTCCGAGGTGCCGACTTCGTCGCCACCGACGTCTGGGTCTCCATGGGGGAGCCCAAGGAGATCTGGGACGAGCGGATCGCCGACCTCGCCCCGTACTCCGTGACGATGGACGTCCTGCGGGCCACGGGGAACCCGGACGTGAAGTTCCTGCACTGCCTGCCGGCCTTCCACGACCTGGGCACGGCTGTGGGGCGGGACATCCACGCCCGCCACGGACTGACCGAGCTGGAGGTCTCCGACGAGGTCTTCGAGTCGGAGCACTCCGTCGTCTTCGACGAGGCCGAGAACCGGATGCACACGATCAAGGCGGTCATGGTCGCCACCCTGGCGGGCGACGCCTGACCCTCGGCTACCCGCCCACCGGCCGGTGGGCGGGCTACGCCTGACCCTCGGCTACCCGACCACCGGTCGGCGCCGTTCCCCTGCCCGGCGTGCGGGGGCAGTAGGCCGTGCTCCTGCCGAGGGCCGGGTGCGGCGCCCGGCTCGGGACGCCTCCGCTCTCCTCCCTGTGCCCGACCGCCTCGCCCGCGCGTGCGGCGGGCGGCGGCTTCGCCGTGTCGCGGTGGGGGCGGCCGTACGGGCCGGCGCGCGCCTCGCACGTATCGCGCACTCGTGACGACAGTCACGTTCCGGTGATACGCTCCCCGTACGAGGAAGGGAGGCACGCGCGTATGAGCCCCTTTACCGGCTCCGCACCCCGCACCGAGCGCTGGCACCATCTGCGCCTGGCCATCGAGGACGGCGTCGCCACCGTCACCCTCGCCCGCCCCGAGAAGCTCAACGCACTCACCTTCGGGGCCTACGCCGACCTGCGCGATCTGCTCGCCGAACTCTCCCGGGAACGCGCCGTGCGCGCCCTCGTCCTCGCCGGCGAGGGACGCGGCTTCTGCTCGGGCGGCGATGTCGACGAGATCATCGGCGCGACGCTCTCCATGGACACGGCGCAGCTGCTCGACTTCAACCGGATGACCGGACAGGTCGTCCGGGCGATCCGGGAGTGCCCGTTCCCCGTGATCGCCGCCGTCCACGGCGTGGCAGCCGGGGCGGGCGCCGTCCTGGCCCTCGCCGCCGACTTCCGGATCGCCGACCCGAGCGCCCGCTTCGCCTTCCTCTTCACCCGCGTCGGACTCTCCGGCGGCGACATGGGCGCGGCCTATCTGCTGCCCCGGGTCGTGGGCCTCGGCCACGCCACCCGGCTGCTGATGCTCGGCGAACCGGTCCGCGCGCCGGAGGCCGAGCGGATCGGCCTGCTCAGCGAGGTCACGGAGGAGGGCGCCGCCGACGCGCGCGCCGCCGAACTCGCCCGCCGCCTCGCCGACGGACCGGCCCTCGCCCACGCCCAGACCAAGGCCCTGCTCACCGCCGAGCTCGACATGCCGCTCGCCGCCTCCGTCGAACTGGACGCCGCCACCCAGGCGCTGCTGATGAACGGCGAGGACTACGCGGAGTTCCACGCGGCCTTCACCGAGAAGCGGGCCCCGAAGTGGCGGGGGCGGTGACGATGCCGTCCGCCCAGGCCCCCCGCCCGGCGCCGGGCGACATCGGCACCCGCACCCGCACCGGCACCCGCACGGGGGCCGGCACGGCGCGGCCCGAGCCCGGCGGAAAGGCCGCCCTCGTGCCGGGGCGCGACGCCCCGCTCCGTATCGCCGTCATCGGCGGCGGGCCCGGCGGCCTCTACGCCGCCGCGCTCCTCAAACGGCTCGACCCCACCCGCGAGATCACCGTCTGGGAGCGCAACGCCCCCGAGGACACCTTCGGCTTCGGCGTCGTCCTCTCCGACGAGACCCTCGGCGGGATCGAGCACGCCGACCCCGCCGTGTACCGCGCCCTCCAGGACGCCTTCGTCCGCTGGGACGACATCCACATCGCCCATCGCGGTCACCTCCTCACCTCCACCGGCCACGGCTTCGCCGCCCTCGGCCGCCGCCGGCTCCTGGAGATCCTGCACGCCCGCTGCACCGAGCTCGGGGTACGGCTCCGCTTCCGTACCGAGGCCCCTGCCGCCGCCGATCTCGCCGCCACGCACGACCTGGTCGTCGCCGCCGACGGCGTCCACAGCCGCACCCGCGACGCCCACGCGGACGTCTTCCGGCCCACGCTCACCACCCACCGCTGCCGGTACATCTGGCTCGCCGCCGACTTCGCCTTCGACGCCTTCCGCTTCGAGATCGCCGAGACCGAGTACGGCGTGATGCAGCTCCACGGCTACCCCTTCTCCGGCCCGTCGCCCGACCACCCCCCCTCCGGTCACCGCCCCTCGACGAGGCCCGCCGGGCCGCAGGACCGGCCTGGCTCCTCCACCGTCATCGTCGAGATGCGCGAGGAGGTCTGGCGGGCCGCCGGCTTCGACGAGCTCGACGAGGCCGAGTCCACCGCCCGCTGCGCCAAGCTCTTCGCCGAAGCACTCGGCGGCCGGGCCCTGCGCTCCAACAACTCCACCTGGACCGCCTTCCGCACCGTCGTCAACGAGCGCTGGTCCCACGGCAACATCGTCCTGCTCGGCGACGCCGCCCACACCGCGCACTTCTCCATCGGCTCCGGCACCAAACTCGCCGTCGAGGACGCCCTGGCGCTCGCCGCCTGCGTGGCGGAACAGCCCACCCTCGACGAGGCGCTCGCCGCGTACGAGACGGAACGACGCCCGGTCGTCGAGTCCACCCAGCGCGCCGCCGCCGCGAGCCTGCGCTGGTTCGAGGAGATCGACGGCCATCTGGACCAGCCGCCCCGCCAGTTCGCCTTCAACCTGCTCACCCGCAGCCGCCGCGTCACCCACCACAACCTGCGGCTGCGCGACCCGGACTTCACCGGCTCCGTCGAGCGCGACTTCGGCTGCCCGCCCGGCACCCCGCCGATGTTCACCCCGTTCCGGCTGCGCGGACTGACCCTCCGCAACCGGGTCGTCGTCTCTCCCATGGACCTGTACGTCGCCGAGGAAGGGCTCCCCGGGGACTTCCACCTCGTCCACCTCGGCGCCCGGGCCCTCGGCGGCGCCGGGCTCGTCATGACCGAGATGGTCTGCGTGAGCCCCCAGGGCCGTATCACCCCCGGCTGCACCGGCCTCTGGACCGACGAACAGGCGGAAGCCTGGAGCCGGATCACCACCTTCGTCCACACCCGGTCACCCGGCACCGCGATCGGCGTCCAGCTCGGCCACTCCGGCCGCAAGGGCTCCACCCGCCGCATGTGGGAGGGCATCGACCAGCCCCTCCGCGAAGGCAACTGGCCCGTGACGGCCGCCTCACCGCTCCCGTACCGCGCCGGCGTCAACCAGATCCCGCACGCCCTGGACAGGCACGGCATGACCGCCGTACGCGAAGAGTTCGTGGCCGCCGCCCGGCGCGCCGCCCGCTCCGGCTTCGACCTGCTCGAACTTCACTGCGCGCACGGCTATCTGCTCTCCGGCTTCCTCTCCCCGCTGACCAATCGGCGGGACGATTCGTACGGCGGGACGCTGGTGAACCGGCTGCGCTATCCGCTCGAAGTCTTCGACGCCGTACGGGAGGTCTGGCCCGAGGAGCGGCCGATGACCGTCCGTATCTCCGCCACCGACTGGGCGGAGGGCGGTACGACGGCCGAGGAGGCCGTCGAGATCGCCCGCGCCTTCGCCGCCCACGGCGCCGACGCCCTCGACGTCTCCACCGGCCAGGTGGTCCCCGAGGAACGCCCCGAGTACGGCCGCTCCTACCAGACCCCGTACGCCGACCGGATCCGCAACGCGCTCGCCGTCCCGGTGATCGCCGTCGGCGCCATCTCCTCCTGGGACGACGTCAACTCCCTCCTCCTCGCGGGCCGCGCCGACCTCTGCGCCCTCGCCCGCCCCCACCTCTACGACCCCCACTGGACCCTGCACGCGGCCGCCGACCAGGAGTACCAGGGCCCGGCGGCCCCCTGGCCCCCGCCGTACCGCGCGGGCAGCCGCAGACCTCCGACAGGCCGCACGGACGCGCCGAAACCGCGGCTCACACTGGGGTGACGCCTGGGGAAGCCCGGGGTTATCACCGAGAACGACGCCTATGGCGCGGCGGGAAGCCGGACCGTGACGAGCAGGCCGCCCGCGGGCCGGGGGACGAGGTCGAGGGTCCCGTCGTGCGCGCGGACGACGCTCTGCACGATGGCGAGGCCGAGACCCACCCCGGCGTGCTCGTCGGTGCGCACACGCTCCGTCGCGCGCTGGAAGGGTTCGGTCAGGGTCGGTACGAGCTCCGGTGGGAGCCGATGCCCCGTGTTCTCGACCCGTAGCACGCTCGTCTCGCCCCCCGTGTCGCTGTGAACCGTCCCGGTGTGGACCGTCACGGTGCCGCCGGCGGGGAGGTTGTGGACGAGGGCGTTCTGGACGAGATTCGTCACCATCCGCAGCAGGAGTTCCGCCGAACCGCTGGTCCGGGCCGCCCCACCGGTGACGTCGAGCGCGATCCCGCGCTGTTCGGCAAGGGGAAGCAACGTTTCGGCCGCTTCTTCGGCGAGGAGGGACACGTCCACGCTCTCACGGGTGAAGTGTCCGCGGTCGCCCCGGCTGAGCAGCAGAAGGGCCTCGGTGAGATCGATCGCTCGCGCATTGACGGCATGGAGGCGTTCGATCAGTTCGCCCCGGTCCCGTGTCGGATCCTTCCGGGCGACGTCGAGGAGCGTCCGTGAGATCGCCAGCGGGGTGCGCAGCTCGTGGGAGGCGTTCGCGGCGAACCTCTGCTGCTCGGCGACGTGCGCGTCCAGCTGTTCGAGCATCGAGTCGAACGCGTCGGCCAGTTCCCGGAACTCGTCCTGGCGGCCCTCCATCCGGATCCGGTGGGACAGCGACCCGTTCCCGGCGGTCCGTGCCGCCGCCGTGATCCGGGTGAGCGGTGCGAGCATCCGGCCGGCGAGGATCCAGCCCCCGACGAGGCCGAGGACGAGCAGGCAGACCATCGCCACGGCGGCGGCGGGGAAGAAGGTGCGCACCAGGAGGTAGCGGTTGGGCGAGACGCCGAGCAGGCCCTGCGAGTTGTCGGGTACGTAGCGCAGCAGGAACCCCCACACCACCGCCAGCAGCAGAGCTCCGGCGACGGCGAGGAATCCGGCGTAGCTGAGGGTGAGTCTCAGTCGGGCGCTCGGCCCCGGGCGTCTACGCATGCGTGCGGCCGGGGCCGGTGGGGACGGGACCGGTGTCGATGCGGTAGCCGACACCCGGCACCGTGGCGATGATCCAGGGCTCGCCGAGCCGCTTGCGCAGCGCGGAGACGGTGATGCGCACGGCGTTGGTGAGGGGGTCGGCGTTCTCGTCCCAGGCCCGTTCGAGGAGCTCTTCGGCGCTGACGACCCCGCCCTCGGCGGCGACGAGGACTTCCAGCACGGCGAACTGTTTACGGGTGAGCGCGACGTAGCGTCCGTCGCGGAAGACCTCCCGGCGGAAGGGGTCGACCCGCAGGCCGGCGATCTCGCGGACCGGGGGGCGGGCGTACGCGCGTCTGCGGTCGAGCGCCCGCAGTCGCAGGACGAGCTCCCGCAGCTCGAACGGTTTGGTGAGGTAGTCGTCGGCGCCGAGCTCGAACCCGGAGGCCTTGTCGTCGATCCGGTCGGCCGCGGTGAGCATGAGGATCGGGATGCCGCTGCCGGAGGCGACGATGCGTCGGGCGACCTCGTCGCCGGACGGGCCGGGGATGTCCCGGTCCAGGACCGCCAGGTCGTAGGAGTGGACGCTGAGCAGTTCCAGGGCGGAGTGGCCGTCGCCCGCGATGTCGGCGGCGATCGCCTCCAGCCGCAGCCCGTCACGGACGGCTTCGGCCAGGTAGGGCTCGTCCTCCACGATCAGTACGCGCATGCCCGAAGCCTAAGCAGCACGGTGTATCGCCGACGTATGCGACGACCTGGGCACACCGGACACGCTGCTCAGCGCGTCCGCGCCGATGCCGATGCCGATGCCGATGCCGGCGCGGGGTGGCGAGGCCGGTCCGACGGCGCTTGCGGTGACGTCTCAGCCGTCGCGCGCCACCAGCGGCGCGACGCCAGCCCGGCCAGTACGGCGCCGGTGGCGTTGACCAGGACGTCGTCCACGGAGGACACCCGGTCCAGCCGCAGGACGTACTGCGCGGTCTCGACCAGGGCCGAGCAGCCGGCCCCCAGCGCGAGGATCCGCGGCACGGACGCCAGGGCCGCGAAGCGCATCGGGGCGAAGAACCCCAGCGCCGCGAAGACCAGCAGGTTGCCGGTGATCCCGAGCGGCCCCATCGTGACCAGGTCCCGCAGCGGTACGAGGCTGACCCGGGCGGGCACGACGCCGGCCCCGCCGCCCGGCATCATGGTCAGCCACAGGAACGGCACCGTCCCGTGGACCATGCCCACCTCGGCCAGCGACCTCCGCCACGCCGCGGGGACGCCGGCCGCGCGCCGCCGGCGCGCCAGAGCCCACGCCACCAGCACGGCCAACGGCAGCGTCACCAAGGTCATGAGCACCACACCGTTGAACGTGTCGAAGCAGCCGTGCCACCGCCCGGCCATGCACCGGGGGGCGGACATCAGGAGCGGCTTGCGCAGGAGGAACACGGCGCTCGCCACGCCGAGGATCGCCAGCCCAGCCGGCACGATCCGGCGCGTGCGGTGGGGCGGTGCCGGCAAGGACGCGTTGTGGTTCATGCCTCCATGGGAGACGGCGGGCCGTTGCGATGGCGTATGCGCTTTTCGATACGGCCGCGATACAGGGACTCCCCGGCACCGAGGAACCGGCGCACGCCGGCCGGGAGACGGTCCCGCCGCCGGTGTGCCGTCATGCGGGCAGCCACCGCGGCCACCACGGGGGGACGTTGCTCGCGGGGCAGAGCCCGCAGTCGCCCCGGTAGCCGTCCGGGGTGCCCTGGGCGGCGACGTACCGCCAGGTCACCACCGCGACCGCGAGCGGCACCACCGCCACCTGGCCGCCGCGCGCACGGTGCGCGGCCCGTTGACGGTCGTGCGGCGGGCGGTCATCGCGAGGGCGAGCGCGAGGAGCGGGCAGACCAGCGGCAGGAGGCCGAGCCGGACCACGTGCGCGCATCGGTGCGGGGGCTCCCAGGCGGCGTCGCGGTATGCGCGCGCCCGCCCGGCGAGGCCGCTCGCCGCCACGGCCGCCGCCGCGCCGGTGGGAGCCGCGGCTCCCCACGCCAGGCACCCGCGGGCCCGAGACGGGATGCGCGAAGGTCATGTACCGGAGGGACGACCGCTGTCGGCCGGCGGTTGCACGAACCGCGCGCCCCGGTCCCGCAGCCTCGCGTGCAGCGCCGCGAAGACCTCCGCCGAGCGGGCGCCCGGCCAGTCCCGCGGCAGCAGTTCGGCCGGCAGGACCGGGTCCGCGTACGGCAGACGGCGCCAGGAGTCCAGGGCGAACAGGTAGTCGCGGTAGGCGTCCTCGGCCGTGCCGGGGGCCGTCGTCCAGGCCCGCAGGACCGGCTCGTGGGCGGCGAGGAACTCCTCGTGGAGCTTGGCGATCGACGGCAGGTCCCACCAACGGGCCACCGCCTCCGCGGTCGCCGCGTACCCCAGGTGGTCGCCGCGGAAGAGATCCACGTACGAGGAGAGCTCCAGGCGCTCCAGGGTGTGGCGGGTCTCCTCGTACAGCCGCGCAGGGGCGATCCACACGCCGGGCGCCGCCGTGCCGAAGCCCAGCCGGGCGAGCCGGGAGCGCAGCAGATGGCGCTTGTGGCGCTCGGCCTCGGGGACGGTGAAGACGGCGAGGACCCAGCCGTCGGACAGCTTGGGCTCCGCGCGGGTGTAGATCCGGCGGTCGCCGTCCTCGAGGAGCTGGCGCGCGTCGTCCGACAGGACGTACCCGGCGGCTCCGTCCGCCGTCCGGCGCGGCAGCAGCAGGCCGCGCCGCTTCAGCCGGGACACCGACGAGCGCACCGACGGCGCGTCCACGCCGAGGACCGCCAGCAGCCGGATCAGCTCGGCCACCGGCAACGGCTCATCACCCGGCGCGAGGCCGCGTCCGTACGCGCCGTACAACGAGACGATCAGGGAACGGGGGGTGTGCTGCTCGACCACGTGATCACTCTAGGGGGTGTCTCCAGGGCCCGCGCGCAGCAGGAATCGCTGGAGCTTGCCCGTCGCCGTCCGCGGCAGCGCGTCCAGGAAGACGATCTTGCGGGGGCTCTTGTACGGCACCAGCCGGGACCGTACGAACGCCCGCAGCGCTCCCGCCGTCTCCGCGTCGCGCGGCACCCCGTCCCGTACGACCGCGTACGCGACCACGATCTGGCCGCGCAGCTCGTCCGGGTGGCCCACCACCGCCGCCTCGACCACGTCGGGGTGGGCGAGGAGCGCCTCCTCGACCTGGGGGCCCGCGATGTTGAAGCCGGCCGAGATGATCATGTCGTCGGCGCGGGCGACATAGCGGAAGTAGCCCGCCGCGTCGCGGACGTAGGTGTCTCCCGTGACGTTCCAGCCGTCGTGGACGTACTCGCTCTGGCGGGGGTCGGACAGGTACCGGCAGCCGACCGGGCCGCGTACCGCGAGCAGGCCCTCCTCGCCGTCGGGGACCTCGGCCCCCGTCCGGTCGATCACCCGCGCCCGCCAGCCCGGCACCGGCCGTCCGGTCGTGCCCGGGCGGATGTCGCCGTCCGCCGCCGAGATGAAGATGTGGAGCAGCTCGGTCGCGCCGATGCCGTTGATGAGCTTCAGACCGGTGCGCCGGTGCCAGGCGTCCCAGGTCGCCGCCGGCAGGTTCTCGCCCGCCGACACGCACCGCCGGAGCGACCCCAGTGAGGTGACGTCGTGTCCGCCGTGCCGGTCGATCTCCTCCAGCATCACCCGGTAGGCGGTCGGCGCCGTGAACAGCACCGACACCCGGTGTTCCGCGATGGCCTCCAGCAGCTGCTTGGGGCCGGCCTGTTCGAGCAGCAGCGCGCTGGCCCCGGCCCGCAGGGGGAACAGCACCAGCCCGCCGAGGCCGAAGGTGAAGCCGAGGGGAGGGGAGCCGGCGAAGACGTCGTCCGGCTCGGGGCGCAGGACGTGGGCCGAGAAGGTGTCGGCGACCGCCAGGACGTCGCGGTGGAAGTGCATGCACCCCTTGGGCCGCCCCGTCGTCCCCGAGGTGAAGGCGATCAGGGCCACGTCGTCCGCGGCGGTCTCCACCGCCTCGTAGGTGTCCGGTCGGCCCATGGCGAGGGAGAGCAGATCGTCCGGGGAGTCCCCGCCGAAGGCGGTGATCCGCAGCCCCGGCACCTCGGCCTTCACCAGGTCGTCGACGCTCCTGATGTCGCACAGCGCATGGCTGCAACGGGCCATCTCGCACATCACGGCCAGTTCCTGGGCCCGTTGCTGCGCCAGGACGGTGACGGCGATCGCGCCCGCCTTCATGACCGCGAGCCAGCAGGCCGCCAGCCAGGGCGTCGTGGGGCCGCGCAGCAGCACGCGGTTGCCGGGCAGGACGCCCAGGTCGGAGGTGAGCACGTGCGCGATCCGGTTCACCCGCTCCTGGAGCTGTCCATAGGTCCAGACACACCCGGTACCGTCCCGGAACGCTGGGCGCTCCGCGCCGAATCGTTCCACCGTACGGTCGAGCAGTTCCGCCCCGCAGTTGAGCCGTTCCGGGTAGTCGAGCCCCGGCAGATCGAAGAGCAGTCGCGGCCATGCGTCGGCGGGCGGAAGCTGGTCGCGCGCGAAGGTGTCGTGGTGGGCCGAGGGGGTCAGCTCCATGAGTTCGTCCCCTTGTCGTGGTGGGGTCGCCCTTCGAGCGTATCGTGATGGTGACGACAGTCAACGGTGCGCGATAGAACTGATGCCGGCGAACGGGACAGGGGTCAGAATGTCCGTATTCTCGCTCGATCCACAGCAGACCGCCCGGTGTGCGGAGCTCCGTGTCCTCGCGGCCGAGCGGCTGCGGCCCCTCGCCGAGAAGGGCGAACCCGGCCGGGTGAACCGCCCCCTCGTCGCCGCCCTCGGCGAGTTCGGCCTCCTCGCCGGACTCTTCGAGGCCGGCGCCCTCGACCTCTGCCTGCTGCGCGAGTCCCTCGCCCACTCCTGCACCGAGGCCGAGACCGCGCTCGCCCTCCAGGGGCTCGGCGGCCACCCCGTCGCCGCTTTCGGCACCCCCGACCAGCGGGCCCGCTGGCTCCCCGAGGTCGTCGCGGGACGCGCCGTCGCCGCCTTCGCGCTCAGCGAGCCCGACGCGGGCTCCGACGCCGCCGCCCTCACCCTGGAGGCCCGGCCGGACGGCGCGGGCGGCTGGCGCCTGCACGGCGAGAAGCGCTGGATCTCCAACGCCCCCGAGGCCGACTTCGCCACCGTCTTCGCGCGCACGACACCGGGCGCCGGAGCCCGCGGCGTCACCGCGTTCCTCGTCCCCGCCGACCGGCCGGGCCTCTCCGGCAGCCCCCTCGACATGCTCGCCCCGCACGCCATCGGCTCCCTCCTCTTCGACGGCGTTCCCGTCGGCCCCGCGGACGTCCTCGGTGAGCCCGACCGGGGCTTCAGGGTCGCCATGACCACCCTCAACCGCTTCCGGCCCAGCGTCGGCGCCTTCGCCGTCGGCATGGCCCAGGCGGCCCTCGACGCGGCCCTCGCGCACACCGCGGCCCGCCGCGCCTTCGGCGGTGTCCTCGGCGACCTCCAGGCCGTCGCCCACCAGGTCGCCGAGATGGCCACCCGTACCGAGGCCGCCCGGCTGCTCGTCTACGCGGCGGCCGCGGCCTACGACGCGGGCGCGGCCGACGTGCCGCGCCGCTCGGCGATGGCGAAGCTGCTGGCCACCGAGACCGCGCAGTACGTGGTCGACGCCGCCGTCCAGCTGCACGGGGCGCGGGCGCTGCAACGCGGCCACCTGCTGGAACACCTGTACCGGGAGGTGCGCGCCCCGCGCATCTACGAGGGAGCCACCGAGGTCCAGCGCACGATCATCGCGAAGGAGCTCTACGCGGCGGCCGCGGCGCCCACGGAGCGGCCCGCGGCGGCCGGGGTGCCGGGAGAGCCGCCCGCGGACCCCGGGGAGCCGCCTGCGGCAGCTGAGGGCCCCTGTGCGACTCCGTACGCGACCTCGACCCCGCCCCCGGGCCCGGGCCCGGCCCCGCTCACACCCGCGACCCCGGGCCCGGCCCCGCTCACACCCGCGACCCCGCCCCCGGCACCGCTCACGCCTGCGACCCCGACCCCGAGGGCCCCGGGAGCCGACCTCGCCGCGCCCCAGGACCCGCACGCCGCGACCGAGTCGCCGAAGGAGCCGTCCGTATGAGCCTGCACCGGCACAACCCCGCCGAGCTCTCCCCGCCCACCGGCTTCTCCCACGCCGTCACCGCCACCGGCTCCCGCCTCGTCTTCCTCGCCGGCCAGACCAGCCTCGACCGCGACGGCAAGGTGGTGGGGGAGACCCTGCCCGAGCAGTTCGAGACCGCGCTCGCCAACCTCCTCGCCGCGCTCCGTCACGCCGGCGGCACCCCCGCCGACCTCGCCCGCGTCACCGTCTACGCCACCGATGTCGCCGACTACCGGCAGCACGCGCACGAACTGGGCCGGATCTGGCGGCGGTTGGCCGGCCGCGACTATCCGGCGATGGCCGTGATCGGTGTCGTACGGCTGTGGGACGATCAGGCGCGGGTGGAGCTGGACGGCTTCGCGGTGGTGGACTAGCGCCTGTCTCTCGGGTCGGGCACACAGGGGGAGCCATGCCGGAGATCGAGCTGACCGCGGGAACGATCGCGTACGAGGACACAGGCGGACCCGGGCCCGTCGTCGTCCTCCTGCACGGTCTCGTCCACGACGCCACCGTCTGGCGAAAGGTCGTCCCCGCGCTCGCCCCCGACCACCGGGTGCTCGCGCCGACCTTGCCGTACGGCTCCCACCGCACCCCGATGCGCCCCGACGTACCGCTCTCGCCGGACACCGTCGTCGACCTGATCGCCGAGTTCCTCGACCGGCTGGACCTGACCGACGTCACCCTCGTCGAGAGCGACTGCGGCCGTGCCCAGACCGTCGCCGTCCGCCACCCCGAGCGGCTGGCCCGGCTCGTCCTCCTCTCCTGCGAGGCCTTCGACAACTACCCGCCCGGGGCACCCGGCAAGATGATCGAGCTGGCCTGTCGCCTCCCCGGCGGGGTTCTGCTGATGGCCCGCGTCCTCGGCTGGAAGCCCCTGCGCCGCCTGCCCGTCGGCCTCGGCGCGCTCACCCGGCGGCCCGTGCCCGACGAGATCGCGGACGGATGGCTGCGCCCGCTGCGGACCGATCCCGCGATCCGCCGGGACTTCCGCCGGTACAACCTGTCCGTGCGCAAGGACGAACTCCTCCAAGCGGCCGAGGGGCTGCGGAAGTTCGACCGCCCCACGCTCGTCGTGTGGGCGGTCGACGACCTCCTGATGCCGCGCGAGCACGGCCGGCGGCTCGCCGAACTCCTGCCGCGGGGGCGCCTCGTCGAGATCGAGGACAGCCGCACCCTCATCAGCGAGGACCAGCCCGAACGGCTTGCGGCCGAGCTCAGGGGCTTCCTCGCGGAGACCGCTTGATCAATTGGTCACGCCCCGGACCCGGGCTTACTGTCGAAAAGGTGGGCCGACCGGCCCACGGCTTCCTCACCAGGTGAGGGCGCGATGCGCCATGAGTACTCCGAAGCCGACGACACCAGCTCCCACCGCGGCCCCGAAGCGCCGGGGCGACGGCAAGGGCATCGCCCTGTTCGTCATCGCCTCGTGCCAGCTGATGGTCGTTCTCGACATCACGATCGTGAACATCGCGCTGCCGCACATCCAGAGCTCGCTGGAGTTCTCCACCACCAGCCTCTCCTGGGTCGTCAACGCCTACACGCTCACCTTCGGCGGACTGCTCCTCCTCGGTGGACGCGCCGGTGACATCCTGGGGCGGCGCCGGGTCTTCGTGTTCGGTGTCCTTCTCTTCGGACTCGCCTCGCTGCTCTGCGGACTGGCGCAGAACGACTGGCAGTTGCTGGCCGCACGCGCCTTGCAAGGCGTCGGTGGAGCGATAGCCTCCCCGACCTCGCTCTCCCTGATCACCACGAACTTCGACGAAGGCCCGGAACGCAACCGGGCCTTCGGGGTGTTCGCGGCCGTCTCGGCCGGCGGCGGAGCGATCGGCCTGGTGGCCGGGGGACTGCTCGTGGAGTGGCTCGACTGGCGCTGGATCTTCTTCGTCAACGTGCCCATCGCACTGCTCATCGCCTTCTTCACCCCCCGCCACATCAAGGAGTCCGAACGCCACCCCGGCCACTTCGACTTCACCGGTGCGCTCACCTCCACCCTCGGCATGGTGGCGCTGGTGTACGGATTCATCCGCGCCTCCCAGGAGGGCTGGCGCGACCCGTGGACGCTGGCCTCGTTCGGTGGCGCGGTCGTGCTGCTCCTGCTGTTCCTGATCGTGGAGCGGCGTTCCCGGCAGCCCATCACACCGCTGCACATGTTCGCCGACCGCAACCGGGCGGGCACGTACGGCATCATGCTCTGTCTGGCCGCGGCGATCTTCGGGATGTTCTTCTTCCTGACGCTGTTCGTGCAGACCGTCCTGGACTTCAGTCCCCTGCGGACCGGACTGGCCTTCCTGCCGGTGAGCGCGATCATCGCGGTGGGCGCCGGGATCACCTCCCAACTGCTGCCCACCTTCGGTCCGAAGCCCTTCATGGTCGTCGGCTCGCTGTTCGCGGCCGCCGGTCTGTCCTGGCTCACCCTGACCGACGTGCACTCCACCTATCTGGGCAGCGTCCTCGGACCGATCCTGGTCTTCGGCTTCGGCATGGGCCTGATGTTCGTCTCGCTGACCATCATGGCGCTGTCCAACGTCGAGCAACAGGACACCGGTGCCGCCTCCGGACTGCTCAACGCCACGCAGCAGGTCGGCGGTTCGCTCGGACTGTCGATCCTGGTGACGGTCTTCGGCACGGCCAGCCGCAACGAGGCGAAGGACCAGGTGCCGGCCTTCCTCTCCCAGGCGGGCCCCCTGGAGAAGGCCGAGTTCGCCCGGACCGGCCAACTGCCCCCGCCCTGGGCCGACGAGGTCCTGACGGCCGGGGTCTCGTCCGGCTTCATCACGGCGGCGGCCTTCTCCCTGGTGGCGTGCGTGATCGCCCTCTTCGCCATCCAGGTGCGCCCCTCGGACATCGAGCGGCTCAAGGGCGGGATGGGACCGCCCGGGGTCGGCTGATTTCATTGCAACGTAGCGTTGCATTCGCCTTCAGCGTCATTGCATCAATTAACCGTGCACTACCTGGCATTACCTCTCGCGCGTGATTGACGGAGTTCTGAACGCAACGTAGCTTTCGGACTGCGTCAAACACCAGAGTCGCGAGATGAGGAATGACCATGAGTGCATCCGTCCACACCGTCACGGCGCTGCCGACGGAGCGCCGGCCCGGCTGCCCGTTCGACCCGCCCGCGGAACTGATCGACGCCCGGCGGCACGGCCCCATCAGCCGCTACACGCACCCCGGCGGGAAGCCCGGCTGGCTGATCACCGGGTACGACGAGGTCAGGTCGGTCCTGGCCGACCCGCGGTTCAGCGCCCGCAAGGACCTTCTGAACGTGGTGGACTTCGAGCTTCCGCCGGCGCCGCCCGGCGAGTTCCTGCTCATGGACGAACCGCAGCACAGCCGCTACCGGAAGCCGCTCGTGGGCAAGTTCACCGCACGACGGATGCGCCTGCTCACGGAGCGCATCGAGCAGATCACCACCGCGTGCCTGGACGCCATGGAGAAGACCGGGCCGTCGGTGGACCTGGTGACGGCGTTCGCCAAGCCCATCCCCACCATCGTCATCTGCGAACTGCTGGGGGTGCCGTACGAGGACCGGGACTCCTTCCAGGAGCAGATCGACACGTTCATGAGCGGGGAGACGAGCGACGAGGACCTGCTCGCCGCCTACACCGCGACCCAGGAGTACCTCGCCCGGCTGGTGGTCGCCAAGCGCGCGAACCCCACCGACGACGTGCTCAGCGAACTCACCGACAGCGACCTGACAGATGAGGAGCTGCAGGGGATCAGTCTCATCCTGCTGGCGGCCGGCTTCGACACCACGGCCAACATGCTGTCTCTCGGAACCTTCGCGCTGCTGCGCGATCCGGAGCAACTGGCCGCGCTGCGCGCCGACCCCACGCTCATCGACCGGGCGGTGGAGGAGCTGCTGCGGTATCTGAGCGTCGCCAAGTCGTTCATGAGGACGGCGCTGGAGGACGTCGAGGTGGGCGGCCGGACCATCGAGGCCGGCACGACGGTCGTCCTCTCGTACAACACCGCCAACCGCGACCCCGAGCGCTTCGCCGATCCTCACGCCCTCGACCTCCGGAGGGACCAGGGCGGGCACCTGGCCTTCGGCCACGGCATCCACCTGTGCCTGGGCCAGCAGCTGGCCCGGGTCGAGATGCGGGTCGCCCTCGCGGCGCTGATCGAGCGCTTCCCCACGCTGCGCCTGGCCGTACCGGCCGAGGAGGTCGCCCTGCGCCCGGAGACCGCGGACATCTACGGCGTCAAGAGCCTTCCGGTGACCTGGGACGTGTGACCGGGGCGGGGTGATCATCCCGGGCGGCGGAAAGGGTGGCAGGGGCGGGGCCGGCGCGTCTAGGCTCGCGGCATGGCATGCCGCATCAGCGAACTGGTCCTCGACGCGGAAGACCCCGAGCGCCTGGCCGCGTTCTGGGACGAAGTCTTCGGCTGTGTCGAGCTGGAGCGCGAGGACGACGGGAGCCTCGCGATCGGCCCGCCCGACACCGGATTCGGCGGCGCGCAGCCGATCCTGATCCTCAGCCCTTCCTCCGCCCCCCGGCGCGGAAAGCTCCCGCTGCACATCGACGTCAACGCCACCGACCGCGACCAGGACGCCGAACTGGCCAGGCTGCTCGCCCTGGGCGCCGTGCCCGGCGACGTCGGCCAGACCGGCGAGGAGAGCCGGCACGTCCTGGCCGACCCCGAGGGCAACGAGTTCTGCCTCCTGCGCGTGACTGAACCCACTCTGAGGACGAGCACCGGTGCCCATACTTCCGAAGATCACGGCCCTGTTGGGCGAGCCCCGTTTCCACTGGACGGACCCGGCTCCCTGGACCGAACTGCAACGGGAACTGGGCACCGAGTTCCCCGCCGACTTCCGCGAGATCGTGGACGCCTACGGTTCGATCGAGATCAACAAGCAGCTGTATCTGACGCACCCCGCCGGCCATCTCCTGCACAGCCTGGGAGAGAACATCAGGGGAGACCTCGAGCTCTGGCGCGACGAGGACATGGTGGAGTTCCTGCCGAGTCCGGTGGGAAACAACCCCGGTGACCTGATCCCGGTGGCGTCGGCCACGACGGGCGAGGCGGTCTTCCTCCGCATCCCCGACGACCCCTCGTCGCCGTGGCGCGTCGTGGTCCAGGAGTTCGACAGCCCGTCCTGGACGCTCTACGAGATGACGTTCGGCGAGTGGCTGCTGGCCTACCTCAAGGGCAGGGACGTGACGCTGTGCTCCCGCGACCGGGCGCCTGACGGCCCGTTCTACGACTTCCTGCCCTGAGAACCGGCCTCCGAGCCGCCGCCCCTGGGAACGTGCACCATCGAGCCGGCATGGACACGGCACCCGGAACAGCAGGCGAACCTGACGCACCGCCGCGGGCCGACGGCCGGCCCGTCATGAGACGGGCCGGACCGAAAAACGTCAGATGTCCCGGAAGATCTCGATCTGCGCGCCCACCGAGTTCAGCCGCTCCGCCAGGTCCTCGTACCCCCTGTTGATCACGTACACGTTCCGCAGGACCGACGTGCCCTCCGCCGCCATCATCGCGAGGAGGACGACCACCGCCGGGCGCAGGGCCGGGGGGCACATCATCTCGGCCGCGCGCCAGCGGGTGGGGCCTTCCACCAGGACGCGGTGGGGGTCGAGGAGCTGGAGGCGGCCGCCCAGGCGGTTGAGGTCCGTGAGGTAGATAGCGCGGTTGTCGTAGACCCAGTCGTGGATCAGGGTCTTGCCCTGGGCCGTCGCCGCGATGGCCGCGAAGAACGGGACGTTGTCGATGTTCAGGCCCGGGAACGGCATCGGGTGGATCTTGTCGATCGGCGCCTCCAGCTTGGAGGGGCGGACCGTCAGGTCGACCAGCCGCGTGCGGCCGTTGTCGGCCGCGTACTCCGGCGAGCGGTCGTGGTCGAGGCCCATCTCCTCCAGGACCGCGAGCTCGATCTCCATGAACTCGATCGGGACCCGGCGGATCGTCAGCTCCGACTCGGTCACCACGGCCGCGGCCAGCAGGCTCATCGCCTCGACCGGGTCCTCGGAGGGGGAGTAGTCCACGTCCACGTCGATGTGCGGCACGCCGTGGACGGTCAGCGTGGTGGTGCCGATGCCGTCCACCCGTACGCCCAGGGTCTCCAGGAAGAAGCACAGGTCCTGGACCATGTAGTTCGAGGAGGCGTTGCGGATGACGGTCGCGCCGTCGTGGCGGGCCGCGGCGAGCAGCGCGTTCTCCGTCACGGTGTCGCCGCGCTCGGTCAGCACGATCGGGCGGTCGGGGGCGACGGACTGCTCGACCACCGCGTGGTAGAGGCCCTCCGTGGCGGTGACCTCCAGGCCGAAGCGGCGCAGCGCGATCATGTGCGGCTCGATCGTGCGCGTACCGAGGTCGCAGCCGCCGGCGTAGGGCAGCCTGAAGCGGTCGAGACGGTGCAGCAGCGGGCCGAGGAACATGATGATGGAGCGCGTGCGGATCGCCGCCTCGGCGTCGATCGAGTCCATGTCCAGCTCGGCCGGCGGCACGATCTCCAGGTCCACGCCCTCGTTGATCCAGCGGGTGCGCACGCCGATGGAGTTGAGGACCTCGAGCAGGCGGAAGACCTCCTCGATCCGGGCGACCCGGCGCAGGACCGTGCGGCCCTTGTTGAGGAGCGAGGCGCAGAGCAGCGCGACACAGGCGTTCTTGCTCGTCTTGACGTCGATGGAGCCGGAGAGCCGACGGCGGCCGACGACCCGCAGATGCATGGGGCCGGCGTAACCCAGAGACACGATCTCGCTGTCGAGCGCTTCACCGATGCGCGCGATCATCTCAAGGCTGATGTTCTGGTTGCCGCGTTCGATCCGGTTGACCGCGCTCTGGCTGGTGGCCAGAGCCTCCGCGAGCTGCGTCTGGGTCCAGCCGCGGTGCTGGCGGGCGTCACGGATGAGCTTGCCGATGCGTACGAGGTAGTCGTCTGCCATGCCGTCACGTTATCTCAGATATGAGATGGCGCTCGCGAGGGGGTGGGCCGTCAGGGTGACGGAGTGTGGGCAGTGGGGTGATGCGGTTGGTAGAGCGGCAGTTCGGTCCCGCTCGGCAGCCGGATCGCGGCGAGCTGCCCCCACCCCTGGTCGCTGATGGGTCGTGAGATCTCGGCCCCGCGGTCCTCCAGGGCGGTCAGCGTGGCCGCGACGTCGTCGCACATCAGATACAGCTCGTGCTTCGGCTCGCCCTCGGTGGGGTGCACGGCGACCTCGGCCGGCGGCAGCGCGAAGATGAGCCAGCCGTGTCCGGCGTCGACATGCCCGAAGCCGAGGACGTCCTCGAGGAACGCGCGATCGGCGTCCGCGTCGTGGGTGTAGAGAATCACATGCGCGCCGCTGAACATGCTCCGATCCTCGGCCCGCCCGGTGGGGGCGGCAATCGTTGCGCGGCCGTACGGGTCCGTGGGCGGCGCGCCCCGCCCGGTCGGCGCGATCTCGGGGCATGCCGAGCATGACCCCGAGGCGGGCATGCACTAGAGTTATCTCGACATCGAGATAACTGCTTACGGCGCACCGCAGCCGCCCACCCGGTAAGCACCGGTAAGGGTTACCTAACTTAGTCGTACCTTAGCGGATCGGCGGGGAGTCGGGCGGCACCACGCGGCGGCAGCCGCATATTGTCGCTGCGCGGTAATCGCGCACATTGATGAAGGAGACTGTCGTGTCGGCGAACAGCTTCGACGCCCGCAGCACGCTGCGCGTGGGCGACGAGTCGTACGAGATCTTCAAGCTGGACAAGGTCGAGGGCTCCGCACGCCTTCCCTACAGCCTGAAGGTCCTTCTGGAGAACCTGCTCCGCACCGAGGACGGCGCGAACATCACCGCCGACCACATCCGGGCGCTCGGCGGCTGGGACTCGCAGGCTCAGCCGAGCCAGGAGATCCAGTTCACGCCGGCCCGCGTGATCATGCAGGACTTCACCGGTGTGCCCTGTGTCGTCGACCTCGCCACCATGCGCGAGGCCGTCAAGGAGCTCGGCGGCGACCCGGCGAAGGTCAACCCGCTCTCCCCGGCCGAGCTGGTCATCGACCACTCCGTCATCGCCGACAAGTTCGGCACGAAGGAAGCCTTCGGCCAGAACGTCGAGCTGGAGTACGGCCGCAACAAGGAGCGCTACCAGTTCCTGCGCTGGGGCCAGACCGCCTTCGACGACTTCAAGGTCGTCCCCCCGGGCACCGGCATCGTCCACCAGGTGAACATCGAGCACCTGGCCCGGACGGTCATGGTCCGCAACGGCCAGGCGTACCCCGACACCCTCGTCGGCACCGACTCCCACACCACCATGGTCAACGGCCTCGGTGTGCTCGGCTGGGGCGTCGGCGGCATCGAGGCCGAGGCCGCCATGCTCGGCCAGCCGGTCTCCATGCTCATCCCGCGCGTCGTCGGCTTCAAGCTGACCGGCGAGCTCCCGGCCGGCACCACCGCCACCGACCTCGTCCTCACGATCACCGAGATGCTGCGCAAGCACGGCGTCGTCGGCAAGTTCGTCGAGTTCTACGGTGAGGGCGTCGCCGCCACCTCCCTCGCCAACCGCGCCACCATCGGCAACATGTCGCCGGAGTTCGGCTCCACCGCCGCGATCTTCCCGATCGACGGCGAGACCCTGAACTACCTCAAGCTCACCGGCCGCTCCGAGCAGCAGGTCGCGCTCGTCGAGGCGTACGCCAAGGAGCAGGGCCTCTGGCTGGACCCGTCCGCCGAGCCCGACTTCTCCGAGAAGCTGGAGCTCGACCTCTCCACGGTCGTCCCCTCCATCGCCGGCCCGAAGCGTCCGCAGGACCGCATCGTCCTCGCCAACGCCGCGCAGCAGTTCGCCCAGGACGTCCGCAACTACGTGGACGACGTGGACGAGGCGGGCAAGGAGTCCTTCCCGGCCTCCGACGCCCCGGCGAACACCCCCAACGGCGCCCCGTCGAAGCCGGTCACCGTCACGGCCCCCGACGGCTCGACCTACGAGATCGACCACGGCGCCGTCACCGTCGCCGCGATCACCTCCTGCACCAACACCTCGAACCCGTACGTCATGGTCGCCGCCGCGCTCGTCGCGAAGAAGGCCGTGGAGAAGGGCCTGACCCGCAAGCCGTGGGTCAAGACCACCCTCGCCCCGGGCTCGAAGGTCGTCACGGACTACTTCGACAAGGCGGGACTGACCCCCTACCTCGACAAGGTCGGCTTCAACCTCGTCGGCTACGGCTGCACCACCTGCATCGGCAACTCCGGCCCGCTGCCGGAGGAGGTCTCCAAGGCCGTCAACGAGCACGACCTCGCGGTCACCTCGGTCCTCTCCGGCAACCGGAACTTCGAGGGCCGTATCAACCCCGACGTCAAGATGAACTACCTGGCCTCCCCGCCGCTGGTCGTCGCGTACGCCCTCGCGGGCTCCATGAAGGTGGACATCACCAAGGACGCGCTCGGCGTCGACACCGAGGGCAGGCCGGTCTACCTGGCCGACATCTGGCCCTCCGAGGCCGAGGTCAACGACGTCGTCGCCAACGCCATCGGCGAGGACATGTTCAACAAGTCCTACCAGGACGTCTTCGCGGGCGACGCCCAGTGGCAGGCGCTGCCGATCCCGACCGGCAACACCTTCGAGTGGGACGCCGAGTCCACTTACGTCCGCAAGCCCCCTTACTTCGAGGGCATGACGATGGAGACCACCCCGGTCAGCGACATCGTCGGCGCGCGCGTCCTGGCCAAGCTGGGCGACTCGGTCACCACCGACCACATCTCCCCGGCCGGCGCCATCAAGGCCGACACCCCGGCCGGCCAGTACCTCACCGAGCACGGTGTGGAGCGTCGTGACTTCAACTCCTACGGCTCGCGCCGAGGCAACCACGAGGTCATGATCCGCGGCACGTTCGCCAACATCCGCCTGCGCAACCAGATCGCGCCGGGCACCGAGGGCGGCTACACCCGCGACTTCACCCAGGCCGACGGGCCGGTGTCGTTCATCTACGACGCCTCGCGCAACTACATCGAGCAGGGCGTCCCGCTCGCGATCCTGGCGGGCAAGGAGTACGGCTCCGGCTCGTCCCGCGACTGGGCCGCCAAGGGCACCGCGCTGCTCGGCGTCAAGGCCGTCATCGCCGAGTCGTACGAGCGCATCCACCGCTCGAACCTCATCGGCATGGGCGTCCTGCCGCTCCAGTTCCCGGAGGGCGCCTCGGCGGCCTCCCTCGGCCTCACCGGCGAGGAGACCTTCTCCTTCACCGGCGTGACCGAGCTGAACGAGGGCCGCACGCCGCGCACGGTCAAGGTCACCACCGACACCGGTGTCGAGTTCGACGCGGTCGTCCGCATCGACACCCCCGGTGAGGCGGACTACTACCGCAACGGCGGCATCATGCAGTACGTGCTGCGGAACCTCATCCGCGGCTAGCAGGAGCGAACGGAAGGGCCCGCACCCCGGAACTCCGGGGTGCGGGCCCTTCCGCGTGCGGGACTATCCCAGCAGTTCCACCTCCGCCAGCGTGCCGGGCGCGGCGGCGACCAGGCGGTACATCGCGTACGAGCCCGGCGCCGCGACCGTGAAGACCCGGGTCTGCCGGTCCCAGCCGAAGGACTCGCCCGTCCGCCGGTCCAGGTCCTTCCAGACCGTGCCGTCCGCCGAGCCCTGCAGGACCCAGCCGCCGGGCGCCTGGTCCCGGGCCGAGGACGTCAGCGTGTACTGGACCGCCCGGGCCGGCTTCGCCACCGGGAGGGCGAGCGAGGTCACCGCGCCCGACGTCGCCGAGGTGTCGTCGAACAGCGCCCCCGCCCCGCTGATCAGGTCGGACCGCGGAGACGGCACCTTGTCGTCCCGGGTGATCGAGACCGGTCCGGCCGACGCGCCCGTACCCCAGGCCGAGGGCCGCGGGCCCATCTCGAACTTCAGCGTGCCGCCCTGGGACAGCAGCCGGTGGGGCAGCGCGGTGGAGTTCCAGTGGACACCGTCGACCTTGACCCCCTGGACGTAGAGGTTCCGCGCGCTGTTCCGGGGCGCCTCGACGACCAGCGTGCGGCCGTTGTCCATACGGACGGTCGCCTTGGTGAAGAGCGGCGAGCCGATCGCGTACTCCCCGCTGCCCATCACCAATGGGTAGAAGCCCAGGGCGGAGAAGAGGTACCAGGCCGACTGCTCGCCGTTGTCCTCGTCGCCGTGGTAGCCCTGCCCGATCTCACTGCCGGTGTAGAGCCGGGAGAGCACCTCGCGGACCTTCTCCTGCGTCTTCCACGGCTGCCCCGCCGCGTTGTACATGTACGGGACGTGGTGGGCGACCTGGTTGGAGTGCCCGTACATGCCCATCCGGACATCCCGCGCCTCGGTCATCTCATGGATGACGCTGCCGTAGGAGCCGACGAACTCCGGGCTCGCGGTCTCCGGCGTGGAGAAGTACGTGTCCAGCTTCTTCGCCAGACCCGTGCGGCCGCCGTAGAGGTTGGCGAGGCCGCGCGAGTCCTGCGGGGCCGTGAAGGCGTAGCCCCAGCCGTTGGTCTCGGTGTAGTCGTGGCCCCAGATCCGCGGGTCGTACCGCTCCGAGGGCACCCGCCAGCCGCCCGCGAGATCGCGGCCCTGGAAGAAGCCGGCCTTCGCGTCGAAGAGCGAGACGTACTTCTGCGCGCGGGAGAGGAAGTACGCCGCCTCCTCCTGGTACCGCTTCTTGCCGGTCTTCTTGTGCAGCGCCTCGGCCATCCTCGCGATGCCGTAGTCGTTGAGGTACCCCTCCAGCGACCAGGAGAGGCCCTCGTGGGTCTCCGTCGAGGCGTAGCCGAGGAACGGCGAGGTCTCCATGCCCTTGCGGCCCACGCCCCGGCTCGGCGGTACGACCGTCGCGTTCTTCAGCGCCGCCTCGTACGCCGCCTCGGCGTCGAAGTCCACGCCCTTGACGTACGCGTCGGCGAACGCGACGTCCGAGGAGGTGCCGGTCATCAGGTCGGCGTAGCCGGGGGAGGACCAGCGGGAGATCCAGCCTCCGTCCTTGTACTGCTGGACGAAACCGTCGACCAGCTCGCCCGCCTTCTTCGGGGTGAGGAAGGAGTAGGCGGGCCAGGTGGTGCGGTAGGTGTCCCAGAAGCCGTTGTTGACGTACACCCTGCCGTCGACGATCTTCGCGCCCGTACGGGTCGGGGTGTCCGGGCCCGTCATGGGTGAGAACGGGCTGGCGTACCGCTCCTTCGAACCCACCTTCTCGAAGCCGGAGTTGGGGTAGAGGTAGAGCCGGTACAGGCTGGAGTAGAGGGTGACCAGCTGGTCGTGGGTCGCGCCCTCCACCTCCACCCGGCCCAGGACCTCGTCCCAGGCGCGCTGCGCCCGCTCGCGCACCTCGTCGAAGCCGGTGCCCTCCGGGATCTCGTCGGCGAGGTTCGCCTTCGCCTGGTCGACGGAGATCAGCGAGGTGGCCAGGCGCAGTGTCACCGTGCGGTCGGCCCCCGCGTCGAAGCGGAGATGGCCCTTCACACCCTGCGCGGCGGATCCGGTGACCGGCGCGTCGAAGACGCCGTACACGAACATCCGGGTGGCGCCGGTCGAGAGGCCGCTCTTGACGTCGGAGAAGCCGGTGAAGGAACTCGTCGCCGGGTCGAGTGTCAGTCCGCCCTCCTCGGTGACGTTGTCGAAGATCACGCTCGCGTCCTCACCGGGGTAGGTGAAGCGCATCATGGCCGCGTGGTCGGTCGGCGTGACCTCGGCCTTCAGACCGTTCTCGAAGGTCACGCCGTACAGGTGCGGCCTCGCCGTCTCCTTCTCGTGGCGGAAGGCGAGGGCCCGCCGGCCCCGGTCCGTCTCGGGCGTGCCCGCGGCCGCCGACGGCATCACCTGGAAGGTCTGCCGGTCGCCCATCCAGGGGCTCGGCTCGTGGCTGGCGGCGAAGGCCTGCACCGTGGGCAGATTGTCCGCGTTGTTGCCGCGCGCGTACTCGTACAGCCAGCTCTTGGACGCCGCGTTGGTCACCGGCGTCCAGAAGTTGAAGCCATGCGGCACGGCGGTCGCGGGGAAGGTGTTGCCGCGCGAGAACGAACCGCTGGAGTTCGTGCCGCGGGTCGTGGAGGCGTAGTCGGAAAGCCGGTCGAGGCGCTTCTCGGGCGCCTCGGTCCGCAGGGTGAGGTCGTCGATCCAGCCCTGGAACTTCGCCGGGCCCGCGGGGGAGTCGTACGCCACCAGGATCCGGTCCACGGTCTTCCCGGCCGCGACCGCGCCGATCCGGGAGCGCACCTGGTTCCACTGGTTGACGTAGAGCCGCTTGGCCGCGCCCTGTCCCTGAGGGCTGAGCAGCCCGCCGTGGGAGTCGGTCGCCCTCAGGTCGCTCAGATAGGTGCCGTCGGTGAAGGCCAGGTCCACCGACGCGTGTGTCGCGGGGTAGTGCAGGTCCGTCTCCGGCAGGGACGGGAAGATCCGGTAGGACAGCTCGGTGTCCCGGGCGACCCGCAGATCCACGTCGAAGACCTTGTTGTACGAGTACGCCCGGCCCTCGGCCCTGTGCGTGCCGGCGTAGCGCAGCGCCCGCTTGCCGGTGAACCCGGCGTTGGCCTTGGCGGTGGGGGAGCCGCCGGGGCCGCGGTCGACATGGCTGCGCATCTCCGCGGGGACGGGCGCCGAGGTGTCCCCGTTCGAGAACTGAACGTCCGCCAGCTGGGTGAGCCCCGCGCCGCCGTTCTTCGTGATCTCCAGGCGGTAGTGGGCGTACGCCGTGTCGTTCGTGACGTCGTACGTCCTCGTCTCGAAGCGCTTGGCGAAGGTCTGGCCCGCGCGCGTGTCGAGGACCTTCCACTCCTTGCCGTCGGCCGAGCCCTGGAGCGTCCAGTCGCGGGGGTCGCGCTCGGCGGCGTCGTTCGCGGAAGTCAGCGCGTACGTCACCACCTTGACCGGCGCGTCGAGGTCGAATTCGATCCAGGCGGTCGGCTCGAAGACCAGCCACTTCGTGCCGGGCTGGAGGTCGACCAGGTTCTCCTTGGTCTCTCCCGCGCTCGCGTGCTCGCCGCTGGCGCGGAGCTCCACCACCTTGTCGGTGACATTGCCCGGTATGCCGCTGGAGAAGCCGCCGTCGACCCCCGCGGCGCGCAGGGCGCCGTCCGCGCCGACCTCCACCGTATTGCGCCATGTGGGTGGGATTTCATCAGCTTCGAAGGAGGTCGTGAACTCCTGGGAAGAGTTGTCCGTTTGGCCGGGAAGTGCCTGTGCCACCGAGGGCACCGAGCCCAGTACCAAGGCCGACGAAGCCGCCAGGGCGGCGGCTGTGAGGCGGAGGTTCCGGGACCGTGATCGGGTGCGCATTCTGGGCTTCATGCCGTGTCGCCGCTCCTGCCACTGGTGTTAGACAACGTTGTCAACTGTGGGACGCAGACCCAGTAGGGGCCAAGTGGCCGACGGTGTCAAGGGTGTTGACGGCAAGTCGAGGGAGAAAACGGTACAGATACAGCAGGGGCATCCCCGAGGTCTCAACTCGGGAAAGACTGCCGCTCAAACCTGCTTTCGATCTTGCTCAGTGGAAGGGAAGTGGACTATACCTGTCGGCGTCCAGCCCGTCGTACCACTCACGCGACGGCATGACGCCTGTACGACCCAAGCTGCATACGAATGCGGTGGCGGGGCCCTTCGCCTGTGGCGAGCAGAAAACGGGCGACCGGTACACCGCCTGAGTCCTGAATGAAGGCGAGGACTTGAGCATGGGATCCACCTCCGCGCACAACCACGAAGGCCTCGGCCGCCGCGATCTGATCAAGCGCTCCGCCGCTCTCGGTCTGATCACGGTGCCGACGATGAGCTTCCTGTCCGCCTGTGCCACCGGTGGTGGCGGCAGCGACAAGGAGACCAAGGCCGCGGGCGCCGAGAAGACCGCGAAGAACCCGCTGGGCGTGAAGCAGGGCGCCCCTCTCGAAGCGTTCATCTTCAAGGGCGGCCTGGGCGACCAGTACGCCAAGGACGCGGAGGCCGACTTCAAGGCCACGTACGGCGCCGAGGTCAAGCACACCGGCACCCAGCAGGTCGGCCCGAAGCTGACGCCGCGCTTCGCGGGCGGCAACCCGCCGGACGTCATCGACAACTCCGGCGCCGACCACCTGGACATGAACAAGCTGTCCACCCAGGGCCAGCTGCAGGACCTGAGCCTGCTGCTCGACGCCCCCTCCCTGGACGACCCGGCCAAGAAGGTCCGGGACACCATCCACCCGAGCACGATCGAGAAGGGCAAGCACGGCGACACGTTCGACGTGCTGTACTACGCCTTCACGATCTACGGCACCTGGTACTCGCAGAAGCTGCTCGAGTCCAAGGGCTGGGCGTACCCCAAGACCCTCGACGAGATGGTCACGCTCTGCGGCGAGATCAAGAAGGCCGGCATCGCGCCTTGGACGTACGCGGGCAAGTTCCCGTACTACGTGCACTTCAACCTCTTCGCGCAGATCGCCAAGATCGGCGGTATGGAGGGCTGGATCGCGATCGACAACCTCGAGCCCAACGCCTGGACCAAGAACGACGGGGTCAAGCAGGTCGTCGAGCACTACGAGGAGCTCGCCGCCAAGAAGTACTTCCTGGAGGGCAGCCAGGGCCTGACCCACATCCAGTCGCAGACCGCCTGGAACAAGGGCAAGGCCGTGTTCATCCCGAACGGCTCCTGGGTCGAGAACGAGGCCGCCCCGACCACTCCGGCCGACTTCGGCATGGCCGTCGGCGCCCTCTTCGACGGCAGCGGCGACAAGATGCCCCACGGCACCCTGCGCGCCGAGCCGAGCGAGCCGTACCTGGTCTCGGCCAAGGGCAAGAACCCGGCCGGCGGCATGGAACTGCTGCGCATCATGCTCTCCAAGAAGCACGCGCAGAACTTCGCGACCAAGGTGAAGTCCCTCACCTGCGTCATGGACGCGACCGCGGGCATGACCCTGTCGCCCGGTCTCGCCTCCGCCAGCAAGGTCTTCAAGGACGCCGGCACCAACCTGATCAGTCTTCAGCTGCAGGAGTGGTACCCGGCGCTCACGGACGAGAAGATCGGTGGCCTGACGGGCCAGCTGCTCGCCGGGGAGCTGAAGGCGGCCGACTGGATCAAGAAGACCCAGGAGGAATGCGACAAGGTGGCCAAGGACAGCTCCGTCGCCAAGTTCAAGCGCACCGCCTGACCTGCTGGTCCGTACGACGCACAAAGAGGGGAAGGGCCGGGGAGCACCATGCAACACGGCAAATACCGATTCATCGTGGGCTTCCTGGCCCTGCCTCTGATCATCTACGCGCTCTTCGTGATCTCGCCGTTCGTCCAGGCGTTCCAGATCTCGATGACCGACTGGTCCGGGCTCGTGGGCACGGCGGAGTTCGTCGGCCTGGACAACTTCCAGAAGCTCTGGGACAGCGACGACTTCTGGAACGCCCTGCGCCACAACATCTACATGCTGGTGCTGGTCCCCGTCGTCACCCTCGGCCTCGGCCTCTTCTTCGCCTTCATGCTGAATGTCGGCGGCCGGCGCAGGAAGAACGAAGTCGTCACCGGTGTGGCCGGTTCCAAGCTGTACAAGTTCGTCTTCTTCTTCCCGCAGGTCATCTCGATCACCATCGTCGCCGTCATCTGGTTCAACATCTACAACCCGGACCCGCAGGACGGCATGCTGAACTCGCTGCTCGGCGCGGTGGGTCTGGACAGCCTGCAGAACTCCTGGCTGGGCGAGAAGAGCCTCGCGCTGTGGTGCATCAGCGCGGTCATGGTCTGGGGCCACGTCGGCTTCTACGTGGTGCTCTTCTCCGCGGCGATGGCCTCCGTCCCGCGGGACATCTACGAGGCGGCCCTGCTCGACGGCGCCAACCGCTTCCACACCTTCTTCAAGATCACCCTGCCGCTGCTGTGGGACACGGTCCAGACCGGCTGGGTGTACATGGGCATCATCGCGCTCGACGCCTTCGCCCTGGTCCAGATCATGTCGGTGAACATGGGCGGCCCGGACGGTGCCACGGACGTCATGCCGCTGAGGCTCTATCTGACGGCCTTCCGTGACAGTCAGTTCGGCTACGCCTCCGCCATGGGCATCGCGATGCTCATTGTCACGATGACCTTCGCAGTGCTCACGATGCGCTTCGGGCGCCGTGAGCGGATCGAGTACTAGGGGTACGGCGGATGACGACCGAAGAGATCGAGAAGGTGGCGCCGGACGAGACGCCGGCCACCGTCACCAAGAAGCTCGGGCCGACGACCGGCCGCACCTCCGAGGGCGGGGTCCTCAACGTCTTCTCGCACGGCATCCTGATCGTCTGGGCGCTCATGGTGGGCGTCCCGCTGCTCTGGGTGCTGTGGAGCGCCTTCAAGGACAGCAACGGCATCCTGACCGACCCCTGGGGGCTGCCGACCGTCCTGCACTGGGAGAACTGGTCCAACGCGTGGAACGACGCGAACATGGGCCAGTACTTCGTGAACACCGTGATCGTGGTGGGCGGATCGGTCGTCGGCACGATGGTGCTCGGCTCCATGGCCGCGTACGTCCTGGCCCGTTTCACCTTCCCCGGCAACAGGTTCATCTACTACCTGTTCGTGGCGGGCATGTCGTTCCCGGTCTTCATGCTGGTCATCCCGCTCTTCTTCGTCCTGCGGGACTTCCCGGGCAGCTCGCTCCTCGCGACGTACCACGGCCTGATCCTGGTCTACATCGCGTACTCGCTGCCCTTCACCGTCTTCTTCATGACGGCGTTCTTCCGCACGCTGCCGACCTCGGTGGCGGAGGCGGCGATGATCGACGGCGCCTCGCACACCCGGACGTTCTTCCAGGTGATGGTGCCGATGGCCAAGCCCGGCCTGATCAGCATCGGCATCTTCAACTTCCTGGGCCAGTGGAACCAGTACCTGCTGCCGATGGTGCTCAACCAGCAGGAGGACAAGTACGTCCTCACGCAGGGCCTGGCGATGATCGCGCTGCAGCAGGGGTACGAGAACGACTGGGGCGCGCTCATGGCGGGCATGATGATCGCCATGCTCCCCGTGCTCGTCGTCTACACGATCTTCCAGCGGCAGGTCCAGTCCGGCCTCACCGCGGGAGCCCTGAAGTAGCGCGAGCCACCCTGCGTACGCCCCCACGACACGGACCGAGGCCCCGGCGGGACATCCCCGCCGGGGCCTCGGCGTGTGCGGGGGAGGGACGGCCCGCGGGCGGCCGGGAGGCGGGAAGGGGGATGGGCGGGAAAGGGGTGGGGGATGGGAGGGAAGGGGGCTCATCCGAGCCTCTCCCCGCTCAGCTCTTGACGGGGGACAGGCCCAAAGGCTCATCTTAGAGTTCACAAGTTGGAGAAGAGGCTGGGGTCTCAGTGCCGCGGCCCCCGCAGGCGGGAGTGGATGAGTCGATGGAGACTCCGGGGTCGCAGACCTCTCTGCACAGGGCCAATCTGGAACGGGTCGTCCGTGCGGTACGCATGGCGGGCTCGCTCACCCAGGCGGAGATCGCCCGGGCGACCGGGCTGTCCGCCGCCACGGTCTCCAACATCGTGCGGGAGTTGAAGGACGGCGGGACCGTCGAGGTCACCCCCACCTCCGCCGGCGGGCGCCGGGCCCGCAGCGTCTCGCTCTCCGGTGACGCGGGCGTCGTCATCGGCGTCGACTTCGGTCACACGCACCTGCGGGTCGCCGTCGGCAACCTCGCCCACCAGGTCCTCGCCGAGGAGTCCGAGCCGCTCGACGTCGACGCGTCCTCCGCCGAGGGCTTCGACCGGGCGGAACGCCTGGTCACACGGTTGATCGAGGCCACCGGCATCGGCCGCGACAAGGTCGTCGGCGTCGGCCTCGGCGTGCCGGGACCGATCGACGTCTCCTCCGGCACGCTCGGCTCCACCTCGATCCTGCCGGGCTGGAGCGGGATCAACCCGGCCGACGAGCTCTCGGGCCGGCTCGGCGTGCCCGTGTACGTCGACAACGACGCCAACCTCGGCGCGCTCGGCGAACTCGTCTGGGGCTCCGGCCGCGGGGTCAAGGACCTGGCCTACATCAAGGTCGCCAGCGGCGTCGGCGCGGGTCTCGTCATCGACGGACGGGTCTACCGCGGCCCCGGAGGCACCGCCGGGGAGATCGGGCACATCACGATCGACGAATCGGGCCCCGTCTGCCGCTGCGGCAACCGCGGCTGCCTGGAGACCTTCACCGCCGCCCGGTACGTCCTGCCCCTGCTCCAGCCCGGTCACGGGGCCGATCTGACCATGGAGCGGGTCGTCCAGCTCGCCCGGGAGGGCGATCCGGGCTGCCGGCGCGTGATCGCCGACGTCGGCCGCCACATCGGCAGCGGTGTAGCCAACCTCTGCAACCTGCTGAACCCCAGCAGGGTGGTCCTCGGGGGCGATCTCGCGGAGGCCGGCGAACTGGTCCTCGCGCCGATCCGCGACTCCGTCTCGCGCTACGCGATCCCCAGCGCCGCCCGCCAGCTGTCGCTTGCCCCCGGGGCGCTCGGCGGCAGGGCCGAGGTGCTGGGAGCGCTGGCTCTCGCACTGAGTGAAATGGGCGATTCGACCCTGTTGGAGAGTGCCCTTCCCGGGGCCGCTCCGACGGCCGGACGGCTCGCCACGCCTGCCTTCACTTAGATAACGGATGGCACCGTTGTCATCTCGTTAAGGATTTACTCCTTGACGTCGGGGTTGCGGCCGAGTTGACTTCCAGCCACCTCGGCCGCAATGTCGCGGCCTCGTCAGGGAGGCAACCCCACATGAACGCATTGACGCGTCGCGTCGTCATAGGCACGGCCGCCGTTTCGATGGCCCTCTCCGTCGCCGCCTGTGGCAAGGCGGGCGACAGCGACTCGGGTAGCGGGAACGGCGGAGACGGCAAGACCATCGGTCTGCTGCTTCCGGAGAACAAGACCACGCGTTACGAGACCTTCGACCGCCCGATCATCGAGGCGAAGATCAAGGCCCTCTGCTCGGACTGCGAGGTCAAGTACAACAACGCCGCGCAGGACACCGAGACGCAGAAGAAGCAGTTCGACGCGCTCGTCACGCAGGGCGTGAAGGTCATCATCCTGGACTCGGTCGACTACAAGGCCACCAAGTCCTGGGTCCAGCAGGCCGAGAAGAAGGGCGTCAAGGTCGTCGCGTACGACCGCCTGGCCGAGGGCCCGATCTCCGCGTACGTCTCGTACGACAACGAGAAGATCGGCCGCCTGCAGGGCGAGGGCCTCGTGAAGGCGCTCGGCGACAAGGCCAAGGACGCCAACGTTGTCATGATCAACGGCTCGCCGACCGACCCGAACGCCCCGCTGTTCAAGAAGGGCGCCCACAGCGTCCTCGACACGCAGGTCAAGAAGGTCGTCTACGAGCAGGACATCCCGGACTGGTCCCCGGACGAGGCCAACAAGAAGATGGGTGCCGCCATCGACTCGCTGGGCAAGACCGGCTTCCAGGGCGTCTACTCGGCCAACGACGGCATGGCCGGCGGCATCATCACCGCCCTCGCCAAGCAGGGCGTCAAGGTCCCGGTCGGCGGCCAGGACGCCGAGCTCGCCGGCCTGCAGCGCATCCTGAAGGGCGACCAGTCCTTCACGATCTACAAGCAGATCAAGCCGGAGGCCGAGACCACCGCCGAGATCGCGGTCCGCCTGCTCAAGGGCGAGAAGATCGACGACCTGGTTCCCACCAAGGTCACCAGCCTGACCGGTGAGTTCAAGGACATCCCGGCGAAGCTGTACGACGCGCAGGTCGTGACCAAGGAGAACATCGCCTCCACGATCATCGCCGACGGCGTCTACAAGGCCGCCGACATCTGCACCGCCGAGTACAAGGCGGCCTGCGAGGCGGCGGGCATCAAGTAACCCCCCCGCTGCCGGTACGGCCCTTCGGACCCACTGACCTCCTCCGAACGGCCACCCCGGTCCGGTCCGGCGCCCCCGCCCCGTTCAACGCCCCGCAAGCGGGGGCGGGGCGCCGGACTCCTCTCACAGCCCCTCCGTGCTCTTCGCACCACCATCCCCGCCGGTCAGGCGGCGAAGGAGATGATTCACGTGTCCGCTACGCCCGTGCTGGCGTTGCGCGGAGTCTCCAAGCGGTTCGGCGCCGTCCAGGTGCTCACCGATGTCGAACTGGAGATCCACGCCGGTGAGGTCGTCGCCCTGGTGGGCGACAACGGCGCCGGCAAGTCGACCCTCGTCAAGACGATCTCGGGTGTTCACCCGATCGACGAGGGCACCATCGAGTGGGACGGCAGCCCCGTCCAGATCACCAAGCCGCACGACGCCCAGAACCTCGGAGTCGCCACCGTCTACCAGGACCTGGCGCTCTGCGACAACCTCGACGTCGTCGCCAACCTCTTCCTCGGCAGCGAGCTGCGCTCCGCGTCCGTCCTCGACGAGATCGCGATGGAGAAGCGCGCCAAGGAGCTCCTGGACACGCTGTCCATCCGTATCCCGTCGGTCCGCATCCCGGTCGCGGCGCTCTCCGGCGGTCAGCGACAGGTCGTGGCCATCGCCCGCGCCCTGATCGGCGACCCCAAGATCGTCATCCTGGACGAGCCCACCGCCGCCCTCGGCGTCGAGCAGACCGCACAGGTGCTCGACCTGGTGGAGCGGCTGCGCGAGCGCGGCCACGGCGTCATCCTCATCAGCCACAACATGGCCGACGTCCGCGCGGTCGCGGACAAGGTCGCGGTCCTCCGCCTGGGCCGCAACAACGGTGTCTTCGACGTCAAGGACACCACCCACGAGACGATCATCGCCGCCATCACCGGTGCCACGGACAACGCCGTGACCCGTCGGCAGGCCCGTACGGCCTCGGCCACGGCCACGAAGGAGGACGCGAAGTGAGCGACCTCGCCAAGACCCCCGAGACGCCCGAGAGCACCGGCACCGCCGCGCCCGAGGCCGCCGTGCCCGCCCAGGCCGTCGCCTCGGAGCCCTCCGCCGCCCCGATCCCCGCCGTCGACCCGCGTCTGCTGGTCCGCGCGGAGGGCTTCATGGGCTACTGGACCGAGTTCCGCCGCAAGGTCCGCGGCGGCGAGCTCGGCTCCCTGCCCGTCGTCCTCGGCCTGATCGTCATCGCGATCGTCTTCCAGGTCCAGAACGGCAACTTCCTCTCCGCGAGCTCCGTCGCCAACATCGCGGTCTACTCCTCCGGCCTCGGCATCATGGCCGTCGGCATCGTCTTCGTCCTCATCCTGGGCGAGATCGACCTGTCGATGGGCTCGGTCGCGGGCGTCGGCGCCGCCGTCTGGGCCGTGCTCAGCGTCACCAACGGCATGAACGACCTCCTCTCGGTCGTCCTCGCCGTCGCCTCCGGCCTCGTCATCGGCCTGCTCCACGGCTTCTTCTTCGCCAAGATCGGCGTCCCGGCCTTCGTGGTCACCCTCGCCGGCTTCCTCGGCTGGAGCGGCCTGCAGATCTGGCTGATGGGCAAGGAGGGCTCGATCAACGCGCCCACCGGCTCGATCGTGGAGAACCTCACCGCGTACTACTTCGAGGACAAGGCCGCCGCCTACGGCCTGGCCCTCCTGGCGGTCCTCGCCTACGCCGGCTCCCTGTTCCTGGACGCCAAGCGCCGCAAGGCCGCGGCGCTGCCGGCCCGCCCGGTCGGCGAGATCGTGCTGCGCACCGCCGTCGTCGCGATCCTCTGCTTCGTCGTCGCCTACGTCCTGAACGAGCCCGAGGGCGCCCGCGGCCTGCCGCTCGCCCTGGTCCTCTTCCTCGCCGTCCTGGTGATCGCGGACTTCGTCGCCCGCCGCACCCTGTTCGGCCGCAAGGTCTTCGCGGTCGGCGGCAACGCCGAGGCCGCCCGCCGCGCCGGCATCGACGTCGACCGGATCCGGATCATGGTCTTCGGCCTGTCCGGCATGCTCGCCGCCTTCGGCGGTCTCTTCGTGGCCAGCCTCTCCGGTGGCGCCACCAAGAGCCTGGGCAGCGGCAACACGCTGATGCTGGTCATCGCGGCGGCCGTCATCGGCGGCACCAGCCTCTTCGGCGGCCGCGGCAAGGTCTGGTCGGCACTCCTGGGCATGATCGTCATCCAGTCGATCCAGCAGGGCCTGAACATGATCGGCATGGCCAACGAGATCCAGTTCATGATCACCGGCGCGGTGCTCCTCGCCGCGGTCGTGATCGACTCGGTCTCGCGCCGGACCCAGAAGACAGCGGGTCGCGCGTAACGAACCCCACAGTGCCCGGCGCCGGAGAACCGGCGCCGGGCACTGCTGCGTCTGGCCCTGTGCACCGCCCGTACGCTCATCGGTGTGTCGGCCACACGTGTGACCGCACCCCGCCGCCCGACGACCGCGGTCGGGGGCGGAACATTAGACTCGACAAATCGGCAAGCTCGACCAGCTCAATGGCAAGGAGGCACGGGTGGCATTGCTGACCCGTATCAGGGGACCGCGCGATCTGGACCGGCTTTCCCCGGAACAGCTGGACCAGCTGGCCGAGGAGATCCGGACGTTTCTCGTGGACGCCGTCTCCAAGACCGGTGGCCACCTCGGGCCCAATCTCGGCGTGGTCGAGCTGACCATCGCCCTGCACCGCGTCTTCGACTCCCCCAAGGACAAGGTCCTCTTCGACACCGGCCACCAGAGCTACGTCCACAAGCTGCTCACGGGCCGCCAGGACTTCTCCAGGCTCAAGATGAAGGGCGGCCTGTCCGGCTACCCCTCGCAGGCCGAGTCGGAGCACGACGTCATCGAGAACTCGCACGCCTCGACCGTCCTCGGCTGGGCCGACGGCCTGGCCAAGGCCAACGAGGTCCTGAAGAAGGACGACCACGTCGTCGCCGTCATCGGCGACGGAGCCCTCACGGGCGGCATGGCCTGGGAGGCGCTGAACAACATCGCCGCCGCCAAGGACCGCCCGCTGGTCATCGTCGTCAACGACAACGAGCGCTCCTACGCCCCCACGATCGGCGGGCTCGCCAACCACCTGGCCACCCTCCGTACCACCGACGGCTACGAGCGCTTCCTCGCCCGCGGCAAGGACATCCTGGAGCGCACCCCCGTCGTCGGGAAGCCGCTCTACGAGACCCTGCACGGAGCCAAGAAGGGCCTGAAGGACTTCATCGCCCCGCAGGGCATGTTCGAGGACCTCGGCCTGAAGTACGTCGGCCCGATCGACGGCCACGACATCGAGGCCCTGGAGTCCGCCCTGACGCGCGCCAAGCGCTTCGGCGGCCCCGTCATCGTCCACTGCCTCACCGAGAAGGGCCGCGGCTACCGCCCGGCCCTGGAGGACGAGGCCGACCGCTTCCACGCCGTCGGCAAGATCCACCCCGACACCGGTCTGCCCATCTCCTCCTCCGGCGCCGACTGGACCGGCGTCTTCGCCCAGGAGATGGTCGAACTCGGCAAGGAGCGCGAGGACATCGTCGCCATCACCGCGGCCATGCTCCAGCCCGTCGGCCTCGACAAGTTCGCCAAGGCGTTCCCGGAGCGCGTGTACGACGTCGGCATCGCCGAGCAGCACGCCGCCGTCTCCGCCGCGGGCCTCGCCACCGGCGGGCTCCACCCCGTCTTCGCGGTGTACGCGACCTTCCTCAACCGCGCCTTCGACCAGGTCCTGATGGACGTGGCCCTGCACAAGTGCGGTGTCACCTTCGTCCTGGACCGGGCCGGCATCACGGGCACCGACGGCGCCTCCCACAACGGCATGTGGGACATGTCGATCCTCCAGGTCGTCCCCGGCCTGCGGCTCGCCGCCCCGCGCGACGCCGAGCAGGTCCGCGCCCAGCTGCGCGAGGCCGTCGAGGTCACCGACGCCCCGACCGTCGTCCGCTTCTCCAAGGGCGCGGTCGGCCCCGCCGTACCGGCGCTGCGCCGCGTCGGCGGCATGGACGTGCTGCGCGAGCCCGGTTCCGAGCGGCCCGACGTGCTCCTCGTCTCGGTCGGCGCGCTGGCGCCGATGTGCCTGGAGATCGCCGACCTCCTCGACAAGCAGGGCATCACCACCACCGTCGTCGACCCCCGCTGGGTCAAGCCCGTCGACGAGGCGCTCGCCCCGCTCGCCGACCGGCACCGGGTCGTCGTCACCGTCGAGGACAACAGCCGTGTCGGCGGCGTCGGCTCCGCCGTCTCGCAGGCCCTGCGCGACGCCGGCGTGGACGTACCGCTGCGGGACTTCGGCATCCCGCCGCGCTTCCTCGACCACGCCTCACGCGCCGAGGTGATGGCCGAGATCGGCCTGACCGCGCCGGACATCGCCCGCCAGGTCACCGGCCTGGTCTCGCGCCTCGACGGCCGGTACGAGGACAGCAGCGAGGCCGTGGAGTCCGCGCGCGACTGACCCCGGAGCGCCCCCCGCGACACCGGTGACACACCGTCACCATTGGGCCGGTCGGACCACACCATGTGTGGCCCGGCCGGTCCTTTCGTGTGAAACCCCGATTCCCGGGCAGGCGGGAACACCGAACCCTCTCGATCATGGGTCCTGTGACCGACGGCACGGAGGTACGACGGTGAGCACGGACCAACACCCACGAGCGAGCTCCGGGATGTTCCGGACAAAGACGGTCGAGCAGTCGATCCGTGACACGGAGGAACCGGAGCACGCACTCAAGAAGTCCCTCTCGGCATGGGACCTGACCGTCTTCGGAGTCGGTGTCATCATCGGCACCGGCATCTTCGTGCTCACCGGCAAGGTGGCCAAGGAGAACGCGGGCCCCGCCACCGCGCTGGCGTTCGTCGCCGCCGGCATCGTCTGCGCCCTCGCTGCCCTCTGCTACGCCGAGTTCGCCTCGACGGTCCCGGTCGCCGGCTCGGCGTACACCTTCGCGTACGCCTCCATCGGCGAACTGCCCGCCTGGATCATCGGCTGGGACCTCGTCCTGGAGTTCGCGCTGGGCACCGCCGTGGTCGCGGTCGGCTGGTCCGGTTACGTCCGGTCCCTGATGGACAACATCGGCTGGCATCTACCAGCGGCGCTCGAGGGACCGGACGCCGCCGGCGGCACCTTCGACATCCTCGCCTTCCTGCTGGTCCTGGTCCTGACGGTGATCCTGGTCCTCGGCATGAAGCTCTCCGCCCGGATCACCGCGCTCGTCGTCGCCATCAAGGTGACCGTGGTCATGATCGTGATCGTCGCCGGTCTGTTCTTCATCGTCGGCGACAACTACTCGCCGTTCATCCCCGATGCGGTGACACCGCCCGCCGGCTCGGGCTGGGACGCCCCGCTGGTCCAGACGATCTTCGGCTACGAGCCCACCAATTTCGGCGTCATGGGCATCTTCACCGCCGCCTCCGTCGTCTTCTTCGCCTTCATCGGCTTCGACGTCGTGGCCACCGCGGCCGAGGAGACCAAGCTCCCGCAGCGCGACATGCCCCGCGGCATCCTCGGCTCCCTGCTCATCTGCACGGTGCTCTACGTCGCCGTCGCGCTGGTCGTGACCGGCATGCAGCACTACAGCGAGCTGTCGGTGAGCGCCCCGCTCGCCGACGCCTTCAAGGCGACCGGCCACCCCTTCTACGCCGGTGTGATCAGCTTCGGCGCCGCGGTCGGTCTCACCACCGTCTGCCTCATCCTGCTGCTCGGCCAGACGCGCGTGTTCTTCGCGATGAGCCGCGACGGACTCCTGCCGCGCTTCTTCTCCATCACCCACCCGCGCTTCCGGACGCCCTACCGGCCGACCATCCTGCTCGGCGTGGTCATCGCGATCGTCGCGGGCTTCACCAGCATCAACGAGCTGGCGACCCTGGTGAACATCGGCACGCTCTTCGCCTTCGTCGTCGTGGCCATCGGCGTGATGGTGCTGCGCCGCTCCCGCCCCGACCTGCCCCGCGCCTTCCGTACCCCGTGGGTGCCGGTGCTCCCGATCCTCTCCATCGCCGCCTCGTTCTGGCTGATGCTCAACCTGCCGGGCGAGACCTGGTTCCGCTTCGCGGTCTGGATGGCCATCGGCATCGTCGTGTACTTCCTGTACGGCCGCCGCAACAGCCGCCTCGGCAAGGCGGGACAGGACGCGCTGTACTAGACGGGCAGGGCGCGCGGGCCAGACGGACTTGCGCCCCACGTCCTAGACCTGCAGGGCGCGCGGGCCCACGCAGCGGGCCCCGTGTTCCTCGACCCGCCGCCGCAGTTCCCGGTCGGCCGTGACCACCAGACACGGCCGGCCGGCCGCGTTCCGGGCCAGGTCCGCGATGAGGTCGTCGCCGCTGCCGGGCGCCTCCTCGACCCGTACGCCCGGCACGGACTCCACGCCGCGGGCCCGGCCCTCGACGACGAGCACGATCTCGAAGGGGCCGCCCGCCGGCCCGCCCCCGCTCGCGAGGCGGTCCCGCAGCCGCTCGGCGGCCGCGCGCCGGTCCCGCCACCATCCGTCGGGGACCGACCCGACCACGTTGGCGCTGTCGACGATCAGAAGTGGCAGCTGAGGCTCCGGGTCCATACGGACAGGATGTCAGCCGCCGGTCGCCGGGGACTTCTTCGCGGACTCAGGGATCCGGGAGTCCTCCCGGATGGCCTTCCACAGCCGCGACGCGTTCGGCTCCGCCGCGACCACGCGGTTCGGGTCGATCTTGTCGTACGCCACCGGCAGCATGATCGTCTCCATGTTGCTCGGGTCGACGCCGTTCATCGAGCGAGCGAACTCGCTCAGCTTCGTCAGGGAGTTCAGGTCGGAGTCGGTCGTGAGCGCCTTCGTCGCGGAGTCGGCGACCTTGTACGCCTTCGCCGGGCTGCCGAGCAGGTCCTGCCGCTTGATCTCGCCGAGCAGGGCCATCAGGAACTTCTGCTGGTTCCCGATGCGGCCGAGGTCGCTGCCGTCCCCGACGCCGTACCGGGTCCGTACGAACGCGAGGGACTGCGTGCCGTCCAGCTTCTGCGGGCCGGCGTCGAGGTCGAGACCCGCCGCGCCGTCCTTGATGGGCTCGTCGATGTCGACGGTGACGCCGCCGATCGCGTCGACCAGGTCCTTGAAGCCGGAGAAGTCGATCTCCAGGTAGTGGTCGAGCCGCACTCCGGACATCTTCTCGACGGTCTTCACCACACAGGCCGGACCGTACTGGGCGTAGACCGAGTTGAACATGACCCGCTGCTTGGACGGGGCCGTGCCACCGCCCGACTTCTCGCACTCGGGCCGGGTGACCAGCGTGTCGCGGGGGATGCTGATGGCGGTGGCCCGGGTCCGGCCCTCGGGTATGTGCACCACGAGCGCGGTGTCCGAGCGGGCGCCGGAGACCTTGCCCCCGTCCAGCGACGCGTTGGCGCCCGCCCGCGAGTCGGAACCGAGCACGAGCAGGTTCTGCCCCGTCGTCGGCAGCCGCTGCGGCCGGTCGTCACCGAGCGCCTTGTCCAGGTCGACGCCCTTGATGTTGCCGTCGATGCTGGAGTACATCCAGTACGTCGTGCCACCGGCGGCGAGGACGAGAACGAGCAGCGCCAGCAGGATGATCCGCCCGGTCCGGCGCTTGCCCTTGCGCTTGGATGCCTTTTCCCGCCGTGCGGCGCGCGGGCCCGGAGGCATGACGTCGTGGCTCAACTGCTCGAGTCCCTTGATCTCGTGGCCCGGAAAGGGCGGGATGGAGTTGGGGACTCGGGTGGGGCCGGTCCACGTCGTGGGGGGCAGGCCATGCACTATAGACGTATTTTCGAATCGCGTATAATTAATCGCGCAGCCCTTCAGTTCCGGCATTCCATTCGCACATCCTGCGTGACACGGCTTGCCGTCTGCCGAGACGCCAAAGGGAGATGGGCAATTCCGGACTCGGAGCCGGGGAACTTCGGGGAAGGACGACCTCACACCATGCCGGTCAGATCCAGGCGCGCTGCCAGAGGGAGAACCCCGTTCGAGGGCGCACCCCTCCCGGACACGAACGAGCGGCGGCCCAGCGCGCGGGGCACCGCCGGCGGCCGGTGGCTCGTCCTCGGCAAGGACGGCAGACTCACCGCCTACGCGCTCGGCGCCGAGGGGGTGCTGCGCTGGACGGAGACCTTCCCCGGCGGACCCGAGTGGACGGGACCCGAGCTCCTGCCCGTACCGGGCCTCACGCATCTGTCCGTGGCTCAGGCCCCCGACGGTTTCGTGTACTTCGTGGGCCGCCGCGCCCGGCACGACGAGGCCGGCGAGATCGTCGACCTGGTGAGCGCCACCCAGTTCCAGAGCGGCCGTCCCCTCACCGAGTGGCGCTCCCTGGGCAACCCCGACAGGGACCCCGTGAAGGCGGCCGGGCTCGGCGTGCCGTCGGCCGCGGTGAGCGCCGGCGGACTGCTGCACGTGGTCGTACGGAACTTCGCCGGAAGTCTGTTTCTTCGGTGCGAGCAGCCGGGCGGTCAGTGGGACCCGTGGCAGGACCTGAAGGGCAGGCGGACCCATGACGGGACGGCCGCGGTGACCCTGGCCTCCGGCCGGGTGGAACTGCTGGTCCCCGGGACGGGACTGACGCTGCGTCTGAGCCGGCGGGCCTCCGACGGCGCCTACGGGCGGGAGCACGACATCCCCTTCGCGCACGCTCCCGGCACCGCTGTCGGACTGGAGACGGCGCCGGACAGGGTGACGTACTACTGGGCGGACGAGGCGATGGGCACGGTCGTCGCCCATCGCCCCGGAACGTGGGCGATTCCGATGGGCGGGTCCGCCGTGTCCGGCCCGGTGTCGGCACTGCGGGCCCTGCTCGGCGGCTACGACTGCACGGTCCTTGCCCACCGGGCGCACGACGGCCAGATCATGTTCACCGCGTTCGGTACGGAGAACGAGGGCGGCGGTGCCTGGTGGTCGCCCACGGGCGAGGTCTCTGCGGGCGGGCCGGCCCTGGCGCACGACGCGTACGGCCGTGTGGTGCTCGCGCTGATCGGTGACGACGGCGCGCTGCGCGTCGCCCGCCAGACCGGCGGACCGAGCCTCACGCTGGAGCGCTCGGTCCGCGTCTGAGGAGCCCTCGGCAGGACGGGCCCTCAGCAGGACGGGCCCTCAGCAGGACAGGCCCTCAGGAGGACAGCTTCAGCCCGATCGACAGGTAGTTGCTGTCGGTGTAGTACGGGTGATACGTGACCGAGCGGCCCCCTGCGGTGGAGAGCGTGGTCTTCGGATGCACGTACACCGGCTTGCGCTTGAGGATGTCGTCGCGGAAGCGGCCGAGCCTCAGCCGGTAGGACGTGCCGTCGGCCGTCAGGTTCCCGGGCACGACGAGCGAGAGGTCCCAGCCCGTGTCGATGTCGATCATCCGGTCCGCGTACTGGTGGAGATCGAGGGTGAAGCCGGCCTGCCCGGGCGCGAAGGCGCAGGGGATCGAGAAGAAGGCGTCCTTGTTCTTCCGGCTCTGGGCGACGACGTGCGCGCCCTGCCCGGAGACGTCCACCTGCGGGCCGGCGGCCGCGGAGGCGGGGACCCCCAGCGGGTAGAGCTGGACGTAGAGGTGCGAGCCGTTCGTCTCGACGGAGAGGACCTCCGCGTGCGCGGCCAGCTCGCGGGAGACGATCTGGAGACAACCGTCGTCCCCCGAGCGGGTGAAGTTCCTGAAGCGCACCGGACCGGGGTCGCCCGGGGCGGAGATCAGTGAGTTCGCGGTCTGCTGGAGTTCCTTGATCTTGACCCGGCGCAGGACACCGTCGTCCTCTCGGCGCAGCAGCACGTTCCAGGTGCCGGTGGCCAGCCGGAGCGCGCCCGGGACGGTGGCGTAGAGGTGTCCGTTGGCGGTCTGCTCCACGGGCGAGACCATCAACGCCTGCCTGCCGTCCGCGGCGTTGACGCACAGCACGGTGAAGCGCCCGCCGGGCGCGGTGGCGGGGTCGAGCACGAACTCCAGGTCGCCGGAGGCCGTGGCCCGGCACAGGGCCTCGGGGCGGAAGTCGCGGGCCGAGAGCAGCTGGGTGAGGAAGCCCTCGTACGTCTCGGCCTGGGCCTCGGGGCTGTAGACGCGGGACTTCTCCAGCGCGTTGGCGCCGAGCCGCATCCGCAGGTCGGCGTCGCCCATGAGCCAGTCGAGGCTCTTGGCGAAGGCGTCCACGTCACCGACGGGCGACAGGGCGCCGTTCACACTGTCGTCGATGATCTCCGAGGGGCCGTGCGGGCCCGCCGTGCTGAGCACCGGCACGCCGCAGGTCATGGCCTCCACGATGGTCAGACCGAAGGTCTCGTCCGTGGACGTCGACGTGTGCAGGGCGGCCTTGGCCAGCTCCTCACGCAGATACTTGGTGTGCCCCATGAGCTGGATGCGCTCGTTGGCCCCGAGGTCGTCGATGAGCTTGCGGAGGTTCGCCTTCTCCACGCCGCTGCCGTAGATGCGCAGCGTCCACTCGGGATGCTTCGTACCGAGCTGGGCGAAGGCGTTGATGAGCAGGTCGAAGCGCTTCCAGTCGACGAAGCGCCCGGACGAGGTCACGATCCGCGAGGCGCCCACGTCGGCCCGCATGAAGGTGCCCGTGGTCGCGTTCGGGATGGCCTGGAAGACCGTCCCGACGGCGCCGTAGGCGTCCCGGTGCGTCTGGGCGTCCTTGTGGGTGACCGTCACGAAGGCGTCGAGCCGCGGGATCTGGGCGTCCAGCATCTTCCGGGAGGCGGGGCTCTGGTGGTGATAGTGCGTGTGGGCCTGACCCAGCGAGACGTACCGCCCGGTGCCCAGCTCGGTCAGCAACGTGATGTTGCCGGGAGCGGTGGCGATGACGACATCCGCGTCCGTGCTCTGCAGATACGCCGCCGCGCGCTCGTCCACGAGCTTGCTGTAGCGGTTCTTGTCGTCGGCCTTGTAGCCGATGTCGTACTGGTTCGCCTCCTGGTGCAGCGGGTGCTCCAGATCCGGCGAGCCGGTGCGGGTGTCCACGAGGGTGCGCAGCCTGATGTTCGGCGCGAAGCGCAGCGGCGGCACGTCGTGGTACTGGAAGATGCTCACCAGCTGGACGTCGTGCTGCCGGGCGGCCAGGGAGTTGGCGAGCGTCTGGGTGGCGACGGACGTACCGGCCTGCCCGTAGGCGCTGTACATCAGGAAGTCGATCTTCACGGAGTCTCCGGGGACGTGGCCGGGTCAGGACGAGGAGTTGAGGAAGATGCTCAGAGAGCGGGACTCTCGGAGCTGGTCAGCACCTGCGTCAGTGCCGACTCGAAGGCCGAGGCCGAGGCCGTCGCCGTGGGGTCCTGACGTCGTACGTCGATCACATGACCGGTCATGCCGGAGAGCAGGACGTCCAGAGAGCTGCGCGCGACCTCCTCGGAGGAGAGCAGCGAACCGGCGGGCTCCTGCCCGAACGCCTTCGTCCGCATCGGGGTGGCGGTCCGCTCGGGATTCACGCAGTTCACTCGGATGCCGTCCTCGGCCCACTCGTCCGACAGGGCCTGGGTGAGGTTCACCATGGCCGCCTTCGTCGAGGAGTAGAGGCTGTACTCGGCGCGTCCGCGGGTGTAGCTGCTGGAGGTGAACAGCAGCAGCTGGCCGCTGGTCTCCGCCAGGTACTTGTAGGAGGCGCGGGCGATGTTCACCGGTGCGAGGTAGTTCACCTCGAGCGCCTCCCGGACGGTCGCGTTGTCCGTCTCGTGGAGCCGGCCGACCCGCAGGACCCCCGCGGTGTTGACGACGTAGTCGATACGGCCGGTCTCGGCGTACGCCCTCGCGAGCGCCTCGTCCACGTGGTCGGGGTTCTCGACGTGGGTGCCGGTGGTGGAGCGTCCGAGGGCGTGGACCCGGGCTCCGTATCCTTCGGCGATCCGGGCGATGTCGGCCCCGATGCCGTAGGAGCCGCCGAACACGAGCAGGGTCTTGCCCGCCAGCCGCTCCCGGTAGAACTCGTCACCGCTGTGGGCGGGAGCCATCGTCGACGCCAACTGGAACAGCTTGTCGGCGATGAAGACGTCGACGGGCTGCGTGACCTTCATGTTGTACTCGTCGCCCAGAACGACATGGACGGGCACGTCGGGGAGGTACTTCACGACGACCGAGCAGTCATCGGTGGCCTGGAAGAAGGGGTCGGCGGCCGCCCGCTCGTAGGCCTCGCGGATCGTGGAGAGCCGGAAGCCCTGGGGGGTCTGGCCGCGCCTGAGCCGGGAACGGTCGGGTACCTCGGTGATGAACTCGCCGTCGGCGCCGTGCGTCCTGGTGACGATGATGGTGTCGGACGACGGGATGGCCACGTCGACGGCCGAGTAGCGTTCGAGCGCCGTCACGCACTCCTTGACCACGCGGGGGGAGAGCAGCGGACGCACCGCGTCGTGGAACAACAGGTTGCAGTCCTCGTTCCCCTCGAGCCGCTCGGCCACCGCCTGTATCGCGATCGTCGTCGTCTCACTGCGGGTGCTGCCTCCGGCGAGCACCCGGGACACCTTGCGCAGTCCGCTCCGGGCGACGATCTGCTCCGCCTCGGCGACATGACTCGGCGTCATCAGCACGATGACGTCGTCGATGTCCGGAGCGTTCTCGAAGATGTGCAGGGTGTGCTCCAGGATGGGCTTTCCCGCGATCTTAAGAAGCTGCTTCGGTATGGAGAGCCCGATGCGCTGCCCGGTGCCACCGGCGAGGACAACTGCGACAGTACGGCGACGGGTGGCGCGCGTGGTCAAGATCTTCCTGCTTCCTGGAAAGAGTGAGGGACTGCTGCCTACGGGGTGTCGGGCACCGGAGGCTCAGGCGTGCTGTCGCGGCTGCTGTTCCGACGGGTGCGGACCCGGCTGCTGCGGGAACCCGGGCCGCTCGGGGTACTCGATGGGGAAGTCCCGCAGTCCCCGCCGGTAGAGGTCGTTCGCGGCCTTGGCGAAGCGGTACGAGGACGGCGGCTGGTCCGTCCCGAGGAGATAGTCCTTGAGCTGTTCCCGGTACGGGGCCATGACGTCCTGGTCCAGCGAGAACATGGCGTCCAGGGCCGTCTGGAGGCCGTTGCAGTCGGTGTCGAGCAGGTAAGAGGCGTACGCGGTGCGCTGTTCGTTGCGGAACACGTCGTCCGGCAGGCCCTCGAGGTTGAAGATCGCGTACGGCTTGCGGGTCGCCACGAAGTCCGAGACGACGCTCGACATGTCACCGATGAGCAGATCGGAGTGGTTGAAGCAGTCGTACAGCGTGGGAATCCTGTCGGTCACGACATGGTGGGCGTCCACCGGCAGGGAGTCCCAGTAGAGCGTGCCGGCCTGCTCGCGCAGCTTGCGGATCCGCAGGGTCCGCTCCGCCTCGGTGAGGTCGGGGTACCGCGAACGCACACCGCGCTCCTGGAGCAGCGCGAGCTTCTTGTCGATTCGCTCCAGCTTGCGGCCGGCGGTCTTCGAGTCGAGGATCTTACGGCCGAACCGGCGCGCGTTGTCCTCCTGGAGGAGCGCGATGACGCGCCGGTGCGCCGCCGCCGCCGCGGGCGACCGTGAGCCGGTGAGCGGGTGCGGCTTGTAGATGATCCGCAGCGGCCGCTCGTAGGACAGGAGGTTCTGGATGAGCTTCTCGCCGGCCGGGATGACCGAGGTGTAGCAGGCGTCGTCGGTCCAGCCCTCCCACGTGGGGGCGTAGATGACCGTGGGTATCTCGTTGTCGACCGAGCCCGTCCACCGGCGCAGGGACATCAACTGGGGGCGACCGACCTCGACGATCTGCTCGGGCCGAACAGCGTGCTTGATGCGCTCGTAGCGGTCCCGCCCGGCGCGCCCTGCCACCCAGATCTCGTCGAAGACCTTGCTGACGCGGTTGCTGCTGGCCGCCTTGTCGCTGTCACCATGACCGATGAAGACGTGCTTGACGTCGTGGCGCTGCAGCATGTGCACGTTCTTGCCCGCGTTGCCGGGGTAGAGCGTGACCCGGAGCTCGGGCATCTCGACACGTGCCAGGTACTCGGCTTTCGGGACACAGATGACCGGTACGGACGTGGCGTCCAGAAAGCGCAGGGTGGCCCGCTCGCGGAGCACGATGATGGGGCGCAGGTCCATCGACTCCAGCGCTTCGAGCCACATGTTCACCTGGTACATGAAGTCCCGGGAGATCGCGGCGAAGGTGAAGTACAGGGCGACCTGCGGACGGTACCGGGCGAGTTCGTCGTTGAGCTCGTCGATGGCCTGGTCGGTGGACGGAAGGATCAGGGCGTTCCGGGCGCCGGGCAGCAGGACCAGGAGCGCCAGATAGGCCACCGAGACCGAGAGGATGCCGCCGTAGGTCACGTACCGCCAGTTGTCGGTGGCCATCGTGCCGAGCGCGCCGGCGAACAGCGGGATGTCCAGGTGCAGCGTCTTGCGGACGTGCTTCTCCATCAGGAACGGATGGGGCATGCGCCGGATGCCGAGGGACTCCATGTCGAGCCCGCGCGTCGTGTACGGCAGTTCCTGGCGCTTCTTGCGGACGTGCTTCAGCAGCGCGCCGTAGGCCAGTTGGAGCGCGAACAGCAGCAGGAGTCCGACGGAGGCCAGCTGGACGACGAACGAGTCGATGTCCGCGATCGAGCCGCAGAGGGCGAGCAGCAGGAACTGCCGGATGATGAAGCGGATGGTCAGGCCGAAGCGCGAGTCCCTGAGCCGGTCCAGTGTCGTCGACTGGGCGCTGTGCAGCAGCATGTCGGCGAGGTAGCTGACGGCGGCCGAGGCGGCGAAGACGGTGAGCGAGGGGATCACGACCGCGGCCATCATCCCGAGGAAGCTCAGCACCAGGGCGCTCGATATGAGGACACCCAGGAATGCTTGACGTTGCTGTTTGCCCATGGCCGTGCGGCCCCTCCTTGCCATGGCTGGCGCGCCGATTGCTGGATACGCGTCGCGACTTTGTGACGCGCGTCACTCTGCGCCGAAACTGCGCCACGGTGGGGCGTGACTGTCGACCGTGCAGACCCTGTGAAGTGTTTGAGAAGTATATGCGGGCGTGACCGTCGGAAGTGACGAAGGTGTACAGCAGGTGAAGACAACACCTCTGTTTACGGAATAGTTATCGAACGGTTTCTGAAGCGTGGTGGTTCCGCGTACAACCATCACGGTTCGTCATGGAGCCCTTACTTATCGTGCCCGGACCCGCGCTCGAAGCCGTACAGGGCGAGGTTCCGGCGGCCGGGCGTTTTGACCGAGAACGCGACGCACAAAAGCGGATCCGGGGCGGTTCGTACGGCAATGCCCTCAGGCTCCCGGAAAGGGAGGTCAGCGTCGACCGTCACCAGCGCGCGACCGGCGATATATCCCGTCTTCAGGTCGATGACGGAGACATAGGTATTCCCGCCGACGGCGGGAGGGTTTTTTCCGGAAGACTTGCTGTAGGGATTTCCGGTGAGGTGGTAGACGTAATTCCCATGCAGCGCGCATCCCTGGAACGTTTCGCCCTCGAGCGCGGCCGGGACGCGGAAGTCCTTGAGCGGTGCCCGGTTTTCCGCGAGCACGTCCCGCATTCGGTGCACGGAATAGCGGTGCTCGCCGTCTCCGTCGAGGTAACTGACGAGAACCCTCCGGGTGGTCAGATCCAGGGCCGGATGCACCCTCGTACTGTCCGGCGGCGTCGGCCGATGGTGCGCGACCGAGCGGTCGTCGCTGTCCAGGACCGACCCGTCGCGGAAGCGCACCCGGGCCACCGAACGTCCGTAACCCGTCTTGGCGTGCGCTCGCGACTCCACCCACAGCCAGACCTCGTCGCCCTCCGGCTCCACGCCCAGCGAGATGCCGTGGCCGAAGCCGCGCAGATACATGTGTCCGAGCTGTTCCCCGGAACGTGAGTACCGGGTGACGCACATGTCTCCGGCGCGCTTTCGCGTCTCGGCGTCCACCGGTCCGTCCTCGCCCTCGTCGGCCAGTCGCACGCCGCCCGGGACCACCTGAAGCGCGTACACCTGGTGACGGACGTCGTCGAAGGCGAACGACTGGGGACCGGAGGTCTCGTGCAAGGGCGTCGGCGACCACAGCCGAGCGGCCCGGCCGATGTCGAACGCCCCGACCGGCTGCGACGGCCGCACGTCCGCGCCGCGTCCGCTGCTGCCCAGGGCCATCCCCGCCAGGCCCCCCACCGTCAGGGACACCGCGGCGGTCCCGCCGGTGACGAGCAGAGTCCTGCGGCTGACGCGCGGGCCGTGAGTCGCCATGAGGGCGGGGGCCTCCTCGGGAAGGGACGGGAAACCACCCATTCTCGCATCCCGTGATCACGGCCCGAGGCACGGCCGTCGCCCCGCGCGACAGGGCGCGCGCGGAGGGACACGCGCGGAAGGATGCCTGAAAGCCGCGCGCGCAAAAGACGGATGCCCGCCCCTCGGAAGGGACGGGCACCCGTTCGGTGTCGCGGTGTTACGCCGGGACGCTCGCCACACCCTGCGGGAGGAACGGCTTGCCGTTCACCCGCTGGGAGACGCCCTCGCGGTCCAGGTACGGCGTGATGCCGCCCAGGTGGAAGGGCCAGCCGGCGCCCGTGATCAGGCAGAGGTCGATGTCCTGCGCCTCGGCGACGACACCCTCCTCCAGCATCAGGCCGATCTCCTGCGCCACCGCGTCCAGGACGCGGTCGCGGACCTGCTCCTCGGTCAGGACGACGTCGCCCTGCTGGAGGAGCGCGGCGACCTCGGGGTCCAGCTCCGGCTTGCCGGAGTCGTAGACGTAGAAGCCGCGCTTGCCGGCCTCGACGACCCGCTTGAGGTTCGGCGAGACGGTGAAGCGCTCCGGGAAGGCGCGGTTCAGGGTCTCGGAGACGTGCAGACCGATGGCCGGGCCGACGAGCTCCAGGAGGACCAGCGGGGACATCGGCAGACCGAGCGGCTCGATGGCCTTCTCGGCCGTCTCGACCGAGGTGCCCTCGTCGATGACGTTCTGGATCTCGCCCATGAAGCGGGTCAGGATGCGGTTCACGACGAACGCCGGGGCGTCCTTGGTGAGGACCGCGGTCTTCTTGAGCTTCTTCGCCACGCCGAAGGCGGTGGCGAGGGAGGCGTCGTCCGTCTGCTCGCCGCGCACGATCTCCAGGAGCGGGAGGATCGCGACCGGGTTGAAGAAGTGGAAGCCGACCACGCGCTCCGGGTGCTGGAGCTTGGAGGCCATCTCCGACACCGACAGCGAGGAGGTGTTGGTGGCGAGGATCGCGTGCGCCGGGGCGACGGCCTCGACCTCCGCGAACACCTTCTGCTTGACCGACATCTCCTCGAACACGGCCTCGATGATGAAGTCCGCGTCCGCGAAGCCCTCGGCCTTGTCCAGGACACCGGAGACCAGGCCCTTGAGACGGTTGGCCTTGTCCTGGTTGATGCGACCCTTGCCGAGCAGCTTCTCGATCTCGGCGTGGACGTAGCCCACACCCTTGTCGACGCGCTCCTGGTCGATGTCGGTCAGCACGACCGGCACCTCCAGGCGGCGCAGGAAGAGCAGGGCCAGCTGGGAGGCCATCAGACCGGCGCCGACGACGCCGACCTTGGTGACCGGGCGGGCCAGCGACTTGTCCGGGGCACCGGCCGGGCGCTTGGCCCGCTTCTGCACCAGGTTGAAGGCGTAGATGCCGGAGCGCAGCTCGCCGCCCATGATCAGGTCCGCGAGGGCCTGGTCCTCGGCGTCGAAGCCCTTCTGCAGGTCGCCGTCCTTGGACGCCTCGATGATGTCCAGGGCGCGGTACGCGGCCGGGGCGGCGCCGTGCACCTTGGAGTCGGCGATGAAGCGGCCCTTGGCGACGGCCTGGTCCCAGCCCTCACCGCGGTCGATCTCCGGACGCTCGACCGTCACGGTGCCGTTCAGGACGGAGGCCGTCCAGATCAGCGACTGCTCCAGGAAGTCCGCGCCTTCGAAGATCGCGTCGGCGATGCCGAGTTCGAAGACCTGCTTGCCCTTGAGCTGACGGTTCTGGTTCAGCGAGTTCTCGATGATGACCGAGACGGCCTTGTCGGCACCGATCAGGTTCGGCAGGATCGTGCAGCCGCCCCAGCCGGGCACCAGACCGAGGAAGACCTCGGGCAGCGAGAAGGCCGGCAGGGCCTTCGACACGGTGCGGTAGGTGCAGTGCAGACCGACCTCGACACCGCCGCCCATCGCCGCGCCGTTGTAGTACGCGAAGGTCGGCACGGCGAGCGCGGAGAGACGCTTGAAGACGTCGTGGCCGCCCTTGCCGATGGCCAGCGCGTCGGAGTGCTGCTTGAGCAGCTCGACGCCCTTGAGGTCGGCGCCCACCGCGAAGATGAACGGCTTGCCGGTGATGCCGACGCCGACGATGGAGCCCTCGGCGGCCTCCTTCTCGACCTGGTCGATGGCCAGGTTGAGGTTGGCCAGCGACTGCGGGCCGAAGGTGGTCGGCTTGGTGTGGTCGAAGCCGTTGTCCAGCGTGATCAGCGCGAACCGGCCCGCACCCGCGGGCAGTTCGAAGTGCCGTACGTGCGCGCTGGTGACGACCTCGTCCGGGAACAGCTCGGCCGCACCCTTCAGAAGCTCGGCGGTGGTGCTCACTTGCCCTCCCAGTGGGGGTTCTCCCAGATGACCGTGGCGCCCATGCCGAAGCCGACGCACATGGTGTTGAGGCCGTAACGGACCTGCGGGTTCTCCTCGAACTGGCGGGCCAGCTGCGTCATCAGACGCACACCGGAGGAGGCCAGCGGGTGACCGTAGGCGATCGCGCCACCGTACTGGTTGACGCGGGCGTCGTCGTCGGCGATGCCGTAGTGCTCGAGGAAGGCCAGCACCTGGACGGCGAAGGCCTCGTTGATCTCGAAGAGGCCGATGTCCTCGATGGACAGACCCGTCTGGGCGAGCGCCTTCTCGGTCGCCGGGATCGGGCCGTAGCCCATGACCTCGGGCTCGACGCCGGCGAAGGCGTACGAGACGAGGCGCATCTTCACCGGGAGGTCGTTCTCGCGGGCGAAGTCCTCGGAGGCGATGATCGAGGCGGTGGCGCCGTCGTTGAGACCGGCCGCGTTACCGGCGGTGACGTTGCCGTGGACGCGGAACGGCGTCTTCAGGTTCGCCAGGGACTCCAGGGTGGTGCCCGGACGCATCGGCTCGTCGGCGGTGACCAGGCCCCAGCCCGTCTCGCCGGCCTCGGCGTTGGTGCGGCGGACCGAGACCGGCACCAGGTCCTGCTGGATCTTGCCGTCGGCGTACGCCTTGGCGGCCTTCTCCTGCGACCGCACGGCGTACTCGTCGGCGCGCCGCTTGGTGATGCTCGGGTAGCGGTCGTGCAGGTTCTCGGCGGTCATGCCCATGAACAGGGCGGACTCGTCGACCAGCTTCTCCGACACGAAGCGCGGGTTCGGGTCGACGCCCTCGCCCATGGGGTGGCGGCCCATGTGCTCGACGCCACCGGCGATGACGGCGTCGTAGGCGCCGAAGGCGATGGAACCGGCGACCGAGGTGACGGCGGTCAGCGCGCCGGCGCACATGCGGTCGATGGAGTAGCCCGGGACGGACTGCGGCAGCCCGGCGAGGATGCCGGCGGTGCGGCCGAGGGTCAGACCCTGGTCACCGATCTGCGTGGTCGCCGCGATGGCGACCTCGTCGATCTTCGCGGGGTCGAGGCCGGGGTTGCGGCGCAGCAGCTCCCGGATGGCCTTCACGACGAGATCGTCGGCGCGGGTCTCGTGGTAGATGCCCTTCGGGCCCGCCTTGCCGAACGGGGTGCGGACGCCGTCGACGAAGACGACGTCCCTGACGGTACGAGGCACGATGGCTCTCCTCCAGGGTGCGGGATGGCACTGCTGCGGCACGCGGCTAAGCGCGCGCTTGCTCCCCCCATGCTACTTGCGGGTAACCATGCTGCCCAGTCCCGGGGGCCGGAGCGGTGAAGGTCACACTTCCCAGTGACCGACCGAGCGGGTGTGCGCCCCCGGCGTGCGCCCGACCGATCGGGTCCGCCGAGGCCCGCCACGGTCGCGTCGCCCTGGGCCGACGCCCGCCCGGGCCGACTCTGGGCAGGCCGGGGCGCCCGCCCCGGGCCGAGCACACAGAACGGATTCCCATGGCGGCGATCATCACCAAGGACCACGAGGTCCCCCACAAGTCCACCGTCCCCGCGAACGAGGACGACATCGTCAAGCTCTTCGTACGGGAGCGGGACGGCACGCCCCTGGGGCATCTCCCGGAGCGCAAGGCCGTTCTCATGCTGCACGGCCGGAGCGTTCCGGTGGTTGCGGGCTTCGACCTCCAGTACAGCTCCTACAGCTGGGCGGAGCACCTGGCCAAGGCCGGCTACGACGTCTTCATGATGGACCTCCAGGGCTCCGGACGGTCGCCGCGCCCCAGGATGGACGACCCGCGCAACCTCAGCCTCGCCAACCAGAACCTTCTGAAGCCGAGGCCACCGGGATTCACCCCGGGCTCACCGCCGAACTACGCGTTCCAGCTGAACAACTCGAACAGCGACCGGGACGAGCTGCACACTGTCGTGGAGTGGATCCGCAAAGAGCGCAGGGTGGACAAGGTCGCCTTCGTCGGTTGGTCCGCTGCGGCGTTCACCATGGGGCCGTACGCGGTGAACAACCCCACCAAGGTGGAGAGTCTGTTCCTGCTGGCGCCAGTTTTCCCGCCCGACGCCACGTCGACCCCGCCGATCCCGCTGCCGCAGCCAGGCTTCCCCATGACCGTGGACACGAGATGGGGCCTCGAGTCGGGGTGGAACACCCAACTGCGCTGTGAGGATCAGCGCGAACTCGGCATGGTCGAGAAGGCATGGGCCGCGATCATGGAGAACGACTCGGTGGGCAGGACATGGGGACCGCCGGAGGGCCTCAACCGGATCCGGAACTTCGTCCGCTGGGGCTGGAACAAGACGACGGCGGCGAAGGGCGGCGTCCTCGGCGGAAGCGTGCCCGTGCTGATCGTCTACGGGGAGCACGACACTACGGTGAACACGTCACCGTCCAACCCCAACCCGGAACTCAACTTCTCGGTCCCCGCGCTCTACAACGCCGTCGCGGGCTCCCACAAGCTGATGGTCAAACTGGCCTGCGCAGGGCATTCGGTCGTGTGGGAACAGCAGCACAAGAACGTGCACGACCTCTCGAAGCACTGGCTCAAGCACCTCAAGGTCGACGGCAAGACCCAGGGCGTCTTCGACATGAACACGAACGGAGACCTCAGCCCGGCCCCATAGGACGGCGGAGCCCCCGGCCGCGGCTGGGCGGTCGGGGCTCCACCGTACGCACGGGGCTCCGGTCAGGCCGTCGCCGTCAGCGCCAGGACCAGCAGCGGCGTGACCAGCTCGACCTGCCACGGCCGTGCGCCGTGACCCGTGAGGGCGGCCGCCACCGCGTCGGCGGTGCCCGGAGCCGGCGGCTCCCAGCAGACCCGGCGGACCGTGTCGGGGGTGATCAGGTTCTCCTGGGGGAGGTTCAGCTCCTCCGCGAGGGCCGAGACCGCCGTACGGGCCGCCGACAGGCGGGCGGCCGCCGCCGGGTCCTTGTCCGCCCAGGCGCGCGGCGGCGGAGGGCCCGCGAGCGGCTGGCCGGGCTGGGGGAGCTCGGTGTCCGGGATTGCCTTCGCCCGGTCCACGGCCGCCTGCCACTGCTCCAGCTGGCGCCGGCCCATGCGGTGCCCGAAGCCCGGCAGCGCGGTGAGCGCGGCGACGTTCGCGGGCACCGCGAGCGCCGCCTCCACGATCGCCGCGTCGCTGAGCACCTTGCCCGGCGAGACGTCGCGCCGCTGGGCGATGTGGTCCCGGGCGTTCCACAGCTCCCGGACGACCGCCATCTGGCGACGGCGTCGCACCTTGTGCATGCCGGAGGTCCGGCGCCACGGTTCCTTGCGCGGCGGCGCGGGCGGGGCCGACGCGATGGCATCGAACTCCTGGTGGGCCCACTCCAGCTTGCCCTGCCGGTCGAGCTCCTTCTCCAGTGCGTCACGCAGGTCGACGAGAAGCTCGACGTCCAGCGCGGCGTACCGGAGCCAGGGCTCGGGCAGGGGGCGGGTGGACCAGTCCACCGCGGAGTGCCCCTTCTCCAGGGCGTAGCCGAGGACGGACTCGACCATCGCGCCGAGGCCGACCCGTGGGAAGCCCGCGAGGCGGCCGGCCAGCTCGGTGTCGAACAGCCGGGTCGGCATCATGCCTATGTCCCGCAGGCACGGCAGGTCCTGGGTCGCCGCGTGCAGGATCCATTCGGTCCCGGCGAGCGCCTCGCCGAGTCCGGAGAGATCGGGGCAGCCCACGGGGTCGACGAGCGCGGTGCCCGCGCCTTCACGGCGCAGCTGGACGAGGTAGGCGCGCTGCCCGTAGCGATAACCGGAGGCGCGCTCGGCGTCCACGGCGACCGGCCCGCGACCGGCGGCGAAGGCGGCGATCACGTCGGCGAGGGCCTCGTCGGTCGCGACGACGGGCGGAATGCCCTCCCGGGGCTCCAGCAAGGGGATCGGCAGCCCGTTCGCAGGGACGTCGTCGTCCGGGGGAGCGCCCCCGGTGGTTCGCAGTGCTGTGTCTGCTGCGGTCTCTTGGGCGTCGGTCACGTGTCAAGGGTATCTGTGAATCGGCACATGCCTGCCGACAGAACGGCGGAACGTTCCGTCGACAGGCGCCGATCCTTCGTCAACCGGGCAAGAGGCCCGGTCGGGGCCTCAGTGGATGATCCCGGTGCGCAGGGCCACCGCGACCATGCCGGCCCGGTCGCCGGTACCGAGCTTGCGCGCGATCCGGGCGAGGTGGCTCTTCACGGTCAGCGCGGACAGGCCCATCGAGACGCCGATGGCCTTGTTCGACTGACCCTCGGCGACCAGCCGGAGCACCTCGACCTCACGGCCGGAGAGCTCGCGGTAGCCGCCCGGGTGGCTCGGGGCACCCGGGGGGCGGCGGTGGCCGAGACGGGCGGCCGCGGCGCCGATGGGGGCGGCGCCGGGGCGGGTGGGGTGCCCGATGTTCGTACGGGTACCGGTGACGACGTAGCCCTTGACGCCACCGGCCAGTGCGTTGCGCACGGCGCCGATGTCGTCGGCCGCGGAGAGGGCGAGGCCGTTGGGCCAGCCCGCGGCGCGGGTCTCGGACAGCAGCGTGAGGCCGCTGCCGTCGGGGAGGTGGACGTCGGCCACGCAGATGTCGCGCGGGTTGCCGACTCGGGGTCGGGCCTCCGCGATGGACGACGCCTCGATGACGTCACGTACTCCAAGGGCCCACAGGTGGCGGGTGACGGTGGAGCGGACGCGCGGGTCGGCCACGACGACCATGGCCGTCGGCTTGTTCGGGCGGTAGGCGACCAGGCTTGCGGGCTGCTCGAGGAGAACGGACACACGGCCTCCTGGGGAGATGCGGGACGGAGCCGGCTCGGGGAAGAAGCCGGGGGCGACCCGAGCGGTGAAGGGGTCACTGACTCCTTCGGCAGCTCGGGCGCCCGCCTTTAGGGAAAGATCACGTTTTGATGAGTAACAATTCGGGCAATTCGGACGCGTGATCGATCATCCTACGAGTGAGCCTCCGTCCGGACGGCTCGACGGCCACCGCTGGGACTTGCCGGGCGTCGCGTGCCGCACGAGGCTTCCGCGACACGCTCTAGGTCTGCTGCGGACCTCTGCGCTGCGGCAGCGAGACGACTCCCGCGCCCGTGGTCGTGCCCGCGCCCGGATCGGGGGAGGACGGCGGCAGACCCGCGATCTGGCAGAGCAGATCGCACCAGGCGGCCAGGTGCGACCCGGTGTCCGGTGCGCCCCCCAGGCCCTCCTGCGGCGTCCATGAGGCCCGGATCTCGATCTGGGTCGCGGGGCGGCGCTCCGCCAGCCCCCCGAAGTAGTACGAGCCCGCCTGGGTGACCGTACCGCTCGCCTCTCCGTACGCCAGGCCGCGCGCGTCCAGCGCGCCCGTCAGCCAGGACCAGCAGACCTCCGGCAGCAGCGGGTCCGACGCCATCTCGGGCTCCAGCTCCGCCCGTACCAGCGTGACCAGCCGGAACGTGCCCTTCCACGCCTCGTGGCCGGCCGGGTCGTGCAGCAGGACCAGGCGTCCGTCGGCCAGGTCCTCCTCGTTCTCGACGACGGCCGCCTCCAGGGCGTACGCGTACGGTGCGAGCCGCTGCGGCGGCCGGGTCGGGTCGATCTCGATCTCCGGCCGTAGCCCGGCCGACCGCAGTGCCTCGACCGCCCGCCGGAAAGCGGGCGGCACCGGGTCCGTCTCCCTGGTGCCCGCCGTGTCGCCCGCTCCTTCGTCGCCGTCGGAATGATCGGAAAAATGTCCCTGAGCCGCAGCCATGCGGGGAAGAGTAGGCGGAACGGGGGCCTCGCGCAGGGAGGGACACCCGGCCCGGGCGAGCGGCTTGCCGCCACATGCGAAGATTCTGGTCGTGAGCGCCAATGACAGCCCCGTGGGCCAGCAGACGAAGCAGCAGTCGCGGACGCACGACTCCGCGTTCCTCAAGGCATGCCGGCGCGAGCCCGTGCCGCACACCCCCGTCTGGTTCATGCGGCAGGCCGGGCGCTCCCTCCCCGAGTACCTGAAGGTCCGCGAGGGCATCCCGATGCTCGAGTCCTGCATGCGACCCGAGCTGGTCACCGAGATCACGCTGCAGCCGGTGCGCCGCCACAAGGTGGACGCGGCGATCTTCTTCAGCGACATCGTCGTCCCGCTCAAGGCCATCGGCATCGACCTCGACATCAAGCCCGGCGTCGGCCCGGTCGTCGCCGACCCGATCCGCACCCGCGCCGACCTCGACCGGCTGCGCGACCTGACCCCCGAGGACGTCCACTACGTCACCGAGGCCATCGGGATGCTCACCGGCGAGCTGGGCTCCACCCCGCTCATCGGTTTCGCCGGCGCGCCTTTCACCCTCGCGAGCTACCTCGTGGAGGGTGGTCCGTCCCGCAACCACGAGCACACCAAGGCGCTGATGTACGGCGACCCGCAGCTGTGGGCCGACCTGCTCGACCGTCTCGCCGGCATCACCTCGGCCTTCCTCAAGGTCCAGATCGAGGCCGGTGTCTCCGCCGTCCAGCTCTTCGACTCCTGGGTGGGCGCCCTGGCCCCGGCCGACTACCGCCGCTCGGTGATGCCCGCCTCCACGAAGGTCTTTGACGCGGTCGCCCCGTACGGCGTCCCGCGGATCCACTTCGGCGTCGGCACGGGCGAGCTGCTCGGCCTCATGGGCGAGGCGGGCGCGGACGTCGTCGGCGTCGACTGGCGCGTCCCGCTGGACGAGGCCGTCCGCCGCGTCGGCCCCGGCAAGGCGCTCCAGGGCAACCTGGACCCCGCCGTGCTGTTCTCCTCGCGGGAGGCCGTGGAGGCCAAGACGGACGAGGTCCTGGCCGCCGCGCAGGACCTCGAGGGGCATGTCTTCAACCTCGGCCACGGTGTGCTGCCGACGACCGACCCGGACGCGCTGACGCGCCTGGTGGAGTACGTCCACACGAAGACGGCCGTCTGACCGCGTCCGCCCGGCACACCACGTCCACGGCCCGCCACCCCATCCCGGGGCGGCGGGCCGTGGACGTGAGGGGTCAGCCCTCGCAGTTGACCGGCGGGGTCCCCGACGCGACCCGGCAGAAGTCGGCGCCGGGGCCACCGTCGACGGTGCCGCCGTTGGCGCCGACCCGCAGGAAGTCGTTGCCGGTGTTGCCGCGGACCGCGGCGCCGGGCGCCACGGAACCGTCGACGACGATGTAGTCGTTGCCGCCGAGACCGTCGACCGTGTGCATCGAGGGGAGCGACGCGCAGCGGATGAAGTCGCTGCCGGGCGTGCCGGTCACGTTGGTGGCGGTTCGCGGGAAGCCGTTGACCGTACAGCTCACGGCGTGGGCGGGGGAGCTCAGAGCGAACGGGGCGACGATGAGTGAGGCGGCGCAGAGCGCGCGCACTGTGTGTCTGATCATGTCATCGAGTTAACCCACGGTCGCGCAAACATCGCAATTCGTCACCATCCGTCACTGCTCCGCTCGGATCAGCCCGCCTGGCGAACCGCCGCCACCGCCTTCCGGGCCGCCACCAGCACCGGATCCCACACCGGCGAGAACGGCGGCGCGTACCCCAGGTCCAGCGCCGTCATCTGCTCCACGGTCATCCCGGCCGTCAACGCCACGGCCGCGATGTCCACCCGTTTCGCCGCCCCCTCACGGCCCACGATCTGCACTCCCAGCAGCCGGCCCGTACGGCGCTCCGCCAGCATCTTCACCGTCATCGGGGCCGCGCCCGGGTAATAGCCCGCCCGGCTGGTCGACTCGATCGTCACCGTCACGAACCGCAGCCCGACCTCGCGCGCGTCCTTCTCGCGCAGCCCCGTCCGCGCGATCTCCAGGTCGCACACCTTGGACACCGCCGTGCCGACCACGCCCGGGAACGTGGCGTAACCGCCGCCCACGTTCGCGCCGATGACCTGCCCGTGCTTGTTGGCGTGCGTACCCAGCGCGATGTGTCGCTCGCGCCCCGAGACCAGGTCGAGCACCTCGACACAGTCGCCGCCCGCCCAGACGTTCTCGTGACCCCGCACGCGCATCGCGAGATCCGTGCGCAGGCCGCCGTACGTCCCCAGCGGCAGCCCCGCGGCCTGCGCGAGGCGCGTCTCCGGGACCACGCCCATCCCCAGGACGACGACGTCCGCCGGGTACTCGGCGTCCTCCGTCGCCACCGCCCGGACCCGTCCGTCCTCACCCGTGAGGATCTTCGTGACCTCCGAGGAGCCGACCGTGGTGATCCCCAGTCCGTCCATCGCCCGGTGGACCAGCCGCCCCATGTCCGGGTCGAGCGTCGCCATCGGCTGCTCGCTCCGGTTGAGCACCGTGACCTCGTAACCCCGGTTCAGCAGCGCCTCGGCCATCTCCACACCGATGTAGCCGGCGCCGACGACCACCGCCCGGCCGCCCTCCGTGCGCTCCAGCGAGTCGAGCAGCGCCTGCCCGTCGTCCAGCGACTGCACCCCGTGCACACCCGGGGCGTCGATCCCCGGCAGCTGCGGCCGCAGCGGACGGGCACCGGTCGCGATCACCAGCTTGTCGAAACCGGTCCACGCCTCCGTACCCGACTCCAGATCCCGCGCCCGCACCCGTTGCCCGGCCACGTCCAGCTCGGTCACCTCGGTCCGCATCCGCAGATCGATGTCCCGCGCCCGGTGCTCCCGCGGAGTGCGCGCGATCAACTCGTCGCGCTCGTCGACGTCGCCGCCGACCCAGTACGGAATGCCGCAGGCCGAGTACGAGGTGAAGTGACCGCGCTCGAAGGCGACGATCTCCAGTTCCCCGGGCTCCTTGAGCCTGCGGGCCTGCGACGCCGCGGACATGCCCGCCGCGTCGCCGCCGATGACCACCAGTCGTTCGCTCATACGAACACGCTACGTCGGCGCGGTGGTTCAGTCCGTGGATGTGTCAGGTTCCCCGGCCGGTCCGCCGTCCGCGCGGCGCGCCCGTCGAGGCCGGAGGAGCATCCGCCACACCAGGTACAGGGCGAGGGCCACCGCCAGCCACGGCGCCACCGCCGCCAGCACGACCACCACCCAGGCCAGCGCCGTCACCAACGCGCTCCAGCCTCCCGCCAGAGCTTCCAGGACGCCCGGACGGTCCTCGCTCTCCGCCGCGCCCGCGCCCTCCTTCTCGGTCAGCTCCAGAGTGATCGTCGCCAGCGTCGTACGGTCCTTCAGCGAGGCCCGCTGGGCCAGCAGCGACTCCAGATCCGCCTGACGACGACTCAGCTCACCCTCCAGGGTGACCACGTCGCTCAGCCGCTCCGCCCGGTCCATGAGCGCGCGCACCCGGTCCACGCTCGCCCGCTGGGTGGTGATCCGGCTCTCCACGTCCACCACCTGCTCGGTGACGTCCTTGGCCTGCGCCTTCCGGGACAACAGCCGGCCCGTGCCGGACAGTTCCTCCAGCACCGACGCGTACCGGTCCTGCGGCACCCGCAGCACGATCCGCGAGGTCATGTGCGTCGCGTCGAGCCGATCGGTCTCCTCGTCGGAGACCTGGCCGCCCGCGTCCTCGGTGACCCGGCGGGCGGCGGCCAGCGCCCCCGCCGCGTCCTCCACCTCCACGGTCAGTTCGGCGGTACGGACGACGTGCTGCTGCCGGGCCACGTCCGCGGGCTTCTTCTCACCCGCCGCCGCAGCCTCCTCCGGTGCGCGGCCGGCGTCGCTGCCCGACTCGTAGCCTCTGTCGGCGGCGGCACCGTTCGCGGGCTTCTCCGCGCTCAGCCCCTTGTCGTCGGCGCCGCTGTCGGACGCGCCCCCGGCGCAGCCGGTCAGCGCCAGCGACACCGCCAGCAGCGCCACGGCCGCTCCTCGTGCTCCACGCATGGGATCCCCCCTCGGGTGGTGGTGAGTGGTGCCGGTTCGACGTACGGGACCGGAACGCGGGTTGCACCCGGGCGATAGCGAAGCGGTCACGTTCCGGCCTCGGATCGGCTTTTGAGAGAGTGGTGCCATGAACGCGCACGTTGTCGTAGTCGGAGGCGGCATCGCCGGCCTCGCCGCCGCCCACCGGCTGCTGTCCGCCGGGGCACGGGTGACGCTGCTCGAAGCCGGTGACCGGGTCGGCGGCAAGCTGCTCGCCGGGGAGATCGCCGGCGCCCCCGTCGACCTCGGCGCCGAGTCGCTGCTCGCCCGCCGCCCCGAGGCGGTGGCGCTCGCCCGCGCCGTCGGCCTCGGCGACCGGCTCCAGGCGCCCGCCACCACGACCGCCTCCGTCTGGTCGCGGGGCGACATGATCCCCATGCCCAAGGGTCACGTCATGGGCGTCCCCGGCGACGTGGCGGCCCTCGCTGACCTCCTCAGCGAGGAGGGACTGCGCCGGGTCGAGCAGGACCGCGCGCTGCCCCCCGCCGAGATCGGCGAGGACATCGCCATCGGCGCGTACGTCGCCGACCGCATGGGCCGCGAGGTCGTCGACCGGCTCGTCGAACCGCTCCTCGGCGGGGTCTACGCCGGCGACGCCCACCGGATCTCGATGCGGGCCGCCGTCCCCGCCCTCTTCGCCGCCGCCCGCACCCACGGCACGCTCACCGAGGCCGTCCACGCCGTCCAGCGGGCCGGTGCCGCGACCCCCTCGGACGCGGCGGGCGCGGCCACCGGCCTCGGCGGATCCGCCTTCATGGGCATCGAGGGCGGCATCGGCACCCTCCCGGAGGCCGTCGCCGCCGCGATCCGCGCCGCGGGCGGGGAGATCCTCCACCACACCCCGGTCACCGGCCTCCGGCGCGCCGCGGCGCCCGACGGCCCCGGGTACGCGTCCCGCACGCGGTGGCAGGTCGTCACACCCGGCCGGACGCTTCTCGCCGACGGCGTCGTCCTCGCCACCCCCGCCTGGTCCGCCGCCGTGCTCCTCGCCGAGGAGGCGCCCGCCGCCTCCGTCGAGCTCGAAGCCGTCGAATACGCCTCCATGGCCCTGGTCACCCTCGCCTTCCGGCGCGCCGACATGCCCGCCCTGACCGGCTCCGGCTTCCTCGTACCCCCCGTCGACGGCCACACCATCAAGGCGTCCACCTTCTCCAGCCAGAAGTGGCGGTGGGTGTCCGAGACGGCCCCCGACCTCTTCGTGCTGCGCACCTCCGTCGGCCGCCATGGCGAGGAGGAACAGGTCCTGCGCGACGACGCCGACCTCGTCGCCGCCTCCCTCAAGGACCTGGCCGCCGCCACCGGCCTGACCGCGCGCCCCGTCGCCACCACCGTCACCCGCTGGACCGGCGGCCTGCCGCAGTACCCGGTGGGCCATCTCGCCCGCGTCGCCCGCGTCCGCGAGGCCGTCGCCGCCCTCCCCGGGGTACGCCTCGCGGGCGCCGCCTACGACGGCGTCGGCATCCCCGCCTGCATCGCCTCCGCCCACCGCGCGGCGGACGAGATCATCGCCACGTCGGAAACCATGGACCCTGGTGCGGGGCACTGTCCGTGACGGGCGAGAATAGGCGTATGAGTGCGCCCGAAAAGATCCCGAACGCCGGTAAGAAGGCGAAGGACCTCAACGAGGTCATCCGCTACACCCTGTGGTCCGTGTTCAAGCTGCGCGACAACCTGCCCGAGGACCGCGCCGGCTACGCCGACGAGGTCCAGGAGCTGTTCGACCAGCTCGCCGCCAAGGACATCACCATCCGCGGCACGTACGACCTCTCCGGTCTGCGCGCCGACGCCGATGTGATGATCTGGTGGCACGCCGAGACGAGCGACGAGCTCCAGGACGCGTACAACCTCTTCCGCCGCACCAAGCTGGGCCGCGCCCTCGAGCCGGTCTGGTCGAACATGGCGCTGCACCGCCCCGCCGAGTTCAACAAGTCGCACATCCCGGCCTTCCTGGCCGACGAGACGCCCCGCGACTACGTCAGCGTCTACCCCTTCGTGCGCTCCTACGACTGGTACCTGCTGCCGGACGAGGACCGCCGCCGGATGCTCGCGGACCACGGCAAGATGGCCCGCGGCTTCCCCGACGTCCGCGCCAACACCGTCGCCTCGTTCTCGCTCGGCGACTACGAGTGGATCCTCGCCTTCGAGGCCGACGAGCTGCACCGCATCGTCGACCTCATGCGCCACCTGCGCGCCTCCGAGGCGCGGATGCACGTCCGCGAAGAGGTGCCGTTCTACACCGGCCGCCGCCGCTCCGTGGCGGAGCTCGTCGCCGGCCTGGCCTGACGGCCGTACGAACCTGGTGACGGCCCGGCGCCCAGCCGGGCCCTCACCCCTCGACCCGGAAGATCAGAGGGCGGGCGGAAGCTCCGTCCGCCGCTCCAGCGACACCGGGTCCGGCTCCGGGTGCGGCGCGCACGACGCGCGCCGCACCGGCGTCCCTCCGGGCACCGCCCCGGTCAGCAGGTACCTCTCCAGGTGCCCGTTCACGCAGGCGTTCGGACCGCCCCCGATGCCGTGCGTACCGGCGTCCCGCTCGGTCACCAGGGCCGAGCCCGACAGCCTGCGCTGCAGCTCCAGCGCCCCTTCGTACGGCGTGGCCGCGTCGCGCTCGGCGGCCAGGATCAGCACCGGCGGCAGCACACCCGGAGCGGTCCGCACGTCCAGCGGCTTCTGCCGCGGCGCCTTCCAGTACGCGCAGGGCAGGTTCATCCAGGCGTTGTCCCAGGTCTCGAACGGCGCCAGCTTCGCGAGCCGGGTGTTGTCGCGGTCCCAGACGGCGAAGTCCTCCGGCCAGGGAGCGTCGTTGCACTCCACCGCCGTGTAGACCGCCCTGCCGTTGCCCTGGTCGGGTGACGCCTCCGCCGCCGGGGCCGCCTGCGCGATCAGCGGTTTCGGATCGCCCTTCAGATACCGCGACAGCGCGGTGGCCCGCCGCGTCCAGTACCCGTCGTGGTACGCGACCTGGAGCAGCGCCTGGTGCAACTGGCCCGGCCCGACCTTCCCGCCCGCCGGGCGCACCGCGAGCTCGGCGCGGACCTTCTCGTAACTCTCCTGCACCTCCGCCGCCGTGCCGCCGAGCCCGTACACCGCGTCGTGCTTGGCGGCCCAGGCGCGGAAGTCGGCCCACCGGCGCTCGAACGCGGGCGCCTGATCGAGGTTGTTGACGTACCAGATCTGGCGCGGCGCCGGGTTGACGGGCGCGTCGAAGACCATCCGGCGTACCCGGTGCGGGAACAGCGTCGCGTACAGCGCGCCGAAGTACGTGCCGTACGAGGCGCCCATGTACGTCAGCCTCGTCTGGCCGAGCGCCGCGCGCAGCACCTCCAGGTCGCGCGCGTTGTTCAGCGAGTGGTAGTGGCGCAGTGCCGTGCCCGTGCGGGTCGCGCAGCCCTGGGCGTACGTCTTCGCCCGGGCGATCCGCTCCCGCTTGAAGACCTCGGAGGGGTGGGTGGGCGCCGGCGTGGGGCCCGTGGCCCGGTCGGCCGGGTCCTGGCAGGAGACGGGGGCCGAGCGGCCCACCCCGCGCGGGGCGTAGCCGACCAGGTCGTACGCGGCGGAGATCCGCTTCCAGGCCGGGAGCCCCGCGACGAGCGGGAAATGCAGGGAAGAGGCGCCCGGACCCCCGGGGTTGTAGACCAGCGCGCCCTGGCGGCCGGCGGCCGGACCCGAGGCCCCGACCCGGCTGACCGTCAGCCCGATCCGGGTGCCGCCCGGGTCCGCGTAGTCGAGCGGGACCCGGACGGTGCCGCACGTCACGGACGCCGGCAGCTTCTCCTCGGCCGGACAGGCGCCGAAGCGGATGCCCTCGGAGGCGGCGCGGCGGGCGGCGAGCAGCGTGCCGTGGGTCTCGGCGGGCGGGGAGTCGAAGGCCCGTGCGGGGGTGACGGCCGCCGGTGACGCCAGCACCAGCGCTCCGACGGCTCCGAACAGCGCGAGAGATCTCATCGGCCCCTATCCTCCGTGCCCTTTGTCCCCGCGCGAGCCGCGGGGACAAAGGGATCGTTGGGGGACGGATCGCCGAAGTAAAGGATCTCCGGCCGGTGTCGGGCCCAATGCTCCGATGCGCCCCCGTCAGCCGCTCGAACTGGAGCAGCTCGAGCCGCTGCTGCTGGAGCACGAGCTGCCGCCGGAACTGGAGCCGCTGGAGCTCGAGCAGCTGGAGCTCGAGGAGCTGGATCCGCCGCCTCCGCCGGAGCAGGCGGCGGCCGAGCAGCTGCCTCCGCCACCGGCCGCGCAGGAGGAGCCGCCGCCGGGGGAGGACCCGCCGCCTCCGCCGCACGCGCCCCCGTTGTCCGGGCTGCCGCCGCACCAGGCGAGCACCATCAGGGCCGTCGTGTCCGAGGAGGTGCCGTGCGAGGTCCGCGGGAACGGCTGCCGGCCAGGCCCCGAACCGTAGATCCGGGCCGCGGCGATCAGCTGCGCCCGGAGCTCCGGGTCCGGCACGCCCCGCAGCCCGTGCAGCGCGACCTGATGGGCGGGGTCCGGCAGATAGGCGTGATCCCGGCGGAACGCGGCCACCGCCCGGTGCCCGGCGCCGGTGACCCGCCCGCTGCCGACCGCGGCGCAGACGAGCGCCACGACCCCGCCCAGCATCAGGGCGGGCAGCACCGCGACGAAGAGCGGGACGGCGGCGAAAGAATCGTCGACGGCGATGGTCAGCACGACCGAGAGACCCAGCAGCGCGAACGAGCCGAGCCCCTGGACGAGGCACCACCGTCTGATCGTGCGGCGCCGCTCCGGCGCCACCATCAGCCCGCGCGCGGCGAGGCCGTCGCCGATCTCCTGCACGGCGGGACTGCGCATCACCGCGAGGCGCAGTTCGTGCAGGGCGCCGCTCGGGGCGGCGGCGAGCCGCTCCAGGACGGCTCGGCCGACGTGGTCCCGGGCCCGCAGGTCGGGACGGAGCACGACGACGAGGCCGGGACCGCCGACCCCGATCAGCCCCTCGGCGTGCAGGCTCGCCAGAGCCGTGTCCACCACCCGGGGCGGGCCCCCGGCCAGGAAGGCGGCCTCGGCGAGGTCGTGCACGGAGGTGCCGCCCGGAACGGACCGGGCGGCGGCGACGCGGGCGATGAGCACCCCCGAACCGACGAGAACCGCGATCCAGACGAGTACGGTGAAACCGATCATGTGTCCATCACCTCCGTGCGAGCGCGGCGCGCGCCGCGTGGATCAGCCGGGTGGCCCGGCGGGGAGGGCGGGTGTCGGCGCGCTCCTGCCACCAGCGGGTGAGCCTGCGCCGCGTCTCGGGGTCCTCGACGTGCCCCGCCACGAGCAGGTGCTCGACGAAGCCGAGCGCGTCGCGGCGATAGCCGCCCGTCATCGGGCGGGACGTGGCGTACGCGCGGAACGCCGGCCGGAGGCGGTCGCCGAGGATCTCGGGCAGCTCAGGGGCGATCTTGGCGACGACGTCGGCCCGCTTGGCCGTGAGCGCCCGGCCCTGCACGCCGAGCCGCCGCGTGTCGAACCCCTCGGGGGCGGGGGTCCCCGCGACGAGCGCGGACAGCAGAGCGGTCTGCGCGACCCCGACCCGCTCCCGCGCCCGTCCGATGCCGCCGCCACCGCCCGGGTCGGCACCGCCGGGTCCGCCTTCGCCGGGCGTCCCGGGCTCGGGCGTGACCGCCGAACCCGGCCCGGCCGGTGCGGTGCCGCGCGGCCGAGGCATCGGGCCGCCCGAGACCCGGGCGCCCACTCCGATGAGCAGCGCACTCTCGGCGGGGGACCCGTCCGGCGCGCCCGCCTCCGCGGCCGCCTTCTCGCCCGCCTCCACGGTCGCCGCGACCGGCACCGTGGCCGTCACCGCCTTCGTCACCGTCTCGCGGATCGTCGCCAGTTCCGAGGCCAGTTCCTCCACGGGCGGGAAGTGGTCGTCCCGCTCCAGCAGGACGCCCGGCGGGGAGATCCTCGACGCCAGGTCCGCGAGGATGCCGAGGACCGGCTCCGGGACCGGGTGGGCGTGCGTGTCGTGCCAGACGCCGTCGCGTTCGAGGCCGCCCGCGACATGGACGTACGCGATCGCCTCGACCGGGAGTTCGGCCAGCGCCTTCGCCGGGGACTCGCCCCGGTTGACGTGGTTGGTGTGCAGGTTCGCGACGTCGATCAGGAGCCGTACCCCCGTACGCTCCACCAACTCCGCCAGGAACTGACCCTCCGTCAGCTCCTCGCCGGGCCAGGAGAACAGCGCCGCGATGTTCTCCAGGGCCAGCGGTACAGGCAGCGCGTCCTGCGCGATCCGCACGTTCTCGCACAGCACGTCCAGCGCGTCCCACGTGCGCGGCACCGGCAGCAGGTGCCCCGCCTCCAGGACCGGCGTCGCGGTCAGCGCGCCCCCGGCCCGTACGAACGCGATGTGTTCCGTCACCAGCGGCGCCCCCAGTGCCTCCGCCGTGGCCGCCAGCTCCGCCAGCCGCCCCGCGTCCGGCCGGTCCGCGCCGCCGAGGCCCAGCGAGACCCCGTGCGGCACGACCGTGACCCCCCGCGCCCGCAGCCGCCGCAGCGACTCCGGGACGTGGCCCGCGCACACGTTCTCCGCGACGACCTCCACCCAGTCGACGCCGGCCAGTGCCTCCACCGCTTCCGCGATCTCCGGCCGCCAGCCGATGCCGATCCCGAGTCTCGTCTCCCGTGCCGTCATCCCGTCCCCCTCCTTCGGTCCCAGACGTGATGGCCCGGCGGGAAGCGTTCGAATCCCGCCGGGGGGACGTTCAGAGGTTGATTTGAGGTTCCCGCGCGCGGACGAGGGGGTTACGGCTGGGAATGCGGTGTCACGATCCCCGCCTCGGGCACCGGCCGCGAGGTGAACGACTGGTCCGTTCCCGAGGGGCGTACCGGCGAGGGGACGGCCGGCGAGGGCACCACCGGCGGCCCGGTCGGCGGCGCCGTCTTCCGGCCGGCCGCCTCGTTCGCCAGCGCGTCGTGGTCGACCATCCCGGTCGCCTCCAGCATGGTGATGTGGTCCAGCACCGTCTGGTTCGCGTCGCTCGCAAGTTGCCGGATCAGTGTGTTGCGCGTGGTGTGCCTGACCTCCGCGATCAGCGCGAACACCTTGCCGTGCGCGTTGCGCAGCAGGTTCGCGAACTTCCGCTCGTACTCCTCCCCGCTCGCCGCCGTCAGCTCCCGCAGCCAGCCCTGCTGCTGCTCGGTCGGCTGGTTCGGCAGCTCCACGCCGAGCTTCGCCGCCACGTCCCGGGCCCGCCGGTCCAGGTCCGTGTGGCCGACGACGAGGTGGTCGCCGCACTCCACCATCGCCCGGCTCGGGGCGCGTTGGATGGCCTGCTGGCCGGCCGGGAGCTCCCAGAGGCCGGCCAGCCGCACCTTGACCAGGAAGTCACGGTCGGTGGCCGACAGCGGCCCCCACTGAGTGGCCACGCTCGACACGTTCAGATTGGCCTGGCCGGTTCCCGAGCGGTCGGCGTAGGACCAGACGGGGAAGGCGATCGCGCCGACCGTCGCGACGAGTGCCGCGATGATGAGTGCCGTCCCGTTGACGCGTAGCGACAAGGTGTCTCCCGTACGTTTCGAAGTCGGTCACCGCAGACTGAACCTGCAACGACGCTGCCGTTCAAGCCGCTTGGCGGTATCGGGAGATACGTACGGGGGGACGGCCGTGTTCAACGGCCGTGTTCAGCCGCCGAGCCGGTCGAGCCCGCCGAGTTCCGGGAACGCCGACACGACCGTGCACGAACCGGGCGCGATCTCCGTGAACCCGGCGTCCCGCACCACCGGCAGCCCGCTCGTGGTCAGCTCCGCCCAGCGCGCCGGATCGGCCGTCCGCACCGCCAGCGGGAAGCCGGCCTCCCGCCACGCCTTGCGGTCCGCCTCCGTCATCTCCCACCACAGCAGCTGCGCTCCGTGCCCCGCCTGGGCCATCGCCTTGCCCGCGGACATCTCCAGGTCCGGGTTGAGCCACAGCAGCGCCGCCCCGGGCCGCGGCGCGGCGGGCGCGGCCGGGTCCTCCAGGTCGGTGCCGGACACCTGGAGCTTCGCCAGCTCCTTGGGCCAGCCGTCCAGCGGGACCGGCGGAAACACCCGTACCTCCGCCGCCTCACCCGTCACCGTGATGCCGGGGAGCGCCTCTGCGCGCCGCCACTCCCCTCCGCGCGCCCGGCGCACGACCTTGCGGATCCGGGCGTCCTGCCAGTCGGTCATGGCCCGCGCCCACTCGCCGTCGCCGTGCGCGCGGTCGTCGGCGAGGATCTCCAGGACGGCGCGGGCCGCCGTCTCCAGGGCGTCGGTACGGGCCGGGGGCTCGGCCCGCTCGATCCGTACCACCAGCGGGAGGACGAACTGGGGCTTCTCGTCACGGATGTCGGTCTCGTTGCTGCTCACCCGGCAAGTCTGCCATCGGGGTGACGGGGGCCCGGAAAGCGATCCTTGTAGGAATCGGAGGTTCCGGGACAGGATGCACCCCATGAAGAGCGATCTTTTCGCCACGGAGAACCTTGCCGAGACCGCGACGTTCCCTGGCATGACCCTGCAGAACGCCAAGTGCGTCAAGTACGCCGTCAACGGCGAGATGCAGGCCCGGCAGGGTTCCATGATCGCCTTCCGTGGCGACCTCCGGTTCGAGCACAAGAGCCAGGGCCTCGGCGGCCTGCTCAAGCGCGCCGTCACCGGCGAGGGCCTGGCGCTGATGGCCGTCCGCGGCCAGGGCGAGGCGTGGTTCGCGCACGAGGCGCAGAACTGCTTCATCGTCGAGATCGAGCAGAACGACGCCTTCACCGTGAACGGCCGCAACGTCCTCTGCTTCGACTCCACCCTCGGCTACGAGATCAGGACCGTGAAGGGCGCGGGCATGGCCGGCGGCGGACTCTTCAACAGCGTCTTCACCGGACAGGGCAAGATCGCCCTGGTCTGCGAGGGCAGCCCGATCGTCATCCCCGTCACGCCGCAGGCCCCCGTGTGTGTCGACACCGACGCCGTCGTCGGCTGGAGCGACCGGCTCCAGACCTCGCTGCACCGCTCGCAGTCCCTCGGCTCGATGATCCGCGGCGGCTCCGGCGAGGCCGTCCAGCTGAGACTGGACGGCGAGGGATTCGTCGTCGTCCGGCCCAGCGAGGTCACTCCGCAGAAGAAGGCGTCGTCCGGCTGAGCCCGGTCGTGCGGTTCGACGGAGTGGGGCGCCGTTACGGCCCGCGCGGCCCATGGGTGCTGCGCGAGGTCGATCTCGCCCTGCCCGCGGGCGCCCTCGTCCGGATCACGGGCACCAACGGCACGGGCAAGTCGACGCTGCTCCGACTGATCGCGGGGATCGACGCGCCGACGGAGGGCCGGATCACCGGCCGGCCCCGGCGCACGGCCTACGTCCCCGAGCGGTTCCCCGCCGCCCTGCCCCTCACCGCACGCGGATATCTCGTCCATCTCGGGCGCGTCCAGGGGCTCGGCCGGGCCGAGGCGGCGGCCGGGGCGGGGGAGTGGCTGGAGCGGTTCGGCGCGGGTGCCTTCGCGGGCACGCCGCTCGCCCAGCTCTCCAAGGGCACCAGCCAGAAGGTCGCCGTCGCCCAGGCCCTGCTCGCCGGCCCGGACCTGGTGGTTCTCGACGAGGCGTGGACCGGCCTCGACACGGCCGCGCGGCGGGAACTGGACCGCGCCGTCCGCGAGCGGGTCGCCGCGGGCTCCACGGTCGTCTTCGTCGACCACGATCCGCGGCGGCTCGCGGGGGAGGCCGACACCGCGTTCGCGGTGGAGGCGGGGCGCGTGCGGCCCGGTGGTCCCCGGCCCGACAGGAGCGGCGCGCGGGCCCGCGTCCGGATCGTGGTCTCCGGTGGGACGGGGCTCCCCGACGGGCTGCCCGGGTCGCCCGTGTACGAGCAGTGGGCCCCGCCCGGCGCCGGGCCCGGGGCCGAGTCCGGGGCCGACGGCACCACGGCCGTCATCGTCGACGCGGAGCACTCCGACGGACTGCTCCGAGCCCTGCTCGAAGCCTCCTGGCACATCCACGAGCTGCGCACCGAAGGCGCCCGGGTATGACCGCACTCCTCCGATACCAGGCCGACCTGCTCCTGCGCTCCCAGCGCTGGCTCGCACCGCTGCTGCTGTACGCGGTGTTCCTCGGCGTCGGCGTGCAAGCGGGCGAGCCCGTGCTGGGCGCCCTCGGCTACACGGCCGCCGCCCTGCTCCCCGTCGCCGCGTGGTTCGTACGGATCTGCCTCGGCCAGGAACCTGCCGCCGCGCGCGCCGTGGTGGCGGCCGCGGCGGGGCGGGAACGGGCCCACCTGGCGGCGGTCCTGACCGCCGTGGCCTGCGCCGCGCTCCTGGGCGTCGTCGCCGTCCTCGGGGTGACGGCGCTGAGCGACCTCCGGGGCACCGACGCCGTCGGGGCCGGGGCCGCGGGGCTCCTCGCCACCGCGGTCTGCGTCCTGACCGGCGCCGCCGTGGGCGTCCTCACCACCCGGCCGCTCGTCCGCTCCCGCGGCCGGTCGCTCGCGACGCTCGTCCTCGGCTCGCTCCTGGCGCTGGTGACGCCCGGATCACCGGCGGCGTACGCGGTGACGGGCCTGGTCGGCGGCGCGCGCACCGCGACCGTCGCCATGCCCTGGCTCGCCCTCGTGGGGGCCCTGGCCACGGCCGCCGCCGCGGTGGCCGTGAGCACCGGAGCAACCGCCCGGCGGGAGTGAGTACGCTCGAAGACATGGACGAGGACAGGTCGTACCGCGAGCCCACCGAGGCGACGGAGGCGGCGACGCCGGCCGCCGGCGGACCGTTCGCGGAGTGCGTGCTGTGCCGGAAGCCGACCGAGTACCCCGAGTCGGCCAAGGGGATCACCCTCTGCCCGGTCTGCGAGTGGCGGGAGGCCGAGCGCATCGCCTGCTCGGGTTGAGGACCCAGGGGTCAATACACCTGGGTCGCGCCCGCCATCAGCTCGGAGACCTTGACGAAGCGGTAGCCCCTGGCGCGCAGTTCGGGGACGATCCGGCGGACCGCCTGCTCCGTGACGGGCGCGGCGCTGCGAGTGCAGTGCAGGACCACGAGCGAGCCGGGCCGCACGCCGTCGAGGACCTGGCGGGCGACGGCGTCACCGTCCTTGGCGAACGCGTCGCCGCTGACCACGTCCCACTGCACCGCCGTGACCTTCGCCGGGGCGAGCGCGCGCAGCGCCTCGTCGTCGTAGCAGCCGCCGGGGAAGCGGAAGTACGGCACGACATTGCGCGCCCCGGCCTTGCGGAACGCGTCGAAGGCCCGCCGTACGTCCCCGGCCATGTCCGGCCTCGCCACCGTCGGCAGGCCGTAGCAGGGCGAGGCGAAGGCGTAGTGGCTGTAGGAGTGGTTGGCGATCTCGAAGCGGGGGTCGGTGCCGATGGAGCGGGCCTGGTCCGGGTACTCCTCGGCCCAGCGGCCGGTCATGAAGACGGTCGAGTCGACCTTCAGCCGCCGCAGGGTCTCGATCAGCCGCGGATTGTCGAAGCGCTCCCCGCCCGCGGCGCGTGGCCCCTGGTCGGCCGTCATGTCGGCGTCGAAGGTGAGCGCGACGACCATGTCCCCGCCCGTGCGCCCCCGCTCGAACACCGGGGTGAGGCCCGCAGGGCCGGGCGCCATGGTGGGCGGCGCCTTGCGCACGGTCGCCGGCCCGGGCGCGGCGCTCGCGCTCGTGCGCGGGGACGGGGACGCGCTCGTGCCCGGCGCTGCGGGCGGGGCGTCAGGAGGTGTCGCGGTGTCGGCCGTGCCCCCGCCACAGCCGACGAGTACGGCGCCCAGCAGGGCGAGCGCCGACAATCTTCGTACAGAAATGGTCACTCACGGAAACTAGCCGATCAAGAAGCGAGCAGCTGCTTGCGGCACTCCGCCACGTCGAAGTCGCCCTTCGGGTACTGCGGATCGAGCTCCTCGAGATGCTCGAGGAGCAGCGTGCTGATGGCCCAGTTGCGATACCACTTGCGGTCGGCCGGAACCACGTACCACGGAGCCTCCGGTGTCGAGCACCGCTCCAGCGCCAGCTCGTACGCCCGCTGGTACGCGGGCCACAGCGCCCGCTCCTGGATGTCGCCCCTGTCGAACTTCCAGTGCTTGTCCGCGTTGTCGAGGCGGGCCAGGAGGCGGCCGCGCTGTTCCTCGTACGAGAGGTGGAGGAAGACCTTGACGATCGTGACGCCGTCCTCGGCGAGGGACTGCTCGAAGCGGTTGATCTCGCCGTAGCGGGGTCCGAGGTCACGACCGGGGACCAGCTCATGGACCCGGGCGACCAGGACGTCCTCGTAGTGCGAGCGGTCGAAGATGCCGATCTCGCCCGGCAGCGGCAGCGACCGCTTGATCCGCCAGAGGAAGTGGTGGCTCCGCTCCTGGGCCGTGGGCGCCTTGAAGGCGCGGACCCGGCAGCCCGAGGGGTTGAGGAAGCCGATCACGTGCTTGATCGTGCCGCCCTTGCCACTGGTGTCCATGCCTTGAAGGATCAGCAGGACGCGACGGCGGTCACCCGCCGTGCTCGACGCGTACAGCCGCTCCTGGAGTGCGGCGAGGCGCGGGGCGAGACCCGTCATGGCCTCCACGCCGGCCGCCTTGTCCGCGGGGCCCGCCGGAAGGCGCGAGGTGCTGTACGAGGAGAGGTCGACGGGCTCGCCGACGGGGACGCGCAGCACATCCCGCAGGACCTCGGGCCGCGCCTCGCCCTTGGCCTCGGCCTCGGCCTTGTCCCCGGCCTTCGTGCGCTGCTTCTTCGGCACCCCGGTCCCCTTCCCGTCGGTCGCTCGCCTTCCCCCGATCCTGCGACGGAATCCGGGGAGCCGCGACCGGCCGCGCCACCGCGGGACGCGTGACGCGACCGGAACCGGGTGCCGGCCGAGCCCCTACGTCAGCACCACGGGCCCGTCACGGCGAACGTCGTCCCGGGCGCGTAGCAGTTGACGTACATCGTCCGCCCGTCAGGCGAGAACGTGACGCCCGCGAACTCGCCCCACTCCGGGGCCTCTGGGGTCCCGATGTTCTGCGCGTTGCGGGCCATCGCGTACACCTGCCCCTTCCGGCTCACTCCGTACACGTGCTGGGCGCCGTCACCGTCCTCGGAGACCATCAGGCCGCCGCCCGGGGCGAGGCAGATGTTGTCCGGCGACTCGCCGGGCAGCTGGATGTCCGTGCTCGGTCCGAAGACCACGACGAGCGTGAGGCGGCGCCGGTGCGGCTCGTACTTCCACACCTGGCCGAAGTGGGTCGCCGCCGATCCGTCCCCGGTGCGGGCGAAGCTGGAGACGAAGTACACCGCGCCGCCACCCCAATAGCACCCTTCGAGCTTCTGCGCGTGCGTGATGCCCTTCGGCCCGAAGTCCTGGAGCCTGATGGGAGTTTCGGTCGCCAGCGGATCCGGCACGGGCACCCATTCGACGCCGTCGAAGCGGGCCCCGGTCTCCTGGATCACGGAGAGATCGGGCACGCCCGGCACCCGCATGGCCTCCAGGGCCCCGCCCGCGCGCAGTGAGCCGTGGCCGCCCAGCGGCTTCTCCGGCAGGAAGCGGTAGAAGAGCCCGAAGGGCTTCTGGAAGGCGTCCTCCGTCTCGTACACGATCCCGCTGCGCGGGTCGACGGCGATCGCCTCGTGCTGGAAGCGGCCCATGGCGGTGAGCGGTACGGCTCCGGTGCGGCGCGGATCGGCGCCGTCGACCTCGAAGATGAAACCGTGGTCCTTGGTGTAGCCGTTGGTTCCGGCCTTGTCCTCGGTCTCCTCGCAGGTCAGCCAGGTGCCCCAAGGGGTGTGCCCGCCCGCGCAGTTCACGGCGGTGCCGGCGATGGCCACGCGCTCGCCGAGGACGTTGTTGCGGCCGTCGAGCTCGAGCGCCGTACAGCCGCCCTTGGCGGCGGGGTCGTACGTCAGTTCCGCGACGGTCGGGACGCCTATTCTCCCGGTGACCCGGTTCTCGTGGTTGCGGACGAGGTGCACGCGGCCGCGGCGGCCGGCGAAGGCGCCCATGCCGTCGTGGTTGCTGGGGACCGGGCCTTCGCCGGAGCGGAGAGGATCGCCCTGACGGGAGAGGACCTTGTAGCGGAAGCCCGCGGGAAGGTCGAGGAGCCCGGCGGGGTCGGGGACGAGCGGGCCGTAGCCGGCTCGTTCGCTCGCCGCGGCGCTTCCCGCGAAGAGTTCGCCGAGCGCGCCGGAGAAGACGATGCCGGCGACGGACGCGCCGGTGCGGGACAGGATCTGACGTCGTGTTGCGGACATGAGGCAACAGCTCCCCTGTTGGCGGACAGGCAGATGTGACGTGTGACCCGCATGTGTGTATCACGCACTGTGGTGACACGTGAACCATGCGGGTCGACACGGCCTCATGGGACGTGAGGGATCAGACGATCAGACGAGTTCGGCGGTGAGCGTGATCGTCGTTCCCGCCAGGGCCTGGCTCACCGGGCAGTTCTTCTTGGCGTCCTCGGCCAGGGACTGGAACTCGTCCGCGTCCAGGCCCGGGACCTCGCCGCGGACGGTGAGGTGGCTGCCCGTGATGCCCTGGCCCGGCACGAAGGTGACGTCGGCCTTCGTCTCCAGGCGGGTCGGCGCGTTGCCGGCCTTGGCCAGGATGTTGGAGAAGGCCATGTTGAAGCAGGAGGAGTGCGCGGCGGCGATCAGCTCCTCGGGGCTGGTCCTGCCGTTCGCCGCCTCGTCGGTACGGGCCGGCCAGGAGACCGGGTACTCGCCGATGCCGGACGAGTCGAGCGAGACGGTGCCCGAGCCCTTGAGGAGGTCACCCTCCCAGACGGCGTGAGCGGAACGGGTTGCGGCCATGATGAATCCCTTTCGATCGGGTATGGCCTCCAACCTACTGCCCCACCAGTCCCTTTGCGTCGCGAGCCAGTGCGGTGAGCCGGGAGATCGCCCGGAAGTACTTCTTTCGGTACCCGCCCTTCAGCATCTCTTCACTGAACAGCCGGTCGAAGGGGAGGCCGGAGGCGAGCACCGGTATCTCCCGGTCGTACAGCCGGTCGGCGAGGACGACGAGCCGCAGCGCCGTCGACTGGTCCGGGACCGCCTGAACGTCCGTGAGACAGACCGCGCTCAGCCCCTCGGTGAGCGCGCCGTACCGGCTGGGGTGGACCCTGGCCAGATGCTCCAGCAGGTGCGGGAAGTCGTCGAGCGAGGAGCCCGGGGTCGCGTACGCCGCCTTCGTCACCTGCTCGTCGGAGTACGGGGCGGGCGCCTCGGGCAGCCCGCGGTGGCGGAAGTCCTCGCCGTCGATCCGCAGCGGGCGGAAGTGGGCCGACAGGCCCTGGATCTCGCGCAGGAAGTCGGCGGCGGCGAACCGGCCCTCGCCCAGCTTGCCGGGCAGCGTGTTGGAGGTGGCGGCCAGTGCCACGCCCGCCTCGACGAGCCGGCTGAGCAGGGAGGAGACGAGGACCGTGTCGCCCGGGTCGTCCAGCTCGAACTCGTCGATGCAGAGGAGCCGGTGTCCGCCGAGGGTCTTCACGGTCTGCTGGAAGCCCAGCGCGCCCACCAGGTTCGTCAGCTCCACGAACGTGCCGAAGGCCTTCAGCTCCGGCGCGGCGGGCGTGGCGTGCCAGAGAGAGGCCAGCAGGTGGGTCTTGCCGACGCCGTAGCCGCCGTCGAGGTAGATCCCGCGCGGGCCGGCGGGGACGGAAGCCTTGGCGCTCCTCGCGAACCAGCGGCCGAGTCCCGCGCGCTTGCCGGCGCCGCTGGCGTGGGCGCCGCCGAGACCCTCGGCGAAGGAGCTGAGGGCCTTGACCGCGTCGGTCTGGCTCGGCTGGTTCGGGTCCGGGATGTAGGTGTCGAAGCGCACCGAGTCGAAGCGCGGCGGCGGGACCATCTCGGCGACGAGACGGTCGGCGGGGACGTGGGGCTCCCGCGCGCAGAGGGAGACCGGGGCCGCTTCGGTGGAGGCGGCTTCGGTCACGGCGCGCGGGGCGCGGGAGGCATGGGAGGCACGGGTCGACACAGTTCCCCACTGTAAGCGCCGTGTCAGACTGCGAGGATGCGACGCCTGTTCCCTGTGACGGACATGACAGCCGACGACGCCTTCGCCGGGGACCGGGAGTGGTCCCTCGACGAGCTGGCCGACCTCTATCCGTACCCGGAGCTGCCCCCGGGCGGCCGCTGGCTGCGCGCCAACATGGTCTCCTCGCTCGACGGGGCCGGTCAGCACGACGGCCGCTCCCAGCCCCTCTCCTCCGACACCGACATGAGGATCTTCGGGACGCTGCGCGGCCTCGCCGACGTGATCGTGGTGGGGGCGCAGACCGTACGTCAGGAGGGGTACCGGCCGGCCCGTGCGCGGGACGCGTTCGCGGCCCGCCGGGCGGCCGCCGGGCAGGGTCCGGCGCCGGCGATCGCCGTGGTGAGCGCCTCCCTGGAGCTGGATTTCTCGGCTCCGCTCTTCGCCGAGCCCCTGGTGCCGACGCTGGTCCTGACCGGTGCCGCGGCGTCCGCCGAGCGGGTGGACGCGGCGGGGAGGGCGGGCGTGGAGGTGGTGATCGCGGGCGACGGACCAGGGGTGGAACCGGCCCGCGCGGTGGAGGCGCTCGCGGAGCGCGGGCTCCGGCGTCAGCTGACCGAGGGCGGACCCCGGCTGCTCGGCCAGTTCGTGGCGGCGGACGTGCTCGACGAGCTGTGCCTGACGGTCTCGCCGACGATGACGGCGGGCACCGCGCAACGGATCGCGGGAGGCCCGCCGGTGGCCGTCCCGAAACGGTTCGCCGTGGCGTCGGTGCTGGAGGAGGCCGGGTTCCTTTTCACCCGCTACCGTCGGATCTGACAGGCGGCGGAATTTGTCGTTCCGGTTAGCTTCCGCTGGGCACACTTACCCCCGTAGACCCCGTGCGGGCACGGGGAAGGATGGTTTCCGCAGAAGGGCTCCTGAGGTGTTCACAAGCGTTCTGATGATCGAGAAGCCCCTCACGTCCGTCGACGTGGAATTCGTCACCACCCTGCACGGCGACGAGGGCGTGTCCTTCATCGTGCTGATGCAGCCCCGTGGTGACCAGGCCGATGTACTGCTGCGCGCCATCGACGACGTCGCCCTGGGCGAACTGAAGGAAGCGACCCGCGAGGGCGACGAACCGGAGGGCAAGGCGGCCCGCGTCCCCGCGGAGGAGGCTCTGGAACACTCCCTCCGGGCCCTCAGGAACGCCGGCTGCGAGGCGGTCGGACAGGTGGTCGAGGACCACCCCCTCGACAAGATGAAGGCCGTCGTCGACGAGTCGGACGCCGACGAGGTGATCGTCCTGACGGCCCCCCACTACGTGGAGGAGTTCTTCCACCGGGACTGGGCCTCCCGGGCGCGCCACAAGGTCGGCGTACCGGTCCTGAAGCTGTTCGCACACAGCGAGTGACGTCCGGGCGGGACGCACGGGCAGTGACGTACGGGCGGTGACGTACGGAGGGTGACGCGGGGAGGGTGACGCGGGCCGCCCGGACGGGCCCGGGCTCGGTGCCCGGGGCTGTCCGGGCGAGCCACTAGGCTGGGGCCCTCCTGTACGTCGCACCCCGGGGAGAGATCCGCATGGCACCCGCCATCCCTGCCGCCATGGAACGGCCGCACTTCATCGGCATCGGCGGTGCCGGAATGTCGGGCATCGCGAAGATCCTCGCCCAGCGCGGGGCCAAGGTGGCCGGCAGCGACGCGAAGGAGTCCGCGACCGCCGAGGCGCTGCGCGCCCACGGCGTCACCGTGCACATCGGGCACGCCGCCGCCCACCTCGCCGACGACACCAGCGCCGTCGTCGTCTCCAGCGCCATCCGCGCGGACAACCCCGAGCTGGCCCGCGCCGCCGAACTCGGCATCCCGGTCGTCCACCGCTCCGACGCGCTCGCCTCCCTCATGGACGGCCTGCGCGCGATCGCCGTCGCCGGTACGCACGGCAAGACCACGACCACCTCCATGCTGGCCGTCGCGCTCACCGAGCTCGGCCTGGACCCCTCGTACGCCATCGGCGGCGACCTCGCGGGCCCGGGCACCAACGCTCGCCACGGTGACGGCGCGGTCTTCGTGGCCGAGGCGGACGAGAGCGACCGGAGCTTCCAGAAGTACGACCCCGAGGTCGCGATCGTCCTCAACGTCGAGCTGGACCACCACGCGAACTACGCGTCGATGGACGAGATCTACGAGTCCTTCGAGGCGTTCACCGCCAAGATCCGCCCCGGCGGCACCCTGGTCGTCGGCGAGCACGCGGGCGCCCGTGAGCTGGCCGGGCGGGTCGCCGGCCGCCACGGCCTCCACGTCGTCACGGTCGGCGAGTCCGAGACCTCCGACGTATGGATCCGGAAGATCGTCCCGAACGGGATGACCAGCGAGGTCACCGTCGTCATGGACGGGGTCGAGCACGTGTTCACCGTCTCCGTCCCCGGCCGTCACTACGCGCACAACGCGGCGGCCGCCCTCGCCGCCGGAGCCCGCGTGGGCATCGACCCGGCGGAGCTGGCCGAGGCCCTCACCGCGTACACCGGCGTCGGCCGCCGCCTCCAGCTCAAGGGCGAGGCGGGCGGGGTCCAGGTCATCGACTCGTACGCGCACCACCCCACCGAGATGACCGCCGACCTGGAGGCCATGCGCGGCGCCGCGGGGGGCTCGCGCCTCCTCGTCGTCTTCCAGCCGCACCTCTTCTCCCGCACCCAGGAGCTGGGCAAGGAGATGGGCGACGCGCTCGCCCTCGCCGACAGGTCCGTCGTCCTCGACATCTACCCGGCGCGCGAGGACCCGATCCCCGGCATCACCAGCGAGCTGATCATCTCGGCGGCCCGCGAGGCAGGCGCCGACGTGACGGCGGTCCACGACAAGGCGACCGTCCCGGACGTCGTCGCGGGAATGGCCGAGCCCGGTGATCTCGTTCTGACGATGGGCGCGGGTGACGTCACCGACCTCGGACCGCGGATCCTCGCCCGTCTGACGAAGTGAGGGAGTGGAGTCATGGCGTACGACGTCGAGAAGCCGGACGAGCAGTGGCGCGCGGAGCTGACGCCGGCGGAGTACCAGGTACTGCGCCAGGCGGGCACGGAGCCCGCGTTCCGGGGTGAGTACACCGACACCACGACCCAGGGCGTCTACTCCTGCCGGGCGTGCGGCGCGGAGCTCTTCACCTCGACGGAGAAGTTCGCGTCGCACTGCGGCTGGCCGTCCTTCTACGACCCGAAGGACAGCGACGCCGTCGAGCTGATCGAGGACCGCTCGTACGGAATGGTCCGCACCGAGGTGCGCTGCGCCCGCTGCGGCTCGCACCTGGGCCATGTCTTCGAGGGTGAGGGCTACCCGACGCCGACGGACCAGCGCTACTGCATCAACTCGATCTCGCTGCGGCTGACGCCCGCGACGGAGCCGGAGACGGACGGGGGCTGACCCCGCTCGTCCCGTTCTCGGAGAACGGCTTCTCCTCGCCCGCGGCCTGCTTGTACCGTGCCGTTCTGAAGATCATGGGGGCTGTGGCGTCCGAGGGGGCGCACACGAGCGGAGTGGGGTTTCGCATGGAAAAGGTGTTCTCGTCCGACGGTACGGCCATCGCGTACGAGCGGCAGGGCTCCGGCCCTGTCGTGGTGCTCGTCGGAGGCGCCTTCATGACCCGGGGGGATCACGCCGAACTCGCCGGTCTGCTCGCCGAGCGCTTCACCGTGATCACCTACGACCGCCGGGGCCGCGGCGACAGCGGTGACAACGCCCCGTACGACGTGCGGCGCGAGGTCGAGGACCTGGACGCGCTGATCGGACGGGCGGGCGGCGAGGCCATGGTCTTCGGCATGTCCTCCGGGGCCGTGCTGGCGCTGGAGGCCGTGGCCCGGGGCAGCGCCGTCTCGCGACTCGCCCTCTACGAACCGCCGTTCGTCGTCGACGCGACCAGGCCGCCGCTGCCCGCCGACTACGTCGCCCACCTGGACGACCTCGTGGAGCGGGAGGCGTACGGCGACGCCGTCGCGTACTTCCTGACCGCTGCCGTGGGCCTGCCCGCCGAGGTCGTCGCGGGGATGCGGCAGGCCCCCTTCTGGGCCGGCATGGAGGCCACCGCCCGCACCCTGCCCTACGACGGCCGGATCATGGGCGACACCATGTCCGGCCGCCCCCTGCCCGCCGACCGCTGGCGGTCCGTGACGATTCCCGTGCTCGTCGGCAGCGGCGACGCGGGTGCCCCGCACATGCTGGGCGGCGCGCGGGCGCTCGCCGCACACGGCGAGAACTACACCCTGCACACCTTCCCCGGCCAGGACCACGACATCGACCCGACGCTCCTCGCCCCGGTCCTGGCCGGCTTCTTCGCCGGCGGTACGGACGGCCGGAGCTCATGACGGCGGTCCATGTCGTCTACGCGCACCCGAGCGAGCGCAGCTTCACGCGCGAGGTGCTCGACGCCTTCCTCGGCGGGCTGGACGCCGCCGGGCACACGTACACGGTCTCGGACCTCTACGCGATGGAGTTCCGCTCGGAACTCACGCGCGAGGAGTACGAGCGCGAGTCCGGCCGACGCGCCCCTCCCCGCCGATGTCGCCGCCGAGCACGCCAGACTCGGCGCCGCCGACGCGTGGGCGTTCGTCCACCCCGTGTGGTGGACCGACTGCCCCGCACGGCTCAAGGGCTGGTTCGACCGCGTGTGGACGGTCGGGGCCGCGTACGGGCCGATTCGGCTCCGGGCCCGGCACGCGCTGGTGCTGTGCACGGCCGGGTACACCGTCGAAGAGCTCGAGGCCTCCGGGTGCCATCAGGCGATGCGGACCGCCATGCTCACCGACCGCATCGGGCAGCGGGCGGGCACGAGCGAGTTCGTCGTCCTCGGCGGGTCGGCGACGCGCGCGGGGGAGTGGGCGGCCCTCAAGGACGAGCACCTGGCACGCGCGGCGGAACTGGCGCGATCGTTCTGAGGGTCAGCGGCTCTTCGCTTCCTCGGGGGTGGTGCTCTCCGACTCCGGGCCGGATCGCTCACGGGACCGGCGGCGGGCGAGGTCACCCACCAGCAGTGTCAGGACGCCCGCCAAGAGTCCCCAGAAGGTCGAGCCGATCCCGAAGAGCGTGAAGCCGGACGCGGTGGCGAGCAGCGTCACCACGGCCGGCTCGCGCAGCCGCTCGTCCAGGAGCGCCGAGGTGAGCGAGCTGCCGATGGTGCCGAGGAGCCCGATGCCCGCGATGCCCAGCACCAGGGCCGGCGGCATCGCGGTGAGGAGCCAGCCGACCGTTCCGCCGAACAGCCCGACGAGAAGGTAGAAGACGCCCGCCCACACCCCCGCGACATAGCGCTTGCGCGGATCGGGGTGGGCGGCCTCGCCGCTGCAGATCGCCGCGGTGATCGCGGCCAGGTTGAGACCGAAGCAGCCGAACGGCGCGAGGACGGTGTTGACCCCGCCCGTCCACGTCAGCAGGGGCGAGATGGGCGTGGAGTAACCGGCGTTGCGCAGGACGGCCACACCCGGCAGATTCTGCGAGGCCATCGTCACCGCGAAGAGCGGCAGGCCGACCCCGACCAGGACCTGCCAGCTGAACTCGGGGCGGACGAAGAACGGTTCGGCGAGCGTGAGCGCGAAGCCGTCCAGCTTCCATGACCCCTGCCACGCGGTCGCCGCGATCCCGGCGAGGAGCGCGATGACGACCGCGTACCGGGGGAAGAAACGCCGGCCCGCCAGATAGGCGAGGAACATGGGAACGGCGATGAGGCCGTCCCTCTCCATCTGCGTGAAGAGCTCGGTGCCGAACTGGAGCAGCACCCCGGCGAGCAGCGCGGAGGCGAGCGGCACCGGAATCCGGTTCATGATCCGCTCGAACCAGCCGGTGACCCCGCTGATCACGATGAGCACACCCGACAGCAGGAAGGCCCCGACGGCCTGCGCCATCGTCACCCCCTGCAGCCCGGTGGCCAGCAGGGCGGCGCCCGGCGTCGACCAGGCCGTGACGATCGGCGCGCGATAGCGCAGGGAGAGACCTATGCAGGTGACGCCCATGCCGATGCCGAGGGCGAAGACCCACGAGGTGAGCTCCGCGGAGGTGGCCCCGGCCGCCTTGGCGGCCGTGAACACGACGGCCACGGAGCTGGTGACGCCGATGAGCATGGCGAGGAATCCGGCCGAGACGGCGGTGGGGGGCGCGGCGGCCCGCAGGTGGCGCGTGAAGGTCATGAAGTGCTCTCGTCCGATGATGTCCTCCCGGGCATGCTCGCACGTCCCGTCGTCGGTCTGCCTCGGGGTTTCGGCGCCGTGGGGCGTGGGGCCGTTGTGGGGCGTGGGGCCGTGGGGCGTGACGGGGCTTGTCTCGCGGGGCTGGGCGGCAGGAAGATCCATGGGTGAGTGATCTCGGAGGGGAAAACGAGAGAGAGGCCGGTGCTTCGGTGGGGGGAATGATCAAGGGGAGCAACGCCTTCGTGCCGACGGTGCCGTTGCGGATCGCCGTACGGAGCGGGCTGGACGTGGCGGCGCTGCTGCTGACGCAGACGGGCAGGGTCCGGGGGGACGGGGACATCGTCTTCCACGGTGCGCCGGTCCATCCGTCAGGCGCGGTGCGGCTGTTGGGGGAGGAGAACGGCACGGTGTGGCTGGAGGCCGGCCTCACCGCCGTCGAGGAGGATATCGTCCGCGTCCTCGTGGTCGGGTCGACGGAGAGCGGCGCGCTGCGGGACGTGGCGGGGCCCTCGGTGGAGGCGTTCGCGCCGGACGGCACGTCGGTCGTGCGGTACGAGGTGACCGATGCGGGCGGCGAGACGGCGATGGTGCTGGCGGAGCTGTACCGGCGGGCGGGGGGCTGGAAGTTCCGTGCGGTGGGCCAGGGGTACGTGAACGGCCTCGCCGGACTGGTGGCGGACCACGGCGTGGACGTGGCGCAGGACGCGCCGGCGCAGGCGCCCGTTCAGCCGCCGTCGCCGGTGCCGCTCCAGCCGCCGACGCTTCAGCCGCCGTCGCCGGTTGCGTTCCAGCCGCCTGCCGCGGTGCCGGTCGCCCCGCCGCCGCCCCAGGCGCCGGTCCCGTTCCAGCCACCGGCGCCGCCTCTGCCCCTGGCCCCGGTCCCGTTCCAGGCCCCGGCCCCGGCTCCGGCACCGGTCTCCGGGTCGGTTCCGGAGCCCGTACCGGCGAGCGGGGGAACGAGGGAGTGGACCTTCGGCGCGGTCTTCGAGCCGTACATCCGGACCGGCCGGGACAACGACGTGATCACCGTGCAGGGGCTTCCGCCCGGGCCGGTCGTGGTCGATCTCGCCGTCCAGGGTGACGGGTACACCGGCCTGTGGCCCCTCACCCGGTTCAACAAGGAGGGGGACACCCTCGTCAACAGCACCGAGGACGATTTCCAGGGTCGGGTGCTCGTCCAGGTCCCCGACAACGGACGGCTGCGGCTGCAGCTGAAGGCGGACGGTCCGTGGCGGCTCCAGGTGCTGCCGCTGGCGGCGGCGCGGCGCCTGACGGAGGACCAGCTGGAGTGCCGCGGGCCCGACGTCCTGCTGCACACCGGGGGAACGGCCGATCTGGCCCTCCACTACCGCGGCGACGACAACCTCATCGTCAACCTCTACGAGCTGGCGGGCCACCACGATCCGACGGCCCTGCCCGAGGACGAGAACGTGGTCAACGAGATCGGCAAGCGACGGGAGACCGTGCCGCTGCCCGAGGGCCCGCTGATCGTGCACCTGGAAATGGCCGACGGCCCCTGGCGGGCCCAGCTGACGCAGCTGCAGCCGCACAGCGGCTGGCTGGACGGTGGCCTCCCGTCCAACGTGACCGACATCCGCAGGGGCGCCGAGGGCCGCTCCTGGTGGGGCAGGCGCTGAACGGCCCACGGCCCGCCCCCGCCGTGAGGAACGGCGGGGGCGGGCGCCGTCTCGAACGCCCGCCCGCTCCGGGTCAGGACGCCGGCTGCAGCAGGTCCCAGCGGTTGCCGTACAGGTCCTCGAAGACCGCTACCGAGCCGTACGGCTCGTGGCGGGGCTCCTCCAGGAAGCGGACGCCCGCCGTGGTCATCCGGGCGTGGTCGCGGGCGAAGTCGTCGGTGTGCAGGAAGAAGCCGACACGGCCGCCCGTCTGGGCGCCGACGGCGCTCTCCTGGGCCGGGCCGTTCGCGCGGGCCAGGAGGAGGCCCGTACCGGCGGGGGCGCCCTTCGGGCGGACGACGACCCAGCGGGAGCCGTCACCGCGGTCGGTGTCCTCGGCGAGCTCGAAGCCGAGGGCGTCGGTGTAGAAGGCGATGGCCTCGTCGTAGTCACGGACGACGAGGGTGACGAGAGCGATGGAGGACATTCCAAGAGGTTATACGTATGACTCATCCCGGGCAAAACGGTGGGAGAATGCGGCCCATGGACGCCCAGCTGCTCGCCGAGCTCACCGCCCGCGCCCGGCTCCTCGCCGTGCCCGGCCGGCGGCGGATCCTGGGGCTCGCCGGGGCACCGGGCGCCGGGAAGTCCACGCTCGCCGCCCGGCTCGTCGCCCGGCTCGACGGGCTCGCCGCCCTCGTACCGATGGACGGATTCCATCTGGCCCAGCGCGAGCTGGAGCGGCTCGGGCGCGCACAGCGCAAGGGCGCGCCCGACACCTTCGACGCCGCCGGGTACGCCGCGCTCCTCGCCCGACTGCGCGCGTCCGAGCCCGGCACCACCGTCTACGCCCCCGCCTTCGACCGCGCGATCGAGGAACCCGTCGCCGACGCGATACCCGTGTCCGCCGACGTCCCGCTCGTGATCACCGAGGGCAACTACCTGCTCCACGACGAGGGCCCCTGGGCCACCGTCCTGCCCCTCCTCGACGAGGTCTGGTACCTCGAACTGGACGACCACCGCCGCGTGCCCCGCCTCGTCGAACGCCATGTCCGCTTCGGCAAGGACCCGGCCCACGCCGAGCGCTGGGTCCGGGAGTCCGACGAGTCCAACGCCCGGCTCGTCGCCCGCGGCCGCGACCGCGCCCACCTCGTCGTCCGCATGAGGTGAGGAGCCGATGAGCGACCTGCCCCGAGCCCGCGCCGTGCCCTCAGAGATGATCACCTCATGAATCGCACCAGTCGGCGCACCGTCCTGACCTCCATGGCCGCCGCGGCAGCCGGCCTGCCGCTCCTCAACGACCTCGCCGGGAACGGCGGCACGGCCGCCGCGGCCACCTCCGCCGCCACCGCCGCGGACAACTTCCCCTCCAACACGGCGCTGTACAGCAGCACGACGTACCAGGAAGGCGTCCACTGGATGCGGCGCTTCCGCACCCATCCCCGGGCCGAACTCTTCGACAACGTCAGCGCCGCGAGCGACCCCGTTCGCAGCACGGCCGTCATCGCGCCGCACGGAGGTGGCATCGAGGCCGGCACCAGTGAACTGTGCCTCGCCGTCGCCGGATACACCCCGGCCGGAGCCGGCACCGCCCCGGCGGCCCTGACCGGAGTGCCGCAACGCGACTACTGGATGTTCGAGGGGCTGGCCTCCTCCAGCGCGCTCCACGTCACCTCGACCCACTGCGACGACCCGGCCGCGCTGGCCGTCTGCGGCGGCAACCTGTACGCCGTCTCCCTGCACGGCTTCAGCCCCGACGCGGGCACCCCGGCCAAGCAGATCCTCATCGGCGGCCGGGACACGCGGCTGATGCGCAACCTCGCGGCGGCCTTCGCCGGACACGGACTCACCACCGGGAACAGCGATGCCGCCCGGGACGTGACGGTGCTCCTCGCGGGCGTCGACTCCCCGCTGAACGGCGACGACCCCGCGAACATCGTCAACCGCACCCGCACGGGAGCCGGCGCTCAGCTGGAGCTGTCCACCGAGCTGCGCAAGGCGATGTTCGGTGACTTCACGAGCGCCTCCGGCCGCCGGGCGACCGCCGGCACGGGATCCGCCGACGAGGCCCACTTCTGGAACGGCTTCGTCGACGCCGTGCGCGCAGCGCTGCACCAGCACGAACTCGGCCGCGCCGCCCAGTAGGACGTCGGTACCACGTCCCTGATCGGGCCTGGTCGACAAGACACCCCCTAGCGATCCACCGCCGCCCGCGCCAGCGCCCGCACGACCGGGTGCGGGCGCGAGCCGTCGCCCGCCAGTTCCGGCTGGAAGAGCGTCGCAAGGAAGAACGGGTGTCCGGGCAGCTCCGCGATCCGGACCCCGCCCTCCTCGTCCTCACCGGTGAACCGCAGTCCGTGCGCCCGCAGCGTGTCCAGGTGGCGGCTGTCCGGGCCGTACGCGCAGTGGTACCGCTCCGTCGTCCGCTCGGCGCCGAGCACGGCCTCCGCGAGCGAGCCCGGCGTGACCCGCACCACGCCCTCGTGGCCCACCAGGGAGCAGGCGAGCGGTGCGATCAGCAGGTCCTCGCCGGCCGCCGCCGTGTCGTTCTCCGCATGGGCGGCCGCCCCGAGGCCGCAGACACCGCGGGCGAACTCGAGCAGCGCGTGCTGGAAGCCGCCGCAGGTGCCGAGGAAGGGAATCCCGTCCTCACGCGCCGTGCGGATCGCCGCCAGCGCGCCCGCCTCACTCGCGTACGGACTCCCCGGCAGCACCCACACCGCGTCGAAGCCCTTCACCGCGCCGGGCGCCTCCGCGTCGCCGGTCGGGATCCAGTAGGCGTCGAGCACCAGGCCGTCGCGCTCGGCCAGAGCCTCCAGCAACAGAGGCACCCGGACATGGGACTTCACGTGCGGGGAACGGTCACCGACCAGGGCGACGCGGGCTGTCTTCGTCATGCCGGCCATGCTGCTCGCCTCTGAGGTTCACGTCCAACGATGATTCCTGCACTCTCCATCGTGAACACTTATGGTCATGGACCCGCACCTCCTGCGCACGTACGTCACCGTGGCCCGGCTCGCCTCCTTCTCCGGGGCCGCCCGCGCCCTGGGGTACACCCAGTCCGCCGTCTCCCAGCACATCGCCGCCCTCGAGAACGACCTCGGCCTGCCGCTCCTCGGCCGCCGCCCCGTCGTCCCCACCCCGGCGGGCGAGCGTCTCCTCGAACACGCCGGGTCCCTCCTCCTCCGCCTCGACGCGGCCCGGGCCGACCTCGCCCGGTTCTCCGCCGCCCCCCGCGAGACGCTGACCCTCGCCGCCGCCCCGCTCGCCCTGTGGCCCCGGATCCTCGCCGCCCTGCCCGCCGCCGGGGTCACCCTGCGGACCCTGCCCCGTGACGAGGTGCCGGCCGCGGTCGCGACCGGAGCCGCCGATCTCGGGCTGGTCGACGGACTCGCCGCGCCCAGCGACCCCCTGCGGCTCCCCGACGTCGCCCCGCTCACCGCCGTGCGCGTCGCCGAAGAACCGCTCGCCGTCGTGCTGCCCGCCGGCCATCCGCTCGCCGGGCGGGCGGGGCTGCGGCTCGCGGATCTCGTCGACGCGCGCTGGCTCGACGCTCCCGACGCCGGGTTCCCGCTCGACCGGCTGCGCGCCGCGCACGGCGGACCGGCCGGCCACGGCTTCCGTACGGCCCTGCGCTACGAAGGCACCGACATCCGCACCCTCGGCGCCCTCGCCGCCGCCGGCCACGGCCTGACGCTGCTGCCGGTCCCCCTCGCCGCGGCGACCGCGGGCGCCGTCGCCGTACCTCTGAGCGCGCCCCGCCTCGTCCACCGCACCGAACTCCTCCACACCGGCGCCGAACCCTCCGCCCCCGTGGCGGAGTTGCTCCGGCGACTGCGCGTCTGACGTCTCACCCCTAGGCTGTTCCCCAAGCGACGGAAGGCGGGCGGACGTGGGGTTGTTCCGACGAGGACCCAAGCGAGACGGCGACGAGGTCCCCAGGGACCCGGAGTTCTCGTACTTCTCCGAACGCGAGGCCGCCCTCTTCCGCAGCCGGGTCCGTGAGGCCTTCGCCGAACTCGGCCTGGAAGTCACCGTCTACGCCGACCTGGTCCGCGACGCCGACGGCCGCCAGTTCGGACTCGGGAACCTCGCCGCCGTCTGCCACAACGACCGGCGCGGCCCGCGCGCCTGGCCCGGCCTCATCCGGCGGCACGTCGGCCTCGTCCTGCGCACCATGGACGGCCCCTCCGCACTCGACACCCTCCGGCCCGAGCAGATCCGCGCCCAGCTCTACCCGCGCGTGGTCAGCGGCGACGGCATCGACCCCGGAACCTTCGGCTACGCCCGGAGCGTCGCGCCCGGACTGTACGAGATCCTCGCCCTGGACCTGCCGGAGAGCGTCATGATGCTCACCGACGAGGCTCTCGAACCGCTCGGCGACCTCGAGCAGCTGCGCGACCGGGCGCTCGCCAACCTCCGCGGGCTTCCCGTCGAGGGCCACGAGACGGTACGGGACGCGGACGGCATGTGCTTCGAGGTGCTCCTCGGCGACTCCTTCTACACGGCGAGCCGCGTCCTCGACCTGGACACGGTCGTACGGCGCGTCACCGGGCAGCCCCTCGGCGAGCACGGGGCCCTGGTGGCGATGCCGTTCCGGCACCAGCTCGCCTTCCACCCGATCCGCGACACCACGATCGTCCCGGCGCTCGGCGCGATGGCCTCCTTCGCCGCCTCCGGCTACGCGGACACGCCGGGCTCCATCAGCCCGTACGTCTTCTGGTGGCGCGGCGGCACGCTCACCCAGCTCAGCGACCGGGACGGGGAGGGCGGTGACGTGCGGATCGTCGTCGGCGAGGACTTCCACGAGTTGCTCGAACGCCTCATCACCCAGGGCCCGGACCCGCGCTGACACCTCGCGCCCGCCGTCCGCGGCGGGCAGGATGACCCCATGTCGCGATCGACCCCGCCCCCGCCCTTCACCGCCGAGGACTACCGCGCCCGGATGGCCCGCGCCGCCGAGTCGGCGGCGGCGGCCGGACTCGCCGGCCTCCTCGTCGCGCCCGGCCCCGACCTGGTCCATCTGACCGGTTATCAGCCGACCGCGACCACCGAACGGCTCACCGTCCTCGTCATCGCGGCGGGCCGTGACCCGGTCCTCGTCGTACCGACGCTGGAGGCCCCGGACGCCGCGAAGGCCCCGGGCGCCCCCGCGCTCACCCTGCGGGACTGGACCGACGGCCACGACCCGTACGCCGTCACCGCTCCTCTGCTCGGCAGCACCGGTCGTTTCGGCGTCAGCGACAACGCCTGGGCGATGCACCTGCTCGGGCTGCAGAAGAGGCTGCCCGCCACCTCGTACGTCTCGCTCACCGAGGCGCTGCCGATGCTGCGGGCCGTCAAGGACGCCCATGAAGTCGAGCGGATCGCCGCCGCGGGCGCGGCCGCCGACGAGGCCTACCGGGAGATCCTCACCGTCCGCTTCGCGGGCCGCAGGGAGACCGAGGTCGCGGCCGACCTCGCCGCCGCGCTGCTGCGGTTCGGTCACCCAGGTCGACTTCACCGTCGTCGGATCCGGGCCCAACGGCGCCGACCCCCACCACGAGGCGGGGGAGCGGGTCATCGAGCGCGGTGACATGGTCGTGCTCGACTTCGGCGGGCTCAAGCACGGTTACGGCTCCGACACCACCCGAACCGTCCACGTCGGCGAGCCGACCGCCGAGGAGCAGCGCGTCCACGACGTGGTGCGGGAGGCCCAGCAGGCCGGCTTCGAGGCCGTCCGGCCGGGCGCCGCCTGCCAGGAGGTGGACCGCGCGGCCCGCAAGGTGATCACGGACGCCGGCTACGGCGCGTACTTCATCCACCGCACCGGCCACGGCATCGGGGTCACCACCCACGAGCCGCCCTACATGATCGAGGGCGAGGAGCGGCCGATCGTGCCCGGCATGTGCTTCTCCATCGAGCCGGGGATCTATCTGCCGGGCCGCTTCGGCGTCCGCATCGAGGACATCGTGACGGCGGACGAGGACGGCTCGGGCCGCCGGTTCAACCACACCCCGCGCGAGATGGCCGTCGTGGAGTAGCCAGGTGCGCGGCGGGCTCAGCCGTCCGTCAGGATCACCGCGCACTCCGCCGGCAGCCGCAGCAGCCCGTCCGCGGCCGGAGCCTCGACCGGCTCCCAGGTGGCGAGGACCCGGTCGCGGCCGTTCGTGCCGAGCGGGATCTCCGCCGGCTCCTTGCCCAGGTTGACCGCGATCCGCAGCACGCCGCGGCGGAACGCCAGCCAGCGGGCGTCCTCGTCGAACGCGACCCGGACCGCGGCCAGGTCCGGGTCGGTCAGGTCCGGCAGGGTGCGGCGCAGCGCGATCAGCTCACGGTGCCAGGCGAGCAGCCGGTTGTGCGGGGCGCGTTCGCGTTCCGTGCGGTCCAGGACGGAACGGTCCCGGGTGGCCGGGTCCTGCGGATCGGGAATGTCCTCCTCCGCCCAGCCGTGCGACGCGAACTCCCGCCGCCGGCCCTGCCGTACGGCCTCCGCGAGCTCCGGGTCCGTGTGGTCGGTGAAGTACTGCCAGGGCGTGGTGGCCCCCCACTCCTCGCCCATGAACAGCATGGGGACCGACGGCCCGGTCAGGACGAGCGTCGCCGCGCAGGCGAGCAGCCCGGGGGAGAGGGTCGCGGAGAGCCGGTCGCCCAGCGCGCGGTTGCCGATCTGGTCGTGCGTCTGGGCGTAGGCCAGGAAGCGGTGCGCGGGGGTGCGGACCCGGTCCACCGGGCGGCCGTGGTGGCGGCCCCGGAAGCTCGAGTACGTACCGTCGTGGAAGAAGACATGGGTCAGGGACTTGCCGAGCGCGGCCAGTGGGGCGCGCGCGAAGTCGGCGTAGTAGCCCTGGGACTCCCCGGTCAGCGCCGTGTGCAGGGCGTGGTGGAAGTCGTCGTTCCACTGGGCGTGGATGCCGAGCCCGCCCGCGACGCGCGGGGTGGTCGTCCGGGGATCGGCCTGGTCCGACTCGGCGATCAGGAAGTGCTGGCGGCCCTGCTCCCGCGCCAGCTCGTCCACCGCTTCCGACAGCTCCTCCAGGAACGTCAGGGCCCGGGTGTCCGCGAGGGCGTGCACCGCGTCCAGACGGAGCCCGTCGATCCGGTAGTCCTGCAGCCAGGCAAGGGCGCTGCCGAGCAGATACGCGCGGACCTCGTCCGAGCCCGGCGCGTCCAGGTTCACGGCGGCGCCCCACGGCGTGTGGTGCGTGTCCGTGAAGTACGGCCCGAAGGAGGGCAGATGGTTACCGGACGGGCCGAGGTGGTTGTGGACCACGTCCAGGACCACACCCAGGCCGAGCCCGTGCGCCGTGTCGACGAACCGCTTCAGCGCCGTCGGTCCGCCGTACGGCTCGTGGACCGCCCACGGCGCGACGCCGTCGTACCCCCAGCCACGCGTCCCCGGGAAAGGACACAGCGGCATGAGCTCCACATGGGTGATGCCGAGCCCGGCCAGCTCCCCGAGCCGCTCGGCGGCCGCGTCCAGGGTCCCGTCGGGCGTGAAGGTCCCGATGTGCAGCTCGTACAGGACCGCGGCGCGCAGCCGCAGCCGCGGGGCCTCGTTGAACCAGACGAACGCGGAGTGGTCGACGACCGCGCTGAGCCCGTCCGGACCGTCCGGCTGGCGGCGGGACCGGGGGTCGGGCAGCACGGGCCCGCCGTCCAGCGAGAAGCCGTAGCGGTCGCCGTCGCCGGCCGCGACGACCCCCGTCCACCAGCCCTCCCGCTCGGCGTCCCGCTCCAGCGGGTGCCCGGTGCCGTTCAGCTCCAGCGTCACCCGGTCACGGGCCTGCGGGGCCCACACCTCGAACAGCACCGGTCGATCCCCTCGTCGATGGACCACACACGACGACAACGTCTACGGCGTCCATCCTGGCAGTCAGGACCCCGCCACGCCCGGCGCGTCCCAGACGAAGTTGATCGCCCGCTCGAAGGTCACGTAACCCGCTCGGGCGAAGGCCTTCGCCATCGGCGCATTGGCGAGGTCGGTCCCCGCGCGGATGCGCGGCACCTCCTGACCGGCCAGCACGCGGGTGCCCGCCGCAAGGATGTCGTCGATGTATCCCTTGCCGCGATGGGCGGGAAGTACACCGATGTACGCGATGGTGTGGTGGTAGTTGTTCCGTGCCGGGACGACGAAGCCGACCGGTTCACCGCTCTCCGGCAGCTGGGCGACCTGCCACCACTCCCGCGGCGAGGCGTAGTGCGCGAACTCGCCGTCGTAGTGCTTCTCCGCCGCCTCGCGCGCCGGGAGACCGGACGCCAGATCCGCCTGGCCGTGTGCGTCGAGCGTGCCCTCCATGACGTGGGTCATGAGCGCGACCAGATCCTCACGGTCCCGCACGGGGCGGAACTCCAGCCGTCCGGTCGGCTCGGGTACGGGGGTGCCGGGACGCCACTCCAGCCGAAGCCGCTCCACCAGCGGGCGGGCGCCCGAGCGCTCCAGTACGTCGAACAGGATCCCCATCTGCTCGCGGGTCTCGGACACCTCGCGCCAGTCCGGCGGCAGGAACCGGCCGTACTCCGGAAGTGCCGCACGCGACGTGGGGGCCGCCGCCGGTACGACCGCGGCGCTCGCCGTCCGCAGGAGACGCAGACCGATCTCGGCACGCTCCCCGGCGGGCAGTTCGGGGTCGAGGTCGAAGAAGTCGAGGACGAGCGGTTCGCCGCCCTCCTTGTCGGTCCACCACGCGATCCTGGCCAGGACCCGGTCGCCCCGGAGGGCGACCCACATCCACTCGGGCACCCGGCGGCCCGTGGCGAGGTCGTCCTCGAGTTCGTGATCGAGGACGTAGCTGAGGCCGAGGAACAGTTCCAGTTCCTCCGGTCCGGAGAGCGGGCGCACTGTCGGACCGTCATGAGCGGCCGACGGCACGGAAGAAGGCGTGGTCACGGTGTGTCCCCCTGGGAGTCGAGAGCGAGACCGTAGCAGCGATCGTTTCGGTGCCGTCCAGGATCCGCACAGGTCAGCGGGTCAGCGGGGCAGCGGGCCGGCCGGTCGGGGGGCGGTGCGGCGGGAGCGGGTGATGCCCCGAGCGCCGATGGCCACCCCGGCCACCCCCACCACCACGGCCACGACGGCCCCGCCCAGCCCGTTGCCGGTGCCCAGGCCGCCCTCGGACGTCGCCACGAACACCGCGCCGAGCACGATGCCGAACAGCCCCGTCACCAGGGCGACGACACTGCCGCCCCGCCCGGGGCCCCGGCCGATACGCCCGGCGGAGCGGGCGAGGGCCAGCCCGCCGACGACCACGCCGGTCAGCGCGACCAGCGCGGCCGTGGTGGCCCCGAGCCGTCCGGCGCTCAGGGTGGTGACATCGGCCGCGGCGACCGGTGCCGAGAGCAGGATTCCGACAGACATGGGGTGCTCCTTCTGTTGCTTGCTCCTCCGGCTGACACCCTGAGCTTGTCCGCCGGACCCGCCACCGGTCGTCCTCCGGACGCGGACACTTCGCGCTACCGCGGGCGCCGCAGAATCCGCCCCTGTACCGCGTACGCGGTAGTCGTCCGCTCCTGCGCGGGCATGACTCGCCCCCGCGCGGCGCCCGGTTAGGGTGCGCGCATGAACAGAGGACGGTTCGGTGTCCCGGCCGCTGTCGGTGACGGGGTGATCGCCGTCGGCGTGACCGCGGCGCTGCTGGTCACCGGCGTGTCCGAGCAGCCCACCGGCACGGGCCTCGACCTGCTCGGCCTCGTGCTGCTGGCGGCCGGCGGTCTGGCGCTGGCCGCGCGCCGCCGCGCTCCGGTCCCCGTCCTGGTCGTCACCGGGCTGTGCGCGGTGGGGTACCAGGCGGCAGGTCTCGATGTCCCCGTCGTGGCCTACCTGTTCGCGGTGTACACGGCCGTACGGTCCGGACACCGCACCGTCACGGTGGTGGCGAGCGTGGCCATGCTGGCCGCTCTTCCCCTCGCGGCCCTCGTCCCGGGTCCGCACGACACCGGTGCGGCCTTCGCGCAGGCCCGCGGCGCGCTCGAGCTGGCCTGGCTGATCGCGGCCGGCGCCGCGGGGGAGGCGCTGCGGCAGGCCGAGCGGCGAGCGGACGAAGCCGAGCGGACGCGGGAGGAGACGGCCCGCCGCCGCGCCGACGAGGAGCGGCTGCACATCGCGCGGGAACTGCACGATTCGCTCACGCACCAGATCTCGGTCGTCAAGGTACAGGCCGAGGCCGCCGTCCATGTGGCGCGCAAGCGCGGCGAAGAGGTGCCGCCGGCCCTGCTGGCGATCCAGGAGGCCGCGCGCGAGGCCACCCGGGAACTGCGCGCGACGCTGGAGGCGCTGCGCGACGACGACACCACGCCGCCGCACGGACTCGAGCACATTCCAGAACTGGTGGAACGCGCCCGGACGACCGGCCTGGAGGCGACGCTGACCATAGCCGGGAGCCGGCACGACGTGCCGGCGGCGGTGGACCGGACCGCCTACCGGATCGTGCAGGAGTCCCTGACCAACATCGCCCGGCACGCCGCCGCCACGACCGCGTCGGTCACCATCGACTACCGGCCCGACGGCCTCGCCGTACAGGTCGACGACGACGGCACGGCCACCGCGGCCTCCCCGCCGACGCCCGGCGTCGGGCTGCTCGGGATGCGCGAACGCGTCACCGCCCTCGGCGGTCGTCTGCGGGCGGAACCGCGCGGCGAACGGGGCTTCACCGTCCGGGCCGAACTCCCCTTGGAGCGAACGCCGTGATCCGTGTCCTGCTCGTCGACGACCAGCCGCTCATCCGCAGCGGGTTCCGCGCGCTGCTCGACCTCGAGGACGACATCGAGGTGGTGGCCGAGGCCGCCGACGGCAAGGAGGGCCTGGAACTCGCCCGCGGGCACCTGCCCGACATCGCGCTCCTCGACATCCAGATGCCGGTCATGGACGGCATCGAGGCGACCCGGCGGATCGCCGCGGACCCGGCCCTGACCGGGGTGCACGTCGTCGTCCTGACCAACTACGGGCTGGACGAGTACGTCTACGACGCGCTGCGCGCCGGCGCGGCCGGATTCCTCGTCAAGGACATCGTGCCGGAGGACTTCCTGCACGCCGTACGCGTCGCCGCGCGCGGCGACGCCCTGCTCGCCCCCTCGCTCACCCGCAAGCTGATCGACCGGTACGTCTCCCGGCCGCGCGACACCGCCACCGGCACGGGCCTGGCCGAGTTGACCGACCGCGAACGCGAGGCCGTCGTCCTCGTCGCGCACGGCCTGTCCAACGACGAGATCGCGGAGCGCATGGTGATCAGCCCGATGACCGCCAAGACCCACATCAACCGGGCCATGGCCAAGCTCCACGCCCGCGACCGCGCGCAGCTCGTCGTCCTCGCCTACGAATCCGGCCTGGTGGCCCCGCGCGGCGCCTGACACGACCTCCGAGGCCGCCCACGGGCGTCGTGACGCGGCCTCCCGGAGCCCCCGCGGGCCTCGTTCTGGACACTTCGGGCCCCTCGGCCCGACAATCACGGTGTGACGACGCCTTTCGAGTTTCCCACGCACTCCGCTCGGCTCACCGACGCCGAGCGGGACCGTGCGCTGGTGCTGCTCCGTGAGGGCGCCGCGCAGGGCAGGCTCTCGCACGACACCTTCCTGTTCCGGATGGAGCGCGCGCTCGTCGCACGCCGGCCCGACGAACTGGCTCTGCTCACCGCCGATCTGCAGACCGAGTCCGGCTGGACGCGGCGGGTGGTCGGGGCGGTCGAGAAGATGTCCGCGTTCACGGCCAAGCTCGGTCGCGCCTGGCAGGCCGAGCGGCTGCCGAAGCTGCTGCTGCCCGAACCGGGCCCGTACCCGCTGCGGATCGGCCGCGACCCGGCGAACGGCCTGCGCCTCAGCCACGAGACGGTCTCCCGGCTGCACGCCGAACTCTCCCTCCAGGGCGGCCTGTGGGTCCTGCGCGACCTGGGCTCGACCAACGGCACGAGCGTCAACGGGCGCCGGGTCACGGGCGCCGTGGCCGTGCGGGCCGGCGACATGGTCTCCTTCGGCCAGATGGCGTTCCGGCTCTCGCTCCGGTGAACGGCCCCACCCGTCGGGGGCTTCCCCTACGGGTGGGGCAACCCCTGTTCCGTACACCGGAGTCCACCAGTTCCTGCGCCGACTTCTGGATCGGTGACGCCGGGCGGGCCGAGGCCACAGGCATCGGCACCGGGGCCCGCCGGGGCGCCGCGGCCGGGGACAAGACCCTGGCCTGAGCTCCCGGCCGCGCCGGACAGCCCGGCCTGCCCGGACAGCGCGCGCCGGCGCCGGGGAGGGTGCGGCGCCGGCCCGCCGCGGCCCGGCACCCGCGTCCGTCCCGCGCCGCCCGCTCCGGGCCACCGCGCTCGACCCGCCGCTCGGCCGACCCGCCCCGCCGCTCGACCCGACCCGACCCGGCGCCGCGCCCGCGAGGCCGCCGGGCGGTGACCGCGGGCGGCCCGGCACCCGCGTCCGTCCCGCGCCGCCCGCTCCGGGCCACCCCGCTCGGCCTGCCGCTCTGCCGACCCGACCCGCCCCGCCGCTCGACCCGACCCGGCGCCGCGCCCGCGAGGCCGCCGGGCGGTGACCGCGGGCGCTCCGCCGGCCTGGACCGGATTCACCCGTTCGGCGGTATGCGGGCTGCGGTGGTCTCGGCGCGGTGGTGGGGTGGGGAGACGCACTCACGGTGGACCGACAGGGGGCGCGATGAGCGACGACTCGAACGCGGGGATACGACGGGACGGCTGGGCGGCCCTGCCCCCCATGCGGCCCGCGGCGCCCCGGCGCCCGCAGCCGGCGGCGCCTCCGCGCGCACAGCAGGCGGCGCACCCGAGCGCGGGGGCCCATCACACCGGCGCCGGGCGCGTCCGTCCGGACCCGCACGCGGACCCGCACGGTTCCGCAGGGCCGTCACCGAGCCGGACCGTCGCGCCCAGCCCGCTCGACCCGGGCGCCACCCGCGACCCCCACCGGGTCCACCGGGTCCTGCGCGAGGAGTTCCCGCTCACCTACGACCCGCTGCTGCGCGCCTGGGTGCTCAGCCGGTACGCCGATGTCGCCACCGCCCTCACCGACGCCCGCTTCACCCACGGCCACCGCCCCGGCGACCCGCCCTGCGCGCAGACGCACGCCGACGTCGACGAGGACGAGCTCCGGAGCGTCACCGCCCGCACCGCCTTCGTCCTGGCCCGCCGGATCGCCGACCGGCCCCGGGCCGACCTGGTCGCCGACTTCTGCCACTGGCTGCCCGCCGGCACCGTCGCCGCCGCCGTCGGCGTGCCCTACCGGGACATGATGCGCCTCGTCCGCGGCCGCGCCGCATCCGCGCTCGCCGGCCAGTGCACGGGCCAGATCACCGTACGGGAGAAGGCCCTCGCCTCCTTCCTCGCCAACGTGCTCGCCGAGCCGGAACGCGCGGCGGCCCTCTGTGACGCACCGCCCGGACAGATCGCCCGCGCCTGGACGGAATCGCTGCGCCGCGACCCGCCCGTGCAGATCGCCGTCCGGCGCACCGCCGCCGAGGTGCGGGTCAGCGGCGGCACGATCCCGGCGGGGCAGTCCGTGGCTCTGCTGATCGGGGCCGCGAGCCGCGACCCCGAGCGATTCCGCGAACCCGACCGCTACGACCCCCTGCGCGACGACGCGGGCCAGCTCACCTACGGCAGCGGTGCCTGCCCCGCCGTACTCCTCGCGGGGCTCGAGGCGGAGTACGCCCTGCGGGCGCTGCTCCACTCCATGCCCCGCCTCCGCCTCGCCGAGGGTTTCCGGCCCGAGCCGACCGGGCTCATCACCCGCGCCCCGCGGAGCCTTCTCGTACGTCCCGGCGGCTGAGCAACGCCACCGGCCGCTCGTCGAAGAGCTCGGCGAGCTTCACTGCGCCGCCCGTGAACTCCCGTACGTCGTCGAGGAGATCGAACCAGGGCCCCGGCGGCAGGGTCAGCTGCGTGTCCTGCCAGCCGCCCGCCTCCGCGAGGCGCAGCGGGAGCCGGGTCACCGCCGTGACCACCTCGGCCGAGCCGCCTTCACCGCGGGCGAAGGCCAGGCAGTGCGGCGCCGCCGCCCCGGACGCGGACAGCGGCGTGTAGCTCCCCGGCGCGGTGAAGAGTTCCGGATGCATCCGCCGCAGCCGCAGTGCCGCCCGGACCACCGCCGTCTTGTCGTCGTCCGCCCCGATCGCGAACGGCTGCCGGTTGTCCGGGTCGACCAGGGCGCGGTACTCCCGCTCCGTCCCCTGGTAGAGCTCCGGCACGCCCGGCATCGTCAGCTGGACGAGCGCCGCGCCGAGCACCTGCGCCCGGATGTGCGGCTCCAGGGCGAACGCCGCCTCCGACGCCGCCCGCAGCGGAATCCGGCCGGGCCCGGCCGCCACGAACTCGGCCACGGCCCGCTCGTACACCGGATCCGGCTCCGTCCAGCTGGTGTGCAGCCCCGCCTCCCGTACGGACTTCAGCACCGCCGGACCGAGCCGGTCGGCGTCCGGCGTGCCGAAGCCGAACGCGGTCTGCCAGGCCGTCCACGCCAGATGGGGGTCGGGCGCCGGCACCCCGGCGACCTCCTCCAGCAACGACGCCCAGACCGCGGGGCACTGGGAGAGGACCGCGATTCCCGCCCGGACGTCCGCGCTGCGCTTGGTGTCGTGCGTGGACAGCACCGTCCCGGTGGCCGGCCAGTCCCGGGCCAGCCGCAGGCAGTACGCGTGGAACTCCTCGGGCGCGACGGCGGGACGGCCCGGGTCACCGCCCACCTCGTTCGCCGACAGGAGGGGGGTGTAGCGGTAGAAGGCGGTGTCCTCCACGGACTTGGCGCGCAGCGCGGAGGACGTCTGCGCGAACCGTGCACGGAACGCCTCGTGTTCGGGGCCGTCGCCGAGCCGCCCCAGCGCCAGGTCCCGCACGGTGTCGACGGCAGCGGCCTCCTCCGGTACGGCGAAGGCCGCCTTCGCCCCACGGGCCGCGTCGGGGGTGAGGACCGCCTCGCCGCCGGTCCGGTAGGTGCGGTAGACCGGCACACGGACCAGCAGTTCGCTGATCGCCGTCCGCAGCGCCCAGGGCGCGTGGTCGCGGAGCTCCGGGTCGGCGGAGCAGATCCGCTCGGCCATCCGGGTGAGCGCGGCGGTCTCCGCGGCCAGTTCGTGCGTCACGACCTTGTACGCGGCGCGGCGGGCCGTCGCCTCCCAGATGCCGCCCCGGTCCCCGGCCCGTCCGACGAACTGCCGGTACACGTCCAGGAGCTCGTCGGCCCCGACGGCGTCCACGAAGACGCCGTCGACGTACCGCAGGGCGTCGTAACCGGTCGTCCCCGCCACGGGCCAGGTCGGCGGCAGCGGCTCCGTGCCGGTGAGGATCTTCTCCACCACCGTCCAGCACCGTCCGCCCGTCGCCGCGCGCAGCCGCTCCAGATAGCCCTCCGGGTCGGCGAGCCCGTCCGGGTGGTCGATCCGCAGCCCCTCGATCACCCCGTCCCGTACCAGCTCCACGATCTTGCCGTGGGTCGCGTCGAACACCTCGGGATCCTCCACCCGCACCCCGATCAGGTCCGAGATGGTGAAGAACCGGCGGTAGTTGAGCTCGGTCCGGGCCAGCCGCCACCAGGCCGGCCGGTAATACTGGGCGTCGAGCAGCTCGGGCAGGGGCAGCCCCTCGGTGCCCGCGCGGAGCGGGAAGTCCTGCCCGTCCAGCCACAGCGCGCCGTCGGCGACCCGCATCCGCTCCCGGACCTCCGGCAGCCTCGCCGGCAGCACGGGCAGCAGGATCCGGCCGTCGCCCGCCGCCCAGTCGATGTCGAACCAGCGGGCGTACGGCGAGTCGGGGCCGTCGCGGAGCACGGCGCGCAGGGCGTGGTTGTGCACGGGCGACATGGCCATGTGATTGGGCACCAGGTCCACGACCAGGCCGAGGCCGTGCGACCGGGCGGTCGCCGCGAGCGCCCGCAGCCCCTCCTCACCGCCCAGCTCCCGCCGGATCGTGCGGTGGTCGGTCACGTCGTAGCCGTGGGTGGAGCCGGGCACGGCCTCCAGGACGGGGGAGAGGTGGACGTGGGACACCCCGAGGCCGGCGAGATACGGGACCGCCCGCTCGGCGGCGGAGAAGGGGAACTCCGGCTGGAGTTGGAGCCGATAGGTGGCGGTGGGGACCTTCGGGACGGTGAACGAGGGCGTCATGCGAACGTACGTACCCGGCCTGGAGGCTTCTGTGTCATCGCCTCATGCGTCCGTTCGTGTGCATCGCGTTACGTTCGGCCGATGCTTCGCATGTATCGCGACACCCTGTCGCTGCTCGGCGCGGCGCTCCCGGTCGTCTCTTTCCTGGGGCGGCTGCCCACCGCCATGTGCCAGGTCGGCAGCCTGCTCCTGGTCGCCGAGACGAGCGGCTCCCTGACGACGGCGGGGCTCGCGGGAGGGGCGCTGGCGGCGGGACAGACCGTCGCCGGACCGGTCATCGGCCGGCTCGCCGACCGGCGCGGTCAGCGCGGCGTGGTGCTCGTGGCGTCCCTGGTCAACGCGGTGGCCGTCGCGGCCCTCGTCCTCGCGGCGCTCGCGCACGCGTCGACCGGCCGGCTGATGGTCCTCGGCGCGCTCGCCGGAGCGACCGTCCCGCAGGTCGGGCCGCTCGCCCGGACACGATCGGTCGCCCTGGCCCGGAGCTCCGGCGGGGACGACCGGCTGGTGGGGACGGTGCTCTCCTTCGAAGGCACCCTGGACGAGGTCTCGTTCGTGCTCGGCCCGGCCCTCGTGGGGCTCGCCGCCGCGCTCGCCCATCCGGCCGCCGCCCTCCTGCTGGCCGCGGCGCTCCTGGCCACCTGCGGCACGGCGTTCGCCCTGCACCCCTCCGCCGGGGCGGCCCGGCCCACCATCACCCGTACGGCTGCCGCCGAACGGGGACGGCTGCCGGGGTCCGTGTACGCCCTGCGGGTCACCATGGTGCTCCAGGGCGCCATGTTCGGGGCCTCGCAGGCCGGGATCACCGCGCTCACCGAGCGGCTCGGGGTGCCGGCCCAGGCCGGGCTCGTCTACGCCGCGATGGGGGTGATGAGCGCCGCCGTCGGGTTGTCCATGGCCGCCGTGCCGGCGCGGATCGGGCTGCGGACGCGCTGGCGGACGGCGACGGGCGCGCTCGTCGTCCTCTCCGTGCCGCTGGTGTTCGTCGACTCGCTGACGGGCCTGTACGCGGTGGTCGTCGTCCTCGGCGCCGCGTACGCGCCCCATCTGATCACCGTCTTCGGCCTCACGGAGCGGACCGTCCCTGCGTCCCGGCTCGCCGAGTCCATGGCGTTCCTGACGAGCGGGATCGTCGGTGGGCAGGCACTCGCCCTGGCCCTGTCGGGCCGCCTGGCGGACACCCACGGGGCGCCGGCGGCGTTCGCGGTGGCGGTGACGTCGGCGGCCCTCTGTGCGGCGCTCTCCTGGACGACCCGCACCCAGGACCCCCGGCGAACGCCGCTGCCCACCCCCTGAGCCCATGCGTGTGGGGTGGGCATTCGTTCCGGCCCGGCCGAACGAACGCCCACGACCAGGTGGGGCCGGGGGCGGGGCACCGCCCAGCGGGCCCCGCCCCCGCCCCTCTATGCCGGGCGGCGGAGGACCGTCAGGCTCAGGGGGGCCAGCATCACCCGTTCGCCCGCCGCCACCTTCGGGCCCTCCTGCGGAGGGATCCCCTCCGGATGGGAGGTGTCCACCACCACCCGCCAGGACTCGCCGTGGTTGATCGGCACCTCGAACTCCAGCTCCTGCGACGACGCGTTGAACATCAGCAGGAAGGAGTCGTCGGCGATCCGTTCCCCCTGCGGCCCCGGCTCCGAGATCGCGTTGCCGTTCAGGAAGACCGACAGCGCCTGCGCGTGCGCCGCCTGCCAGTCCCGCGCCGTCATCTCCTCCCCCTCAGGGGTGAACCAGGCGATGTCCGTGAGCTCGTCGTGCGTGCCCTCCACTGGCCGCCCGTGGAAGAAGCGCCGCCGCCGGAAGACCGGATGGTCCCGCCGCAGCCGCACCATCGCCCGGGTGAACTCGAGCAGCGAGCCGTCCGCGTCGCTGCCCGGTTCCGGCCAGCGCACCCACGACACCTCGTTGTCCTGGCAGTACGCGTTGTTGTTGCCGCCCTGCGTCCGCCCGAACTCGTCACCGTGGCTCAGCATCGGCACGCCCTGCGACAGCATCAGCGTGGCGAGGAAGTTCCGCATCTGCCGCTTGCGCAGTTCGATGATGCCGATGTCGTCCGTGTCGCCCTCGGCGCCGCAGTTCCACGACCGGTTGTGGCTCTCACCGTCCCGGTTGCCCTCACCGTTCGCCTCGTTGTGCTTCTGGTCGTACGAGACGAGGTCGCGCAGCGTGAACCCGTCGTGGCAGGTGACGAAGTTGACCGAGGCGAGCGGCCGCCGACCGTCGTCCTGGTACAGGTCGGACGAGCCGGTCAGCCGGGAGGCGAACTCCGCGAGCGTCCGGGGCTCGCCCCGCCACAGGTCCCGGACACAGTCCCGGTACTTGCCGTTCCACTCGGTCCACAGCGGCGGGAAGTTGCCCACCTGGTAGCCGCCCTCGCCCACGTCCCAGGGCTCGGCGATCAGCTTCACCTGGCTGACCACCGGGTCCTGCTGCACCAGGTCGAAGAACGACGACAGCCGGTCCACCTCGTGGAACTGACGGGCGAGGGTCGCCGCCAGGTCGAAGCGGAAGCCGTCGACGTGCATTTCCGTCACCCAGTACCGCAGACTGTCCATGATCATCTGCAGCACGTGCGGGGACCGCATGAGCAGCGAGTTCCCGGTGCCCGTGGTGTCGAAGTAGTGCTGGGGCGCGTCGTCCACGAGACGGTAGTACGAGGGGTTGTCCAGGCCCCGGAACGAGAGCGTCGGCCCCAGGTGGTTGCCCTCCGCCGTGTGGTTGTAGACCACGTCGAGGATGACCTCGATCCCGGCCTGGTGCAGCGCCTTGACCGCCGACTTGAACTCCAGGACCTGCTGGCCCCGGTCGCCCCAGGAGGCGTAGGCGTTGTGCGGGGCGAAGAACCCGATGGTGTTGTAGCCCCAGTAGTTCGCCAGACCCGCGTCCACCAGCCGGTGGTCGTTGACGAACTGGTGGACCGGCATCAGTTCCAGCGCCGTGACGCCCAGTTCCTTGAGGTGCCCGATCACCGACGGGTGGGCGAGACCCGCGTACGTGCCGCGCAGTTCCTCGGGAAGCTCCGGATGGAGCATCGTCAGGCCCTTCACGTGGGCCTCGTAGATCACCGTGCGGTGGTAGTCGGTCCGCGGACGCCGGTCGTCGCCCCAGTCGAAATACGGATTGACCACGACCGAGGTCATGGTGTGGGGCGCCGAGTCGAGGTCGTTGCGGGAGTCCGGCCGTCCGAAGTGGTAGCCGTACACCGCCTCGCCCCAGTCGATGGAGCCCGAGACCGCCCGGGCGTACGGGTCCAGGAGCAGCTTCGCCGCGTTGCAGCGCTGCCCGTGCTCCGGCGCGTACGGACCGTGGACCCGGAAGCCGTAGCGCTGGCCGGGCATCACGCCCGGCAGATAGGCGTGGCGGACGAAGGCGTCCGTCTCGCGCAGCTCGACGGCCGTCTCCGACCCGTCGTCATGGATCAGACACAGCTCGATTCTGTCGGCGGTCTCCGAGAAGACCGCGAAGTTCGTTCCGGCGCCGTCGTAGGTGGCGCCCAGGGGATACGCCTGTCCCGGCCAGACCTGCATAGATACGACTCTTCCATTCTGATCCGGGTGTTGGAGTGCACTTCGGCCAGATCCTGCCCGAAAACCGGGCAACCTCCTAGGACTTCGGCCCGTCCTACCGGGTGACCAGTGCACAAGGGGGATCAGGGGGGAAGTGTGTACGAAATAGTGCGCCGCCATCTGGGGAAGGTGGTGGCGGGTGCGGCCATGGCGGTGACGGGGACCGCCGTCATGGTCGGGATCACCCTGCCGGGGGCCGCGGGGGCGGACGACGCCTCCCGGAGCCGTACCGCCGCGTCCGTACCGCCGCCGTCGGCGGCGGACGCGTCCGACGGTACCGCTCCGGAGCCCGCGACCGTGGTCGCCGCACCGCCGGAGGGGGCCAGGGGGGTGGGCACCGACCCGCTCACCGACGACGAGCTGAAGCGGGCCGAGGCCCTGGCGCTGACCCCGCCGGCCGCCTCGGCGCAGCGCGACGTCGACGGGGGCCGCGGGCCCCAGCACCTCGCCACCGAACTGGCCGATCCGCTTCCGGAAGAGATCGACAAGCCGGGCGCGCCGCGCCGCGCCGAGGTGCGCTTCTACGACTACGAGTCCGACGCTCTGCTCACCCGGACCGTCAACCTCGTGACCGGGAAGGTGGAGCACGCGGGCGAGCAGCGCGGGGTCCAGCCCTCTCCGCACCCCGAGGAGCTGCGCGAGGCCCTGGAGCTGATCCTCGCGAGCCCGCTCGGCAAGGGGGTCCAGGAGGACTACAAGGACGCCACCGGCAAGGCGCTGACCTCGACGGACCAGCTCTGGTTCAACGGCGACGTCTACCGCACCTACCGCGAGGCGAAGGTGCCCGCGCGACTCGCGGCCTGCGGGGAGCACCGGTGCGTCCGCCTCGTCACCAAGATCCTCAACGGCTCGTGGATCGACACCCGGAACCTGATCGTCGACCTGAGCGCAAGGACCGTCACGCGCGTCGGCTGACCACCGACCCGCCCACGAGGGAGTTCGCATCTCATGCCCGACCCGTTCCTTCCGCGCGCCCGCAAGCAGGGCGCCGTCCTCGCCGCCGCGGCCCTGCTCGGCACCGCCACCGCGGCCGCCGGCCCGGTGGGCTCCGCCACGGCGGCACCCGCACCGGCCCGGCCCGACTGCTCCGCCGCGTACCGGGTCGAACAGACCCTCGACGGCGGCACCACGTGGCGCATGTGCTGGCGCTACGACACCGACTCCGGGCTCGTCCTGGACAAGGTGACCTACCAGCCCAAGAGCGCGAGCGCCCCGATCCGCGTCCTGAACAGCGCCAAGCTCGCGCAGATCCACGTCCCCTACGACGACGGCAACGCCGAGTACGACGATCTGACCGGCGCCGGCTTCGGCTGGGGGCTGCAGAACCTGAAGCCGGCCGAATGCCCCGGCGGCACCATCACCACCGTCAAGGTGCCGGAGCTGGGCAACGTCAAGGGCCTGTGCACCACGACCCGGGCGCGCGGCCACGCGTACCGGATGGCCAACGACGAGGGCACCAAGGTCTGGCAGGCCCAGGGCAAGGACCTGCTCGTCTACACCGTCAACAAGGTGGCCTGGTACGAGTACATCACCGAGTGGCGGTTCTCCTCCGACGGCACGATCGCCGCCAACGTCGGCGCCACCGGCAGCCTCGCGCCGGGCGACTACAACGCGACCGACGGCCGTGGCTGGCCCATCGGCCCCGGCGCCCGCTCCTACGCCACCAGTCACGCGCACAACGTCTTCTGGCGGCTCGACTTCGGTCTCGACGGCAGCGTCAGGGACCGGATCGAGCAGTACGACTCCAAGGTCACCGCCCCCGCGGCCGGCGGTGGCGGCCCGACGGTGAAGACGACCCGCACCCCGATGACGAAGGAGTTCGCCGGGGACGCGAAGAACATGCGCTGGTGGCGGGTGGTCAGCGCCACCGGCAAGAACAAGGACGGCCACGCCCGTTCGTACGAGATCGTGCCCGGCCCCTCCAACACCCACGCGGGGCGCGGCTTCACGAAGCACGACGTCTACGTCACCCAGACGCGGGCCTGTGAGCAGTTCGCCAGCAACAACATCCTGGACTGTGGCCGGAACGCGCCGGACAGCGTGGACAAGTGGGTCAACGGCGAGACGCTGACCGACCCCGCCGTCTGGGTCAACATCGGGTTCCACCACATCGCCCGGGACGAGGACCAGCAGCCGATGCCGGTGCACTGGCAGGGCTTCCAGCTCGCGCCCAGGGACGTGACCGCTATGAATCCGCTCACTCCGGCCGATCTGGCCGACCAGAACGGCGCTCCGAATCAGGGGAGTTGAGCAAGGAGCCTGCCGATCCTGCTGCACCGCCTCCCGCTCGCGGAGTACCCTTCCTTGATCGTTGACAGACGGTCGGATCGGGCGTCCAGGAGCAGAAGGCGGTGCGCGGGTGAGCTCGGGAGGTCTGGAGCTGCCCCCAGGTGACGCGGGTCACGAGGGGGGCGCCGCCGACCCCGTGGAAGTCCCGCCCGGCGCGGTCTCCGTCGCCAGGCCGATGGAGATCGGGGCGGAGCTCGACTGGGGCGCCGAAGCGTGGAGCGAGGTGCGCACCCGTGCCCAGCGGGCTGGCAGGGCCTACATCTGGCTGAATCTCGTCGAGCAGCGGCTGCGCGCCGTGGTGGCCGCCGTGCTGAAGCCGGTCTACGAGCCGGTGCACGGCGAGGACTGGGTGGTGGCCGCGGCCGGCCCGGCCGGACAGGAGTGGGTGCAGCGCGCGGTCGCCGTCCGCGAGGTGTCCCGGCGCAAGGGCTACCTCCTCGACCCGGCCGACGACAACGTGCTCAGCTTCCTCACCCTCCCGCAGCTGCGGGAGCTGATGGTGCAGCACTGGCCCTGCTTCGAGCCGTACTTCGACGACCGGCGGGAGGTCGAGCTCGCCCTGGACGAGCTGGAGGTGACGCGCAACGTCGTCTCCCGCAACAGGGCCCTCTCGCTCACCGTGCTCGCCCAGTCCGAGCGGGCCTCCGCCCGGCTCCTGGAGATCCTGGGCAGCGGGGCGGGGGTGCCGTCCGCCGACCGGCTGCCGGTCGACGCGGTCGAGGACCTGGTCGGCGACCGGTACGCGGACGTGGTCTCCGTCCACCCGGACCGGGTGCGGCTGCAGCGGCAGCTGCCGGCCGAGGACCTCTTCGGCGGGGCCCGGCGCCTCGACGCCACCGGGATAGGTCTGAATCTGCTGGTGCAGAACTTCTCGGGGCGGCGGCTCGTGCGCCTGGCCGAGTCGGGCTGCCGGATACGCCTGCTGTTCCTGAACCCGGCGAGCAGCGCCGTCAAGCGGCGCGAGCGCGAACTCGGCCTGAAGAAGGGCGAGCTGAGCCGCTCGGTGGAGATGAACATCCTCCACATGCGGCGGGTGCGCTCCCGGCTGCGCGATCCGGGTGCCTTCCAGATCCACGTCTTCGACGAGACGCCGCGCTTCACCGCCTACCTCGTGGACGGGGACGGGCCGGACGGTGTCGGGGTCGTCCAGTCGTATCTGCGCAAGGCGCGGGGGATGGAGGCGCCGGTGCTCGTCCTGCGCGGGGGCGGCCGGAACGTGGTGCGTTCCGGTCAGCAGGGACACGAGGGTGAATACGGACTTTTCGCCACGTACCGGGAGGAGTTCGAGTCGGTCTGGCTCGACTCCCGGCCGGTCTCCTGAGGTCTCCCGGTCCGTTGTCAGTGGCTCGTGCGAGGGTGTTCAGCACCACGGGGGAGATCACGTAAGGAGGTCCCGATGGCTTGGCACGGGGAAGAGCTGGTCGGATTCGACCTGGAGACGACCGGCACCGAACCGCTGGAGGCGCGGATCGTGACCGCCTCGATCGTCGGTGTCCACGGCGGACGCGTCGCGCGGCAGCGGGACTGGCTCGCCGACCCCGGGATCCGGATCCCGGCGCAGGCGTCGGCGATCCACGGCATCAGCAGCGAGCGGGCCGCCGCCGAGGGACGGCCGGTGCGCGAGGTCGCCGACGAGATCGCCGGGACCCTGGCCGGATGCTGGGCGAGGGGCGTGCCGGTCGTGGCGTACAACGCCTCCTTCGACCTGACGCTGCTCTCCGCCGAACTGCGGCGCCACGGACTGCCCTCGCTCAGCGAGCGGCTGGGGGGCGCGCCCATAGGCCCGGTCGTCGACCCGTACACCATCGACCGGGCCGTCGACCGCTACCGCCGCGGGAAGCGGACCCTGGAGGCGGTCTGCGCGGAGTACGGCGTGGTCCTGGAGGCGGCCCATCAGGCGGCGGCCGACGCGCTGGCCGCCGTGCGGGTGGCGGTCGCGATAGCCGACCGGCACGCGTCGGTGGCCGCGCTGACCCCGGCCGAGCTGCATGAGCGTCAGATCGGCTGGTACCGCGTCTGGGCGGAGGACTTCCAGGACTTCCTGCGCCGCAAGGGCAGTCCGGAGGCGGTCGTCGACCCCACGTGGCCCCTGCGGGAGCCGGCCGCGGTGGCCGGCTGACCCGACGGGCGCCCGGTCCTCCACACGCATCACGAGATCCCGGTCCAGCGGTGGGATGGAGAGGCCCGCCCCGACACGGTGTCAGAAGGGGTACCAGCGCACCTCGGGATCGCCCTCCCGCAGCGATGCCACCCGCCGTTCGAATTCGGCCAGCGCCTGCGGGTTCGCCGGCGCGTGCTGGGCCACCCACGCGCAGCTCGCCGTCTCCCGGGCCCCGCGCAGCACGGCGCACCCGCCCCACTCCCGTACGTCCCAGCCGTACGCCTCGGTGAACGCGTCGTACGCCGCCGGGTCCAGGCCGTACCGGTCCCGGGCGAGGGCGAGCACCACCAGGTCGTGCTCCCGCAGATCGGAGGAGAAGGTCTCCAGGTCGACCAGGACCGGCCCCTCGGGTCCGACATGGACGTTACGGGGCAGCGCGTCACCATGGATCGGCCCCGGCGGCAGGTGCGGGGTGAGCGCGGCCGCGGCCGGGGCGAAGGAGTCGCGCCGCTCCCGCAGGAAGGCGGCGTCGGCCGGGTCGATCGCGTCGCCGGCGAGACGCAGCCACCGCTCGACCCCGCCGAGCAGGTCACGGCGCGGGAGCGTGAAGCCCGCCGGCTCGGCCAGAGCGTGCACCCGCCGGAGCAGCGGGGCGAGATCCCGCGGCTCGGCGGGGCGGACGGCGGGGAGCCGGTGCCAGAGGGTGACCGGGTGGCCCTCGGCCAGGAGTGGCTTCGGTTCCGCCGCCCGCACGGCGGGGACACCGCTCTCCGCCAGCCAGTCGGCGAGCGCGAGCTCCCGTTCGGCGCGCGGCAGCAGCTCGGCGTCGCGGCCGACCTTCACCACCAGCTCACCGAGCGCGAAGACCGCGTTCTCGCCCAGCGCGAGAAGCGTCGCGTCCGCCGCCGGCAGCCCCACGGCGGCCAGGACCTCCCGCGCCCGCGCCTCGTCCAGCGCCTCGTTCATCCGAATCTCCGTGTCTCACCGGTGCCTGTGCGAATCAGCCAAAGTCTCGCATCGACGCAGGTTGCCTTGACGAACCGACGACCCGTCAGGACCATGACGAAGGCCGGTGCAGCGCGGCAAAAGGGCTCATAAGGGGTCGAATCTGTGAGTGTGGCGACCGCAACGAAGCGGTCCGGCGGACCAAGCACCGCCGGCGGGAGACCTGTCCCCGGGCGGGACCACAGCGCCTGGTTCCTGGTGCTGCCCGCGCTGATCCCGATCCTGATCCTCAGCGTCGGCCCGCTGCTCTACGGCATCGCGCTCGCCTTCACCGACGCCCAGTCCGGCCGCACGCAACCCACCCAGTGGGTCGGCACGCTCAACTTTCAGGACCTCCTCCACGACTCGCTCTTCTGGGACTCTTTCCGGATCGGCCTGCTCTGGGCCGTCGGCGTCACCGTCCCGCAGTTCCTGCTCGCCCTCGGCCTCGCACTGCTGCTCGACCAGAATCTGCGCTTCCGCTGGCTGGCCCGGGCGCTCGCGATCATCCCCTGGGCCATGCCCGAGGTCGTCGTGGGCATCATGTGGCGGCTCGTCTACAACCCCGACGCGGGCATCCTGAACGAGACGATCCGCGATCTCGGCCTCGGCGACGGCCGCGACTGGCTCACCGGCCTCGCCACCGCCCTGCCGGCCGTGATCCTCGTCGGCGTCTGGGCCGGGATGCCGCAGACCACGGTCGCCCTGCTCGCCGGGCTGCAGAACACCCCGAACGAACTCCACGAGGCCGCCGCCCTCGACGGCGCGGGCGCCTGGCGCCGCTTCCGCACCGTCACCTGGCCCGCCCTCAAACCGGTCGCGCTCGCCATCACCGCGCTCAACTTCATCTGGAACTTCAACTCCTTCGCGCTGGTCTACGTCCTGACCAACGGCGGACCCGGCGGCCGCACCCGGCTCCCCATGCTCTTCGCCTACGAAGAGGCTTTCCGCTACGGGCAGTTCGGCTACGCCGCCGCGATGGGGTGTGTCATGGTCGCCGTCATCTCCGTGCTCCTCGCCCTCTACCTCGTCGGACGGCTGAAGGGGGACCAGGACCGGTGAGCACCCTCCGTACCAGCGGGCCGGCGCGGTTCGGCCAGTACCTCGCGCTCCTCGCGTATCTGGTGTTCCTGGCCTTCCCGTTCCTCTGGCTGGTCTCCACCGCCTTCAAGCCGGCGACCGAACTGGGCTCGCTCCACCCGACCTGGATCCCGAAGGACCCGACCCTCGCCAACTTCCGGCAGGCGTTCGACGAACAGCCGCTGCTGCAGGCAGCCGGCAACAGCCTGATCGCCGCCCTCGCGGCGGCTCTGATCGCGGTCGTCATCGCCACGCCCATGGCCTATGTGATGGCCCGCCACCGCGGCCGGCTCTCCACGGCCGCCACCGGTTGGGTGGTGATCAGCCAGGCATTCCCCTTCGTGCTGGTGATCATCCCGCTCTTCCTCGTCCTGAAGAACCTGCACCTGATCAACAGCCTGTCCGGTCTGGTCATGGTGTACGTCGTCTGGTCGCTGCCGTTCGCGCTGTGGATGCTGGTGGGGTACGTACGGGCCGTGCCGGCCGAGTTGGAGGAGGCCGCGGCCGTCGACGGCGCCGGGAAGCTCCGTACGCTCGTCTCGGTCACCGCCCCGCTGCTCGCCCCCGGCATCGTCGCCACCGCGCTCTTCGCCTTCATCACCGCATGGAACGAGTTCTTCTTCGCGCTCGTCCTGCTCAAGACCCCGGAGAAGCAGACCTTGCCGGTCGTCCTCACCCACTTCCTCGGCGCGGAGGGCGTCGCCGATCTCGGACCGCTCGCCGCGGCCGCGTTCCTCGCCACGATCCCCTCGCTGGTCGTCTTCGCGATCATCCAGAGGCGCATCACGGGCGGAATGACGGCAGGGGCGGTGAAGTCCTGATGCGCGTACGGATGTCCCGGGTACGGGCCTTCACGGCGTCCGCCGCCGCCCTCGCGCTGCTCCTCACCGGATGCGCCGCGGGGGACGACCCCGACGGCGGACCGATCCGCCTCCGCTTCCAGTCGCTGGCGTGGCAGAAGGAGTCCGTCGACGCCAACAAGCAACTGGTGGAGGAGTGGAACGCCGCCCACCCCGACATCCAGGTCGAGTACGTCCAGGGCAGCTGGGACTCCGTCCACGACCAGCTCCTCACCTCCTTCGAGGGCGGTGAGGCGCCCGACATCATCCACGACGCCTCCGACGACCTGGCCGACTTCGCCTACGGCGGCTACCTCGCCGATCTGACGGATCTCCTGCCGGCCCGACTGAAGTCCGACATCCCGGCGCGGAGTTGGGAGACGACGACCTTCGGGGACGGGATCTTCGGCGTTCCCTTCCTCCAGGAACCGCGCGTGATCATGGCGAACAAGCGGATCCTGGAATCCTCGGGCGTCCGGATGCCCACCCCGGAGAACCCCTGGACCTGGGGGGAGTTCCGGCGGATCACCAAGGATCTGACGGCGTCCATGGGCAAGGGCCGGTACGCGGTCGCCTGGCCGCTCAAGGAACCGGTCTCGGTCAGCCTCAACCTGGGGCTCTCGGCGGGCGGGCGGCTCTTCCACCGGGAGCCCGACGGAAGGGTGACCCTCCGCTTCACCGGGGAGGACGGGGTCGTCCCCGGAACGATCCACGACCAGGTGAACACCGACCTCAGCGCCTCCCGCTCCACCCTGGGCACCGGCGGCTCCGACGCCCTGCCCGGCTTCTTCGGCGGCAAGTACGCGATGGTGCCGCTCGGCTTCTCCTATCGGCAGCAGATCACCCAGCAGGCGCCACAGGGCTTCGAGTGGATCGTGCTGCCCGCGCCCGCGGGGAAGGACGGGCTCGCGCAGGGGGTCAGCCCGCAGACGCTCTCGATCGCCGAGGAGAGTCCGTACAAGAAGGAGGCGGCGCGGTTCCTCGACTTCTTCCTGCGGCCGGAGAGCATGGTCCGTCTGGCGCGCGGCGACTGGATGCTGCCGACCGGCACCACGGCGCTCGCGGACCCGTCCCTGCACACCGCGAAGGACGGCTGGGCGACCGGAGCGGCGGTGGCCGAACACCTGCGCTCGGCGCCGGCCCAGTCGGTTCGCGGCTATCCGGAATGGAAGGACAAGGTGGCCACTCCGGCGTACCAGGAGTACTACAGCGGGGCGATCGACGGCGAGGAGCTGCGGAAACGGCTGGTGGAGGACGGGAACCTGGTCCTCGCCCGGTATCAGCGGCGCTGAGCCGCGCGGGACCGGGCCTGCCCCGGCCTATTGGCTGGACGAGACGTCTCGTCTCGTTTACTGTGGGCGCATGACCGCCACCTCGCGACGACGCGCCCATATCGCCATGTTCTCCATCGCCGCCCACGGCCATGTGAACCCCAGCCTCGAAGTGATCCGGGAGCTCGTCGCCCGGGGACACCGCGTCAGTTACGCGATTCCCGCCTCCTTCGCCGAGAAGGTCGCCGCGACCGGCGCCACCCCCGTCGTCTACGCATCCGGCCTTCCCACCGACGACGACCCGGACGCCTGGGGCACCGAGCTGATCGACAACCTCGAACCCTTCCTCCGCGACGCCGTACAGGTCCTGCCGCAGCTCGCCGAGGCATTCGAAGCCGACCGGCCCGACCTCGTCCTCCACGACATCACCGCCTACCCCGCTCCGGTCCTCGCACACCGGTGGAACGTCCCCGCCGTGGCACTCTGGCCGAATCTCGTTCCCTGGGAGGGATACGAGGTAGAGGTCGCCGAGCCCATGCTGGCCGAACTCAAGGCGTCCCAGCGGGGGAAGGCGTACTACGCCCGCTTCGAGAACTGGCTCGCCGAGAACGGTGTGGACACCCACCCCGACCGGCTCGTCGCCCGCCCCCGCCGGGCGATCGTGCTCATCCCCGAAGCGCTCCAGCCGCACGCCGACCGGGTCGACGCGTCCGTCTTCACCTTCGTCGGCTCGTGTCAGGGCGAGCGGGCGGACCAGGGGGAGTGGCGGCGGCCGACGGGCGCGGAGAAGGTGCTCCTGGTCTCCCTGGGCTCCGCCTTCACCAAACAGCCAGACTTCTACAAGGCGTGCGTCGCGGCCTTCGGGGACCTCCCGGGCTGGCACGTCGTGCTCCAGATCGGCGCGTTCGTCGACCCGTCGGAGCTCGGCCGGATCCCGTCCAACGTGGAAGTGCGCTCCTGGGTGCCTCAGTTGGCGATCCTCCGGCAGGCCGATGCCTTCATCACCCATGCCGGTGCCGGCGGCAGCCAGGAGGGGCTCGCCACCGGCACGCCGATGGTCGCGGTCCCGCAGGCCGTCGACCAGTTCGGCAACGCGGACATGCTCCAGTCCCTGGGCGTGGCCCGGCACCTGCCGATGGAGGAGGCGACGGCCGAGAACCTGCGGGAAGCCGTGCTCGCGCTCGTCGGCGACCCCGACGTCGCCGTGCGCGCCAAGGAGATCCAGGACCGCATGGCGAACGAGGGCGGGGCGCGCCGGGCGGCGGACCTGATCGAGGCCGAACTGCCGTAGCGGCAGGCGCAGTCGAGGCCCCCGGCGCCGCCGGGGGCCTTGCCCGTGCGCCGAGTTGGGAAGAGATGACCGATTTATTATTACGAAACCTTGTTGAATAAATCACAGGTGTATGAAGGTCTTGATTTGCACTCGTCAATGAGCAAGGGTTTCGAGGCAGCTACCGGAGAGTTTCCTTCCAGTGGCTCATCCCCCCACAAATCCTGACGAGGAGACCCCTCTTCATGGCAATACACAAGCGTGTCCGCCGGACCAAGCTCATCGCCGTCTCGACCGCTATCGCGGCCGCGGCCGGAGTGACCGTCCTCAGCAGCCCGTTCGCCGGCGCGGCCCCCACGCCCGCCCTCGGAACGGTTCACGGACTCGGCGCGGAAGGCGCCGTCGCGGGAAGCTACGTCGTCCTGCTGGACGAGAAGGCCGACAAGGGCGAGCTGGCGAAGGAGTACGGCGGCACCCTGCGCCGCAGCTACGACTCCGCCGTCAACGGCTTCTCGGTCAACGGCCTCACGGAGACCGAGGCCAAGCGCCTCGCCGCCGACCCGGCCGTCGCCAAGGTCGTCCAGAACAAGAAGTTCTCCATCAACGCCACCCAGGCCGACCCGCCTTCCTGGGGTCTGGACCGGGTCGACCAGGCCGAGACCGCCGGGGACAAGAAGTACACCTACCCCGACAAGGCGGGCGAGGGCGTCACCGCGTACGTCATCGACACCGGAGTCCGCGTCAGCCACAAGGACTTCGGCGGCCGCGCCGTCGACGGCTTCGACGCCATCGACAACGACAACACGGCCCAGGACGGCAACGGCCATGGCACCCATGTCGCCGGCACCATCGCCGGCGAGGCCCACGGCGTCGCCAAGAAGGCCAAGATCGTCGCCGTCCGCGTCCTCGACGACAACGGCTCCGGCACCACCGAGCAGGTCGTCGCCGGCATCGACTGGGTCACCAAGAACCACCAGGGCCCGTCCGTCGCCAACATGAGCCTCGGAGGAGGCGCCGACCCCGCCCTCGACGAGGCCGTCCAGAAGGCCATCGCCGCCGGCGTCACCTTCGGCGTCGCCGCGGGCAACGAGTCCTCCGACGCGGGCCAGGGCTCCCCGTCCCGCGTCCCGGAAGCGATCACCGTCGCCTCCTCCACCGAGGACGACCAGCAGTCCAGCTTCTCCAACTTCGGTGCCGTGGTGGACCTCTACGCCCCGGGCTCGGAGATCACCTCGGCCTGGAACGACAGCGACACCGGCACCAAGACCATCTCCGGCACGTCCATGGCGACCCCGCACGTCGTCGGCGCCGCCGCCGTGTACCTCGCGGCACACCCCGACGCCACCCCGGACCAGATCGCCCAGGCCCTGGTGACCGGAGCGACCGCCGACAAGATCTCCAACCCCTCCTCGGGAACCGCGAACAAGCTGCTCAAGATCGTCGAGTAGCTCCGCCCCGCTGACCGGCGGCCGCCGTGCCCTCCCCCACGGGGCACGGCGGCCGCTCTATCGTGGGTGCCATGACGACGACGTACGCCGCCCTGCTGCGCGGAATCAACGTGGGCGGACACCGCAAAGTGCCGATGGCGGAGCTCCGTTCCGTCCTTGAGGACCTCGGTCTGAGGAACGTACGGACCCATCTCCAGAGCGGCAACGCCGTCTTCACCAGTGACGCGGCCGAGCCGGCCGAGCAGGACCTCACCGCCGCCGTCGAGAACGCCATCGAGAAGCGCTTCGGCTTCCGTGTCGACTGCCTCGTCCGCGAGGCGCAGTACCTCGCCGCCGTCGTCGACGCCTGCCCCTTCCCCGCGGCCGATCTCGAGGGCAAGCAGCTCCACGTCATGTACTTCTCCGAGCAGGTCGGCCCGGAGCGATTCGCGGCCCTCGACCAAGCCGCCTTCCTCCCCGAGGAGTTCCGCCTCGGCGACCGCGCGCTCTACCTCTACGCCCCCGAGGGCCTGGGCAGGTCCAAGCTCGCCGAGACACTCTCCCGGCCCGCCTTCTTCAAGGGGATCGTGGCCACCACGCGCAACTGGAACACGGTCGTCAAGCTGGCGGAGATGACCGGGGACTCTCCGGACACGGCCTAGAGCCCCCTCGCGTGCGGGGCAGGGTGCCGGGCCGGAACCGCGGGACGCCGGACGGGAGTCATCAGGGCGTACGCACGCCGGCCGCGTGATCACGGACCGGCTCCGACCCCGGGCCGTCTCGACCACCGGCCGCCCCGATCACCGGAAAGCCTTCATGACAGCCTCCTTCAGCGACCAGCTCCTCGCCCTCGCCCGGCCCCACCTCGCCTGGGTCTGCGAACAGCTCGACCTCTTCGACCGCCTGGTGCCCGCCGGGGTGGTGTCCTTCGACCGGGACCAGCCCTCCGTCACCCGCTCGGGCATCACGCTGCGCGCCCACGTCATCGGGACCTACGCCCTGGACGGCACCTGGATGTGGGCGTGGTCCCACGAGTCGTACCGGGACAGCGTCATCGCGGAACGTTCCCGGGAGCTGCGTGAGCTGGGCGAGCGTGCCGGCGTCCCGGAGCTGACCGACCCCATGCCGGATCTCAGCCACTTTCCCGACCCGCGCCTGGCCGCCGACCACCTGCTGCTGATGTGCATGGGGCTTCTCGACGCCCGGGGCGGGGTGATCTGCGCCGTGAACGAACGCAGCCGGGTGTTCATGGCCGTCGACGACCCCGCCGTGCCGCGGGCCGAGCCGCGAGCCGACCGGCTCACCCGGGCCCTGCGCAACGGCGTCGCGCTGCTTCCCGGCCCCGCGCTGACGCCGGTGCGGGGCTGGTTCGACCGGCACGGCATCGATCCGGTGTACGGGCCCGGCCGGGTGGAGGGGGTGCTCGACGGAGGGGACCGCGTCATGGTGACCCTGACGGGCGAGGACGTCACCGGCGTCGAGATCACCGGCCCCGACGGGAGCGCGCCGGGCTGCGGCACGGCCGGTGAACAGCGGCTGGAGGGCGCGCGCCTGTCTCCGGACGCGCCGCACCGCACCTTCCCGCGGCCACTACTGGCCGTGGCGGCCCGGGAGATGGCCTTCTCGATCCTGCGGACGCGGGCGATGGTCCGGTACGCGGACGACCACCTCGCCTTCGCCGGCCGCGCACCGCTGTGGGACGAGCCGGCCGCGGAGCTGCGCTTCCCTGGTGGGGGCCTGAAGGCGCGCCGCCTCGGTTCCTTCGACGCGGAGGAAGGCTGGTTCCGGTGGGCGCCGGGCACGGAGGACATCCGGGACCGGTTCCGCGAGGCGGCGGGGCTCGATCCCGCGGACCCCGAGGACCTGCCCGAGCTGTCCGGCGAGCGCGTCGACCTGACCGCGTACGGGCCGCGGGAGGCCGTCGCGGTGACCCTGGCCCGTACCGCGGCGAACACGGCGGGCCACACCTTCACCTCGCTCGGGAACCACTTCTTCGCCGTCACCGACGAACGCCTCACCGGCGCGGGCGAGATCGACCTGCACGCGGCGGTGCAGGACATCCGCAACGCCGCGAGCTGGCTCCACGGCCTCGTGGAGCAGGGGACCCGGGACGAGACCATGCGGTCGCTGGCCCGGTCGTACTTCGAACGGCTCGGGCTGCAGGTCTGGCACTACGGGCAACCGGACTTCATCAGCGGCGTGCTCGGCCTGTACGAGGTGCGGGTGTACTTCGCTCCGGACGGCACCCTCACCCAGGTCGTGCCCGGCATGGTGATGGGGGCGCCCTTGTGAGGGCATGGCTCGCGCACGAGCCGGAGCGGATCACTCGGATGATCCTCCGTTCGAGAGGGGTCCTAGCATGGGGCCATGTCTCTCGCGCCGACACGGGTCGAACTGTGCCCGCTCACCCACGCCGACCAGGATGAGTTCTGCTCGCTCGTGCGGGCCAGCGCCGAGCTCCATTCGCCCTGGATGCGGCTGCCCGTGACCGCGGAGGAGTTCCAGGACTGGATGAGCCGCTTCGACGACGGCACCAGCCGGGGCTTTCTGATCCGCGTGCGGAAGACCGGTGCGGCCGCCGGCATGGTCAACATCAACTCGATCATCCGGGGCCGCTACCAGGGCGCGTCCCTCGGCTATGCCGCCTTCGCGCCGTCCGCGGGGCAGGGGTACATGACCGAAGGACTCACCCTCGCCCTGCGGCACGCCTTCGACGACCTGCGGCTCCACCGGCTGGAGGCGAACATCCAGCCCGGGAACAAGGCGTCTCTGGCCGTGGTCCAGCGCCTTGGCTTTCGCTTCGAAGGTCTGTCGCCCGCCTACCTCTACATCGACGGTGCCTGGCGCGACCACGAACGGTGGGCCATCACCGCACCCCCGTCCTGGGCGCCCGATCCTTCCCTCCCCGACGTCTAGCCGACTGTCGGCGGACCGTCGGCGAGTGCGTCCAGCACGGCGAGGTCCGTCGCGTCCAGGCGGAGGGCGGCGGCGGCCAGGTTCTCCTCCAGGTGGGCGAGTGAACCGGTGCCCGGCGTCGGGAGCAGTACGGGGGAGTGGTGCAGCAGCCAGGCCAGGGCGATCTGGCCCCGGCTCGCACCGAGCCGCCCCGCCACCGTGGTCAGTGCCGAGGCCGCCTCGCCGGTCAGGGCGCCGTCGGCCAGCGGGAACCACGGCAGGAACCCCAGGCCGTGCGCCTCGCAGACCCGCAGCACCGCCGCCGACCCACGGTCCAGGAGGTTGAAACGGTTCTGCACCGAGACGATCGAGGACGTCAGCGTCAGCGCCCGCGTCAGCTCCTCCGCCGTCACCGAGTCCAGGCCGATGTGCCGGATCTTGCCCTCGGCGCGCAGCTCGTCCAGCGCGCCGAGCTGCTCCGCCATCGGGACCTCGGGGTCGAGCCGGTGCAGCTGGTAGAGGTCGATCCGGTCCGTCCGCAGCCGCCGCAGGCTCCCCTCGCACATCGCGCGCAGTCGCTCGGGCCGGCCCTCGATGTGCCAGGCGCTCTCGCTCGTGCGCACGACGCCGCCCTTGGTCGCGACCACCAGCCCGTCCCGGTAGGGGTGCAGCGCCTCCGCGACCAGGTCCTCGGCGATACCGGGGCCGTAGTTGTCGGCGGTGTCGATCAGCGTGACGCCCCGCTCCACCGCCCGCCGCAGGACGGACACCGCGTCCGCCCGCTCGCCGCGCGGGCCCCAGTACCCGGGTCCGGTCAGTTGGGCCGTGCCGTAACCGAGCCGCCGTACGGGAAGATCACCGCCGAGCGGATACGTCTCCGAGATCATGGACGGGACGCTACAACAAGCCCCGACACCGCTCGGAAATGGCCCAGTTGACGGAGTCGCGAATGGACCGCCACCCGCGGCCGACGGCTGGCTACGCTCCTGCCATGACCACCGAGACGCAGCCCAGGACCGTCGTCGACTTCTACTTCGATCCCGCCTGCCCCTTCGCCTGGATCACCTCCCGCTGGATGCTGGAGGTCGAACGCCACCGCGACATCGAGCTGCGCTTCCGGGTGATGAGCCTCTTCTTCCACAACGTCGGCAACGAGCTGCCCGACTGGTACCGAGAACTCGTCGACAAGTCGATCGGACCGGTGCGCGTGGCGGCCGCGGCCGCCGAGAAGTTCGGCGACGCGGTTCTGCGCGACCTGTACACCGCCTACGGCACTCGCATCCACCAGGACGGGAACAAGGACTTCGACGCCGTGATCGCCGAGTCCCTGGCCGAGCTGGGCCTCCCGGCCGAACTCGCCGGGGCCGCGCACGACGACACGTACGACGAGGTGGTCCGCCGGAGCCACGACGCGGGCAAGGACCCCGAGGCGGACGGCTACGTCGGCACCCCGACGCTCCACGTCGACGGCACGGTCTGGTTCGGGCCCGTCCTGCGGGCCATTCCGCGCGGGCCCGAGGCGGCCGAGCTCTTCGACAGCTTCCGGGTGCTCGCCGGCCACTCCGACCTCTTCGAGATCAAGCGGACCCGGACGGGCGGACTCGACTTCCGCTGAACCCCGCCGAGCCGACGCCCGACCAGCCGACGCCCCGACCAGCCGATCCCCGCCCGGCCGAACGCCCCAAAGCCTCCGAGTCCCGAGTGCGCGTCCCTGTCGCCTTTCTTCAAGACCGGCCGTACCCACGCTTCGTAGCCTCGGCGCCATGAACGCCATCCACACCCACCTCACCGTTTCCGCCGCCGAGGCCGTCCGCGTCGCCCGGGGCGTCACCGCCGACCAGCTCGCCGGTGCGTCCGTGTGCGCCGACTGGACCGTCCGCGAGCTCGTCAACCACCTCGTCCTCTACTCCTCCCACGGCCTCGAGCACCGCGCCCTGCGCACGCAGCTTCCCGAGGAGACGGTCCAGCGCGACTTCACGGCCGACACCGACTGGGCGGAGCGGTACGCGGCCCAGCTCGACCGGGCGCTCGCGGCCTGGGAGAAGCCGGACGTCTGGGAGGGCGAGGTGGACCTGGGCTTCGCCACCATGCCCGCGCCGGCGGTCGCCTCGATGCTCCTGGAGGAACTCGCCCTGCACGGCTGGGACCTGGCCCGCTCCACCGGCCAGGAGTTCGCCCTCCCGGACGCGACCGCCCAGTTCCTGCTCACGGTGGTCGAGGAGTCCGCGGAGATGTACCGCGAGTACGACGGCTTCGCCGACCCGGTCGACGTGCCGGAGGGCGCCTGCGACCTCGAACGCGCCCTCGCCGTCAGCGGCCGCGCCCCGGCCGGACCGGCCGGTCTCTAACCGGCCACCGCCACCCGCTGCTCGACGCGCGCCGCGTCGTCGTACCGCTCGACGAGCAGCCGGGCCAGCTCCGGCGACGGGCCGAGGACGCCCGCGAGAACATCGGCGCCGCCCTCCGCCGCGCCCGCCGCGATGCGGTCCGGCAGCCGGCCGGGGGCGATGACGTACGGGGCGACCGCCACCCGGCGGACCCCGTCGGCGCGCAGGGCGCGGACCGCGTCCTCGGTCCGGGGAAGAGATGCGGAGGCGAACGCAGGCCGCACGGAGCACCAACCGGTGCGCCGCAGCTCCCGCGCCGTTTCTGCGATCGCTGCGATCGCCTCCGGGTCGGTGGAGCCCGCCGAGGCCAGGACGACCCCGGTCGCGCTCTTGTCGCCGGGCCTGAGCCCGGCCTCGTACAGCCGTCGCTCCACCGCGGCCACGAGCAGCGGCGACGGGCCGAGCACCTCCGCCTGGCGGACGCTCAGGGACGGCGGGGCCTGCCGGAGCACGGCCGGGATGTCGGCCTTGGCGTGGAAGGCGCGGGTCAGCAGCAGCGGCAGTGCCACCACCTCCCGCACCCCCTCGGCCGCGAGCCGGTCCAGGACACCCGGCACGGACGGCAGGTTGAAGTCCAGGAACGCCGTCTCCACACGCAGCCCCGGCCGCAGCGCCCGGGCCCGGCGCACCAGCGCGTGCACGGTCGCGGCGTGCCGCGGATCGCGGCTGCCGTGGGCGACGACCAGAAGAACCGGCGCGAAGCGATTCCCTGGAAGGGCGGTGGTGGGCGACGGCAGGGAAGGAGCGTTCATGGCGTGACTCAGCTCTTCACCAGCAGACCGCGGCTGCGCAGCACGGCGCGCTCCAGCGGGCTGAAGATCAGCAGGTCGATGGCGATGCCGACGAGCAGGATCAGGATGATCGCCAGGAAGATGCCCGGCATGTCGATGTTGTTGCGCCCGTTCTCCAGCAGCTGGCCCAGGCCCAGGCCCAGGTCGGGGGAGGACGCGATGATCTCGGCGGCCATCAGCGAACGCCAGGAGAAGGCCCAGCCCTGCTTCAGACCCGCCAGATAACCCGGCAGCGCGGCCGGCATCACGATGTGCCAGGCGCCCCTGAGGCCCGTCGCGCCGAGCGTCCGCCCGGCCCGCAGGAAGAGCGGCGGGACCTGGTCGACACCGGCCACCAGGCCGTTGGCGATCGAGGGCACCGCGCCCAGCAGGATCACCGCGTACATCATCTGGTCGTTGAGGCCGATCCAGAGGACGGCCGGGGCGACCCAGGCCACCGACGGCAGGGACTGCAGGCCCGACAGGATCGGGCCGATCGCCGCGCGGACGAACTTCACCCGCGCCACGAGCAGACCGAGAGGCGTACCGATGGCGAGCGCCATCAGGAAGCCGAGCAGGGCCCGGGAGACGCTCGTCCACAGGACGTCGAGAAGCGTGCCCTCCAGCCACATGGTGGACAGGCTGTCCCAGACGGCGGACGGTGGCGGAAGCTTGAACTCGTCGGTGACCTGGGCCGTGACCAGGAGCTGCCAGACCACCAGAACCAGTACCACGGCCGTGACCGGCGGCAGCACCTTCTTCAGCAGGACCTCGCGCACGGGCGTGCGGTTCACCTGGACCGCGTCGAGCGCGTCGAGCCCCGCCTCCAGGCCGGCCAGATCGTCGGCCTTCGCCGCCGTCGTGGTGGTCGTCTCAGTGCTGGCCATGACGGCGGATCTCCCCACGCAGTTCTTCGGTGATCTCGACGGAGAGCTCCGCCACGGCGGCGTCCTCGATGCGGCGCGGCTGCGGGATGTCGATGGTCCACTCCCGGGCGATCCGCCCGGGGCGGGACGACAGCAGCACCACACGCTCGGCCAGCCGCACGGCCTCGCGCACGTTGTGGGTGACGAAGAGCACCGACAGCTTCGTCTCCCGCCAGATCCGGGTCAGCTCGTCGTGCAGCACGTCCCGGGTGATGGCGTCGAGCGCCGCGAACGGCTCGTCCATCAGCAGCAGATCGCTGTCCTGGGCGAGCGCCCGGGCCAGCGCCACACGCTGGCGCATACCGCCGGACAGCTCGTGGACCCGCTTGCGGTACGAGCCGCCGAGCCGGACCAGTTCGAGCAGGCGCTCCGCCTCGGGGCGCCGCTCGTTCTTCGGCACCCCGCGCAGCCGCAGGGCCAGTTCGATGTTCTTGCCCGCGGTGAGCCACGGGAAGAGGGCGTGCTCCTGGAACATCAGGGCCGGCCGGCCGCCGGGGGTCTCGATGGACCCCGCGGACGGCCGGTCGAGCCCGGCGACCAGGTTGAGCAGGGTGGACTTGCCGCACCCGGAGGCCCCCAGGAGGGTCACGAACTCGCCCGGGGCGACATCGAGCGAGATGTCGTCGAGAACGAGCTGCTGACCGGCGGGTCCGCCGAAGGACTTCGAGACGTGCTCGATCCGGGCGGCGTGCGTCACCGCCGTACGGTCCTGCTCGGCCTTGGCGAGCGTCGCGGTCGTGGCCATGGTCGTCACCTCCTGGGGCTCAGCTGCGGACTTGTTACTTGACGCCGAGACCGGCGTCGGCGACCTCGGGCCGACCCGCGGCCTTGAGGACCTTGTTGAGCGGCTTCAGGTCGTAGATCCCGCTCAGGTCGGGCCGCTTCAGCAGACCGGCCTTCACCGCGTGGTCCGCCTGGGCCTGGAGCGTGGCCGCCAGCGGGTCGTCGGTGAACCGGATCGACGGCCAGGCGGCGTCGATCACCTCGTCACCGAGCGGCTTCCCGGAGAGCTCCTTCAGCTTGGCGTTGGCCGAGGCCTTGGCCGTGTCCGGGTTGGCGTTGATCCACGCGTTGGTCTTCACCGAACCGCGCAGCACCGCCTCCACGACGTCCGGGTGCTCGGCGAGGAACTTCTGCGACACGATGATGTTCGTGATCACGAACTTCTTGTCGGGCCACAGCGTCGACTCGTCGAGCAGCACCTTCGCACCCTCGGTGACCAGCTTCGACGCGGTCGGCTCGGGCACCCAGGCGCCGTCGACGGCCCCGGAGGCGTAGGCGTTCGGGGTCACCTTGTTGTCCGTGCGGACCACGGAGACGTCGCCCTTGCCGCTCTGGGCGTCGACCTTCCAGCCCTGCTCCGAGAGCCAGTTGAGGAAGGCCACGTCCTGCGTGTTGCCGTGTTGAGGGGTGGCGATCCTCTTGCCCTTGAGGTCGTCGATCGTCTTGATCTTCGCGGGGTTCACGACCAGCTTCACGCCACCGGAGGCGGAACCGCCGATGATCCGCAGGTTCTTGCCCTTGGACTTGACGTACCCGTTGATCGCGGGGGAGGGGCCGATGAAGCCGATGTCGATCGAGTCGGCGTTGAGCGCCTCGATCTCGGAGGGGCCGGCGTTGAAGGTGGAGACCTCCAGCCGCGTGCCGCCCAGCTCCTTCTGGATGATGCCCTGCTCGTCGCCGACCAGGGCGGTGGCGTGCGTCAGGTTCGGGAAGTATCCGAGCCGGACCTTGTCGGCCGAGAGCTTCTCACCCTCGGCCACCACCTTCTTCTCGTCGTTCTTGGCCTGGGAGCCGTAGCCGCAGGAGGCGAGCGCGCCGATCAGCAGCGGCAGAGCCGCGGCGGTGGCGAGTGAGCGGCGCAGGGTGGCACGGGAGGCAGGCACGGAGGTTGTCCCCTCAGGGTCTTCAGAGTCTTCGTCGTCTATGTCGTTCGTGGAGCGGGTGCGCGCCGCCTACGCGGCGCATCGGCGTCAGCACGCACATCGCGCGACACCTCCCCGGCCCGCGCCGAGGGCGCCGGAACCCACCCGGCCGCCCTCCTTGGCGAAGGTGGCGTAGACGTTCCGGACCATCAGAAGTCCCATCCCTCGTCGTCGGCGGTGTCCGCGGCGGCCGCGGCCTTGGCGCCGGCGAAGGCCTCGCCCGCCATGCCGGCCGCGAGCGTGGTGCCGTCGGCGGGGTCGATCAGAAGGAAGGAACCGGTACGGCGGGAGTCCGCGTACGCGTCGAGCGCGAGCGGCTCGGCCGTACGGACCTTCACGCGGCCGATGTCGTTGGCGACCAGCTGCCCCGGCTCGGGGTGCTGGGAGAGGTCGTCCAGGGTCAGCCGGGACGGGATCTCCTTGACGATCGCCTTGACCGTGCGGGTGGTGTGCTTGAGCAGCACCCGCTGCCCGACGGCCAGCGGCTGGTCCGCCACATGGCAGACCGTCGCCTCGACGTCCTGGCTGGTGGCCGGGGCGTCACCGCTCGGGGCGAGGAGGTCGCCGCGCGAGATGTCGATGTCGTCGGCCAGCCGGATCGTCACCGACTGCGGAGCCCAGGCGATGTCGACCGACTCGCCCAGCGCGTCGATCGCCGTGATCGTGGAGGTCCGGCCCGAGGGCAGGACGGTGATCTGCTCGCCGACCCGGAACGCCCCGGCCGCGATCTGACCGGCGTAACCCCGGTAGTCGGGGTGCTCGGCCGTCTGCGGACGGATCACGTACTGCACCGGGAAGCGCGCGTGGCAGGCCGTCAGGTCGTGGCTGACCGGGACGGTCTCCAGGTGCTCCAGGACGGTCGGACCGCCGTACCAGTCCATGTTGGCGGAGGGCTCCACCACGTTGTCACCGGCCAGCGCCGAGATCGGGATCGCGGTGATCTCCGGGACGCCCAGCTCGGACGCGTACCGGGTGAACTCCTCGGCGATCGCGGCGAAGACGGGCTCCGCGTAGTCGACGAGGTCCATCTTGTTCACGGCCAGGACCACGTGCGGCACACGCAGCAGCGCGGCGACGGCCGCATGGCGGCGGGTCTGCTCGACGACACCGTTGCGGGCGTCGACGAGGACCACGGCCAGCTCGGCGGTCGAGGCGCCGGTGACCATGTTGCGGGTGTACTGCACGTGCCCGGGGGTGTCGGCGAGGATGAACCGGCGGCGCGGGGTCGCGAAGTAGCGGTAGGCCACGTCGATGGTGATGCCCTGCTCGCGCTCGGCGCGCAGGCCGTCGGTGAGGAGCGCCAGGTCGGGCGCTTCCTGGCCGCGCTTGAGGGACGCGGCCTCGACGGCCTCCAGCTGGTCGGTGAGGACCGACTTGGAGTCGTGCAGGAGGCGGCCGACCAGGGTGGACTTGCCGTCGTCGACGGATCCGGCCGTGGCGAAGCGCAGCAGGGTGGTCGCCGACACGTCGGCGAACTGCTCGGTGGTGCTCGTACTCGTGCTCGTCATGGCTAGAAGTACCCTTCGCGCTTGCGGTCTTCCATCGCGGCCTCGGACATCTTGTCGTCGGCGCGGGTCGCGCCCCGCTCGGTGAGGCGGGAGGCGGCGATCTCGGCGATGACGGCGTCCAGCGTGGTGGCGTCGGAGTCGACGGCGCCCGTGCAGGACATGTCACCGACGGTGCGGTAGCGGATCAGCCGCGTCTCGACCGTCTCGGACTCCTTGGGGCCGCCCCACTCGCCGGCCGTCAGCCACATGCCGTTGCGGGCGAACACCTCGCGCTCGTGGGCGAAGTAGATCTCCGGGAGCTCGATCTTCTCCCGCTGGATGTACTGCCAGACGTCCAGCTCGGTCCAGTTGGACAGCGGGAAGACGCGGACGTGCTCACCAGGGGCGTGGCGGCCGTTGTAGAGCTGCCACAGCTCCGGGCGCTGCCGGCGCGGGTCCCACTGGGAGAACTCGTCACGCAGCGAGAACACCCGCTCCTTGGCGCGGGCCTTCTCCTCGTCGCGGCGGCCGCCGCCGAACACCGCGTCGAAACGGTGCTGCTGGATCGCCTCGGTCAGCGGCACCGTCTGGAGCGGGTTGCGCGTCCCGTCGGGACGCTCGCGCAGCTTGCCGGCGTCGATGTACTCCTGCACGGAGGCGACGTGGAGCCGCAGCCCGTGCTGGGCCACGACGCGGTCGCGGTACTCGATGACCTCGGGGAAGTTGTGCCCGGTGTCGACGTGCAGCAGCGTGAACGGCACCGGCGCCGGCGCGAACGCCTTGAGCGCCAGGTGCAGCATGACGATGGAGTCCTTGCCGCCGGAGAAGAGGATCACCGGCCGCTCGAACTCGCCCGCCACCTCACGGAAGATGTGGACGGCCTCGGACTCCAGCGAGTCCAGGTGCGACAGCGCGAACGGGCTGTCGGTCGCTTCGTGGACGTTGACTGCGGTGGTCACGCTGCATCCCCTTCGTTCGCTTCTCCGCCTGCGCGGCGCAGAGGCGCGGGCATCGTCTTCGTCTGCTGCCCGGCGGCCGCGCGTGCGGCGCTCACAGCAGGCCCCTCTCGGTGAGCAGCGCGTGGAGCTGCGCCGCGGACTCCCGCACGGTCTGGTTCTGGGACTCGATCCGCAGGTCCGGGTTCCGCGGCTCGTCGTACGGGTCGTCGACCCCGGTGAGACCGCTGATCTCGCCCGCGGCCTGCTTGGCGTACAGCCCCTTCACATCGCGTACGGAGCACACGTCCACCGGAGTGGCGACGTGCACCTCGACATAGGCGGTGCCTTCGGACTGGTGGCGCTTGCGGACGGCCTCGCGGCTGTCCTCGTACGGAGCGATGACCGGGACCAGGACCTTCACGCCGTTCGAGGCGAGCAGCTCGGCGACGAAGCCGATCCGCTGCACGTTGATGTGGCGGTCCTCGCGGGTGAAGCCGAGGCCCGCGGAGAGGAACTCGCGGATCTCGTCGCCGTCGAGCACCTCCACGCGGTGGCCCTCGCCGCGCAGGCGGCCGGCCAGCTCGTACGCGATGGTGGTCTTGCCGGCGCTCGGCAGGCCCGTGAGCCAGATGGTGGCACCGGTCACGTGATTCTCCTGGTCTTCCTGGGTGTCCGTCATCCGTGCAGTCCGCATTCGGTCTTGCTCCGGCCGGCCCAGCGGCCGGCCCGGGCGTCCTCGCCGTCCGCGACGCGGCGGGTGCAGGGCGCGCAGCCGACGGAGGCGTAACCGTCCATGAGGAGCGGGTTGGTGAGCACGCCGTGCTCGGCGACGTACGCGTCGACGTCGTCCTGCGTCCAGCGGGCGATGGGGGAGATCTTGACCTTCTGCCGCTTCTCGTCCCAGCCGACGACCGGGGTGTTCGCCCGGGTCGGGGACTCGTCGCGGCGCAGACCGGTCGCCCACGCGCTGTACGCGGTCAGGCCGTCTTCGAGCGGCTTGACCTTGCGCAGCGCGCAGCACAGGTCCGGGTCGCGGTCGTGCAGCCTCGGGCCGTGCTCGGCGTCCTGCTCGGCGACCGTCTGCCGCGGGGTCAGCGTGATGACGTTGACGTCCATCACCGCGTCGACCGCGTCCCGGGTGCCGATCGTCTCGGGGAAGTGGTAGCCGGTGTCGAGGAAGACGACGTCCACTCCCGGCATGGCGCGCGAGGCGAGGTGGGCGACCACGGCGTCCTCCATGGAGGAGGTGACGCAGAACCGCTTGCCGAAGGTGTCGGCCGCCCACTGGAGGATCTCCAGCGCGGAGGCGTCCTCCAGGTCGCGGCCGGCCTGCTCGGCGAGCGCCTTGAGGTCGGTGGCCTCGGAGACCTGAGTTGCCGTCATATCTTTTCCCCTCCAGCGGAGTTGCTGCTCGAAGTGCCCGGGGCCAGGAGCCCCAGGAACTTCAACTGGAAGGCTCGACTGCATGCCCGGCATTCCCAGGCGCCGTGACCCTGCTCGTGCGGGAACAGGTCCTCGTCGCCGCAGTACGGGCAGAAGAACGGAGCGGCACGCTCGCTCATGCTGTGTCCCTCGATTCGCTCTCGCCCGTGGCCCTTCGGGCACGGGAGGTGCCCCCGGCGTTCACGACAGGGCCTCTTCCGATGCGCCCGCCGCCCAGGTGGCGAAGCGCTCGCCGTTCTCGCGCTCCGCCTGGAAGCGCGTGAGGACCCGCTCGACGTAGTCCGGCAGCTCGGCCGCGGTGACCTTCAGGCCACGGACCTTGCGGCCGAAGCCCGCCTCCAGGCCGAGGGCGCCGCCCAGGTGCACCTGGTAGCCCTCGACCCGGTTGCCGTCGTCGTCCAGGACCAGCTGGCCCTTGAGACCGATGTCCGCCACCTGGATGCGGGCGCAGGCGTTGGGGCAGCCGTTGATGTTGATGGTGATCGGCTCGTCGAACTCGGGGATGCGGCGCTCGAGCTCGTCGATGAGCGAGGCGCCGCGCGCCTTGGTCTCCACGATCGCCAGCTTGCAGAACTCGATGCCGGTGCAGGCCATCGTCCCGCGCCGGAACGGCGAGGGGGTGACCCGCAGGTCCATCGACTCGAGGGCGGAGACGAGCGACTCGACCTGCGCCTCCTCGATGTCGAGGACGATCATCTTCTGCTCGGCGGTGGTACGGACCCGGCCCGAACCGTGCGCCTCGGCGATCTCCGCGATCTTGGTGAGCGTGGTGCCGTCGACACGGCCGACGCGCGGCGCGAAGCCGACGTAGAAGCGGCCGTCCTTCTGCTTGTGGACGCCCACGTGGTCACGCCACTGCCCGGCGGGCTGCTCGGGCGCCGGACCGTCCGTCAGCCCGCGCTTCAGGTACTCGTCCTCCAGGACCTGGCGGAACTTCTCCGGGCCCCAGTCGGCGACCAGGAACTTGAGGCGGGCGCGGGTGCGCAGCCGGCGGTAGCCGTAGTCGCGGAAGATCGAGATGACGCCCTCGTACACGTCCGGGACCTCGTCGAGCGAGACCCAGGTGCCCAGGCGTACACCGAGCTTGGGGTTGGTGGAGAGACCGCCGCCGACCCAGACGTCGAAGCCGGGCCCGTGCTCGGGGTGGTGCACGCCGACGAAGGCGATGTCGTTGATCTCGTGCGCCACGTCCAGCAGCGGCGATCCGGAGACCGCAGACTTGAACTTGCGGGGCAGGTTGGAGAAGTCCTTGTTGCCCACGATCCGGCGCTGGATCTCGTCGATGGCGGGGGTGCCGTCGATGATCTCGTCCTCGGCGATCCCGGCGACCGGCGAGCCGAGGATGACACGCGGGGTGTCACCGCAGGCCTCGGTCGTCGACAGACCGACCGCCTCCAGGCGGTTCCAGATCTCCGGGACGTCCTCGATGCGGATCCAGTGGTACTGGACGTTCTGCCGGTCGGTGATGTCGGCGGTGCCGCGCGCGAACTCCTGCGAGATCTCGCCGATGACCCGCAGCTGTTCGGTCGTCAGCCGGCCGCCGTCGATGCGGACCCGGAGCATGAAGTACTCCGCGTCCAGCTCCTCCGGCTCCAGGACACCGGTCTTGGTCCCGTCCAGACCTTCCTTGCGCTGGGTGTAGAGACCCCACCACCGCATACGGCCCCGCAGGTCGTTCGGGTCGATGGAGTCGAATCCGCGCTTGGAGTAGATCGTCTCAATGCGTGTCCGCACATTGAGACCGTCGTCATCCTTCTTGAACTGCTCATTGCCGTTCAGCGGGGTGAAGTGCCCCACGGCCCACTGACCCTCGCCACGGTGACGGCTCACCTTGCGGCGGGGCGTGGCGGGTGCGGGGTTTTCCGGGGTGGCGGCCATGGCGTTTTGTCCTTCGGGACTGCGGGAGGGCGGCTCTGACCTGCACACTGGTACGTGGGTCAGGGGATGGCGCGACAGTGCGCAGCAGGGTCGGTCTGAAAGGTGCTCGGGGCGGTGCTGGTTCTCTCAGCGCGCCGAACACATGGCGCTGGACATGCGGCCGAGGTCGACGTGCCGCCGACTCACCAAGGCAATTCCAGTTCCAGACATGACGGAAGCGTGTCACGGGACTTTGGACCCAGTCCAGCTTCGTCCGAAATGTGGACACCACCGTCCCGCATCGCGAGACGGTGTGCCGTGGGTCACTTCTGGAGGGCCGGGGAGGTGGGGGGTTGGGGGTCGGAGGGGTCAGCCGTGGGCACCGGGCCAGGGGCCGGGCGCCTCGGACTCCTCGACCTCCTCCACCTTGGTGTCGAAGAGCTTGAACCCTCGCCGCAGATAGTTGTCCATCGCGTGCGGTCCGTCCAGCGAGCAGGTGTGGAGCCACACCCGGCGCGTCTCTTCGCGCTCGGGCCAGCGGTCGGCCAGGTCCCAGGCGCGCTGCACGCCGTACGAGAGCAGATGGCCGCCGATCCGGCGGCCCCGGAAGGCCGGGATCAGCCCGAAGTAGATGATCTCGACGACGCCGTCGTCCTGCGGGTCCAGCTCCACGTACCCGGCCGGCGTCCCCCTGTCGTACGCCACCCAGATCTCGGCCCCCGGCCTCTCGACGATCTCCTGCCACTGCGCGTACGTCAGCCCCAGCCGGTCGTTCCAGCTGATGTCGCCGCCGACCGCCGTATAGAGGAAGCGGCTGAACTCCGCCGAGGGCACCTCCGCCCGCCGGATGGTGATGTCGTCGCCCTCGGGGGCGGGGGAGGGGCGGAGGTCGGACGGTGAGGTCTGTTCCAGGGACCAGGTGGTCAGAGTGATGCGCATGCTGTCATCGCACCACGTCCGCGCGCCGGACGCGGACGCGGGCCCCCGGATCGGCGCCGGCTCCGTGGCGTGAGCAGGCTGTCCACATGGTGGACAGCCTGCTCGTCGTGAGACGCCTGGTCTCCGGGAACCACCAGGTCAGCGGGAGGAGGCGCGGTCGGCGGGCCGGAGCTCCCCGCTGCCACGCTCGATCAGACGCACCGGGACGGTGTGCGTCGCCGCGCGGGAGCGGTCGCCGCCGAGGCGGGCCAGGATCCGCTCCGCCGCCGCGCGGCCGACCGCCGCCGGGTCCTGGGCCACGACCGTCAGGCCCGGCTCCAGGACCGCCGCGAGCGGCAGGTCGTCGAAGCCGACCAGGGCCACGTCGCGGCGCCCCGCCTCCGCCAGCGCGGGCACGACCCCGAGCGAGGCGAAGTTGTTCGCCGCGAACACGGCCGTCGGCGGGTCGGCCAGCGCCAGCAGCCGCCGCACGGCGACCCCCGCCGCGTACGGGTCGTGCGCCGTGACGACCAGCGCCGGGTCGTGGGCGATCCCCGCCTCCTCCAGCGCCGACCGGTAGCCGCGCTGCCGGGTCTTGCGCGTGTAGAGCGTGGCCGGCCGGTCGCCGATGAAGGCGATCCGGCGGTGCCCGTACGCGATCAGATGCGCCACGCCCGCCCGCGCGCCCTCTTCGTTCGCACTGACCACCGCGTCCGCCGCGAGGCCCGTGCCCGGCCGGTCCACGAAGACCACCGGCAGACCGCTCTCCCGCTCCCGGCGCAGGAAGCGGTGGTCGCTGCCCGCCGCCGGGACGACCAGCAGACCGCTGATCCGCCGCGCCAGGAACGTGGTGATCAGCGCGTGTTCCACCGGCTCGCGCTCACCCGACGACCCCATAAGGAGGGTGAGCCCCCGGTCCCGTACGACGTCCTCGACGCCGCCCGCGACCGTACCGAAGAAGGGATTGCCCATGTCCGGGACGACCAGGCCGACCGTCGAGTCCCGGGCTCCCACCCGCATGTTGCGCGCCATGAGATTGGGGCGGAAGCCCAGCTCCTCGACGACCGCCAGCACCTTCGCCCGGGTCGCCTCGGACACCGGCCCGTCCTCGTTGAGCACCCGTGACACGGTCTTCGGGGTCACGCCGACCCGTGCCGCCACATCGGCCAGGGTCGGCCGCCGGGTGCTCCCCATGGTCACCGCATCTCCGTCGTCGATTCAGCGTTGCTCGGCTCCGACGGTACCGCCGTTCTCGGGCGCCACGGTCAGGGCCCCGGTCATGATCGCCACCACGTCCGACATCGAGTGGTCCGACGGCCGGATCTGCGCCACCCGCCGGCCGAGCCGCTGGACGTGGATCCGGTCCGCGATCTCGAAGACGTGCGGCATGTTGTGGCTGATGAGGACGACGGGCAGGCCCCGGTCCCGCACCCGGCGGATCATGTCGAGCACCTGGCCCGACTCCTTCACCCCGAGCGCGGCCGTCGGCTCGTCCATCACGACCACGTGCCGGGCCCAGGCGACCGCGCGGGCCACCGCCACCCCCTGCCGCTGGCCGCCGGAGAGCGTCTCCACGGCCTGCGTGAGGGACCGGAGCCCGATCTTCAGATCCGCCATGTGCGCGGCCGACTCCTCGCGCATCCTCTTGTTGTCCAGCATCCGGAACACCGAGCCGAGCGGCCCGCGCCGCCGGACCTCGCGGCCCAGGAACATGTTGCTCGCGATGTCGAGCGAGGCCGCGACCGCCAGATCCTGGTAGACGGTCTCGATGCCGTGCCGGCGCGCGTCCACCGGATCGCGGAACCGGACGGGCGCCCCGTCGAGTTCGAGGGTGCCCTCGTCGGGCTGGAGCGCCCCGGTGAGGGCCTTGATCAGACTCGACTTGCCGGCGCCGTTGTCCCCGATGACCGCCAGCACCTCACCGGGCATCAGATCGAAGTCGGCACCGTCGAGAGCGGTGACCTGGCCGTAGCGCTTCACGAGGCCGCGGGCCCTGAGGACGGGGGTGGTGTCGCGGGGCGCCCCGGGGGTGGTGGTCATCGGCGGACCTTCCTGCGGGAGAACTGGTCGACGGTCACGGCCAGAATCACGAGGCCGCCGGTGATCAGGGTCTGGTAGATCGATCCGACGCCCATCAGCTGGAGCCCGTTGCGGAACACCCCGACGATCAGCGCCCCGACGAGCGTGCCGAGGACCGCGCCGCGCCCGCCGAAGAGGCTGGTGCCGCCGAGGACCACGGCCGTGATCGCGTCCAGGTTGTCGGTCTGGCCCGCCTTGGGGTCGCCGACACCGGTCCGGGAGATCAGCAGCAGCGCGGCGATGCCGTAGATCACCCCGGCCAGGGTGTAGATGCCGAGCTGGAGGCGGGTGGTGCGGATGCCGGTGAGCCGGGCGACCTCGGGGCTGTTGCCGAGCGCGTAGGTGTGCTTGCCCCAGGCCGTGCGGCCGAGGAGGTACGCGAAGCAGAGGAAGAGCGCGATGGTGAGCACGGAGCCGTAGGTGATGTCGGTACGGCCCAGCGGGAAGGTCCCGCCCAACCCCGTGAGGGCGGCGGGGAGGTCGGTGACCGTCTGTTCCTCGGAGTAGATGTGGGTCAGCGCGAAGGCGACGTTGAGCATCCCGAGCGTCACGATGAACGGCGGCAGCTTGACGAAGGTGACGAGCGCGCCGTTCGCGAGCCCGAAGAGCGCGCAGACGCCGATGCCCGCGGCGACCGCGACGAGCGGCGGGAGGGCGCCCTCGGCGGCCAGCTTCGCCATCACGATCGAGCCGAAGGCCATCACGGCGCCGCAGGACAGGTCGATGCCGGCGGTGAGGATGATCAGCGTCTGGCCGAGGGCGAGGGTGCCGACGACCATCACCTGCTGGACGACGAGGGAGAGGTTGCCGCCGGAGAGGAACTGCTCGCTCTGGAACGAGAAGAACGCGCAGGCGACGAGCAGGGCCACGAGCGGGCCCGTCGTGGGATGGGTGAGCAGCCTGCCCGCCGTGCGGCGGGCCGCGGGCGTCCCTGGCGGCGCGGCGGCGGAGGGCGGTGCGGCGGTGGTGGTCAACGGGGCTCCTTGGAAGCTCTGGGATGGGGGGCGGCGGAGGCTCAGGGGAAGGGGACGTCGGGGCCCGGCCCGGCGAGGGGCTCGGTCCGGCGAGGGGCTCGGTCCGTCGGCGGCCGGCCAGGTGTGCGAGGAGGCCGGCCCGGGGCGGGCTCAGCCCCAGCAGTTCTCCAGGCCGTACGCCGTGTCCTTGGCCGGGACCGCCGAGGCCGGCGTGTCGGTGATGAGGGTGACGCCGGTGTCGACGTAACCGGACGCCTTCGTGCCGTCCTTGGCGTATGCGACGACCGCGTCGACGCCCTTGGCGGCCATCAGCAGCGGATACTGCTGCGAAGTCGCGGCGATCTTCCCGGACTTGACCGCCTCGGTGCCGGTGCAGCCGCCGTCCACCGAGACGATCAGGACGTCCTTCTCACGGCCCTTCGCCTTGAGCGCCGTGTACGCGCCCAGCGCGGCGGGCTCGTTGATCGTGTAGACGACGTTGATGTCCGGGGCCTTCTGCAGGCAGTTCTCCATGGCCGTCTGGCCCTTGGCCTGGTCGCCGCCGGTGTCCTGGGAGCAGACGACGGCCGGGTCGCCCTTCTGAAGCCCGAACCCCTTGAGGAAGCCGTCGTGCCGCAACTGTCCGACGGCGACGCCGGGTGCGAGGTCGAGGGTGGCGATCCTGGCCGGCTTCCCCGCCATCGCGGCCTTGGCGTACCGGCCGATCAGCTCCCCGGCCTTGAGGTTGTCGGTGGCGAAGAGCGCGTCGGCGGCGGTCTGCGGGTCGGTCGGGCTGTCGAGCGCGATGACGAGGACCCCCTTCTTCCGGGCCTGCTCGATCGCGGGGACGATCGCCTTGGAGTCGTTCGGGGTGATCAGGATGCCCTTGACCCCGGACGCGACCATGTTCTCGATCGCCGTGACCTGGCCCTCGTTGTCACCGTCGAACTTGCCCGCCGCCGTGGTCAGTTCGGCCCCGGCCTGCTTCGCCGCGCCCTCCGCGCCCTCCTTCATCTTGACGAAGAACGGGTTGGTGTCGGTCTTGGTGATCAGCCCGACCTTGACGGGGCCGCCGCTGCCCCCGGGCCCGCCGGAACCCTGGGCTCCCTCGCCGCAGGCGGTGAGCAGCAGGGCTCCGGCGGCCAGGCCGGCCAGGAGGGGGAATGCGGTGCGGACGGTGCGCTTCATGGCGCGGCTCCTCAGGGGACGCAGGGGTGTCATCGTTGACTTATGTCAACGTTGACATCGACTGGCCAGGATGATGGACTCCGCGGCGAGCAACGTCAATGCCCCTCACCCGTAACGAGTTGGCAACGGAGGCTTCCGGATGAGCCGCTGGAAAGCACCGCACCTGACCGTCATCGCGGCCCTGCTCGTCGCCGCGTTCACCCCCATCAGCGCGAACGCCACACCGCCCGCGACCCCTCGCCCCCTCGCAGCGGGGCCGGTCAACCCCGGTTTCGACACAGGGGATCTCACCGGCTGGACGGTCACCGAGGGCACCGCCTTCGGCCCGGCCGCCGTCACCGCCACCGACACCTACTGGGGAGGCCCCTTCCACCACCGGGGCAGCCACCACCTCTGGGGCCACGCCGCTGCCGGCGACGACGCCACCGGCACCCTCCGCTCCTCCTCCTTCGCCGCGCCCGCCCGGATCAGCTTCCTCGTCGGCGGCGGCTGGGACCCCGAACGCCTCTACGTCGCCCTGGTCAGGGACAGCGACGGCCGTGTGCTCCGCAAGCAGACCGGCCCCCAGGACGAGGCGTACGTCCGGATCGTCTGGGACACCTCGGCCTGGCGCGGCCAGGGCGTCCACCTGGAGGTCGTCGACCGCAAGACCGGCGGCTGGGGCCACGTCAACCTCGACGACGTACGCACCGGAGAGGCGGCCGTCCGGGACGACAACGGTCTCACCTTCCGCGCCCTCGGCCAGGCCGACCAGCCCCACCCTCCCGGCGCTCCACGGGACTTCACCGCCGACCCGCTGCGCCCGCAGTTCCACTACACGCCCTACCAGGGCTGGATCAACGACCCCAACGGCGTGATCCAATGGCGCGGCCGCCACCACCTCTTCAGCCAGTACCACCCCGACGCCCCTCTGTGGGGTCCCATGCACTGGGCCCACGCCGAGGGCCCCGACGCCGTCCACTGGCGCGAGCTCCCCGTCGCCCTCACCCCTCCGCCGCGCGCGACCCCCACCGACAACAGCGGCGCGTTCAGCGGCAGCGCCGTCGACGACGACGGCACCCTGACCGTCGCGTACACGAAGTACACCGACACCGGCGCGCACCCTGGGGCCATCCCGGAGACCGTCGCCGTGACGACCAGCACGGACGGGGTCACCTTCACACCCGGGACCGAGGTCATCACCGAGGCGCCGCCCGGCTCGTCCGCCGGGTTCCGCGACCCCAAGGTCTTCCGCGACCCGGTCGACGGCCGCTGGAAGATGGTCGTCGGATCGGGCGACGGCGGACGCGGCAAGGTGCAGTTGTACGCCTCCGACGACCTGCGCGCCTGGACGTACACCGGTGTCCTCGCCGAGGGTGACGGTACGACCGGCGCGATGTGGGAGTGCCCCGACCTGTTCCCGCTCGACGGGAAGTGGGTCCTGCTCTACTCCACCAACGAGGGCGGGCAGTCCCTCCAGCGGTACGCCGTCGGTGACTACGACGGCGGCGCCTTCCGCGCGGAGCGGCACGGGATCCTCGACGGAGGCGGCGACGTCTACGCGGCGCAGAGCTACCGCGACGACGCCGGGCGACGGCTGATGACGGCGTGGATGAGCGACTGGAACGCCAAGGAGCCGACCCGGGTGAACGGGTGGGCCGGTGCCCAGTCCCTCCACCGTGAGCTGTTCCTCTCGCCCGACGGACGCCTCGGGCAACGCCCGGTCGCGGCGGCCGACTCGCTGGCCGAGGGAGCGCCGGTCAGGGTCACCGACAAGACGGTGAAGGGCGGCTGGCGCCTCGGCCGGGGGGAGACGGCACGGGTCAAGGCCGTCCTCGACCTGAGGAGGACCACCGCCGACAGGGTCACCCTGCGCCTCAAGGCATCCGCCGCGGAGGCGACCGTCCTGCGCTACGACAAGGCTGACGGCACGCTCTCGCTCGACACGACCGGCGCCGGTTACGGCACGCGCGCGACGTACCGGACGCGGGTGGAGCCGGCCCCGGACGGCACGCTGGCCCTGGACATCTTCATCGACCGCTCGTCGGTGGAGGTGTTCACCGGGGGCGGCGAGGCGCTGACCGCCCGCGTGTATCCGCGCTATCGCGAGTCCCAGGCGGTCGAGTTCGGGGCGGAGGGCGGCCTGCTGCACCTCAGGAGCGCCTCGCTGACCCCGCTGGGAAGCGCCGTCCTGACCGACTGACCGACTGACCGACTGACCGACTGACCGCCCCCGTCGGCCGGTTGGCTCTTCCGGCCGCCGTCGTCCCCGTCGGCCGGTGTCGTCTGCCGGGCCGTCCTTCGGCGGCCGGGCAGGCGACACCGGCCAATGGCCACGCACCGACGGCCGCTCCTGGCCGCTCACGGCCGACCGGCCCTTCCGGCCGCAGGCCCCCTCACCGAAAGGTCTCCCGCATGACCGCGACCCGCCGCCCCGTGGCCGTCCTCGGCGAATGCGTCGCCGACGCCTTCGTCGCCCGCGACGCCTCCGGGACCATCCCCGGCGCCGCCGTGGGACCGGGCCTCCGGCTCGACGTGCTGCCCGGCGGCGGGCCGGCGAACACCGCCGTCGCGCTCGCCCGCCTCGGCACCCCCACCCACCTGCTGGCCCGGCTCTCCGGCGACGTCTTCGGCGGCCTCTTCCGCCGCCGTCTCGGCGAGTCCGGTGTCCGGATCGACCTCTGCCCCGACGCCGCCGAGCCCAGCACGCTCGCGATCGCGGGCCTCGGCCCGGACGGTGCGGCCGAGTACACCTTCCACGCCGACGCCACCGCCGACTGGCAGTGGACGCGTCAGGAACTCGCCCCGGTGCGCGGGCTGGACCCCGAGTGCCTGCACACCGGCTCCCTGACGTTGGTACGGGAGCCGGGCGCCGCGGCCGCCGAGGACCTGCTGGCCGAGCTGCGACCCACGACCACGATCTCCCTCGACCCCAATGTGCGTCCCCTGCTCGTCGCGCCCGAGCGCTACCGCGCGCGGCTGCCGCGCTGGTGCGCGCTCGCGGACATCCTCCGGCTCAGCGAGGACGATCTGGCCCACCTCCACCCGGGCACGGCGCCGGAGGCGGCCTGCGACACCTGGCACCGGGCGGGCGTCCCCCTGGTGGTCGTCACGCTCGGCGCGGCCGGCGCCCTCGTCTCGTACGACGGCGTCCGCAGCGTCCTTCCCGCCCCGCGGGTCGATGTCGTCGACACCGTCGGCGCGGGCGACGCCTTCACGGCCGGCCTGCTGCACCGCCTGCACGCGTCCGGTGCGCTCGGCGGCCGGCTGGACACCCTGGACCGCCGGACCCTGGACGAGGCCGCCGCCTTCGGCACACGGGTCGCGGCGGCCACCTGCGCCGTCCGCGGCGCGAACCCGCCGAGGGCGGAGGACCTGACAGCCCGAGCGTGAGGGACGACCGGCGGGCGACCGCCGGACGCCCGGGCCGGCTCCGTGCGACGTCGACCGTGCGCGCTCCAGCCGCCAGGCGCCCGCCCGGCGAGCGGACCGTCACCGCCGGGCGCCCGCCCCGGGAGCGGACCGTCACCGGCGGACCCGCCTCCAGTGCGTCCGTCCCCCCCCCCCCCCCGCACGAGGGGGCGGGCCGGAGCACCGCGCCCCTCACCCCGTCTCCCTGTGCCCCCGGCGCGCGGCGTGGACCGCCGGGGCCGTGGAGTGGGGGAGGAGGTCGCTCGGGTCGGCCGGGGTGACCACCTCGACGTCGACCTCCTCGCTGAAGCGGTACGGGCGGTGGGCCAGCACGCTCGCCAGATTCCGGCGGATCCGCGACATCTCGGCCCGTACCGTCACCGTCCTCGTCCGGTCGCCGAACACGTCCTCCGCCAGCTCCGCCGCCGTCCGGCCGTCACGGTGCCGGGCCAGGACGTACAGCAGTTCGGCATGACGCGGGCTCAGCTCCTGCGTCCAGCTGCCCGCCGCCCCCGACACCGCCACCGACCAGCGGCGCGGCCGGCTCAGGTCCAGGACCACCCGGCTCGCCGCGACCGCGTCCGCCGTCGCCCCCCGGGCCTCCTCCTCGAGCCGCAGCAGCCAGCCGCCCGGCAGGGGCTCCACCGCGCACATCCCCAGCGACGGCAGCCAGGCGCGCCCCGCCCGGAAGGACTTCGGCAGCGCGATCCGGTCCACCGGGGCCATCCCGGTCACCGCCGCCGTCCATCCGTGCGCGTCCACCGCCACCGCCCGGCCGCCCACCCGGCACAGGATCGGCGCGGCCACCGAGCGCAGCCGCTCGATGGACCGCAGATGGCGCTCGCGCATCTCCGCCTCGGCGAGCTGGGCCACCGAGCCGACCAGCGCCAGGGTCGCCGGATGGAAGCTGGAGGCCGGACCGCTCACGTCCACGATCCCCAGCAACCGCTGGTCGCGCGGATCGTGCACCGGAGCCGCGGCGCAGGTCCAGTTGTGGAGCGTGTGGACGTAGTGCTCGGCCGAGTGCACCTGGACCGCCCGCCGCATCGCGAGCGCCGTCCCCACCGCGTTCGTACCGGTGGCGTGCTCGCTCCACGCCGCGCCCTCCTCCAGGCAGATGCCGTTGGCCTGGCGCAGCACGGCGCGGTTGCCCTCGCGCCACAGCACGCGGCCGTGCTCGTCGGTGACCACCATGATCTGCAGGGAGGCGTCCGCGATCCCGGCGAGCCCGCCGCTCAGCGTGCGCATCACCTCGCCCAGCACGGTCGTACGCCGTCGTTCCTCCAGTTCGTCCCGTTCGAGCAGCGCACTCCTGGTGCCCTGGTCCGGGTCCAGACCGAGCCGGAACATCCGTCGCCAGGAGGCGTCGATGACGGGGCGGGGCGCGATCGGCGGCGTGCGGCCGGCCAGCGTCTCCTCCCGTACCCGGTGCAGCAGCCGGGTCGCCTGGGCGGCGTCCATGGCGGCGAGCCGGTTCATGTCCAGCTGAGTGTTCTTCATCGGTCTCTCCCAGCCACCTGCGGTGCTGTATCGGTTCTGCGCTGTCGTGGGTCGAGCTGACGGAGTGTCGGTGCCCATCGTGCCGCCCGGGACTGCCCGGCGAAGGGCGGTTCGGGTAATCCTGCAACCCTTTGCAACTCTGGCAGTCAGCCGTCCGGTGCATGAGGGTGGGTCACAGCGGAGGGTGGTGCCGTGTCGGCGCAGCACCACCCTCGGCTTCTGCCAGGAGGACCGCCCGCTTCCCACCCGCGCCCCGCAGCGTTCAGACCTCTCCCCGCGTCCCGCAGCGTCGAACGTGGGTTCAGATTTCCACCCGCGCCCGCTCCACCACGGCCCGCAGATCCAGAGTCGTCGGCAGCGTCCCGAACGCCGAGCCGCCGTCGCCGCCGAGCCGCGCGGCGCAGAACGCGTCCGCCACCTCCGCCGGCGCCCACCGCACCAGCAGCGAGCCCTGCAGCACCAGCGCCATCCGCTCCACGAGCCGCCGGGCCCGGCCCTCGATGCCGTCCAGATCGGCCAGCTCGGTCAGCATCCCCCTGATCGCCCCGTCGAGCCGGTGATCCGCGCCCCGCGCCGCGCCGACCTCCGTCAGGAAGGCGTTGAGCGCCGCCGGCTCCGTCCGCAACGCGCGCAGCACGTCCAGCGCCTGGACGTTGCCGGAGCCCTCCCAGATCGAGTTGAGCGGCGACTCGCGCAGCAACCGGGGCATCCCCGACTCCTCCACATAGCCGTTGCCGCCCAGGCACTCCAGCGCCTCCGCCACCATCGGCGTGCACCGCTTCGTCACCCAGTACTTCGCCGCCGGCACCGCGATCCGCGCGAAAGCCCGCTCGGCCTCCGTGTCCGCGTCGTACGCCGCCGCCAGCCGGATCCCCAGCACCGTCGCCGCCTCCGACTCCAGCGCCAGATCGGCCAGCACATTGCGCATCAGCGGCTTGTCGATCAGCGGCCCGCCGAACGCGTGGCGGTACGTGGTGTGGTGCAGGGCCTGCACCAGCGCCTGCCGCATCAGCGCCGCCGAGCCCAGCACGCAGTCCAGCCGGGTCGCCGCGACCATCTCGATGATCGTGCGGACCCCGTGGCCCTCCTCCCCGACCCGGCGCGCCCAGGTCGTCCCGTCGAACTCCACCTCGGCGGAGGCGTTCGACCGGTTCCCGAGCTTGTCCTTGAGCCGCTGGATCGCGAACGCGTTGCGCGTGCCGTCCTCCAGGACCCGGGGCACCAGGAAACAGGTCAGGCCCCCCTCTCCCTGCGAGGGGGATACCTGGGCGAGGACCAGGAACCCGTCCGACATCGGCGCCGAGCAGAACCACTTGTGCCCGGTCAGGACGTACTCGCCGGTCCCGGACACCGGGCGGGCCTCGGTCGTGTTCGCCCGCACGTCACTGCCGCCCTGCTTCTCCGTCATCCCCATCCCGAGAAGCACACCGGTCTTCTCGGTGGGCGGCCGCAGCCCCTCCTCGTAGATGCGCGAGGTGAGCAGCGGCTCCCAGACGGCGGCGAGCGCGGGGTCCGTCCGCAGCGCGGGCACCGCGGCGTGGGTCATCGAGAGCGGGCACCCGTGCCCGGCCTCGGTCTGCGTCGCCAGGACGAATCCGGCCGCGCGCCGCACATGACCACCCGGACGGCCCCACGCATTGGTGAGCCCGCCGCCGACCGCGCGCCCCAGGAGCCGGTGCCACGCGGGATGGAACTCGACCTCGTCGATCCGGTTCCCGTACCGGTCGTGCGTCCGCAGGAGGGGCGGATTCTCGTTGACGAGCCGCCCCCATCCCTGCGCCTGGACGGTGCCGACGGACTGGCCCTGGGACACGAGTTCCCCGTGTGCCTCCTCGAAGACCTCCGGATCCAGATGACGCTCGACGGCCTCCGCCAGGGCGCGGTCGGACGTGAAGGCGTCGTATCCGACCAGGGGCGGAGCCTGATTGGTCACTGTGTGGGTGGTGGCTGCCATGCCGATACGGTAAGGAGGTGCAGGCAGCAAACGAAACACCCGAGCGGCGGCCCGGGGGCAGACTCCACCGTGCGCGAGTCCTCTACCGCAACGTCTCCAAGCGGAAGATGGTCTGGCTGCTCCTGAAGGACACCGTCAACTCGTGCATCGAGTACCGCATCCTCGGCCTCGCCGCCGAGGCGGCGTTCTTCACCCTCCTGTCCCTGCCCCCGCTGCTGCTCGGACTGATCGCCCTCCTCGGCTACGCCGACGACTGGACCAACACCGACACCGTCGCGAGCATCCAGGAGAACATCCTCCGCGCCGCCGGAACGGTCCTCTCCGACCGCGGCGTCCGTGACATCGCCAAGCCCCTCCTGGAAGACGTCACCCAGGGCAAACGCCCCGAACTGATCTCCCTCGGCTTCGCCATCGCCCTCTGGTCGGGTTCGCGCGCCGTGAACGTCTTCATCGACACCATCACGGTGATGTACGGACTCGACGGGCACCGCGGCATCGTCAAGACCCGGCTCCTGGCCTTCCTGCTCTACATCGTGGCGCTGGTCATCGGCGCGGTCGTGCTGCCGCTCGCCGTGGTCGGCCCGGACCGGGTGGTGGAGCTGATCCCCTGGGGCACGGAAGTCGTCGCCGTCCTGTACTGGCCGGTCGTCATCCTGCTCTCCATCGCCTTCCTGACCACGCTGTACCACGTGTCCGTCCCCGTCCGCTCCCCCTGGATCGAGGACATCCCGGGAGCTCTGGTGGCTCTCGGGATGTGGGTGTTCGGCAGCTTCCTGCTCCGGATCTACCTGACCAGCCAGGTCGAGGGCCCCACGATCTACGGCTCCCTCGCCGCGCCGATCGCCGTTCTGCTCTGGATCGGCATCTCGGCCTTCGCGGTGCTTGTCGGCGCGGCGGTGAACGCGGCGATCGACCGCGTCTGGCCCTCCGTCGCCACCGCCGCCGCCCGCGAGGCCAGCGAGCGAGCGCGCGTCGCGCAGGCCGCCGACCTCGTCGCCCGGCTGCGCGCGGAGGCGGACGACGTCGACGAGGACGACCCGGACATGCCGTCGGAGTTCCCCGAACGCTGGTCCCGCTTCCTGCCTCCCGACGACGTCAAGTCGCGCCTGCACTCCGGCTGGGAGAAGGACTGAGGATGACGCTCGCCGGCGTGGAGGAGGGTGGCGTGCGGTCGGAACGCAGGGCGGGGGAACGCGTGCGGTCGCAACGCGTTCAGGGGGAGCGTGTGCGGTCGCAACGCGTTCAGGGGGAGCGTGTGCGGGAGAAGCGCGCGTACGAGGAACGCCCCGCGCGGCTGGACGGCGCGGTCGTCTGGACCTTCGCACCCCCGGCCGGGAGCGAACCCGTGCCCGTGCTGCCCGACGGCTGCATGGACCTGCTGTGGTGCGACGGCCGGCTGCTCGTCGCGGGCCCCGACACCGCCGCGTACGTCCCCGAGGGTGGCGCGAGCCGCTGCGCCGCGATCCGCTTCGCCCCCGGTGACGCCCCCGCACTGCTCGGCGTACCGGCGAGAGAGCTGCGCGACCGGCGGGTCGAGCTCGGGACGCTGTGGGGCGAGGCCCGGGCGCGGCGGCTCGGCGAACGCCTCGCCGAGGCACCGGATCCCGCCGTCGCCCTGGAGGACCTCGTCCTGCGCCGGGCCGCGGACGTGCCGCCCCCCGATCCGCTGCTGCGGGCCGTCGTACGGCGGCTCCGCGCGGGCCGGCCGGTGGCCGAGGCCGCCGAGGCCGCCGGGCTCGGGGCCCGGCAGCTGCACCGCCGGTCGCTCGACGCGTTCGGCTACGGTCCCAAGACCCTCGCCCGGATCCTCCGCCTCCAGCGGGCGCTCGCCCTGGTCAGGGCCGGCCTTCCGTACGCCGAGGCGGCGCTCGGCGCGGGCTGCGCCGACCAGGCCCATCTGGCGCGCGAGACGCGGGCGCTGGCCGGCACGACGCTGTCCGCCTATGCCTCGGCCTGGGCGAAGAGGGAGACCCCGCAGCCGTCCGGGTCGAGCACGACGGCATAGCGCTGCCCCCACACGGCGTCCCACGGCTTGAGGTGCCCCCGGTAGCCGGCCGCGACCAACGACTCGTACGTGGCGTCCACCTCCTGGGGCGAGGCGCAGCGGAACGCGAGCCCGATCCGGTCGCCACCCTCGGGACGGGACCAGCCGGGATCGAAGGAGCGGATGACCTCCTCCGTGTCCCACGCGATCCGCATCCCCCCGGGCAGGGCGGCCTCCACATGCGGCGCGCTCTCGGACCCGGCGGGGATCTCCAGTCCGAGCCGACGGTAGAACGCGAGGGAGGCGGCCATGTCGGAGACGACGAGGCCGATGACGTCGAGACGTGGTGGTGTGTTCATGGGGGCACGGTAGGCGGGTGGGGCAGCGCCGGTCTTGTACGAATCGGACGCGGTGCGTGCTCCTGACGTCCCCTGGGGTGACCGGGGCGGCCCGGACGTACGCTGGAACAGGACCGCGCCCGGACGGCCGGCCCGGCCGCAGGCCCTGACCCCGGTCCCGACGGAGGTGCCGGCATGACCGCATCGGCCGTTCCCCGGGGGCCCGGCGCCACCGCCTGGGCACCCGAGACCGTGACCACCGACCCGTACAACGCCCAGACGCCGAGGGCCGCGCTGGCCGAGCGACTCACTCCCGCCGACGCCCTGTTCGTACGGGACCACTTCGGCGTGCCGCCGACGGCCGTCGACCGCTGGCGGCTGCGCGTCGGCGGGGCGGTGACCACGCCGCTCACCCTCGACTACGAGGCGCTGCTCGCCCTCGGACGCGAGGGGCGCCGGGAGTTCGACGTCGTCCTGGAGTGCGCGGGCAACGGCCGCGCCCTGATGACGCCCCGCCCGCCGGGGCTGCCCTGGGGCGAACGCGCGGTCGGCTGCGTCCGGTTCGCGGGCGTCCCCTTCCGCCTCGTCGCCGAGCGCGCCGGAGTCGCGCCGGAGACCGTCGAGTTCGTCTTCTCCGGGGCCGACGCCGGCAGCGTGCACGGCCGGCGGGCCGCCTTCGAACGCAGCCTCCCGCTCGCCGAGGCCCTCCACCCGGACACCCTCCTCGCCACCCATCTGAACGGCGAGCCTCTCCCGCCCGAGCACGGCGCCCCGGTCCGTCTCGTCGTTCCCGGCCGGTACGCCGTCGCCGACGTGAAGTGGCTGACCGGGGCGAGGGCCGTCACGCAGCCCTTCACGGGCGTCTTCCAGACCGAGGAGTACGTGTACGTCGCGTCCCGGGGCATCCCCGAAGGGCCCGTCTCGACGATCCGGGTCAAGGCCCTCATCACCGCACCCGAGCCGGACGACGATCTCCGGCGCGGCACACAGACCGTCGTGCGCGGCCGGGCCTGGTCGGGCGCCGGACCGGCCGTGGGACGGGTCCAGGTGCGGGCCGAGCACGAGGACGAGGAAGTGCCGGGACAGGGGCGCGCCGACGACACGGCCTGGCACGACGCCGACCTCGAGCCGCCGACCGGACCGTACGCCTGGACCGGCTGGTCGTACCGGTGGACACCCCGGAGACCTGGCCGGTACCGGCTGCTGGCCCGGGCGACGGACGCGCACGGCGAGACCCAGCCACCGCGAGCGCCGTGGAACGCCCAGGGCTACGGCTGCAACCCGGTGGCGGCGGTCGACGTGGTCGTCGTCTGAGCCGTCACCCCCCCCGAAGACGGGACCGTACGGCTCCGGCAGCGCCGGGTGGCACGGAAAAGGCCGGCTCGGCGCCGTGGGCGCCCAGCCGGCCTTCCGATGGTCCGTTCCCCGTGGGTCCGGCGGCGTCAGTCCGTGCCGAACTCCATCGCCGCGCGGTCCAGCAGCTCGTCGTCCTCGGTGACCTCGCCGCGGGAGGCGATGGCCTCCGCGCCGCCCTCCGGCATGCTGCCGATCAGCCCGGTCGCGGCCGCCTGGGCGGCGCCGATGGAGGGGCTGCCGGTGCCGATCAGGCCCAGGCCGGCGTACTGCTCCAGCTTGGCGCGCGAGTCGGCGATGTCCAGGTTGCGCATGGTGAGCTGACCGATCCGGTCCACCGGACCGAACGCGGAGTCCTCGGTGCGCTCCATGGACAGCTTGTCCGGGTGATAGCTGAACGCGGGGCCGGTGGTGTCGAGGATCGAGTAGTCCTCACCGCGCCGCAGCCGCAGCGTCACCTCGCCGGTGACGGCCGAGCCGACCCAGCGCTGCAGCGACTCCCGCACCATCAGCGCCTGCGGGTCCAGCCAGCGGCCCTCGTACATCAGCCGCCCGAGGCGCCGGCCCTCGTTGTGGTACTGGGCGAGGGTGTCCTCGTTGTGGATCGCGTTGACCAGACGCTCGTACGCGGCGTGCAGCAGGGCCATGCCGGGCGCCTCGTAGATGCCGCGGCTCTTGGCCTCGATGATCCGGTTCTCGATCTGGTCCGACATGCCCATGCCGTGCCGGCCGCCGATGGCGTTGGCCTCCATCACGAGGTCGACGGGCGAGCCGAACTGCTTGCCGTTGATCGTCACGGGGCGGCCCTGGTCGAAGCCGATCGTCACGTCCTCGGTGGCGATCTCGACCGACGGGTCCCAGAACCGCACGCCCATGATCGGCTGCACGGTCTCCACGCCGGTGTCCAGGTGCTCCAGGGTCTTCGCCTCGTGGGTGGCGCCCCAGATGTTGGCGTCGGTGGAGTACGCCTTCTCCGTGCTGTCGCGGTAGGGCAGGTCGTGGGCGAGGAGCCACTCCGACATTTCCTTGCGGCCGCCGAGCTCGGTCACGAAGTCCGCGTCCAGCCAGGGCTTGTAGATCCGCAGGTGCGGGTTGGCGAGCAGACCGTAACGGTAGAACCGCTCGATGTCGTTGCCCTTGAACGTCGAGCCGTCGCCCCAGATCTGGACGTCGTCCTCGAGCATCGCCCGGACGAGGAGCGTGCCCGTCACGGCGCGGCCGAGCGGCGTGGTGTTGAAGTAGGCGCGCCCGCCGGAGCGGATGTGGAACGCCCCGCAGGTGAGTGCGGCCAGGCCCTCCTCGACGAGCGCCGCGCGGCAGTCGACCAGGCGCGCGATCTCGGCGCCGTAGGTCTTGGCACGGCCGGGCACCGAGGCGATGTCGGGCTCGTCGTACTGGCCGATGTCGGCGGTGTAGGTGCACGGGACGGCACCCTTGTCGCGCATCCACGCGACCGCGACCGAGGTGTCGAGGCCGCCGGAGAAGGCGATGCCGACGCGCTCGCCGGCGGGCAGGGAGGTGAGGACCTTGGACATAGGAAGAGTATGCAGGATCGCGCATGGTCATGCAAAGTCTGGCCGGAAACTTCCTTCCCCAGACCGCGGAAAAAGGGTTGGCGCGCCGCGTGAGCCTGTCACTAATGTTGCGGTCGTTCCCGGCGGCCGGCAGGCCGCCGCGGCCCAGACGTGTGTGAACCAGGAGGTGTGACCGATGGCTGTCATGACGACGGGCTCTGCCCTCATCCCGAAGCTCATCAACTCCACCTCCGTGGTCTCCGGCTGACCTTCCTTCCTTCTGCGCGCCGATGGGCGCGTGCCGGGGCCACCCTTGTGAAGGGTCACCCCTTGTCTTTCTCCTCTCTCGAGGCCGCAACTTCTCTCCACGCTTCGGCCTCTCCTCAGGCTTCGGCTTCGGCTTCGCACGCTCTCGCTCCGTACGGCTGGGACGAGGGCTGGGAAGCCGCGTTCGCCCCGTACGCCCGGCAGGGACTGCTGCCCGGCCGCGTCCTGCGCGTCGACCGCGGTCAGTGCGACGTGGTCACCCCCGTCGGGACCGTCCGCGGTGACACCGAGTTCGTCGTTCCCCGCGACCCGCTGAAGGTCGTCTGCACGGGCGACTGGGTCGCCGTCGACGCGGCCGGGGATCCCCAGTACGTACGGACCCTGCTGCCGCGCCGCACGGCGTTCGCGCGGTCCACGTCGTCCAAGCGGTCCGAGGGCCAGATCCTCGCCGCCAACGTCGATCACGCGATCATCACCGTCTCGCTCGCCGTCGAGCTGGACCTCGGCCGGGTGGAACGCTTCCTGGCCCTGGCCTGGGAGTCCGGCGCGCAGCCCCTCGTCGTGCTCAGCAAGGCCGACCTCGTTCCCGATCCGGTCGGGCTCTCCTACCTCGTGGAGGACGTGGAGTCCGTGGCTCCAGGAGTGCAGGTGCTGCCCGTCAGCGCGCAGACCGGTGAGGGACTCGACGTCCTCGGCGCGGTCGTGGGCGGCGGGACGAGCGTGCTGCTCGGGACGTCCGGCGCCGGCAAGTCCACGCTCGCCAACACCCTGCTCGGGGAAGAGGCGATGACGGTCCGGGCCGCCCGTGACGTGGACGGCAAGGGCCGCCACACCACGACCACGCGCAACCTGCTCGTGCTGCCCGGCGGCGGCGTCCTCATCGACACCCCCGGTCTGCGCGGCGTCGGACTCTGGGACGCCGAGACCGGGGTCGGCCAGGTCTTCTCGGAGATCGAGCAGCTGGCCGAGGACTGCCGCTTCCAGGACTGCGCCCACGAGTCGGAACCGGGCTGTGCGGTGACGGCGGCGGTCGAGGACGGCTCCCTGTCGGTGCGCCGGCTGGAGAGCTACCGCAAGCTGCTGCGCGAGAACCAGCGCATCGTCGCCAAGACCGACGCCCGGCTCCGTGCCGAGATGCTCAAGGACTGGAAGCGGAAGGGCGCGGAGGGCCGGGCGGCGCTGGAGGCCAAGCGCGGCGCCCGCGGGCGGTAGTCACCACGGGGCGCCGGCCACGGCGGCCGGTCGTACGGACCGGCCGCCGGCCTGAACCCGAGGACGCAGCGCGAGGACGGAGCCCGAGGACGGAACCCGAGGGCCGGTCGTGGGCCGATGACTGATCGGCGCACGACCGGCCCCCGGTGTCAGTGCGGTGTCCGAAAACCGCCAGCCCGGCGCTCCGGGCTCCCGCACACTGGATCTCGTGAGCGACCAGGAGACCAGCGAGGACACCCGTTACGAGGCGGTCAGCAGCCGGGACGCCCGGTTCGACGGAGCGTTCTTCTTCGGCGTCGAGACCACCGGCATCTACTGCCGTCCCAGCTGCCCCGCCGTCACACCCAAGCGCGAGAACGTCACCTTCTTCCCCACCGCGGCCGCCGCCCAGGGCCACGGCTTCCGGGCCTGCCGCCGCTGCCGGCCCGACGCCGTGCCCGGGTCCGCCGAGTGGAACGTCCGCGCCGACGTCGTCGGTCGCGCCATGCGGATGATCGGGGACGGCGTCGTCGACCGGGAGGGCGTGCCCGGCCTCGCCGGCAGGCTCGGCTACAGCGCCCGGCAGGTCCAACGGCAGCTCACCGCAGAACTCGGCGCGGGCCCCGTCGCCCTCGCCCGCGCCCAGCGCGCCCACACCGCCCGACTGCTCCTGCAGACCACCGGGCTCCCCATCACGGAGATCGCCTTCGCCTCCGGTTTCGCCAGCGTGCGCCAGTTCAACGACACCATCCGCCGCGTCTACGCCCGTACCCCCTCCGAGCTGCGCACCGAGTCCGGCACCGGCACCGGCCCCCGCGCCGCGCTCGCCGCCGGGGTGCCGCTGCGCCTCGCCCACCGCGGACCGTACGCCGCCCGAGAGGTCTTCCAGCTGCTCGCCGCCGAAGCCCTGCCGCACGTCGAGGAGGTGCTCGGCGCCCCCGGGGCGCGCACCTACCGCCGTACGCTCCGTCTCCCGTACGGCACCGGCATCGTCTCCGTCGACGAGCGCTCCGCCGGGCCCTGGCTGGAGGCCCGCATCCACCTCACCGACCTGCGCGACCTGACCACCGCCGTCCAGCGCCTGCGCCGGCTGCTCGACCTGGACGCCGATCCCCACGCCGTCGGCGAGCGCCTCGCCGCCGACCCGCGGCTCGCCGCACGGGTCGCGGCCCGCCCCGGCCTGCGGTCGCCGGGCGCCGCCGACCCCGAGGAGTTCGCGGTACGGACGCTGACCGGCACCGAGGAGGCGGCGCGGCTGGTCACGGCCCACGGCACGCCCCTGGACAGCCCCTGCGGAAGCCTCACCCATCTCTTCCCCGAGCCCGCCGCGCTCACCGCCCACCCCGTGGTCGGCCCGCTCGCGGAGGCGCTCGCCACCGGAGCCGTACGCCTGGATCCGGGCGCGGACCGCGACGAGGCCGAACGGGCCCTGCGGGCCGTCCCCGGCGTCACCGCCGCCCGGGCGGCCCTCATCCGGATGCGCGCCCTCGGCGACCCCGACGTGGCCCCCGACGGCGGCCCCGACGCCGAGGCATGGCGGCCCTGGCGGTCCTACGCCCTCCGGTACCTGGAGCTCGTCCCCGTACCGGCAGAATGAGTCCATGATCAGCACAGACCTGCTCGGGCCCGACGACCGTGACGCCTGGGAGCGGCTCTTCCGCGCGTACATCGACTTCTACGGCCGCAGCGAGCCCGCCGCGACGTACGAGCGGGCCTGGGCCGCGTTCCAGGACGGCACTCGGCTGCACGCCCGGGTCGCCCGGCTCGACGGCCGCGTCGTCGGCTTCACCCACTTCTTCGTCCACCCCAGCACCTCGGGACCGGACGTCTGCTACCTCCAGGACCTCTTCACCGATCCCGAGGCGCGCGGCAAGGGCGTCGCCCGCGCCCTGATCGCCGCCGTGACGGAATGGGCGAAGGAGCAGGGCTGCGACCGGGTCTACTGGAACACGCAGGAGTCCAACACCACCGCCCGCCGTCTCTACGACCAGGTGGCCCGCAACACCGGCTTCATCAGGTACCAGATCGATCTCCCGGCGTAGCCGCGAGATCGGGCGGACGCGGACCTCAGGCCCCGATCACTGCGCCGAACCAGGCCCCCACGATCAGCAGGCAGGAGAAGAGCTCCACCAGGATGCTCGTCCCCGCCGCGCGCATCACCGTCCTGGTGGAGGCCCTGGCCTGGCCGTGGCCGCCCAGACGGAGCCGCTCGGAGAGGTAGATCCCGCCGATGAATCCCGGGATCGCGCCGAGCACCGGTACCAGGAAGAAGCCCAGGAACGCGCCGACGCCGGCGTAGGTCACCATTCGCCGGGTGATGCCGACCCCGCGGATCCGGCGCTGCGGCAGCTGCCACACGACCACCTGGGTGAGCAGGAGCAGCGCGGTCGAGGAGACGAGCAGGATCCAGGCGAGCCCGCTCTGCTCGTTCAGGGACCACCAGAGCATGGCGGCCCACACCAGCCACGGCCCCGGCACGCCGGGGGCCAGCACCCCGAACAGGCCGAGCAGCATCACCATCGCGACGAGCAACAGCTGCCACACACCCATCTGCCCAGCGTGCAGGACGGATGATCTTCTCGCAGATCGCGGCGTACGTACGGGGGGTGGGCCGAACCCGGCGGGGGCGGTCGTCAGCCGGCCCGGACGGGCGGTCACAGGGAGCGAGCCGAACCCGGTGGGAGCGGTCGTCAGCCGGTCCGGGCGGGCGGTCCTACGGAGCCCGAGTGGCCGTCACCCGCAGCCGCGCACCGATGGCGTCACCCGCGCGCCACCCACCCCTTCTCGTACGCGTGCCAGCCCAGCTGGAGCCGCGTCGTCACGCCCGTCAGCTCCATCAGACCCTTCACCCGGCGCTGCACCGTCCGCAGCCCCAGGTCGAGCTGCTTGGCCACGCTCGCGTCCGTCATGCCGGCCAGGAGGAGCGAGAGGATCTCCAGGTCGGTCGCGTCCGGGCCCGGCACCTCCGTCTCGGTGACCTGCGCGCCCGCCCCCAGCCGCAGCGGAAGCGCGTCCCGCCAGACCGCCTCGAAGAGACCCATCAAGGACTCCAGGAGCCCGCTCGCGTGCACGACGAGAGCCGCGGGCTCCGCGCCCCGGCCCGTCAGCGGGACCATCGCCAGCGACCGGTCCGCCACCACCAGCTTCGTGGGCACCCGGTCCACCACCCGGATCTGCTCGTCGCGGCTCAGCGCCGCCGAAAGCTCCACGATCCCCGAGGGCAGACTCATCACCTCCCGCTCCACGACCACCCGGTAGCGCACGCCCCGCCCGGCCGCCAGCTCCTCCGCGTCGTTCTCCATGCCGGTCACCGCGATCGGCTTGCCCGTCACCAGCGCGCAGACCTCCTCCGTCGCGCCCAGCTGCAGCTGGAGGAACCGGTGGGTCACGGCGCTCGCGCCGGTCACCACCTCGACGAGGTCGTGGACGGCCGGTTCCGCCGCCTCCGCCCGGTACTCCTCGGCGAGGAGCGCCGCCGCCAGCTCCGCCTGCTCCAGCTCGTGGCGCTGCTGCGTCAGCAGCGCGCCCAGCGCCACCCCCGGCGGCGCCGCGACCCACCGCCCGGTCCGCGCCGAGGACTGCGCGGCGAGCCCCTGCGACTCCAACCGCCGCAGCGCCCGCTCTGTGTCCGTCTCGGGCAGCGCCAGCCGGTGCGCCAGGTCCGTCACCTCGGCCGCGCCCAGCGCGACGAGCGCGCGGTACGCGGACTCCTGCCGCTCGTCGAGACCTATCGCTCCCAGCATCGCTGCCCCACCCCTCGCCGGACGTCCCAGGACGTCCCGGACATTCCCGGGACGTTCACCGGACGCATTCGTTCCGTCGGTGCCCTGGCGGGAATCGGCCACGGCGCATTCCCGCCGCGCACATCATCCCTGCACCACCCTCACCTCTGCCAATGTGGCGCCACCGCAGCACCGACAGTCTCCGGACACGGGCCTTTTCGCCTGCCCTTGACCGGAATCAGAGGGGGAGAGCGATGCGCCCGATCTCGCGTACGGCCCTGGGGGCGGCGACCGCCGCCGTCCTGGCCGTCACCGCTGTCGCGCCGTCCACGGCCGCCGCGCCACAGGACGGCCCGGCCGGTGATCGACCGCTGACCGGCAGCGCGGCCCACGCCCGCGCGGGGGACCGGACCGCCACCGTCACCCTCGTCACGGGCGACCAGGTGCTGGTCACCCACGACGAGGCCGGGAACCCGGCCGCCGCCGCCCTGCCCCGCCAGGACGGGACCGTGCCCTTCGTCCAGACCCGCCGCTCGGGCCAGGACCTGTACGTCTACCCCGAGGGCGCCACCGCCGCCCTCGCCGCGGGCCGCGTCGACGAGGAACTCTTCAACGTCACCGGCCTGATCCGGCAGGGCTACGACGACGCCTCCTCCACGACGCTGCCCCTGATCGCCGTCTACGGCTCCGACCTCGCCCGCTCCGTCCCGGCGGCCCCGCGCGGAGCCCGGCGCGGCGCGGTCCTCAAGGCCGTCGACGGTGTCGCCCTCACGGCCGACAAGCGGCAGGCCGCCACCTTCTGGGCCGACGTCGACGCCCCCACCGCCCGGTCCGGCACCGGCCTGAGGAAGCTCTGGCTCGACCGCAAGGTCCAGGCCACCCTGGAACGCTCGACCCGGCAGGTCCACGCCCCCGAGGCATGGGCCGCCGGCTTCGACGGCAGGGGCACCAAGGTCGCCGTCCTCGACACCGGCGCCGACGCCGAGCACCCCGACCTCAAGGGCCGGATCGTCGCCGCGGAGAACTTCACCGACTCCGCGACGGCCGCCGACCACCAGGGCCACGGCACGCACACCCTCTCCACCGTCGGTGGGTCGGGCGCGGCGAGCGACGGCACGAAGAAGGGCGTCGCGCCGGGCGCGGACCTCCTCAACGGCAAGGTGCTCGACGACTCCGGGTCCGGCGCCGCCTCCTGGATCATCGCCGGCATGGAGTGGGCCGTCGCCCAGGGCGCCGACGTGGTCTCCATGAGTCTCGGCAGCCCCGTACCCACCGACTGCACCGACCCGATGAGCGTCGCCGCCCAGGAACTCGCCCAGAACAAGGGCACCTTGTTCGTCGTCGCCGCCGGCAACACGGGCCCGGCTCCGGGCACCGTCTCCTCGCCCGGCTGCGCCCCCGACGTGCTGACCGTCGGCGCCACCGACCGCGACGACTCCACCGCGTACTTCTCCAGCCGCGGCCCCACGATCGTGCACCACACCCTCAAGCCGGAGATCGCCGCACCCGGCGTCGGCATCTCCGCCGCCGCGGCGGGCGGCCGGGGCGTGTACGCCTACCGGTCCATGTCCGGTACGTCGATGGCCGCCCCGCACGTCGCGGGCGCCGCCGCCCTCGTCAAGCAGCGCCACCCGGACTGGCCGGCGCAGGCGATCAAGGCCGCCCTCGTCTCCTCCGCCGCGAGCTCCGTCCCCGGCGACGTACGCGAGACCGGCGGCGGCCGTCTCGACGTCAAGGCGGCGATCGACCAGACGGTCCTCGGCGCCGACGCCGTCCAGGGCGGCACGTTCTCCTGGCCCCAGGACACCGGTGACCGGACCGCCGTCGCCGTCCCGTACACCAACACCTCCGGCAGGGCGGTCACGCTGACGCTCGCCGTCGAGAAGGTCACCGGCAACGACGGCTCGCGCGTCCGGGCCTCCGTCGCCCGGCTCGGCAAGCGCACCGTCACCGTCCCGGCCGGCGCGACCGTCGAGGTCCCGCTGCACCTGGACCCCACCGCCCACCTGGAGCGCGCCCAGTACGGTGACGTCACCGGCCGGGTCGTGGCCACCGGCGCCGCGGGCGTGCACGTCTCGACCCCGTTCTCCCTGTACGTCCAGCCCGAGACGGTCACCCTGCGGGTCGAGTTGATCGACCGTCAGGGCAACCCCGCGGGCGGCGCGTCGTCCATGGACCTGATCGGCACCGACGACGCGAGCGGCGAGCGCCGCTTCAACGAGGGCGCCACCGCCCAGATCTTCCGTGTGCGGCCCGGCAGTTACTTCCTCACCTCGTTCGTCACCACCCCCGACGAAGGCGCGGGCGCGACGCTGAACGACTCGCTCAGCCACCTGGCCCGCCCGCAGATCGAGGTGAAGAAGGACACCACGCTCGTCCTGGACGCCCGCACGGCGCACCGCCTGTCGGTGCGGACCGACAGGCCCGGCGAGCAGCGCGGCGCCACCCTGGCCTTCTCCCGATCCTGGGACGACACCTGGCTGCACGCCGGTACGGCGGCCGGAACCCGCACCCTGCGCGGCTACTACGCCTCGGTCGAAGGCCGCGCCCATGAGGGCGAGTTCGAGTTCGGCAGCTACTGGCGCACCGCCGCCCCGCAGGTCGAGGAGCTGAGGACGGGCGCCGGCACCGTCCTGCGTCCGGTCACCACCTCCCTCGGCTCCGACAACCTGGACGGCACCGGCTCCGCCCGGCTCGTCGACGCCGGCGCCGGAACCCCGCAGGAGCTGGCGGCCGCCGGTGTCCGAGGACGCGTCGCCCTGGTCCGCGTCCAGGACACGTCCACCGCCGTCGGCACGGTGGCGCGCGACGCCAAGGCGGCCGGCGCGGTCGCGGTCCTCGCGTACCGCACCTCGCCCGTCCGCTGGTTCCCCTCCGCCGGCTTCACCGGCGCCGGGTTCCCGGTCCTCGCCGTGAGCTCCGCCGAAGGCGCGGCGCTGCTCGCCGAGCTCTCCGCCGGCGAGGTCACCCTCTCCTGGAAGGCCACCGCGAAGAGCCCCTACCTCTACAACCTGGCCTTCCCGGAGACCGGCGCGATCAGGGACGACAAGGTCTACCGCGTCCGCGACGGACAGCTGGGCCGGACCGACTCCACCTACGGCTCGATGGGCGTCGCCACCGACTTCATCGACAACGCGGCGGCGTACCGGCCGAACGGCACGGGCGTGTTCTTCGGCGCCGTCGAGACGGTCCCCGCGCCGGGAAGCCGGACGGAGTACCACACCCCCGGGAACACCCGCTGGGAGCAAGTCCTCTCGTCCAGCTTCCCGTTCGGCGAGTACATGATCGGCGCCCGGCACGCCTACACGGCGGGCGAGAAGCGTACGGAGCGCTGGTACGACGGCGTCGTCGCCCCGACCGCCCCGCGCGACGCGGCCGGGAAGCCCGTCCTCGTCGCCGAGCGCCAGGGCAACCTCATCGGCTTCGCCGACGCCCTGTGGGGCGACAGCACCCACCACGCCGAGCCCGGCTCCTTCGGCGACATCGGTTCTCTCCGGCTGAGCAGGGACGACGAGTTGCTCGACGAGACCGGATGGCCGTTCGGTGTCTTCGAAGTCCCGTCCGGGAACGGCACGTACACGCTCGAACAGAACACCATGAAGATCGGCAGCAAGGTGTGGGCGCGCTCCACATCCGTCAACTCGGTATGGAAATTCACCTCCAAGCTTGACGAGAGCGTCTACTCTCAAGGCATCCCGATTCTCTTTCCCCGGTACACCCTGCCGGAGGACGGACTCAAGACCCTCGCCGCGACCGACGGCCAGAAGATCGGCCTCACCGCGACGGGTCACGCGGGCTACACGCCCGCCGCGCTCACCTCGGCGACGCTCTCGTACTCGTACGACGGGGGCTCGACCTGGACGGAGGCGCAGGTCTCGCAGCAGGGCGGTGCGTGGACCGCGACCGTGAACCACACGGGCGCGGCGGGCAAGCCGGTCACCCTGAAGACCCGACTGACGGACGCCCACGGCAACTCCGTCACCCAGACCGTGGTCCGCGCTTACGACGTGCGCTGACCACGCCGGTCCGCCGGGCGTCCTTCCCGTGGGGGGTGGGGTCGCCCGGCGGACCCCTTTTTCTTCATGTCCCGTTTTCGGGCGGCCCGCTCGGTGGACAATAAGGGCATGACTCAGCAGGGGGACAACTGGTGGGACAAGCTCTACGACGACACGGCGCCGGACACGGCGCCGACGGCGACGGGTGACACGCTCGACGACCGCTTCGACTCGGCGTCGCGCGCGACAGGCGGGGCGACGCACCCGACGGCGGGACCGCCGGGGGCCCGTCGGGAACCGCTCGACGACGCGAGCCCGCCACCGCGCTCCTTCCCGCCGCCCCCGCCCCGGGCCCCCTGGGAACCGCTCGACGACGCGGGCCCCGCACCGCGCTCGTTCCCGGCGACCCCGCCGCGACCGCCCGTACCGGCCTCCGACGCCGTGGCGTCCGCCCCGCCCACGGCCCCACCGCCCGCCCGGCCCCCCGCCCCGGCGCCGCCGAAGGCGGAGCCCCTCCCGGCGGCACCGCCCCAGCCCCCACCGCCGTACGTCACCGCGGCCCCACCGCCCCCCGAACCGCTCCACCGCGCGGGGACACCCCGCCCCGACACCGAGGCCGCCGCGCCCGGCGGCCCGTCCGGAGTCCCGTCCGACGGGACGGGGCGTGCGCCCGCCGCCACCCCACCGCCTCCGCCCGCCGCAGCGAAGGCCGCACCCACCCCGGGGGCGGGGGACACGCTCCCCGACCCCGCCCGGCCGGAGGCCGACACCGCCCTCGACACCGCCCCGGAGGCCGGCCTCTCGGCCGTGCCCCGCCCCCGTGCCGAGCACATCGGCAGCCGGCCGCCCACCTACGAGGCCGAGCCCACCGCCCTTCCGGCCGCCCGGCCCGACGAACTCGACGACCTGGTCGCCGACACCGTGCTCGACGGCGCCCGCTACGGCGCCTGCACGCTGCGCGCCGCCTCCCTGCGCGGCGACTCCGCCCGCTACCGCGGGGACCCGCGCAGGGACGCCCTCCTCACCGCCCGCTTCGGCCACGCCGAGGCCGCGCTCGTCCTCGTCGCCGTGGCCACCGGAGCCCGGGCCGCCGAGTCGGCCCATCTCGCCGCCGCCGACGCCTGCCGCTGGATCGCGGAGGCCGTCGGCCGCAGCCACACCCGGCTCTCCGAGGACATCCGGGCCGGCCGCCGCGGCGACCTCAAGTCCGGGCTCCACCGACTCACCGACCGCACCTTCGGCAGACTCCGCGCCCGCGCCGCCGAACGGGGAGTGGAACCGGAGGAGTACACCGCGAGCCTGCGCTGTCTCCTTCTCTCCGCCGACCCCCACTGCCGCACCCGCGTCTTCTTCGGCATCGGCGGCGGCGGGCTGTTCCGGCTCCGCGACGGCGCCTGGCAGGACATAGAGCCGCTGGTGCCGGAACCGGCAGCGCTCACCGGCGCACCCGTCGTCGGCTTCGGCTCACCACCGTCCGACGTGCCGGCGGAGACGGAGGAGGGCGACCGGCTCACCATGGACCTCGGCATCACGACGGCCCCCGGCCCCTTCGTCGAAGCCCCGCTGCCCCCGCCCGCCGAGCCGTTCCGCTTCCGCGCCTCCGTGGCCCGTCCCGGTGACACCCTGCTCCTCGCGTCGAACGGCCTCGCCGAGCCGATGCGCGGCGAGCCCGCCCTCCCCGAGGAACTGGCCGAGCGCTGGGCCGGCGCCGAGCCGCCCGGACTCGCCGCCTTCCTCGCCGACGTACAGCTGCGGGTGAAGGGGTACGCCGATGACCGTACAGCGGTGGGCGTCTGGGAGGCGTAACGCGGCGGCCCATGTGTTGATGGACCCATGGCCAAACAGAATGTCGCAGAACAGTTCGTCGACATCCTTGTCCGCGCGGGCGTGCAGCGCCTGTACGGAGTCGTCGGCGACAGCCTGAACCCCGTCGTCGACGCCGTCCGCCGCACCCCCGGCATCGACTGGGTCCACGTCCGGCACGAGGAGGCCGCCGCCTTCGCCGCCGGGGCCGAGGCGCAGATCACCGGCCGTCTCGCCGCCTGCGCGGGCTCCTGCGGTCCGGGCAATCTGCACCTGATCAACGGCCTGTACGACGCCCACCGCTCGATGGCCCCGGTCCTCGCCCTCGCCTCGCACATCCCGTCGAGCGAGATCGGCCTCGGCTTCTTCCAGGAGACCCATCCCGACCGGCTCTTCACCGAGTGCAGCCACTACAGCGAGCTGATCTCCAGCCCGCAGCAGATGCCCCGGCTGCTGCGGACGGCCATTCAGCGCGCCGTCGGCCGGGGCGGCGTCAGCGTCGTCGCGCTGCCCGGTGACATCGCCTCCGAGCCCGCCCCCAAGGAGGCGGTGGAGCACGACCTCGTCACCACCCGGCCCACCGCCCGCCCGGGGGACGCCGAGATCGACGCCCTGGTGCGGATGATCGACGCCGCCGACCGGGTGACGCTGTTCTGCGGCAGCGGCACGGCCGGGGCGCACGCCGAGGTCATGCAGTTCGCCGAACGGCTGAAGGCGCCCGTCGGCCACGCGCTGCGCGGCAAGGAGTGGATCCAGTACGACAATCCGTTCGATGTCGGCATGAGCGGACTGCTCGGCTACGGCGCCGCCTACGAGGCCACCCACGAGTGCGATCTGCTGCTCCTGCTGGGCACCGACTTCCCGTACAACGCCTTCCTGCCGGACGACGTCACGATCGCCCAGGTGGACATCAGGCCCGAGCACCTCGGCCGCCGCTCCAAGCTCGACCTCGCCGTCTGGGGCGATGTCCGCGAGACCCTGCGCTGCGTCACGCCGCGGGTGCGGCCCAAGACCGACCGCCGCTTCCTCGACAAGATGCTGAAGAAGCACGCCGACGCCCTGGAGGGGGTCGTCAAGGCGTACACCCGCAAGGTCGAGAAGCACGTGCCGATCCACCCCGAGTACGTCGCCTCGGTCCTCGACGAACTCGCCGACGACGACGCCGTGTTCACCGTCGACACCGGCATGTGCAACGTCTGGGCCGCCCGCTACATCTCGCCCAACGGCCGCCGCCGGATCATCGGCTCCTTCTCGCACGGCTCCATGGCCAACGCTCTGCCCCAGGCCATCGGCGCGCAGTTCGTGGACCGTGGCCGCCAGGTGATCTCGATGTCGGGCGACGGTGGATTCTCCATGCTGATGGGCGACTTCCTCACCCTCGTCCAGCACGACCTGCCCGTGAAGATCGTCCTGTTCAACAACTCGTCCCTGGGAATGGTGGAGCTGGAGATGCTGGTCGCCGGGCTTCCCTCGTACGGAACGACGAACCACAACCCCGACTTCGCCGCCATCGCCCGCGCGGCCGGCGCCTACGGCGTCCGTGTGGAGAAGCCCAAACAGCTGGCGGGCGCCCTCAAGGACGCCTTCAAGCACAAGGGCCCTGCGCTCGTCGACGTCGTCACCGATCCCAACGCCCTCTCCATCCCCCCGAAGATCAGCCGCGAGATGGTCTCCGGCTTCGCCCTCTCCGCAGGCAAGATCGTCCTGGACGGCGGGGTCGGCCGGATGCTCCAGATGGCCCGCTCCAACCTGCGCAACGTGCCCCGCCCCTGAGCGGCCGGCCCCCACCCCGGTCCGGCGCCGCCCGCATCGTATGAATGCGGGCGATGTGGTGGGGCATGCATCCCCGTGAGCCTGTTCGAGATGAGTTGTTCCGACATGTGGGTGGGGGATATGGCCGGGGAGTCGAGACAGCCGACTCAACTGCTCAGGAAGGTGGGATGCGCCGATCTCACCGCGGTGCCGGAGGTGCGCCACGCGTTGCGCGCGCTGCTGCGGAGATGGGGTGAACCAGGGGCCTCCGACGTGGCCGAGCTGCTCACGAGCGAGCTGGTGACCAACGCGCTGATCCACACGGACCACGGCGCGGTCGTCACCGCGACCGTCGTTCCCGACAGCCTCCGCGTCGAAGTCCGCGACTTCGTCTCCGGCCTCTCCGAGCCGCGCGCACCGATCGCCGACGACGGTACGCACGGCAGAGGACTGGTCCTGGTCCAGGAGCTGGCCGACTCCTGGGGAGTCGAGGACCACGGGGTGGGCAAGGTGGTGTGGTTCGAACTCAACGGCGGGGCCGCCTGAGAGGCGGCCCCGCCGTTCCGTGTTCCGATCTCAGCCGAACTGCTGCTCGAGATCCTTGAGTTTCCGCTCGAGGGAGTCGAGCCGGGGCAGTGTCTGGGTGTCGTCCTCGGCGGTGAGATCCACCGTCCGCGGCTCAGTACCCTGCACGGCCTGGAGGGAGGGCCGGTGTCGAAGCGGCAGTTGTCCGGGGTCCGGTATGGCGGGCTCCGCGACGGCCGTCCCCACGGACGTCGCGGAGCCCACCGAGCCTGCCGGGCCGACGGAGCCCGCACCGGGGTTCAGGGCCGCCACCTCGACCTGACGACCACCGCCGCGCCCCAGTCCGAAGGCCCGGTGCTGCCGGTTGATCGCCTTCAGGCGGGCCCGGTCGAGCTTCTCCTGATCGCGCCTGCGCAGCCGGTTCTGCTGCTTCTCCCGCCGGTCCTCGCGGACCTCGTCGACCGCCTCGTCCAGGGTCCGTACGCCCTCCAGGAGCATCAGCGACCAGGCGGCGAAGGTCTCCCGGGGTGCCCTCAGCCACCGTACGATCCGGATCTGCGGCAGCGGACGGGGCACCAGGCCCTGCTCCCGCAGCGCCGCCCGGCGGGTCTGCTTGAGGGCCCGGTCGAAGAGGACCGCCGCCGAGAGGGACATGCCCGCGAAGAACTGCGGGGCGCCCGCGTGGCCCAGGCCCCGCGGCGCGTGCACCCAGTTGAACCAGGCCGCCGCGCCGGCGAACGTCCAGACGAGGAGGCGCGAGCCGAGGGCCGCGTCGCCGTGGCTCGCCTCGCGGACCGCGAGGACCGAGCAGAACATCGCCGCGCCGTCGAGGCCGAAGGGGACGAGGTACTCCCAGCCCCCGGTGAGGTTGAGGTTCTGCCGGCCGAAGCCGACGAGCCCGTGGAAGGAGAGTGCTGCGGCGACGGCCGCACAGCAGAAGAGCAGGACGTAGGAGGCGGTTCCGTAGATCGCTTCCTTGCGTCTGCGGCGTTCCTCGCTGCGCTCCCAGGAGTCGTCGGCCGCGGCCTGGTCACCGGCGCGCTTGCCGCGCGCGAGCACCGCCACCGCCGTCAGGACTCCGGCCACCATGACGCCGCCAGGAAGCAGCCAGTCCAGCGATATGTCGGTCAGTCTCATGCGGTGTCCCTTGCATCGCAGTAGGGCCTTTCGGGCGCCCATACTGGCCGACCCCGAAGGGCCTACAAGGGGTTTCGCGGCAAGAGCACGCCATTGGGGTCGCACAGCATACGAATAGGTGCGATCTACTCGAACGACCGCACGCGCACCAGGAGTTACGTTCGATTTACGCCACCCGTGCGGGTGGCGTAATCCCCCGGGAGGGTCAGGCGGTCGCCGCCAGCCGGCGGACCCGCTCGGCGTCGCAGGTGCGCGGGCACGTCAGGCAGGTGTCCTCGGGGCGCAGCGTGTAGAAGAAGCAGCACGTCGCCCGGTCCCGGGTGGAGCGGGTCGTTCCGTCGGCGTCCACGGAACCGGCCAGCTCGCGGAAGCCGGCGGCGCCCGCGTACGGCTTGGCCGTGCCCGGCATCAGCAGCTCCAGCTCGCGCATCGCCCGCTCCTCCTCGCCGAGCAGCGCCGCGATGTACCAGAGGCCCTCGACGATCTCGTCCGTCGCCATGCCCCACAAGGCGCGCCTGCCGCGCCGCATCCGCGACCCGAATCCGGCCAGGACGTCCTCGAAGTGCTCGGCGAGCGAGGCCCGGACCTCGGCGCGCAGGGCCTCCTCGTCCGGGACGACCCGCGCGCCCGGCAGCGCGGCGGCGGGGTCGCCGGGCAGGCAGGCGAACTCCTCGACGCGGACGGCCATCCGTCCCAGGGTCCTATGGAAGGCGACGTTCCGGGCCGGCATACGGGGAACCCTGCGGTGCAGGAACCAGGGGACCGTGACGAGGAGGCAGGCCGGCCAGGCGTACCGGTGCAGTCCGAAGCTGGCGACCACGTCGGGGCGGGCCCGCTGTCCGTAGTCCCGCAGCACCTGGGCGTCGTCCCAGGCGAGGAAGGCGTCGAGCGCGGCGCCCCCCACCGCCAGCTCGTCGGCGCCGACCCATCCCGCACCACGCGGTGTGCTCTCGTGCTCGCCCAGTTCCTCTATCCGCAGGCCGGAGAACACCTCGCCGAGGCGGGCGTACGAGGCCGCGACGGGCGAGGTGAAGGGGGCGGGGAGCAGGGCGGGGACGGCCATACGGGACCACCGAATCGCGATCGTTAACAGGTAAGCCTTACCTTACCCGATGCGATCGATGTTTGCGCCTCGTCTCCAGGGGGCACGCCCACCTGGTCCCCTGTCGCTCCGTCTCGCATATGGTGCACGGGGGGCCTGGCCATGGCGAGCCGGGCCCGGCACAACCCCGCAGGAGGACCCGGGTGGAGCAGGGCAGAGCGCGCGAGCGGGCGCAGGAGGAGCCGTACCCGCCGTTCGGTGACGCCCCACGGGTCCCCGAGCAGGGCCGCTTCGATGCCTCCGCGGCCGACGTGCCCGCGCCCCGTTCCGCGCCCGCGCCCCGTTCCGTGCCCCGTTCCGCGCCGGCGCCCCGTTTCGCGTCCGCGCCCGCCCCGGTTTCCCCGCCCGCCCCGTCCGCGCCGGTCCGCGGGGAGCACACCCACAGCGAGCCGCCCGCCCCCGGGCTCGCCCCCCGTCCCGTACGGCGCCACTCCGTGCGGGGTCAGATCCTCCAGGCCCTGCGCACCGCTCTCGTCGGCGGCGAGCTGGTCCCCGGCGAGGTCTACTCCGCCCCCGTCCTCGCCGAGCGCTTCGGCGTGTCGGCGACCCCCGTGCGCGAGGCCATGCAACAGCTGGCGACCGAGGGCGCCGTCGAGGTGGTGCCGAACCGCGGCTTCCGCGTCACCGAACGCACCCCGCGCGAGCTCGCCGAGCTCGCGGAGGTCCGCGCCCTCATCGAGGTCCCGGTCATGCTGCGTCTGGCCCGTACGGTCCCGGCCGGCCGCTGGGCCGAGCTCCGCCCCCTCGCCGAGGCCACCTCGGCCGCCGCCGCCCGCGGCGACCGCGCCCACTACGCCGAGGCCGACCGCGCCTTCCACCGCGCGGTCCTCTCCCTCGCCGGCAACGAACAGCTCCTCGCCGTCGCCGACGACCTCCACCGCCGCTCCCAGTGGCCCCTGATGAGCGCCCCGGCGACCCGCCACGGCGACCTGGTCGCGGACGCGGCGGAGCACACCGCCCTCCTCGACGCGCTCGTCGCCCAGGACCTGACCGTCGTGCAGTCACTCGTACGGGAGCACTTCACCGGATCGGCGGGCTGACCACTAAGGTCGTTGCCGTCAGTCCGCCCGCCCGACGCCGTCCGTGAGGTGTGCCATGCCGTCCGCGACCCCGCCCCCGGCATGGGGCCGGCGCCCGTGACCGGATCCCCTCGCGCAGGACGCTCCGCCGCCGGTACGGAGGTCCAGGCGGCCCTGCTCGGCTGGCTCACCGACCCGGACGCGCCCCGCCTCTGCCTGGTCACCGGTGAACCCCGCCGGGGCAAGTCCGCGCTGCTCTCCTGGCTCGCCGCCCACGGCGGCCGTGCCGGCGCGCGCCGCAGGCGTTCGGCGCGCGAGCTGATCCCGCTCGCCGGGCAGAGCGCGCTCGGTACGGCCTGGGTCATGGCCAACCGCCTCGGCGTGGTGGCAAGGTCACCCGGCGAACTGGTCCAGGTCCTCGCCACCACCGAGGCCCGCCGCGCGGTCCTCGTCCTGACGGACCTGCACGCCGCCGCGGAACCGGAGGCGATCGCCGAACTGCTGGGGGAACTGGTCGGGCTCGGCCGGGTCCGGCTCGTCGTCGAGGTCCGCACGGGCGCTCCCGCCCATGCCCTTCTCGCCTCCCACCGTGCCACGGTGGTGGACATGGCGGAGCGGGACGGGACGGCCGGCGAGCCGCCCCGCCGACGGGCCGCCCCGCCTGCCGGGGCGCGAACGGAGGGTGAGGCCGGCGCGGCCGTCGAACTGACCGATCCCGCCGCCGTGTGCGAGGCCGATCCTCTGCTCGTCACCGCCCGCTACACGAGCGGGTCGGGTGACGGCCACGGTGGTGGTCACGGCGGTGACGGTCACGCCGGGGACGACCGCGGCGGCGACGACCACGGCGGTCTGCGCACCGCCTGGCTGCGAGCCGGGCAGTCCCTCTGCCGGGAGCAGGACCCCGCCGACCGGGCCCTGGTCCTGCTCGGCGCCCTCGGGGACGGCGCCGATCCCCGGCTCCGCCCCGCCCTGCGGCATCTCGCCGCCGGCGCCCCCTGGCGCGTGCGATGGACCCGCGTACGGGGCGATCTGACCCCGCCCTGGCCGGGACCCGTCACCGCGCTCGGGACCCTCGGCGATCGTCTGCTCGTCGCGGGCCGCACCGACGCCGTCCGCCTGCTGGACCCGGCCGACGCGGCCCCCGCGGACGAGCCGTTCACCAGCCCCGCGCGCCGGATCAAGGCGCTCGCCCCCGCGCCGGACGGTACCGTCCTGCTCCTCGACGAACGGGGCCGGCTGCACACCGTGCGCGGGCCGCAGCCACGCCCGCCCTACCTGGAGCGGCTGACCGCGGCCGTCGCGTCGACCCTCACCCGGCACCCCGGCACGGCGCTCGCGGCGATCAGCGGCTCCGTCGTGGTGGGCGACCGGCTCGGATCCGTGCACGCGTTCGGCCTGACGGGCATTCACCAGGCCGCGCTGCACAGCGGCCGGGTCACGGCCGTCACCGCCGTCGAGGCGCCGCCCACGCCCTTCCTCTGCAGCGGTGGCCTCGACGGCACGGTCCGGCTCTGGACCCCCGGCCAGGATCCGCACCCCGAGCCGGTGACCGAACGCCCCTGCCCCGTCGTGGCCCTGCACGCCGCCGCGTCCTCGGAGGGACCGTCCCTCGCGATCGCCTGGGCCGACGGGCTCGTGGAGCTCCACCACCTCGACACGAAGGAGCGGCTTTCCTTCCGCCCCGGACCCCCGGTGCGGGCGGTGACACTCACACCGGACGGGGGAGTGGTCGTGGGGACGGACGAGGCGCTCCTCCGCCTGGACGAGGCACCCCGTCGCTCGACGTGATGCCTCGTCAGAGGCAGCGGCAGCGGCTCTGAGTCCTCGTCAGGTCGCGGGCTGGGGGGCCAGTTGGGCGGCGAGCCAGGTCGGAACCCCGCCCAGAAGACGGAACAGCCGTGCCGCCTCGGCCCGCAGGCGGCCCGCCTCGGGCTCCGTCTCCGTGTCCGCCAGGGCGGTCAGGGCCGGAGCCGTACCCACCAGGAAGCCGAGCTCCTCGCGGATCCGCAGCGACTCCGCGAAGCCGCGCCGTGCCTCCGCCAACTCGCCCTCGCGCAGGGCGATCCCGGCCAGATGGCGCCAGGTGGAGGAGAGGAGCAGGGCGTCCCCCCGGTCCGTCGCACCGGCGTGGGCGCGGCGGAAGGCGGCGCGGGCGGCCTGGGGCGAGTCGCCGAGGTTCTGGGCGATCAGTCCCCGCCGGAAGTCGAGCAAGGGGCGCCCACCGGCCGAGGGGCCGATCAGCGCCGCCGCGCGTCCGAGCGCCGCCGTGGCCTCGTCGGCCCGGTCCCGTACGCCGAGCAGCGTCGACGCGTAGGCGAGATAGCCGCGTTCGCACGCCGCCGCCCCACGCTCCTCGTCGCTCTGCGCGACGGCCTCGGCCGCCCGGAGCGCCTCCTCGGCCTCGGCCCAGCCCTTCTCGGTGTACAGGCAGCGCTCGATCAGCAGGGCCGCCCGCTCCAGCGCCGCGGCCGGTTCGGCCGCGCGCGGGGTGAGCAGGGCGGCCGCGTCCGTCCAGCAGCCGCGTGAACGGAGACGCCATATGGCCGTCTCCATGGGGGTCCTCCCGCCGTAGGCAGGGGACGGATCGTCGCCACCCGTTGTTTCGGAACCAGACATGGCGGTGTCCGCCACATTGCCCTCCCCGAGCGCGCCATTGAGCTGTGAGTAGGCCCGCATCTCAACACGAACGGGCGCGCCGGGCCAAGGGGTCAGGTGAATTTTTTCACAAGAGCGGGGCGTCCACCGATATGCGGACGCCGCCGCCGGGTGGTCTTCAGCGGCCGATCCGATCGGCCTGTGCCCCGTCTCCCGGCGCGATCAGGGCGAGATGACCGCCGTCGTCCAGGGGGGTGGGCACCTTCAGCACGGCCCGTTCCCGGGTTCCCTCGAAGAGATGAACCTCGCCGTGACCGCCTCGGGTGACGGCGGTGTACTCCGCGCCCGGCGAGGCCGCGATCGCGCGCCGCTGCACACCGTCCCAGGGGGTGCCGCCCGGACGCGGGGCGCCGTCCATCGCGGGAAGCGGCAGCCGTGCGGCGACCCGGGGGAGGGGGGCCGAGGGGTCGATCAGGACCAGTTCGTCGCCGTCGGGGTGCACGCGCGCGTAGGCGAGGTGCGTGGCGGTGACGGCGAGCCGGAAGACCAGGCCGGGGCCGAGCGGGACCCGACCCGTACGGCCGGACGCGAGGTGGTGGAACCAGGCGTCGTTGCTCCACTCCGGCCACCGTCCGGGGTCGGCCGGGCCGCCCCGCACACAGGACCAGAGAGTGCGCCGGACCGGGTCGAGCCGCAGGTAGTAGCCCCGGCCGGGGCCCGCCCAGCCGAGCGGTTCCTCGGTGCTGAGCCGGTCACCCCGGCGCCGGGCGACATGGACGCCGGAGCCGGCCGCCGCGAACAGCCGTCCGCTCCAGGGGTCGAGGGCGTCACCGTGGCCGTCGTGGTCGGGCAGGGGCAGCTCGTGGTCGGGGTCGACGGGAGGGCAGGCGGGCGGAGAGCCGAGCAGGGACCGCCAGGCGTACGCGGTGAGGGTGCCGGGCTCGCGGTGGCGCAGGACGACCAGCGGGTCGCCGCCGGGCTCGCGGTGGCGCAGGACGACCAGCGGGTCGCCGCCGGGCTCGCGGTGGCGCAGGACGACCAGCGGGTCGCCGCCGCCCTCCTCCCCGACGCCGTCGCCGTCGGGCACCGCACCCGGCTCGCCGCCCGGGGGGTCGAGCAGGACGACACCCGGCTCGCCGGCCCGCGTGCGGACCCTGACGGACCGGGGGCGTTCGGCGCCCAGGTCGACGACGGTGAGCAGGTCGCTCCAGGGTTCCTCGTTGCGGCCGAGACCGGTGGTCACCGCGAGCCGGCGGCCGGTGGCGTCGGCCGCGAGGTGTTCGGCGGGGGTGGCGACGGGGGCGGTCGCCTCGACGAGCGGCCGGCCGGCATCGGGGCCGTAGGGGTCGAGCACCACCAGCTCGCCCGCCAGGTCGTCGACGAAGGCGCTGCGCCCCCCGGGCAGGGCGAGGAAGCCGGCGTGCTCGGCGAGGTGGCGACCGTCCAGGACGGCCCGCTCCTCGCCGCTCGGCAGATCCAACACCCTGACGCATCCGGCGACTTGGTCGGCGACGAGGAGGCGGGGCGGCAGCGGCACGGCGGGCTCCGGAAGGGTGGGCGGTGAACGGCTTATTGGTAATGATTATCATGTGGCACGCTGTTGGCGTGCGGGTCGGCCCGGGGAGCCCGTCGCCCTTTCCGCCATCACCCCCGGGACGAAAAGGAACTGAGGGACATATGTCGCGCAGAATGCTGCGAAAGGCGCGCCGCCTCGCGGCCGCGGCGGTCATGGGGGCGCTGCTCGCCGGGTGCGGAACCGCGGGCGGGGACGCCGAGGGCGCGGGGAAAGGGGGAGCGGGAACGGGTGCGGCGACCGACGTGAACGTCCGGCCCATCACCGCCGCACGGACCGTCACCGACTCCAAGGGCGTCAACGTCACCACCGCCGCCCCACCGAAGCGGATCGTCTGTCTCGTCGCCCTCTGTGACGACATGCTGACCGAACTCGGCATGGTCCCGACCGCCACCAACTCCGCGCTCCTCGCCCACGACCAGTTCCTCGGCAAGGCGAAGGCGGCGAAGGTGCCCGTGATCCCGGGCGGCTTCCTCAGCCCCGAGACCGAGGCGATCCTCTCGTACAAGCCCGACCTGGTCATCGGGCTGGGCGACACCCACGGCAAGCTCGCACCCGCCCTCAAGGGCGCCACCGTCTTCTGGCCCCTTCAGCCCGGCAACTGGCAGGACAGCGTGGGCTATCTGCGCGATCTCGCCGCCCTGACCGGCCGTACGCGGCAGGGTGAGGCGGCCGAGAGGGCCTTCCGCGTGAAGCTCGCCGCCGCCGAGAAGGCCCGCAGCGACAGGACGGCACTGATCATCTTCGGCAGCGACGAGAACTTCGGCGTCGCCACGCCCGGCAACGACGTCACCGCGGGGCTCATGCCGAAGGTCGCCGACTACCCCTGGAAGAGCCGGGGAGTCGAGGGCACGTACAGCATGGAGGAGATCCTCGCCCGCGACGTCGACGTCCTGTTCGTCGAGACCCTCTCCTTCGGCGGCCCCGCCGCGCCCGGGCAGCGGCTCTCCGACAAACTCGACGCCAACCCGCTCTGGTCGAAGATCCCGGCGGTGAAGAACGGCCGGGTCCACGAGGTCGACGCCGAGGTCTGGGCCAAGGGGCGTGGCACCCGCTCGCTGGGCATCGTCCTCGACGAGGCGACGGCCGCGCTGCGGTGAGTTCCCTTCCGCTACGCCAACTCTGCGCGGGAGCGGCGGTCCTGGCGGCAGCGGTGGCCTGCGCGCTGCTCCTGCCGCAGCTCGGGGATCTCGGGGACGACACCGGGGCCGCCGGGGTGATCCTCACCGAACTGCGCCTGCCCCGGCTGGTTCTGGCCCTCGTCGCGGGAGCCTGCCTCGGCGCCGCCGGGCTCGTCCTTCAGGAGGCGCTGCGCAACCCGCTCGCCGTACCGGAGATGCTCGGCGTCTCCGGCGGCGCCGCGCTCGGCGTCGCCGCGCCGCTCGTCCTCGCCCTGCCCGTCCCGCTCGCCGTGCAGCCGCTTCTCGCCCTCGCCGGAGCCGCGTTCGGCGGCGTCCTCACCCTGCTCGCCGCGGGGTTCGGCCGCAGCCCCGGCGCCGTCCTGCTGACCGGCGCCGCCGTCGCGGCGGCCCTCCAGGCGGCGCTGCTCGTCCTGATGGTCCTCGCCGACCAGCTCGACCTGCAGATCGTGTACCGCTATCTGCTCGGCAGCCTGTCCGCGCGGACCTGGGACGACGTCAGCGGCCTGTGGCCGTGGCTCGCGGTGGCGCTGCCGGCGCTGGTGCTGTGCGCGCCGGTTCTCGGGGTGCTGCGCCTCGGCGACGACGACGCCCGGGCCCTGGGCGTACGGGTGCGGCGCGCCCGCCTGGTGGCGCTGGGCCTCGCCGTGCTCCTGATCGCCCCGGTCGTCGCGGTCTGCGGACCGGTGGCCTGGGTCGGCTTCCTCGCCCCGCACCTCGCCCGCCGCCTACGGCCGGAGGCGGGGGCGGTGACCTGGCTGCCGTGGTCGGCCGCGCTCGGCTCCCTGATCGTGCTCTGCGCCGACCAGCCCGCCCGCCTGGCTCTGGCGCCGATCGAGACCCCGGTCGGCGCCTGGACGGCACTGCTGGGCGTACCGGCGGGCGTCGTACTCCTCAGGACGGGGGCGAAGCGATGACGGACATCGAGGCACGGAGGACCGAAGGCCCCGAGCCGGCCGGGAGCCCGGGCGGTGACGGGGGCCGTCCTCGGACGGATGCGACCGCGCCGACTGCCGCTGAAGGGAAGGGATCCGAGACCGTGCGCTCCCACGGCGGTGCCCTCGCGGCGTCGCATCGGACCGGCGCGGACGCGGTGTCGGGCGGGACCGGCCCGGCGCCGGACGGGGCGCATCTGGCGTCGGCAGGGACCGGCCCAGCCCCGGCCGTGGCGGATCAGGGTCCGGCGCCGCACAGGACCGACGCGGCATCGACCGGTCCGGGACCGGCGTCGCAGAGGGCCGACGCGGCATCGACCGGTCCGGGACCGGCGTCGCAGAGGGCCGACGCGGCATCGACCGGGACGGGACCGGCGTCGAACACCACCCGGCACGCGTCGCGCCACGCCCCCGGCGGGGTGCGGAGGCCGCCCGCGTGGGTGTTGTTCGTGGGGCTCGGACTCGTCCTCGGGGTCGTCATGGTCGGCGGGCTGGTGGCCGGGCGGGCCGTCGGGGCCGGCGCGGTGGCCGACGTGCTGCGGGGTGACGGTGACCCGCTCACGCGCCACGTCGTCCTGCGACTCCGGCTTCCCCGCACTCTGGTCGCGCTGACCGCGGGCGCCTGCCTGGGTCTCGCCGGGCTCGTCCTGCAGTCCGCGCTGCGCAATCCGCTGGCCGGACCGGAGGTCACCGGTGTGACCCCCGGCGCCGTGCTCGGCGCGGTCGCCGCGACCGGGCTCGGTCTCGCGGGCTGGGAGTCCCCGATGGCCGTGGTCGTGGCCGCCTGCGCGGGCGGCTTCACCGGCGCCGGACTGCTCTGGCTGCTCGCTGGCCGGGACCGGGGCGACCCGGAGCAGACGGCCGTCCACGGCGTGCTGGTGTCGGCGGTCCTGGCCGGGCTCACCGCGATGGTCCTGCTCGTCGCACCCGGCGAACTGGGCAGCATCGTGCAGTGGCTCGTGGGTTCCACCGAGGGCCGCGTCATGGAGCACTGGCGGCTGCTCTGGCCCTGGGCCACCGTCTGGACCGTGGCCGCCTGCCTGCTGGCCGCCCCGCTGACCCTGCTGCGCTGCGGCGACGACCAGGCCGCGGCGGCCGGTCTGCGCACCGGCCGCGCCCGGCTCGCGGCGCTGGTCTGCGCGGTGGCGCTGACCGCGGGCGCCGTCGCGGTGGTCGGCGCCCTCGGCTTCGTGGGGCTCCTCGTGCCGCATCTGGCCCTGGCCCTGTTCGGCGCGGACCTGCGCCGGGCGCTGCCCGGCTCGGCCCTCCTGGGCGCGGTGGTCGTGGGCGGCGCGGACGCCGGGGCCCAGTGGCTGTCGCCCGTCCTCGCCGAGGCCCTGGAGACGGACCGGCTGAGCATTCCGACGGGCGCGCTGACGACCTGTGTGGGCGCGGCACTTCTGCTGATCGTGGCCCGCCGCGGAACGGAGAGGACATGAGGAGAACCATGGACATGCTCGGAACGCGGGCAGTGGAGGCGGGGAACGCGGTGGACCCGCCCCAGGCGGCGGTGGCGACCCCCGGAGGCGCGCCCGGCGCGATCCGTATCGAGGGTCTGCGGTTCGGCTACCCCGGCCGGGACGTGCTCCGCGGAATCGATCTCACCGTGGGCGCCGGGGAGTCGGTCGCCCTCGTGGGTCTCAACGGCTGCGGCAAGTCCACCCTGCTGCGCCTCTGCGCGGGGCTGCTGCGGCCGGGCGAGGGGCGCGTCCTGCTCGACGGTGAGGACCTGTCGCGGCTCTCCCGGCGCGCGGCCGCCCGCCGGGTGGCGATCCTGCACCAATCGGCGCCCGCGGTGCCGGGTATGACGGTCGGTCGGCTGGTGCGGCAGGGGCGGTACGCCGCCCGGGGCCCGCTCGGGATGCTCCGCGACGGGGACGACGCCGTCTGCGCGCGGGCGATGGCCGACGTGGGAGTCGACGCGTGGGCCGACCGGCCGGTGGACGACCTCTCGGGCGGTGAGCGGCAGCGCGTACGGCTGGCGATGGCTCTGGCGCAGGACACCCGCGTCCTGCTCCTCGACGAGCCGACCACGTACCTGGACCTGCGGCATCAGCTGGAGGTCATGCGGACGGTGGTGCGGCTGCGCGAGGAGCGGGGGCTGACGGTGGTGATGGTGCTTCACGACCTCGGCCACGCCGCGCGGTTCGCCGACCGGATCGTGGCCCTGAGGGAGGGCCGGGTCGCCGCCGACGGCCGGCCGGAGGACATCGTCACCCCGCGCCTCCTCGCCGATGTGCTCGGGGTGGCCGGCCGGGTGGGGCGCGACCCCGAGGGCGGCTGGCCGGTGTGTTACCCGGATCACCCTCTGGAGGCCCCCGAGGCTATTGCGAAATGAAAATCATATTCATTAGTGTCGGGGGTGCGTCGCCGGACCGGCGGCGCGACCATCCACGAACGGAGAGTCGACTCATGGAACAGCACAAGGTGTTCAGCCCGATCGCCGAGCAGGGCCAGCTCGCCCACCTGTCCGCCACCCACTCCAACGCCCTGGTGGAGAACCCCTTCGAGGACGCCGTCGAGGCGGACACCGACTCGGACAACTGAGTCCGGCGTCCGGCCTCGCGCCGGACGCCCGCGGGCCCGCCCGGATCGCCTTCCCGGGCGGGCCCCACCCGTCTTCGGACCCGTGCCCACCCGCTTCCGCCCCCCACCAACCGCTTCAGGAGGAACTCCCGTGACCACCGCGCGACTCGCACCGGGCGTCGCCCTCGTCACCGTCCCCGGCCACGGGCTCGCGGTGCGCACGGCCGACGGGGACTTCCTCCGCGTCGACACCGGGACCGCCGCCGCCGAGGACGTGGTGGCCCGTCTGACGAAGGGTGGCGCGCCGACCGCGCTCGACACCCTGACCGATGCCTTCGAGGAGGCCGGGTACGCGCGGGACCCCGCCACGCCGGCGGAACCCCCGCTCGCCGGGCGGACCGTACTCCTCCTCGGCGACCCCCTGTTCACCGGTCCGCTCGCCCGGTACGTACGGGACGCCGGCGCCGAGGTCCGCACCGGCGCGCCGCGGGACCTCGGCGACGTCGCGGGAGATCCGGCGGCGGCGGTCGTCTGGTGCCTGGACGGCCCCGTCCCCGAGGGCCTGTGGGACGAGGCCGACCGCCTGCCGGCCCGCGGTACGGCCTGGCTGCGCTGCCACCGCGAGGGGGCCCAGGTGTGGCTGGAGCCGCCGGCCTGCCGGCCGGGAGACGTCACCGCCGCGGACGTACGGCTCCGCCGCCTCGCCGCGACCCCGGCGCACCGCGAGCTCGCCGCCTACTGGCAGGGCCGGTACGCGGGCGACACCGGGCCCGGACACCGGACGGCCTCCGCCGCGCTCACCGCGGCCCTCCTCACCGCCGACCTCCTCGCCTGGGCGACGGACCCGGACGGCCTCCGCCTCCGGGCGGCTCGCCGCACCCTGCGCCGCATCGACCTGCGCACCCTCGCGGTCACCGACCACCCCGTGCTGCCGGTCCCGCCCGTGGCGCCCCTCGTGCCGGTCGCGTCGGGGGAGCGGAGGCAGTCGGGGGAGTCGAAGGAGCCGGTCGCCCCGGGCGGGGGGTTCGTCGTGCCGGAGCCGTCGTCGACGGGCCCGGACGTGCCGGCGGCCGCCGGTGCAGGAGGCACCCGATGAGGACCGTGCGGGTCGACGGTCTCGCCACCGACCTCTGTCTTCCCGACGGCCCAGGACCCCACCCCGCCGTCCTCCTGCGCACCCCCTACGACCGGCGCCGCCACCGGGCCGAGCTGCGCGCCTGGGCGGCGCACGGGTTCGCCGCCGTCGCGCAGGACGTCCGGGGGCGCCACGCCTCCGACGGCGTCTGGTACCCCTACCGCTCCGAAGCGGTGGACGGTACGACGGCGCTGGCCTGGATTCGCTCCCAGGAATGGAGCGACGGGCGCGTGGTCGCGGTCGGGGCCTCTTACGCGGCCCACTGCGCCCTCGCACCGCTGCTGGGCGCGGACGGGCAAGCCCCCGGGCCGGGCCCCGACGCCGTCATCGCCGCGGTGCCCGCCCTCGGCGGCGGCGAAGTGGCGCGCGAGGCGACCGGGGTCGAAAGGCTGTCGGCGCGGGCCGGATGGTGGCTGGCGCACGGAGACCGCGCCGACTCCGGCGGCCAGGCCCTCGCAGACGCCCTGCGGGACACCCCCGACCTGCTCGACCGGCTCCCCGTCACCCGGGTCCTCCCGCTCCCCTCCTGGCCCGGGGTGTGGGCCGTGCCGCGCGACGAGGACCTGTGGAAGCGGGCCGCCACCGTCCGCGTACCGCTCCTCGCCGTCGGAGGCATCCGCGACCCCTTCGCCGACGACACGGTCCGCCTGTGGCGTGCGTGGGGCGGTCCCGCGCGGCTGCTCCTCGGCCCGTGGGGCCACGGCCTGACCGCCACGCCCGCGCCCGAGGCCCGAGCCGAACACCGGCTGGACCTCGGCTCCTTGTACGCGCGCTGGGCCAGGAAGGCGCTGGCCGGCACCCTCGGTGATGCGAACGGAGCACGCGGCGCGATCGCGCTCGGCGGCAGCGCCCACTGGTGCGCCGCGGCCGACGCGGAGTCCGCGCGGCCCGTCCCGTACCCCTTCGGGGACAGCGCCGGCCTGCGGCTCGTGCGGGGAGCCGCGTTCGTCGCCGATCCGATGCGACCCGTACGCTCCGACCGCCTCGACGTCGACGAGCACGGCACGCCCGACCGCTGCCTGCTCGTCACCCCGCCGCTTCCGCGCCCCCTCGATCTGCTGGGTGACGCCGGTGCACGGCTCGTCGCCGCGGCCGAGGGGCCGAGCGCCGACTGGGCGGTGCGGCTGGTGGCCCTCCGCGCGGACGGCCGTGCCGAACCGCTCGCCTCCGGCATCGCCCGCGCCACCCACGACGACCGTGCGGCACGGGAGGTGACGGTCCCGCTCGGGCCTGTCGCACGTCGGCTGGACGCCGGGGTCCGGCTGCGGCTGGAGATCGCCGGACACCACTTCCCCGCCCACGCCCGGAACCCGCACACCGGTGAGGACCCCGTGACCGCGACCCGGCTCCTGCCGTCCCGACGGTCCGTGCGCATGACGGGCAGCGCCCTGCTGCTGCCCGTCGCCCACCGCCCCGCCGCCCTCGATCCCGTACAGGAGATACTCCGTTGACCCTCACCGGCGTACCATCGCTCGACGCGCTCGTGGACCCCGTCTGCGGGCTCATACGGGCCGTCGAAGCCGTTCAGCACCCCACCGGCGCCCCGCCCCGCTACACCGCCATGACCGCCGAGGTCTCCGACGCGCGGCGCTTCGGAGCCTGGCCCGCCGACCGGGTCTCGCTGGGCACCACCTTCGGCGACGCGCGGGGCGCGCGGCTCGCCGCCGTCGCCGAGGCCGTCGAGCGCTACTGCGGCAACCGGCTCCCGCCGCCCGGCCACCCGGACGCCCCGCGCCTCGCCACCGCCGCCGAACTCCACGCGGAAGGGCGGCCGGCGTACGGCCCCGGCGACCTCCCCTCGTACGCCGGCTGGCAGTACGACCGCCCCCGCTTCCCCTACCGGCCGCTCGGCCCGGACACCCCCGCCCTCTGGGCCCGGGGCACGGAGGACGGCCGGGAGTGCTGGGTGCCCGTCGCGCTCAGCCACCTCAACTGGCGCCAGGGGAAGCTCCGTTCCCTGCCACGGACGCATCACCTCAACTACGCGGGCATCGCCACCGGCCAGGGCTTCGACGACGCCGTCGAACGCGGGCTCCTCGAAGTCGTCGAGCGGGACGCGCTGGAGCTCTGGTGGCACCTCGACGGGCCCACGCGCGGCATCGACCCGCGCTCCGTGCCCGGGCTCGACCGCGACCTCGAAGGCTGCGGGCTCGACGTCCGGATCGTCGAGATGCCGTCCGAGTTCGCGCCCTGCGTCGCCGCATGGGTGTACGACCCCGAACGCGGCATCCACGCCTCGGGCTTCGCCTGCCGCTACGACCCCGCGGAGGCCGCGCGCAAGGCGGTTCTGGAGGCGGTCCACACCTGGGTCTTCACCCAGGGCGCGGTCGAGGCGGACGGCTGGGTCTTCCGGGCGATCGAGGCGGGCATGTTCGCCCGGGGCCTCTACCTCGACCACCGGGCCGACCGGCGCTACCTGGACGCCGTCGGCGAGGACTTCGGCGCGGTACGGGACCTGGGCGCGCACGTCCAGGTCTGGCTGGACCCGCGCATGGCCGCGTACGCCCGCCGCTTCACCCACCCGGCCCTGGGCGTCGTCCCCGTCGACGCGATCCCGGCGGGGAACCGCGCCGCGCTCGACGCCCGCCTGGCGGCCGGCGGTCACCGCCTGATCACCGTCGACCTGACGACCGAGGACATCGCCGAGACCCCGCTGCGCGTGGCCCGGGTCCTCGTCTCGGGCCTCGTCCCCAACGCACCGGCCGCCTTCGGCTACTTCGGCTGCGAGCGGTTCGGCCGGGCGGCGCTCGAACGGGGCTGGCGCTCCACGCCACCGTCGGGCCCGGACGACTTCACCCTCGCGCCGCCCCCGCACATGTGAGGACGCGGACGATGACCGATGCATACGTGGACCCGGCGGTCGGGCCTCCTCGAACGGCCCGGGACGGGGCCCGTCCGCACGACGCGCCTGCCGTCGCGCGGCCGGAGCCCGTGCGGCGGAAAGACCCGGGGGCCGGCCGCTCGGATGGCCCTGCGACCGGCCGCTCGGAGCGCTGGGAGACCGGTCGGCCGGTTCGCCCGGTGGGCGGCCCCCCGACGCCGGGCCGGGACGTGAGCCCGCCGCCCGTCCCGGCACGGGCCACCGGCCACGCCTCCGGTGCGGGGGCCGACCACGTGCGCGGCTCGGGGTCCGCCCAGGACACCGAGCCGGGGGCGGGAGCGGGGGTGCGGCGGGGGCACGTGCCGGCGTCCCGGCCGCGGCCAGGGTCGGCGTCCGAACCGGCGCCCCGGGCAGCCTCCTTCGTGCCGGCCACCGCCGGCGCTTGCGCGGAAGGCTGCCGTATCGCCGCCGCCCTGCGGCTCGCGCGGTCGGGGCGGCTGCCCGGGCCGGACATCGCGGCGGGGAGCGCCGTCACCGCCTGGCCCGGAGAGCCGCTGCCCGTGCCGGGCGGCCTGGACCGGCTGCTCCGGGCGTCGTTCGCGGGCGGACGACTGCGCCCCACCGCGTCGGCCGGGGCCCTGCACCCCGTCAACGTGCATCTCCTGGTGGGCCCGGGCGGAGTGCCGGAGCCCGGCCGGTACGCGTACGACCCCGTCGCCCACCGGCTCCACCGCCGAGGAAGCGCGCCCGCCGCCGCCCCGGCCGGCGTGGTCGTCGTCCTGACGGTGACCGCTCGCCGCACCGTCTCCCACTACGGCCACCGCGCCTGGCCGCTCCTCCTCCTCGACACCGGGCACGCGCTCGCCGCCCTCGCCCTGGCCGGCGCGCACGCCCACTGCGGGGACACCGACGGGACGCTCCTGGCCGCCGCCGCGGGCCTGGCGACCGGCGGCGGGGAGCCCGAACACGCCGTGGCGGCCGCCTGGTGGAACCGAGGCCCGGCCGAGCGGCCCGCCCCCGACGTGCTCGCACGCTGGGCCGCCCACGGCCCGGGGGACGCGCCGCTCGGCGCCCGCGGGCCGGCGCCCCGGGTGCTCCTTGCCGCCTGGGACGCGCTCACGGAGGTCACGGCCTCTGCGGGGGAGGGGAGCTGGCACGGCTTCCCCGGGCTGCCGTCGTCCCCGCCCGGCACCCGTCGGCGCAGCGCGCCGCCCGGCTTCGGCGGAGTCCCCGAACCGGCGGAACTGGCCCGCCTCCTGCGCGCGGCCGAGGCGGCCGGGCCCGAAGGCGTGCGCTGGTGCGTGGCCGTCGGCGGCCCCGAACCGGCCGTCCTCGGCGGCCCCGGCCTGCGCACGCTGGCCACCGGGGACGCCCGCCCCACGCTCGCGCGATGGGCCGCCGGCCAGGCGTGGCTCGCCGAGGCCGGAGCCGTACTCCTCGCGTACGGCTGCCCGGACGACGCACCGCCCGCCGAGATCCGCCGGACGCACCTGGGCGCCGGCTACGCCGTCGGAATCGCCCAAGTCCTCGCGTGTGCAGCCGGATCGGCCTCCCGTCCGGTCGGCTCGTGGCAGTCGGCCGACCTCGGCGCCGCACTCGGCGAACCGCCGGGCCGTTCCTCGGTCCTCCACGCCCTGGCCCTCGGCCGACGACCCGAGGGGTCGCCGTCGGCACCGCCCTCGGGACCGTCCGCCTCGGCCCGTCCACCGTCCAGCCCCGCCGCCCAAGGAGCCCCGCCGTCATGATGCTCCACCCGGAGCTGGTCCGCGCCGCACGTCCCGCGCGCGGACCCCTCACCGTCGCCACCGTGCTGCTCGTCGCCGTCTCGGTCACGCACCTCACGCAGGCGGCCCTGCTCGCCCTCGCCCTCGCCCGGATCGCCCGCGGCGCCGCCGACGGCCTCGGCCCGCTCCTCGCCGGTGTGCTCGGCACCGTCGCCGTACGGGCCTGGCTCACGCGCCGGCAGCGTCGGGTCGCGGTGCGCGCCGGGGCCACCGTACGGACCGGACTGCGCGACACCCTCCTCCAGCGGCTCGGGACGGTCGGAGCCCCCCGGGAGGCGGCCGCGCGCGCCGGGGCCGTACGGGCCACGCTCGTCGACGGCGTCGAGGGAGTCGACGCGTACGTGTCCCGCTACCTTCCCCAACTCCTCGTCACCGTCGCCGTACCCCCCGTCCTGCTCCTCGCCGTCGCTCTCGTCGAGCCGTACGCGGCGCTCGTCCTCGCCCCCGCGCTCCTCCTCGCGCTCTTCGCCCCCCGCTGGTGGGACCGGCTGCTCGCGCGGCGCGGGCAGGAGCACTGGGGCGCGTACGAGGCGCTGTCCGCCGACTATCTGGAGGCGCTCCAGGGGATGCCGGCCCTGCGGGCGACCGGGGCCGTCGCCCGCACCCGTGCGCGTCTGGAGGCACGGTCCGCGGAGCTGCACCGGGCGACGGTGGCCAAGCTGCGCGTCTCGCTGGTCGACACCGGGATCACCGACCTCGCCGTGCAGGGCGGCACGGTCGCCGCCGCGCTCGTCGCCTGCGCCTCGGCCGTGTCGGGGCGGATTGAGGCGACCGGCACGTACCTCGTCCTGATGCTGGCGTCCGAGTGCTTCCGGCCGGTGCGCGACCTGTCGCGGGAGTGGCACTCCGGCTACCTCGGCATCTCGGCCGCGGACGGGATCGCGGCGCTGAGGACGGCGACGGGTGCCGTGCCGGACACCGGGACCACCCCGGCCGCCTGGGACCGCGCGCCCGAGATCCGCTTCGAGGACGTCCGCCACACGCATCCCGGCGCGTCCGAACCGTCCCTGCGCGGGGTGACGTTCACCGCGGAGGCGGGCCGGACGACGGCGATCGTCGGGCCCTCGGGCGCGGGCAAGTCCACGCTCCTGGGGCTGCTGCTGCGGCAGGGCGGAGACCCCGAGGGCGGACGGATCACGGTGGGCGGCGCCGACCACACCTCGTACACGCTGGCCTCGCTGCGGCGCGGGATCGCGGTCGTCTCCCAGGAGACGTACCTCTTCCACGCCACCGTCGCCGACAACCTGCGGCTGGCGCGGCCGGGCGCCACGGACGGGGAACTACGGGCCGCGGCGCGGGCCGCCGGGATCCACGAGGAGGTGCTGGCGCTTCCCGAGGGGTACGGGACGGTCGTCGGGGAGCGCGGCGCGACGCTGTCGGGAGGTCAGCGCCAACGGCTGGCCCTGGCACGGGCGTTGCTGGCCGACGCACCGGTCCTCGTCCTCGACGAGGCGACCAGCGCGGTCGACGAACGGCGCGAGGCACGGATCGGCCGCGCCCTGCGGGAGGCGGCGCGGGGCCGTACGTGTCTGGTGGTCGCCCACCGCCTCGCGTCGGTCCGCGACGCGGACCGGATCGTCGTCCTGGACGGCGGCCGCGTCGAGGCGATCGGCACGGACGAGGACCTGCGCCGCCGGGACGGCCTGTACGCGCGGCTCCTGGCCGCGGCGAGCACGAAGGAGAAGGCGGCATGAGGAACCCGGGCAACACCCACGACCCCCTGGCGGGCCCTGACCGCCCACGCCCCTCGCCGCCTGCGGCGGGCGGTGAGCCGGAGACCCCGCCTCGGGGCGTCGCCGGCGCCGCGGGGCCGTCCTGCGGGGAACCGGCGAGAGGCGCCGGGACGTGTGAGGGGCCGCACGGCGGGTCGGTGCGGGGGGCCGACGCCCCGCCCCGACCCGCCCCGTCGGTCCCGGAGACCGACGACCCGCCCCGCCCTCCGGGGGCCGACGGCCCGCCCCGCCCTCCGGAGGCCGACGGCCCGACCCGCCCTCCGGAGGCCGACGCCGCGCCCCGACCCGCCCCGTCGGTCCCGGAGACCGACGACCCGCCCCGCCCTCTGGAGGCCGACGACCGGCCCCGCCCTCTGGAGGCGGACGACCGGCCCCGCCCTCTGGAGGCGGACGACCGGCCCCGCCCTCTGGAGGCCGACGGCCCGCTCCGCCCTCCGGGGGCCGACGGCCCGACCGAGGCCCCGCTCGACGGCCCGCCGGCTCCTCGGTCCGACGGGGCGTCCGAGTCCGGGCCGACGGCCCCCCGCCCCGAGCTCGTACCCACCGCGCGGGCTCTGCGGGCCCTGGTGCCCGTGCTCGGGGCGCACCGGGGGATGGCCCTGCGGACCTTCGTCGCCGCGCTCGTCGACCAGGCCGCGCTCGTCGCGCTGGTCACGCTCGCCGCGCACACCGTCGGTGCCGCCGTCGTGGACGGGGCGGTGCCCTCCGGCGGGACCGTGGGGGCGCTGGTCGCGCTCGTGGTGCTGCGGTCGTTCGCCACCTGGCGGGAGATGGACCTGTCGCACGATCTCGCGTACCGGGTGCTCGCCGAACTGCGCGTCCGCGTCTTCGACGGGCTCTCCCGGAGCGCGCCCGCGCGGATCGCCGGCCGGCGCAGCGGCGATCTGGCGTCGGCCGCGCTCGGCGACGTGGAGGCGCTGGAGTTCTTCTACGCCCACGCCATCGCCCAACTCCTCGCCTCCGGAACCGTGTTCACCACCGGCACGGTCGTGCTCGGGATCGTCGACCCGTGGCTCCTGGCCGCCGTCCTGCCGGCCGCCGGGCTCCTCGTCCTCGGCCCGCTCCTGGACGGCCGCGGCCGGGCCGTGCGCGGGGCGCGGACCCGCGAGGCCGCCGCCGCGCTGTCCGCGGAGACCGTGGAGACCGTCGACGGGCTGCGCGAGCTCCTCGCCTTCGGCGCGCTCGACCGGCGCCGGTCGAGCCTGCGCGCGCACGGCAGGCGGCTCGGGGACGCCCAGCGGGCCGAGCACACCTGGGAGGCCGGCGCGGCCGCCGTACGCGACCTGCTCGTGGTCGCGGCGGTCGTCGGGGTCGTCGCCGCGGCCGCACACACCCTGAGCGGTCCGTGGGCGCCGGCCGCCATGGCCCTCGCCCTGGGCTGTCTGGCACCGGTCGCGGACGCGGCCGCGGCGCTGGGCCAAGCGGGTGGTCTTCGGGCGGCGGCCGCCCGCGTCGGTGCGGCGATCGGGGCCCGGGCGGGCGCGCCGGCTGCCGCGACGCCCGTGGCGCTGCCGGACGGACCGCTGGGGGTACGGCTGCGGGGCGTCCGCTTCGACTACGGCGGTACGGACGTCCTCGCCGGGGTCGACCTGGTCGTCCGCCCCGGGGAGACGCTGGCGCTGGTCGGGGCCTCGGGGGCCGGGAAGTCGACGGTCGCCCATCTGCTGGCCCGGTTCTGGGACCCACGGGACGGCGCCGTGGAGCTCGTCGGGGGCGGCCGTGCCGTCGACGTACGCGACCTCGCCGACGCCGACCTGCGGGGCGCCGTGGCCGTGGTCGGGCAGGACGCGCCGCTCTTCCACGGCACCCTCGCGGAGAACCTGCGGCTGGCGGCTCCGGACGCCCCGGACGGGCGGGTCCAGGAGGTCGCGGAGCTGTGCGGGATCGGCCATCTGGTCTCCGGCCTCGCGGTCGGCGAGCGCGGCGCCACCCTCTCGGGCGGCCAGCGCGCCCGCGTCGCCCTGGGCCGCGCCCTGCTCGCCGCGCCCCGTGTCCTCGTCCTCGACGAGACGACGGCGAACCTGGACGCCGCGGGGGAGGCGGACCTCGCCGCGGCGCTCGCCGCCGCGGAGGGTGCGGCGACCCGCACCACGGTCCTCATCGCCCACCGGCCGTCCACCATCCGCCGCGCCGACCGGATCGCGGTCCTGGACGGCGGGCGGGTCGTGCAGACCGGGACCTGGGAGGCCCTGACGGCCCGGGAAGGCCCCTTCAGGACGCTCCTGACCCGCACCGGCCCCTGACCCGCCCGGACCGACCCGGACAGGCCCTGACCGGCGCGCACGGGTCGCTGCCCCGGCCGGTCGTTCCCCGCCAGGGGCAGGCCCCGGCCACGCTCCCGCGTCACGACATGCGCAGCGCCAGGAAGAAGTCCAGCTTGTCCTCGAGACGCGACAGGTCCCTGCCCGTCAGTTGCTCGATCCGGCCCACCCGGTAGCGCAGGGTGTTCACATGCAAGTGCAGCCGGGTCGCACAACGGGTCCAGGAGCCGTCGCAGTCGAGGAACGCCTCCAGCGTGGGGATGAGCTCGGCGCGGTGGCGGCGGTCGTAGTCGCGCAGCGGGTCGAGCAGCCGCGCCGTGAAGGCCCGGCGGACGTCGTCCGGGACGAACGGGAGGAGCAGCACGTGGGAGGCGAGCTCGTGGTGGCCCGCGGCGCACACGCGGCCCGGGCGGGCGGCCGCGACACGGCGGGCGTGGCGGGCCTCCTCCAGAGCGCCGCGCAGGCCCTCCGCCGAGTGGACGGCCGCGCTGACGCCCAGGGTGAGGCGGCCGTCACCGTCCAGACCGGCCGACAGCGGCTCTCGTACCGTCGCCAGCAGCACGTCGGCGTGCAGTCCGATGGTGCCGTTGCCCTCGTCCTCGCTGTCCGGCAGCGGTCCCGCGGGCAGCGGGACCAGGGCGATGGCCTCGTCGCCGTGGTGGGCGACGGCGATGCGGTCGGCGGAGTCGGCGCCCACGGTCGCTGGGTCCACCAGGACCTCCTCCAGGAGGGCCTGGGCCACGGGGCCGGTCTCCACGGCGCCCGCGCCGCCCTCCGCGTCCCACTCGACCCGGGCGACCACGACCTGCCAGTGCGGCGCCGTCCCGAGGCCGGGCAGCAGGACCGGGGCGGCGACCCGCAGGCGGGCGGCGATCTCGGCCGGGGCGGCGCCCGCCTGGACGAGTTCGAGGACCTCCTGCGCGAGCCTGCGCCGTACGGTACGTGCCGCGTCCCGCCGGTCCCGCTCCACGGCGATGAGCTGGGTGACGCCCTGGAGCAGGTCGAGCCGGGCCGCCGGCCAGTCGCCGGCGTCGGCCTCGACGGCGAGCAGCCAGTCGGACAGCACGGTCTCCCGCACGTCCCGCGTGGCGGGCGCGGGCCCGCGGCCGGTGTTGCGGATCGGGAACAGGGAGTACGTCGTTCCGGCGATGCCCAGGCGGTGCGGGCCGCGCCGCCCGGTGCGGGTGGCGGCCAGGTGCTCGCCCGCCAGTTTCGCCGCGAGACCGGCCTCCAGCGGCTCCCCGGCGCCCGCGATCTGGCGGCCGGTGGGGGACAGGACCCAGGCCCGGAGGTCGAGGTCGGAGCCGAGGAGGTCGAGGACGACCTCGGGGCCGCCGCCCGCCGGGCCGGAGGTCATCAGCCGCCGGTGACGGTCGACGACCGCCGCGAGGTCGCCGGCCCGCTCGCCGGACACCTGTCGAACGACGTGTTCGGTGATCGTCGCGAACGCAACCGTCTCGTTCACCGCGAACAGCGGCAGACGATGGCGCGAACACGCCTCCACGAGGTCGGCGGGGATGTCTCCGAGTTCCGCCTCGCCGGCGGCCAGGGCCGCCACCCCGGCGGAGGCCAGGATCCGGACGAAGGGCTCGGCGTCCGCCGGCTCCCGCAGCCAGGCGAGGCCGGTGAGGACCAGCTCGCCCCCGGACAGATACCTGCTGGGGTCCTTCAGGTCCGTCGTCATCACGCCACGGACGGTGCGGTCCAGCTCGTCCTCACCACCGAGCAGGCGCAGCCCCAGCGCGTCGGTTTCCAGCAGTGCGCGCAGCCGCATCTCGTTGCCGCCGTTCCTTCTCGTCCGTCGCGAAACTGTCGCGTTGTCGTCGGTGGCCCGGTGCCACCGTTTCCAGGGGAAAACAGCGAGGTTACCGAGCCCCGTCTTTCGTTCGAATCTACAAGACGAACAAGGTCACCAGCCAACTCCTTCATGTTTTCGGTGACTGCACCGGGGCGAGCCGGGCTTGTGTACTAGGCCACACATCGCGTTAACAGCGGATGAACATGAATTCGAAGTCGAGGGCCGGCCGTCCCCCCGGGCCCGTACGACCGACCCCCGATCACTAGAAGCACAAGAAGAGAGCCACCATGGACTTCCTTCGCCCCGCCAGCTGGGAGGAGGCGCTCGCCGCCAAGGCAGAGCACCCCACGGCCGTGCCCATCGCGGGTGGCACCGACGTCATGGTCGAGATCAACTTCGACCACCGGCGTCCCGAGTACCTCCTGGACCTGAACCGTATCGAGCTGCTGCGCGAGTGGGAGGTCGGCGAGGAGAACGTCCGCCTCGGCGCGTCCGTTCCGTACACCCAGATCATGGAGAACCTGCGGACCGAGCTGCCGGGCCTCGCCCTCGCCTCGCACACCGTGGCCTCTCCGCAGATCCGTAACCGCGGTGGTGTCGGCGGCAACCTCGGCACCGCCTCGCCGGCCGGAGACGCGCACCCCGCGCTGCTCGCGGCCGGGGCCGAGGTCGAGGTCGAGTCGGTGCGTGGCAACCGGTTCATCCCGATCGACGCGTTCTACACGGGCGTGAAGCGCAACGCGCTGCAGCCCGACGAGCTGATCAAGACCGTCCACATCAAGAAGGCGGACGGCCCGCAGCAGTACTCCAAGGTCGGTACGCGCAACGCGATGGTCATCGCGGTCTGCGCCTTCGGCCTGGCGCTCCACCCGGAGACCCGCACCGTGCGCACCGGCATCGGTTCGGCCGCGCCGACCCCGATCCGCGCCAAGGAGGCCGAGGTCTTCCTGAACGCGGCTCTGGAGGAGGGCGGTTTCTGGGAGAGCGGAAAGATCATCACTCCGTCGATCGCCAAGCAGTTCGCGGACCTGTGCTCGGGCGCCGCGAACCCGATCGACGACGTCCGTGGCACCGCCAAGTACCGCCGCCACGCCGTCGGCATCATGGCCCGCCGCCAGCTCGGCTGGACCTGGGAGCAGTACCGCGGCACCGGCCGCACGCTTGAGGGAGCTGCATAACCATGCGCGTCAATTTCACGGTCAACGGTCGTCCGCAGGAAGCCGACGATGTCTGGGAGGGCGAGTCCCTTCTCTACGTCCTGCGTGAGCGGATGGGGCTCCCCGGCTCCAAGAACGCCTGTGAGCAGGGCGAGTGCGGTTCGTGCACGGTCCGTCTGGACGGCGTGCCGGTCTGCTCCTGTCTGGTCGCCGCCGGGCAGGTCGAGGGCCGCGAGGTCGTCACGGTCGAGGGCCTGGCCGACTTCGCCAAGCAGCGCGAGGAGCAGGGGCACGGTGGCTGCGCCTCCGGCGCCTGTGGCACCTCGCTCGACGCCGCCAAGCAGTGGGAGGCGCGGCCGGGTCAGGACTCGCAGACCGGTGAGGGCCTCGAACTGAGCCCGATCCAGCAGGCGTTCATCGACGCCGGCGCCGTCCAGTGCGGCTTCTGCACCCCCGGTCTGCTGATCGCCGCCGACGAGCTCCTGGAGCGGCACAGCGACCCGTCGGACCAGGACATCCGCGAGGCGCTCTCCGGCAACCTCTGCCGTTGCACCGGTTACGAGAAGATCCTGGACGCGGTCCGCCTGGCGGCCGCCCGTCAGGGAGAGGCGGTCTGACCATGGCTCAGAACACGCGCACCGTTCCGGCGGGCACGCCGACGAACGTCACCCAGAGGCACAACCAGGGCGGCATCGGCGAGTCCACGCTCCGCCCGGACGGCACCCTCAAGGTCACCGGTGAGTTCGCGTACTCCTCGGACATGTGGCACGAGGACATGCTGTGGGGCCAGACGCTGCGCTCCACCGTCGCGCACGCCGAGATCGTGTCGATCGACACCTCCGAGGCGCTCGCGATGGCCGGCGTGTACGCCGTCCTCACCTATGACGACCTGCCGGCCGAGATGAAGAACTACGGCCTGGAGATCCAGGACACCCCGGTCCTCGCCCACGGCAAGGTCCGGCACCACGGTGAGCCGGTCGCCATCGTGGCCGCCGACCACCCGGAGACCGCCCGCCGCGCCGCCGCCAAGATCAAGATCGACTACCGGGAACTGCCGGTCATCACCGACGAGGCCTCCGCCCTCGCCGAGGACGCCCCGCTGATCCACGAGGGCCGCGACGACCACCACATCGGTCACGTCCCGCACCCGAACATCGTGCACCGCCAGCCGATCGTCCGCGGCAACGTGGAGGAGGCCCGTAAGAAGGCCGACGTGATCGTCGAGGGCGAGTACACCTTCGGCATGCAGGACCAGGCCTTCCTCGGCCCGGAGTCCGGCCTCGCGGTGCCCGCCGAGGACGGCGGCGTCGACCTCTACGTCGCCACCCAGTGGCTGCACTCGGACCTCAAGCAGATCGCCCCCGTCCTCGGCCTGCCCGAGGAGAAGGTGCGCATGACGCTCTCCGGCGTCGGCGGTGCCTTCGGCGGTCGTGAGGACATCTCGATGCAGATCCACGCCTGCCTCCTGGCGCTGCGCACCGGCAAGCCGGTCAAGATCGTCTACAACCGCTTCGAGTCCTTCTTCGGCCACGTGCACCGTCACCCGGCGAAGCTCTGGTACGAGCACGGCGCCACCAAGGACGGCAAGATCACGCACATGAAGTGCCGGATCGTGCTGGACGGCGGCGCCTACGCCTCGGCCTCCCCCGCCGTCGTCGGCAACGCGTCCTCACTGGGCGCCGGTCCGTACGTGATCGACAACGTCGACATCGAGGCCGTCGCGCTCTACACCAACAACCCGCCCTGCGGTGCGATGCGCGGCTTCGGCGCGGTCCAGGCGTGCTTCGCGTACGAGGCGCAGATGGACAAGCTCGCGAAGAAGCTGGGCATGGACCCGGTCGAGTTCCGTCAGCTGAACGCCATGGAGATGGGCACGATCATGCCCACCGGCCAGGTCGTCGACTCGCCGGCCCCGGTCGCCGAGCTGCTGCGCCGCGTCAAGGCCCGTCCGATGCCGCCGGAGCAGCAGTGGCTCGCCGCCGGCGAGGACGCGGACGTCCGCGCGCTTCCCGGCGGTCTGTCCAACACCACGCACGGCGAGGGTGTCGTCCGGGGTGTCGGCTACGCGGTCGGCATCAAGAACGTCGGTTTCTCCGAGGGCTTCGACGACTACTCCACCGCCCGTGTGCGCCTGGAGGTCATCAACGGCGAGCCCGTCGCGATGGTCCACACGGCCATGGCGGAGGTCGGCCAGGGCGGTGTCACCGTCCACGCCCAGATCGCCCGCACGGAGCTGGGCGTCACCCAGGTGACCATCCACCCGGCCGACACCCAGGTCGGCTCCGCCGGTTCGACGTCCGCCTCCCGGCAGACGTACATGACCGGTGGCGCGGTGAAGAACACCTGCGAGAAGGTGCGCGAGGCCGTCCTGGAGATCGGCCGGCGCAAGTTCGGCTCGTACCACCCGGCGTGGGCCACCGCCGAGCTGCTGCTCGAAGGCGGCAAGGTCGTCACCGACGGCGGCGAGGTCCTCGCGGACCTGGCGGACGTCCTCGAGGGCGAGGCCATCGACCAGGAGCACGAGTTCCGGCACCGTCCGACCGTTCCGTTCGACCTCGTCACCGGTCAGGGCGACGGCCACGTCCAGTACACCTTCGCCGCGCACCGCGCGGTGGTGGAGGTGGACACCGAGCTCGGCCTGGTGAAGGTCATCGAGCTCGCCACCGCCCAGGACGTCGGCAAGGCGCTCAACATGCTCTCCGTCGTCGGCCAGATCCAGGGTGGCACCACCCAGGGCCTGGGCGTCGCGGTGATGGAAGAGATCATCGTGGACCCGAAGACCGCGAAGGTGCGCAACCCCTCCTTCACGGACTACCTGATCCCGACGATCCTCGACACGCCGACCATCCCGGTCGACGTGCTCGAACTGGCCGACCCCAACGCGCCGTACGGCCTGCGGGGACTCGGCGAGGCTCCGACCCTGTCGTCCACTCCGGCCGTCCTCGCGGCGATCCGGAACGCGACCGGCCTGGAGCTCAACAAGACGCCGGTCCGCCCCGAAGCGCTCACCGGCACCTTGTAGGACCCTCCGGGCGGTGCGTGCCTCCCAGGAACGTCACACTTCCCCCGCCCGCACCGCCCGGAGCAACCCCCCGCGGTACCAGCAGCACCTGATTCACCCGTTCGTCTCGGGCCGTCCCCCGGGTCGTGCAGCCCACGCAGCATCCCAAATCCCGCAGCTTCTCTGACCTTCGGAAAGTCTTATGCGGGTGCCCCTTTGAACCTTGGGAGTAGGCCCCATGACCCAGTCGTCTGTGGAGCCCAAGACCGCCTCGGAGGACGCGGGCTCCGGCTCGAACGTCCCCGCCGGCCGCTCTTGGCTCGACCGGTACTTTCACATCTCGGAGAGAGGATCCACCGTCGCGACGGAGATCCGCGGCGGCGTCACCACCTTCATGGCGATGGCGTACATTCTCCTGCTCAACCCCCTGATCCTCGGCGGCAAGGATGTGGACGGAAACGTCCTCAGCCAGCCCGCCCTCATCACGGCGACCGCCCTGGCCGCCGCGGTGACCACCCTGCTCATGGGCTTCTGGGGCAAGGTCCCCCTCGCCCTCGCGGCCGGGCTCAGTGTCTCCGGTGTGCTCTCCTCGCAGGTCATCGCCGTCATGACCTGGCCTCAGGCGATGGCCATGTGTGTGGCCTACGGTGTGGTGATCTGCCTCCTGGTGGTCACCGGCCTGCGCGAGATGATCATGAACGCGATCCCCTTGGCGATCAAGCACGCGATCACGATCGGCATCGGCCTCTTCATCGCGATCATCGGCTTCGTCAAGGCCGGCTTCGTGCACGAGAACCCCTCGCCCGGCGGTGGCCCGGTCACCCTCGGCCCGCTCGGCGAACTCCAGGGCTGGCCCGTCCTGATCTTCGCGGTCACCCTGCTGCTGATCTTCGCCCTGCAGGCCCGCAACGTGCCCGGCGCCATCCTGATCGGAATCGTCGCCGGCACCGTCATCGCCCTGATCGTCAACGCCGTCGCCGACATCCCGGCCAAGGGCGCGGGCGCCTGGTTCTCCGGCGCGCCGGAGCTCAAGGGCAGCGCCGTCTCCGCACCGGACTTCTCGCTCATCGGCGACGTGTCCTTCAGCGGCTGGGGCGACGTCGGCTACATCACGATCACCATGATCGTCTTCACCCTGGTGCTCGCCGGCTTCTTCGACGCCATGGCCACCATCATCGGCGTCGGCTCCGAGGCCAACCTGGCCGACAAGCAGGGCCGTATGCCGGGCCTGTCCAAGGCGCTGTTCATCGACGGCGCCGGCGGTGTCATCGGCGGCGGCGTCGGCGGCTCGGGCCAGACCGTCTTCGTCGAATCGGCGACCGGCGTCGGCGAGGGTGCCCGTACGGGTCTGTCCTCCGTGGTCACCGGCGTGTTCTTCGCGGCCTGCCTCTTCTTCACCCCGCTCACCGCGATCGTGCCCGCCGAGGTCGCCTCCGCGGCCCTGGTCGTCATCGGCGCGATGATGATGCAGAACGCCAAGCACGTCGACTGGAGCGACCGCGCCGTCGCGATCCCGGTGTTCCTCACCGTGGTCCTGATGCCGTTCACGTACACCATCACCACCGGTGTCGCGGCCGGCGTCATCTCCTACGCCGTCATCAAGGTGGCGCAGGGCAAGGCACGCGAGGTGGGCGCCTTCATGTGGGGCCTGACGGCGATCTTCGTCGTGTACTTCGCGATCCATCCGATCGAGAGCTGGCTGGGCGTCGGCTGACGCCCCTGACCGACGCCCTCCACACACATCGAGGAGTTCGAGATGCTGGACATCGCCGAAGAGCTGCACCGGTGGGTCGAGCAGGGACGCGAGTTCGCCGTCGCCACCGTCGTGGCGGTCGGCGGGAGCGCGCCCCGGCAGCCCGGCGCCGCCCTCGCCGTCGACAGCGACGGCACGGCGATCGGATCGGTCTCCGGCGGATGTGTGGAGGGCGCGGTCTACGACCTGTGCCAACAGGCACTCGAAGACGGTCAGACCGTCGTCGAGCGCTTCGGCTACAGCGACGAGGACGCCTTCGCCGTGGGCCTGACCTGCGGTGGAATCATCGACATCCTCGTCACCCCGGTACGCGGGGGGGTCTTCCCCGCCGCCCTGGCCGCCGCCGTCTCGGGGGAGGCGGCGGCCCTGGCCCGGATCGTCGAAGGACCCGCCGACCTGATGGGTCGGGCGCTCCTGGTCCGCCCCGACGGATCGTACGAGGGCGGCCTCGGCGGCCACCCCGAACTGGACCGCACCGCGGCGGGCGAGGCCCTGGCCATGCTGGACGCCGGCCGGACCGGCACCGTCGAGATCGGCGAGGACGGCAGCCGCTGCGGACGGCCGCTCAGCCTCCTCGTCGAATCCTCCGTCCCGGCCCCCCGCATGATCGTCTTCGGCGCCATCGACTTCGCCTCCGCCCTCGTCCGGGTCGGCAAGTTCCTCGGCTACCACGTCACCGTGTGCGACGCCCGGCCGGTCTTCGCGACCGCCGCCCGCTTCCCCGAGGCCGACGAGATCGTCGTCGAGTGGCCGCACCGCTACCTCGCCTCGACCGAGGTCGACGCGCGGACCGTCCTGTGCGTCCTGACCCACGACGCCAAGTTCGACGTCCCGCTCCTCGAAGCCGCCCTGAAACTTCCCGTCGCCTACGTCGGCGCCATGGGCTCCCGCCGTACCCACGAGGACCGCAACAAGCGCCTGCGCGAGGTCGGCGTCACCGAACTCGAACTCGCCCGCCTGCGCTCTCCGATCGGCCTCGACCTGGGAGCCCGCACCCCGGAGGAGACGGCCCTGTCCATCGCCGCCGAGATCGTCGCCAACCGGCGCGGCGGCTCCGGCGTCTCCCTGACCGGTGCCCACACCCCCATCCACCACGACGGCACGCCCGCCCCCCACGGCCGGATAGGTTCCGTCGCCTGACCGGCGCATCCGCCCCTTTCGCCTCATTTCCCACTCCTCCGGGCGGCGGCCGAGCGTTAGGGTCCGGATCATGGAGATGCGAGACGCGGACATCCGCGACGTACCGGAAGCCCATCTCGACCGCGCCCTCGACCTCGCGTACCTCGTCTTCCACGAGCGCCCCGAGGAGGAGCAGCGCAAGCACCACCGCGAACTGCTCCTGCCCTGCGAACGGATCGGCGCGTACGACGGCGACACGCTGGTCGGCTTCGTCGCCGCCCACCACTTCACCCTCTCCGTGCCCGGCGGCGAACTGCCCTGCCCCGGCCTGACGTTCGTCTCCGTCGCCCCCACCCACCGGCGCCGCGGCGTGCTCTCCGCCCTGCTCGCCGAGCTCTTCCGCAGGTCCGCCGAACGCGCGGTCCCCGTCGCCGCGCTCTGGGCCTCCGAGGACGCCATCTACGGCCGCTTCGGCTTCGGACCCGCCACCCAGGGCATCACCGTCGAGATCGACTCGCGGCGCCCGCTCGCCCTGCGCATCGACCCCGACGAGCGCCCGCCGCGCCTGATCGACCCGGCCGACGCGCCGGCCGTCGTCGGGCCCTTCTTCGAGGCCACGCGCGCCCTGCGGGCCGGCCGGATCGCGCGGGACGACGACCGCTGGAGCGGGGAGTGGCTCGCCGACGAGGACGAGGACGACGACGAGCTCTCCCCGCCCCGGATCGTCGCCCTCGGCGACCCCCTCGCCGGATACGCCGTCTACCGCACCAAGGGCGAGAACGAGGAGACCCACACCCCCGGCCTCGTACGGGTCGACGAGCTGGAGGCCGACACCCCGGCCGTCGCCGCCGCGCTCTGGCGCTACCTCGCGTCGATCGACCTGACCGGCACCGTCCGCGCCTGGGGCCGGCCGCTCGACGACCCCCTGCTCCTCTTCGCCGCGGACCGCGACCAGGTGCGCGTGACCGGCCAGTTCCCCGCCCTGTGGGTGCGGCTCGTCGACGTCCGCGCGGCGCTGACGGCCCGTGGCTGGGCCGCCGCGGCGGATCTCGTCCTCGAGGTCCACGACAGCCACCTGCCCGCCAACTCCGGCCGCTTCCGCCTGACGACCGCCCGGGACGGAGCCCGGTACGAGCCCACCGGCGACCCTGTCGACCTCTCCTTCGGTGTACGGGACCTGGCCGCCTGCTACCTCGGCGGCACACGGGTCACGGACCTGGTCGCCGCCGGCCTGGTCGAGGAGCACACCCCGGGCGCGGCCGCCGCCCTCGACACGGCGCTCCGGACGGCGCTCCTGCCGCACTCGGACGACGAGTTCTAGGCGGGCCAGGCGCCGCCTGCCGGCCGGGACCTTCGCGACACGCTGCAGAACTCAGATCAGCGTACGGAAGTGCCCACAGGCATCCGCCTCGGTGGGGTGCGTGGCCACCGGCTCGTACGCGCCCCGCTCGTAGACCCCCGTCTCCCAGCCCGCACCGTCCTTCAGCGACCGCAGGTAGACGAAGTCGGGCGGCGTGGGCTCCGGCTCGTGGACGCCCTCGATCCAGTAGTGGTCCCCGGGCACTCCGGCTGCGCGCAGTGCCCGGGCCAGGGCGGTTCGGTTCACGTGGTGACGGGCTTGAGGTAACCGTGGTCGAGCAGCCACTTCACGTTCAGGCGCTGTCCCTCGCCCGGGTTCAGGAACGCCGGGTCGAGCTTGATCTGGCGGCCGCCGCCCGGCTGCTCGAACCAGGGCGCGATCCCGCCCTCCCAGACGGTGAACGACTTGGCCACCTCGTACAGGTGGTAGTCGCAGGGGAAGGCCGCGTCCCGGGTGTTCAGGTTCTGCGGGGGCAGCGCGCGCTTGGCGTACAGGTCGCCGGCCGGGGCGAGGTAGGAGCCGTACTCCGAGCCGAAGCGGTCCAGGCGTTCGCCCTCCTCCAGGACGTCCGGCGCCTTGTCGATCTCGCCGTTGACCTCGGCGAAGCCGTCGTTCGGCGGGTACTTCCAGCTGCCGGTCCCGGCCGGGCCCTCCCAGTACTTCTCGAGGAAGTCCGCCGGGGAGAGCGTTCCGGTGCGGTGGTAGTGCCGCAGCAGCGGCCCCACCGGCTCCTGCTTCTTCTTCGGCAGGTGCTGCGGGCCGAGCCGCTTGTCGCCCTCGAACTCGCCGGTGCACGGCGCGGGCGGCGCGATGGCGGCCGGGCGGGCGCCGGCGGAGGTGTCGGAGGGTGCGGCCTGCGCCACGGGGGCGGTCACCAGCGCGGCGGTCACGCCCATCGCGGCGAGTACGGCACGGATCCTCAGGTCGGTACGGCTGCGCTCCACGCGGAGATCTCCCTGTGTCGGGGTGGACGGTGCGCGGCACACAGTAATGGATCACGTGCGCAGAGTGACCGACGGTGGGCCGGTACCGGCCATGGGTCCCCGGCGGTACGGGACGGTGCGTGGGTCAGCCCTTGCGCAGGCCGTCCAGGAGCAGCTCGGCCAGTTGGCCGTACGCCTCCGCGTCCGCGAGGCCGGTCGCCGCGGCGACCTGTCGCTGCTGGATGCGGACCATGACCGAGGCGATGACATCGGCCGCGAACGACACGTGCACCTCGCGGAAGACGCCCGCGCGCACGCCCTCCTCGATCAGCTGCTGCACCCGGCCCGCCGCCGCGCGGGTGTTGCGTTCGTAGACCTCCGCGGCCGGTTCGAAGGCCGCCACGTCGTCGAAGAACTGCGGGGAGACCGGAGCCAGTTCCGCCGCCACCGCGCGCAGGTACGCGGCCAGCCGCTCCGCGGGGTCCCGCTCCGCCGCCAGGACGGCCTCCACCCGGCTGGTCGCGCGCCGGAAGAAGTGGACCACGGCCGCCCGGACGAGTTGCTCCTTGCTGTCCGCCAGACCGTAGAGCGTGCGCTTGGAGCAGCGCAGCCGGGCCGCGAGATCGTCCAGGGTCAGCCGGGCGAAGCCCTCCCCGACCAGGAGGGCCACCAGCTCCTCGAACAGGGCGGACCGGCGGGCCGCACCGCGGCCCGTCAGCTTGGGGGCGCCGGCGGCTGAGGTCTCGATCACCCGAACAGTATGCCGGGCGCCCCTTCGGGGGTTACGGGGGAATCCTTCTGCGCTACTCTCAACGGTACTGCCGTACCGCCCCCAGTACCGTTACGCCGGTGCTGAGTGTCCCTGGAGTCGCCATGGATGTCGACCGCCTGCTTCCCACCCCCGAGGCAGCGGACCTCATCGCCCTCACGCGGGAGATCGCCGACAAGGAGCTCTCTCCCCGCGTGGACGAGCACGAGGCCGCCGAGACGTACCCGGAAGGTCTGTTCACCACCCTGGGCGAGGCCGGGCTGCTCGGCCTCGCGTACCCCGAGGAGTTCGGCGGCGGAGGTCAGCCGTACGAGGTGTACCTGCAGGTCCTGGAGGAGCTGGCGGCCCGCTGGGCGGCCGTCGCCGTCGCCACCAGCGTCCACACGCTCGCCTGCCACCCCCTGCACTCCTTCGGCACCCCGGAGCAGAAGGAGCGCTGGCTCCCCGCGATGCTCGCGGGCGAGACCATCGGCGGCTACAGCCTCTCCGAACCGCAGGCAGGCTCCGACGCGGCCGCCCTCTCCTGCAAGGCCGAGCGCGCGGACGACGGCGCCGGTGGCACGGCGTACCGGATCACCGGCAACAAGGCGTGGATCACCCACGGCGGCAAGGCCGGCTTCTACGCCCTCTTCGCCCGTACGGCCCCCGGCAGCCACGGCATCTCCTGCTTCCTCGCCCCCGGCGAGACCGAGGGCCTCACCTTCGGCAAGCCCGAGCGGAAGATGGGCCTCCAGGCCGTCCCCACCACCTCCGCCCACTGGGACGGCGCCCTCCTGGACGCCGACCGGCTCATCGGCGACGAGGGGCAGGGCCTCCAGATCGCGTTCAGCGCCCTCGACTGCGGCCGCCTCGGCATCGCGGCCTGCGCCACGGGCCTGGCCCAGGCCGCGCTCGACGCCGCCGTCGACTACGCCAACGAGCGCACCACCTTCGGCCGGAGGATCGTCGACCACCAGGGCCTCGGCTTCCTGCTCGCCGACATGGCCGCGGCCGTCGACTCCGCCCGCGCCATGTACCTCGACGCGGCCCGCCGCCGCGACCTCGGCAGGCCCTTCAGCCGCCAGGCCAGCGCCGCCAAGCTGATCGCCACCGACGCCGCCATGAAGGTGACCACGGACGCCGTCCAGGTGCTCGGCGGGTATGGCTACACGCGCGACTTCCCGGTCGAGCGCTACATGCGCGAGGCCAAGATCATGCAGATCTTCGAAGGCACGAACCAGATCCAGCGGCTCGTCATCAGCCGCGGGCTCGCCCGCTGAGCCTCGTTCCCCGCACCCGTCCCCGTACCCGTTCGAGGAGTTCCATGGACATCGCCGGCTCCGCCGCGCTCGTCACCGGCGCCGCATCCGGTCTGGGCGCCGCCACCGCCGCCGCCCTGGCCGCTCGCGGCGCGACCGTCTACGGCCTGGATCTGGACAAGGCCGTCGCCGCGGCAGGCCCCCAGCCCGACGGCGTCACCCTGCTCGCCGCCGACGTCACCGAGGAGGGCCCCGTCCGCGAGGCCCTCGCCCGGATCGAGGCCGACGGCGCCGCGCTGCGGCTCGCCGTCAACTGCGCGGGCATCGCGCCCTCCGCCCGCATCCTGGGGCGCAAGGGGCCGCACGACCTCGATCTGTTCCGTACGGTCCTGAACGTCAACCTGCTGGGGACGTTCAATGTGATGCGGCTGGCCGCCGAGGCCGTCGCGCGCCAGGAGCCGGACGAGAACGGGCAGCGCGGTCTGGTCGTGAACACCGCGTCGATCGCCGCCTTCGAGGGCCAGGTCGGCCAGATCGCGTACGCCGCCTCCAAGGCAGGCGTCGCCGGCATGACCGTCACCGCCGCCCGCGACCTCGCCCAGTTCGGCATCCGGGTCGTCACCATCGCCCCCGGGATCGTCGACACGCCGATGATGGCCGGATTCAGCGAGGAGATCCGGGCCGGGCTCGGCGCGAGCGTCACCTTCCCGCAGCGGCTCGCCCGCCCCGAGGAGTACGCCCGGCTCGTCACGATGGTCGCCGAGCACGACTACCTCAACGGCGAGACCATCCGGATGGACGGCGCCCTGCGCATGGCGGCCCGCTGAGCCGGGCCCTGAGCCCGGCCCGCTGAGCCGGCCCGCTGAGCCAGGCCCGCAGAGCCGGGCCCCGGGGCGGCGCGTCCGGACCGCGCCACGCGTCGCGGAGAGCACTTGGTGCCACTCTGAGCTGGCACCAAGTGCCGCGTTCTCGGGTGCCGGATGTTAGGTTCGGGCCATGGGAACTGCCTCGACGAACACCGCCAAACCCGCGATGCGGGAGTCGCTCATCGCCGCGGCCTTCCAGCTCTTCCTGGAGCGCGGGTACGAGCAGACCACCGTCGACGACATCGTCACCCTCGCCGGGGTCGGCCGGCGGTCCTTCTTCCGGTACTTCCCGTCCAAGGAGGACGTGGTCTTCCCCGACCACGAGCAGAGCCTCGCCGACATGACCGCCTTCCTCGCCGCGAGCGAGGACGGTGACGACCCGCTGGACCGGGTCTGCGACGCCACCCGCCTCGTCATGCGGATGTACGCCGAGAACCCCACCTTCTCCGTCCAGCGCTACCGCCTCACCCGTGAGGTGACGGGCCTGCGGACGTACGAACTCTCGGTCGTCTGGCGGTACGAGAAGACGCTCGGCGATTATCTGCGCACCCGCTGGGCCGATCGCCGCGACGGCACCCTGCGCGCCAACGTCGTCGCCGCCTCCGTGGTCGCCGCCCACAACCACGCCCTGCGCCACTGGCTGCGCTCGGGCGGCCAGGGCGACCCGCTCGCCGAGGTGGACCGGGCCCTGGAATTCGTCCGGGGCACCTGGGACGAGGGACGCGAGGTCGGCGCGGGCGCCGCCGTGCAGGGCGAGGAGACGGAGGACGTGGTCGTGGTGATCACCAAGCGGTCCACGCCGATGTGGCGCGTGGTGCGCGAGGTCGAGTCGAGCCTCGGCGAGAGCGGAGAGGGACCCCGGCGATCTTGAGGGATCTCAGTATCTTCAATTGGGGGAACTGAGGTCTTTATTTGATGGCACTCAGTGCCATATCTTTGCTCCATGCACGGTTGAGCCGCCGAGTGCAAGGAGAACGCATCGTGTTCCACACCGGATCCACCGGACTGAGGACCGGGAGCGCCGCCGTCCGCACCGAGGAATCGGCCGCGGACGCCGAGCTCTACTACCAGCTCTGCCGCTGGTGCCAGACCACGACCTTCCAGCGCCTGCTCTGTCCGACCTGCGGGTCGACCGACCTCGCGCCCGAGCGCAGCGAGGGCGAGGGCGTGATCACCGTGCGCCGCGGTGTCACCGCCGCCGACGCCGACCTGTGGCCCGTGCACATGGCCGAGGGCTTCGTCGTCCGCTGCCGGGTCGACGGGCCGCCGCACGCCGTGCGCCCCGGCGTCCGCGTCAGACTCTCCGCCCGCTCGACCGCGTCCGGGCAGCAGCCCGTCGTCCGGCTCTGCGAGGAGGTCCCGCTCGACGGCTGGATCTAGCCCGACGGCCGGTCCGGTGGGGCAGGCGTGGAGGGGCGGCGTCCGGGCAGATGCGGACGCCGCCCCTGTGCGTTCCCCCGGAGACGACCCGTGCTCACGCGGCGACGACCTGGGGTGGCCCAGTGACTTGGCCCGTGACGACGAGAGCGGCCCGGTGGCACTCTGTGCCACCGGGCCGCTCTGCTCTCCGTCTGCCGGATCCGACCGGACTACCGCGCGCCGATCTCGTCCGTCAGCTGCGGCAGGACGGCGAACAGGTCACCGACCACGCCGTAGTCGACCAGGTCGAAGATCGGGGCCTCGGCGTCCTTGTTGACCGCGACGATCGTCTTCGAGGTCTGCATACCGGCCCGGTGCTGGATCGCACCGGAGATGCCCGCCGCGATGTACAGCTGCGGCGAGACCTGCTTGCCCGTCTGGCCGACCTGGTTGGAGTGCGGGTACCAGCCGGCGTCGACGGCGGCGCGCGAGGCGCCGACCGCCGCGCCGAGGGAGTCGGCGAGCTTCTCGACGACCTCGAAGCCCTCGGCCGCGCCGACACCACGGCCGCCGGAGACCACGATGGCGGACTCGGTCAGCTCGGGGCGGCCGGTGGAGACGCGCGGGGTGCGCGAGACGACCTTGGCCGCGTTGCCGGTGAAGGCGACGGTGACGTTCTCGACCGTACCGGCGGCCGGTGCGGCCTCCGGCGCGGCGGAGTTGGGCTTGACGGTGATGACCGGGACGCCGTGCGACACGGTCGACTTCACCTGGTACGAGGCGGCGAAGACGGACTGGGTGGCGACGGGGCCGTTCTCGCCGGCCTCCAGCTCCACGGCGTCGGTGATCAGACCGGAACCGAGGCGCAGCGCGACGCGCGCGGCGACCTCCTTGCCCTCACCGGAGGAGGTCACGAGGACGGCGGCGACGCCCTTGTCCTTCGCGATCTGGGTGAGCGCGTCGACCTTCGGCACGACGAGCTGCTCGGCGAACTCGGCGCCGTCCGCGACGTACACCGTGGCCGCGCCGTACTCGCCGGCGGTGGCGGCGATCGACGCCGCGGCCTCGCCGGCGCCGAGGACGACGGCCGTCGGCTCGCCGATCCGGCGGGCCAGCGTGAGCAGTTCGAGCGCCGGCTTGCGGACCGCACCGTCGGCGTGGTCCACGAGAACCAGGATCTCAGCCATGATTCCTTGCTCCTGAACGGTAGTGACGGTGGGTCAGATGAACTTCTGGGCGGACAGGAACGCGGCGAGCTGCTTGCCGCCGTCGCCCTCGTCCGTGACGATCGTGCCCGCGGTACGGGCCGGGCGGGCCGCGACCGACTCGACCAGGGTCCAGGACCCGGCCAGTCCGACCCCGTCGGCGTCGATGCCGAGGTCGTCCAGGTCCAGCTCCTCGACCGGCTTCTTCTTGGCGGCCATGATCCCCTTGAAGGAGGGGTAACGCGCCTCGCCGGACTGGTCGGTGACGGAGACGACGGCGGGCAGCGGGGCCTCCAGCTGCTCGGTGGCGGCGTCGCCGTCGCGGCGGCCCTTCACCAGCCCGTCCTCCACCGAGACCTCGGAGAGCAGGGTGACCTGCGGCAGGTTCAGCCGCTCGGCCAGCAGCGCGGGCAGCACGCCCATCGTGCCGTCGGTCGACGCCATGCCGCAGATGACCAGGTCGAAGCCGGTCTTCTCCAGCGCCTTGGCGACGATGGCGGAGGTGCCGATGACGTCCGAGCCGTGGATGTCCTCGTCGTTGACGTGGACGGCCTTGTCGGCGCCCATCGACAGCGCCTTGCGCAGGGCGTCCTTGGCGTCGTCCGGGCCGACCGTGATGACGGTGACCTCGGCGTCGTCGGACTCCTCGGAGATCCGCAGCGCCTGCTCGACCGCGTACTCGTCCAGCTCCGACAGCAGGCCGTCGACCTCGTCGCGGTCGACCGTCAGGTCGTCGGCGAAACCGCGGTCGCCGGTCGCGTCGGGTACGTACTTCACACAGACAGCGATCCTCAGGGTCACGGCCTGGCTCCTTTCAAGTGACAGACGATTACGGGAGGTTGCGGGCCATGACGATGCGCTGGACCTGGTTGGTGCCCTCGTAGATCTGGGTGATCTTGGCGTCGCGCATCATGCGCTCGACGGGGTAGTCACGGGTGTAGCCGTAGCCGCCGAGGAGCTGCACGGCGTCGACGGTGACCTCCATGGCGACATCGGAGGCGAAGCACTTGGCCGCGGCGCCGAAGAACGTCAGGTCACCGTCCACGCGCTCGGACTTGGCGGCGGCGGCGTAGGTGAGCTGGCGGGCGGCCTCGAGCTTCATGGCCATGTCCGCGAGCATGAACTGCACGCCCTGGAAGTCGGCGATCGGCTTGCCGAACTGCTTGCGCTCCTGCACGTAGCCCTTGGCGTAGTCGAGGGCGCCCTGGGCGATGCCGATGGCCTGGGCCGCGATGGTGACGCGGGTGTGGTCCAGGGTCTTCATCGCGGTGGCGAAGCCGGTGCCCTCCGCGCCGATCATGCGGTCGGCGGGGATGCGGACGTTGTCGAGGTAGACCTCGCGGGTCGGGGAGCCCTTGATGCCGAGCTTCTTCTCCGGGGCGCCGAAGGACACGCCCTCGTCGCTCTTCTCCACCACGAACGCGGAGATGCCCTTGGAGCGCTTCTCGGGATCGGTGACGGCCATCACCGTGTAGAACTGCGACTCGCCGGCGTTGGTGATCCACCGCTTGACGCCGTTGAGGACGTAGAAGTCGCCGTCGCGGACCGCGCGGGTCTTCATCCCGGCGGCGTCGGAGCCGGCGTCGGGCTCGGACAGGCAGTACGAGAACATGGCCTCGCCCTTGGCCAGCGGGCCGAGGTACTTCTTCTTCAGCTCCTCCGAGCCGGACAGGACCACCGGCAGCGAGCCGAGCTTGTTCACCGCCGGGATCAGCGAGGACGAACCGCAGACGCGGGCGACCTCCTCGATCACGATGACCGTGGCCAGCGCGTCCGCGCCGGCGCCGCCGTACGCCTCCGGCACGTGCACGGCCTGCAGGTCCGCCGCCACCAGCGCGTCCAGCGCCTCCCGCGGGAACCGCCCCTCTTCGTCGACCGCGGCGGCGTACGGCGCGATCTTCGCCTCCGCCAGCGCACGGACCGACTCGCGGAGCATGTCGTGCTCCTCGGACGGGCGATACAGGTCGAAGTCCTTGCCCATGATGGCGAGCTCCCCTAAAAGGCTTGTGGCACTGAGTACCCTCAGCAAAACACACTCAGTGCCATGATGCCAGTGGCTAAGGGTGACGCCATGCTCCGGGTCCCCGAAGCGGGCCGGGCCGCCCCCGTCGACCCGACCGATGCGGGCACAGGATGTCGGGTGCGGCAGGGTGGTCCCTTCCTAGCGTGGTGGGCGCAAGGGAAGGAGACCGGAGTGCTGGAGCGGCTGAACCAGGCGATGGACCACATCGAGGCGCGTCTCGACGGCCCGATCGAGGTCGCTGAGCTCGCGCGGATCGCGGTGACGTCGGAGTACCACCTGCGGCGGCTGTTCTCGGCGCTGGCCGGCATGCCGCTGTCGGAGTACATCCGGCGCAGGCGGCTGACCGTCGCGGGCGCCGAGGTGCTCGCCGGCGAGCGGTCGCTGCTGGATGTCGCGACGCGTTACGGCTACGGGTCCGGGGAGGCGTTCGCCCGCGCGTTCCGCGCGCTCCACGGCGTGGGGCCGGGCGAGGCGCGGCGGACCGGTGCGGCGCTGCGCTCCCAGCCACGGATGTCCTTCCGGCTCGTCGTCGAAGGGAGCAGCACCATGCGATACAGGATCGCGGACAGGGAAGAGTTCCGCGTGGTCGGCAAGAAGGCCCGGGTCCCGCTCGTGCACGAGGGGATCAACCCGGCCATCGCGGAGTTCATCCGGGGCATCGGCCCCGAGACGCTGCGGCGCATCATGGCCTTGTCGGACCAGGAACCGGCGGGGATCGTCGCCGTGAGCGACCAGCTCGACCCCAGCCGCGCGGAGGGGACCGAGCTCGACTACTACCACGGGGTGGTGACGCGCGCCGAGGCGCCGGAGGACCTGGACGTCCTCTCCGTTCCCGCGGGGACGTGGGCCGTCTTCGAGAACACCGGCCCGTTCCCGCAGGCGCTCCAGTACCTGTGGCGGGACGTGTTCACCCAGTGGTTCCCGTCGAACCCGTACCGGAGCAGGCCCGGTCCGGAGATCCTGCGCGTCCAGGTGGCGCAGGACGGGGCGACGGCCGAGGCGGAGCTGTGGATCCCCGTGGAGCGTTCCCCCTCCTGAGGGGGCGGTCCCTCACCTCCTCCGGCGCTGTCGCGGAGCGTCGGAGGGGGCCGTGGGGGAGGCGCCGGAGGTGCGGAAGGTGCGGCGATAGGCGTCCGGAGGGACGCCGATCGTGCGGTTGAAGTGGCGGCGCAGCGTCGTGGCGGTGCCCATGCCGGTCGCCGCCGCGATGGCGTCGATGCTGTCGCCGGTGGTCTCCAGCAGTTCCTGGGCCCGCCGGATCCGCTGCGTCAGCAGCCATTGCAGCGGCGTGGTGCCGGTCGTCGACCTGAACTGGCGGCCCAGGTGGCGCGAGCTCATGTTCGCCCGGCGCGCCAGATCCTCCACCGTCAGCGCCTGGTCGAGCCGTTCGACCGCCCACGGAAGCAGGTCGCCGAGCGGGTGGTCGTCCCGGGCCGGGACCGGGGCGCTGACGAACTGGGCCTGGCCACCGGCCCGGTGCGGCGGTACGACCAGGGTGCGGGCGATCCTGTTCGCGACCGCCGAGCCGTGGTCGAGGCGGACCAGGTGCAGGCACAAATCCATCGCGGCGGCCTTGCCGGCGGAGGTGAGCACGCTGCCGTTGTCGACGTAGAGCACGTCCGGATCGACCTCGACCCGGGGATGGCGGGCGCCCAGGACCCCGGTGTGCGCCCAGTGCGTGGTCGCGCGGCGGCCGTCCAGCAGCCCGGCGGCGGCGAGCACGAACGCGCCCGTGCACAGCGAGGCCACCCGCGCGCCCGCCTCGTGGGCCGCCCGCACGGCGTCGACCAGGTCGGCGGGCGGGTCCACGTCGACATCCGCCCAGCCGGGCACGATCACCGTGTCGGCGTACGGGAGCCGGTCGAGCCCGCCGTCCGGCTCCAGCCGGAACCTGCCGAACCGCACGGGGCCGGGCCCGCAGACGGCGACCCGGTAGAGGGGATCGGCCGCGGCGATCGCGTCGTTCCCGTCGGTCGAGTCGGTCGAGTCGGTCGAGTCGGTCGAGTCGGTCGAGTCGGTCGTGTCGTCCCGGTCGGACCGCTCGGCGCCGAACACCTCGTACGCCACGGAGAGTTCGAAGTGCAGCATCCCGTCGGTGACGGCCAGCGCGACAGTGTCCATGTCCGGAAGTGTACGGGTGATGGCGTTCCAGACACTCGTGTGCGGCAACCGCCCCGGCCAGACTGTTCACCGTTGAACAACCAAGCGGGAATCATCAAAACGGCGGGAGAACGCGATGAATTCGGGTCACACGGTGATGGTGTTCGGTGCCTACGGCCACACCGGGCGGTTCGTGGTGGCGGAGTTGCTGGACCGGGGCTTCGTCCCGGTCCTGTCCGGACGCGACGCCGACAAGCTGCGGGCGCTGGCGGCCTCCCGCCCCGGGCTCGAGGTCCGCCCGGCCGCGGTCGACGACCCGGCCGCCCTCGACCGCGCGCTGGCCGGCGCCCACGCCGTGATCAACTGCGCCGGGCCCTTCGCCGCGACCGCCGCCCCGGTGATCGAGGCGGCGCTGCGCGCCGGGATCCCGTACATCGACGTGGCCGCCGAGATCGAGGCCAATCTCGACACGTTCGCGCACTTCGCGGAGCGCGCGACCGCCGCCGGCACCGTCGTGATCCCGGCCATGGCCTTCTTCGGCGGCCTCGGCGACCTCCTGGTCACCGCGGCGATGGACGACTGGACGACGGCCGACGAGGCGCATGTCGCGTACGGGCTGAGCGGCTGGCACCCCACCGCCGGGACCCGCACCGCGGGCGCCGTCTCCCGGGAGCGCAGGGACGGCCGGCGCGTCGTGTACCGCGACGGGCGGCTGGAGTACCGCGACGACACCCCGCCGACCCTGAAGTGGGACTTCCCCGAGCCGATGGGTCTCCGGTCCGTGATCGGCGAGTTCACCATGGCCGACGTCGTCACCGTCCCCAGTCACCTGCGCATCCCCGAGGTGCGGACGTACATGACGGTCGAGGCGGCCGGGGACCTCGCGGCTCCCGACACGCCCCGGCCGGCCGCCGTCGACGCGCACGGGCGGTCCGCGCAGACCTTCCTCGTCGACGTCCTCGTGCGCTCCGGCGGAGCGGAACGGCGCGCCGTGGCGAGAGGCCGGGACATCTACGCCGTCAGCGCTCCGCTCGCCGTGGAGGCCCTCCACCGTGTCCTCACGGGCCGGACGGGGGCGGTCGGTGTCGTCTCCGCCGGCGCGACCTTCGACGCCCCCGACTTCCTCCGCGCCCTGGCCCCGCACATCTCGCTCGAACTGTTCCGGTAGAGCGGGTTCCGCGGTGGGCGCGGTCGGCGCGGCGCGTGGTGTGACGCGACGTGACCTTCCCGACCGGCCGCCGTTGGGCACGGCAACGCGCCACGACGGCGTTGCCCGTCCACCCGCCCACGGCCGGGGCACGCTCCCTCCACGTGACCCGCCCGTCGGCATGTTCAGGAGAGTGAAGCCCGTGTCCCGGGAAGACCTGCACGCGCTGTTCGGCCTCGACAGATCCCGCTTCCTGGAATGCCACGACCCGCTGAACCGCAGGACCGGCGCGTTCGTGAACGCCTTCTCGGTCCTGCCGGACGGCACGGACCTCCGCGCGATGCCGCTGCCGGTGGAGCACCTGGACGCGGACCGCTTCCGGTTGTACGGGGAGCTGGACCTGGCTGCGCTGCGCCGCGAGGTGCACGGCCCGTACCGGGACGTGCACGACGAGCTGGCCGCGCTTCCGCTGTTCGGCCCCAACGACTCGCCGTTCAACCGGAAGCACCTCGACGCCTGGACGGAATACCTGGGACGCGGCCTCTGGTCCACGGCCTGGCAGGATCACTACGCGGCGGCGCTGGTGATCTTCCTGTACCGCCGCATCACGCCGCCCGCGTATCAGAGCGCGGCTCACATGCGGCTGGTCCACACGGTGGCCACGGCGGCGGAGTGGCTGACCACACTGACGATCATCATGGACGACTGGATGGACGGTGCGCGGGTGCGCAACGGTGCCCCCGCGTGGCATCTGCGCCACCCCCGGTCGTTCGCCAACGACAACCTCGTCGTGGCCGCCCAGGCGCTGAACGTCCTGTCGGCGGTGGTGCCGGACCGGCATCCGTTCAAGCGGGAGATGTACGACTACGCGGCGCGGCAGATGGCTAACAACGCGCACTACTTCACCTACCACTCGCTGCTGGACGCCCGCCGGACGGAGATCCGTGCCGACGGCGAAGGACGCCGCTCCGTGGTTCCGGTGGACGACATCACGCTGGACACCTATCAGTCCGCGGTGCTCAACCGGGCGTCGCACTGGTTCCACTTCCTGGTCGGGCTCAGCCACCTGCTCGCCTGCTACGGGCCCGCGATCTCCCAGGGCGTCGGCGTACGGAACTACCTCGACGGCGCGGCGATCGCGACCTGTGTGCTGGACGACATCATCGACCACCCCACGGGCGAGGACATCCGCGTCGGCGAACCGGCGATCCAGCTCTGCCTCGCCGCGCACAGGGCGAAGGGGCTGCTGGGTCCCGTGCGGCCCGAGGACTCCGCCGAGATCCTCGGCACGCTCAGGACCCACCTCGGCTCGGACACCGGCGCGGACACCGACCTGGTCCGGCACATGTACGCCCGGCACAAGATCCCGGAGCTGGCGCTGGACTACCTGGAGGCCGTCCTCGACCGCCTTCTCGACGCACGGCGGGCCGCTGTCGACGAGTGCGGCTTTCCGGCGGACCTCGCGGTGTTCATGCTGCGCTGGATGGCCATCGACGAGGGCGGTGTCACGGAGCGGGCGGAGGAGAGCGGTGACCTGCTGGGCCAGGAACGCTTCCGACGTCTCGTCACCCAGCTCGCTCGCGCCGACGGGGAGCCGCAGGGGGCGCTGTCGGCCGCGATCGATCCGGGCCGGCATCCGTTGCCGTAGCAGCCAGCAGGATGCTCGCGTACAGGGAAAGCGCGGCTCCACCCGAGGGGGAGCCGCGCTGCTGTCCGCCTGGGGCCTACGGGAGAAGGTGGCTGATGACGTTTCCGTTGGAGCAGTTGTTGGCGTGATCGCCGACCCAGTCGCCCAGCACCGGGACGACGGCCACCTCCTGCAGGCAGACGACGGCGGAGGTGAAGTTCCAGTTGTTGGCGGCGTTGACCCCACCGCCGAAGTTGCTGTCGTTGTCGGCGTGGGCAGGGGCGGCGAGGGCCACGGTGCTCAGGGCGAGGGCCGCGGCCACGAGGATCTTCTTCATGTGCTGGGGAACGAGCCGCCTGAGCCCGGGACACGGGCTGTGGTCCGCCCGGGCGGCCGTCGTCACCGGGAGGGATGTCCCCGCACTCTCCGGATTGGCCCGGGGGCGGCCGGGTAGGCGATCCGTACACAACGGCCCGAGGGAGGACACCATGTCCGGACTGATCACCCGACTGAAGCAGTACACCCGCACCCCCCAGGGACAGCGAGCGGTCGCGTCGGTGCGGCGCGCCGCCGCCGACCCGCGCAAGCGCGCCCAGGCCCGCAAGCTGTTCGGGCGGCTGCGCGGACGCCGGTAGGGGTCGGACATGGGCATGACCCGGGAGACGCTGACCCGTTGGGAACGAGTCCTGGAGCGGTGGCAGGAGGCGCTCCTCGCCAAGGTCAACCCACAGGAGCCCGTGGAATTGCTGGACACGCTGCACCACGAGTGCGATCGCCACGCCGTGGTGTGCAGCGAGAGCCGCGTGGTCGTCCCGAACGCCTACGAGGTGGAGCTGGACGCCGGGGTGTACGAGGAGCTGGTCCGCCAGGGCTGCGGTGACGTGGGCGAGTTGCTGACGGACAACCTCGCACGCCACGGACAGCGGAACGGCTACGAATGGGCGGGACCGCTCGCCGTACACATCACCCCGACGCGGCTCACCGGCGGCGATCTGTACCGGGTGCACAGCAGCCCCATGCCGCATGTGCGCGCCGACGCCTTCCCCCCGGACAGCTGAGGTCGGCGCGCCCATCGCGTTCGTCGGCTAGTCCCGGTCCTCGCACAGGGCCGTGTCCAGCAGCGTGGTCAACTTGTCGCCGGACGGGTTGCCGGCGAGGTAGGCGTTGGTCATCGCGGAGACGTGACGCCCGTCCTTGGTCACCATGGTGTGGGTGAAGTAGCCCGGGACCGCACCGTTGTGGCCCCATGCCTCGCCGCCGCACGACAGGTCGACCTTGACGATCCCCAGGCCGTAGCCGCCGCCTGCGACGTCCCGCACCTTCTCCATCTCCGCCAGCGCCGCCGGCGACACGACCTTGCCGGCGGTCAGCGCCTGGTAGAACGTGCTGAGGTCCTGCATCGTCGAGATCATCGCACCGGCCGCACCGAAGACGGACGGATCGTAGGAGAGGACCGGGCTCCAGAAGTAGAACGGTCCCACCCGCGCACCGTGGTAGCCGGGCACGGCCGGCGTGGGCAGGGCGCGGTCGCCGGGGGCGGGGAAGACGGTGCGGGTCAGGCCGAGGGGCTCGATGACGCGGCGCGTGACGGCCTCGTGGACCGGCAGGCCCGTCGCCTTCTCGATGAGCAGGCCGAGGATCAGGTAGTTCGTGTTCGAGTACGTGAAGCCTGCCCCCGGCGCGGAGACCGGAGCCCGCTTCAGACCTTCCCTCACGAGAGTGGCCGGCCGGTAGGTGCCGTCCGGCTCGGCCAGCGCTATGGAGGCCAGCGGATCGTACGCCGCGATGCCGCCGGTGTGCTGGAGCAGATGCCTCACGGTGATACGGGTGCCGTCGTATCCATTGCCGCTGACGGTGCCCGGCAGATAGGTGTCGATGTCCGTGTCGAGGGCCACCTTTCCCTCGTCGACCAGCTGCAGGACCGTCGCCGCGGTGAAGGACTTCGTCTGGCTGCCGATGCGGTAGTGCTCGTCGGCCCGGATCGGCCTGGTGGTGTTGATCGTGCCGGTGCCGGCGGACAGCGTCCACGAGCCGGTGCCGTCCCCGGCATGGACCGCGGCGCCGGGGCCCGCGACGGCCTGGAACGCGGTGAGCGCCGAGCGCGTGGCGGGATGGTCGTCGGTCGAGGCGGCGTGTGCCGTGGGCGTCGTCAGCATGACGATCGCCGCGGCCGCCGCCCCGGCGACGGCCGGGAGCCGCTTCCTGCTGTGCTTCACACTGGTCTCCTCTGTCGGTTCCGGAACGTGCGGACTGACTGGCCGTGGAGCGGCAAGACACCCTCTAGGGGTTGATGCCGTCGAACTGCAGCACCCTGTACGGCGGTTGGTGGACGACGCCGGGCCACTGGGACACGATGAGGGTCAGCGAGGTCGGGCCGGCGCTGCCCGGGTGGATGTAGCCGCCGTACAGGTGAGGCACCTGCGGCTTGCCCCAGTGACTCGCCGGCCAGCGGTTGTCGCCGACGATCTGCGGCTTGGGCGCGCTCCACACGGCATCGGGCCGCGACGCGGTCCGCGTGCAGATCGAGTAGTCGGTGACGTCGAAGTAGCTCATGCAGTACCGGCCGCCGATCCGCTTGACCGAGAACTCGCCGATGTTGTTGCCGGTCAGGACGGGCGTGGGCGAGGCGGTGTGGGTCCACTGCCAACGGCCGTCCAGATGGGCCCAGTTCTGCTGAGCGCCGAAGTTCCCGGCCCGGAAGTCGTCGGGCCGGATCCGGAAGAGCTGGATCGCACCGCCGTCGGCGGTGTTGCGGTGGGTGCCGTTCCAGCGCTTGGAGAAGATGTACAGCCAGCCGTCGGGGTCGATGCCCGCGAACGACCACATCCCGTACATGGACTGGTTCACGCCCTGCATGTCGCCGGCCCAGTGGTAGGGGTAGTCGCGCCAGGTGACGCCGTGGTCGTCCGAGTAGGCGACCCCGGACATCACGGACCCGTCGTAGCCCGCGGGCGGTTCCCAGGTGCCGACCGAGGTGTACTGGATGTAGGTGCGGCCGCCGAACTCGATGCAGTCGTTGGGAATGCGGCTCACCTCGAAGCCGAACCCGTTGTTCGCGTTGGTCCGGTAGTCGAACAGCTGCCCGGCCCGGCCGCCGGTGGGCATCGCCCAGGTGAACGAGATGGGGGTCGAGCCCGAGGCGTCGAAACCCGACTGGCAGAGCATGAGCGGTGATCCGAGGTAGTCGCCGTACTGCTGCATCTCGGACCAGGTGTCACCGAAGACATAGCCCCAGGTGCCGTCGTGCTCGCGGAAGTACGGGATACCCAGGTCGCTGGAGCCCACCCCCTGGGCGGCGGCCGAATCTCCGGGCTCGTCGCACAGGGGGGTGCCGCGCTGTGCCGCCGAGGCGGGAGTGGCCGGGGCGAGGGCGGTCAGACCGGCGCCGAGGGCCAGGCCGCCCCCGGTCCTGAGGGCGGTGCGGCGCGAGATCGGGGGACGGGGGTCGGTGGGGGACTGTTCGGGCATGGTGGTTCCTCCGCGGGAAGGCAGCGTGGGCAGGGGCGGTGCTGGTGCGCGCGGGCACCCGGTGCGGTCCGGTGCCCTGCCGACCGGTCGGCGCGGTGGGCGGGAAACCGGTCGGCGGGCGGTCGGCGCGGTGGGCGGGAGCCCGCTCGGCGGGCCGGTCAGCCGGCCGCGGTGAAGGCGGCTTCGAGGCGCGGGACGTAGTCGGCGAAGGCCGGGGCCCAGCAACCGTAGTTGTGGCCGCCGTTGCAGCTCGGGGCCAGTGAGGCACCGTTTCCGTAGTCGACGAGGCGACTGGGGATACCCAGCTGGTCCAGGCGGGCCTTGACGGTCCTGGATGCCGCCGCGGTGTGGACGTCGATGAGGTCGTTGTCGCCGGTGTAGAGCGTGATGCCGGTGCCGGAGAGCTTGGCGAGGTTGGCCGGCGCGGCCGGATCGACCGCCTTCCACACGCGGTCGGCGTTGAAGACCGGGTACGGGGAGCCGAAGATCGCGTCGCTGTCCACGTAGGGGCCGTGACCCACGCAGGTGCCGGATCCCGATCCGGACGAGCTGCTCGCCGCGCACCAGGCGCCCGAGAGGTTGAGCTCGGTGGCCAGGACGGCCGCGCGGACCTCCCACTTGCCGAAGTCGATGCCTCCCGACAGCGCGGCCACGTGGCCGAACAGGTCGGGCCGGACCTGGGCGTAGTGGAGGGAGCCGTAACCGCCCATGGACAGTCCGACCACGGCCCGGTGGGCCCGGTCGGTGCGGGTACGGAGATGGGCGTCGATGAACGGGACGACCTGGTCGAGGTGGAAGGTCTCCCAGTTCGCGGCCCCGAGCGCGGTGTTCTGCATCAGCCAGTCGGCGTACCAGCCCTTCAGCCCGCCGTCCGGCACCACGGTGATCATCGCGTCCGAGTGCAGCGCGGGTGCGGCCGCGACGTCGTTCACGTTGCCGCCGCCGCCGTGCAGGAAGTAGGTGACCGGCCAGCCCGGTCCGGGGTCGGCGTCGTATCCGGTGGGAAGGAGGATGCGGATCTTGTGCTTCCCGGAGAGCTGCTTCGTGGTGACGGTGAGGGTGAAGTCGGTGGGGCTGTGCACCTGCGTCTCTTCGGGGACCAGGGTCAGCCCGTAGCTGTCGCTGAACGGGGGAAGACCCGCGGTGGCATCGGCCGAGGATGCCGGCCCGGACGCGGAGACGGTGACCGCCGGCGCGGCGGCCGGTGGTGTCGCGTATGCCGCGCCGGTGCCCGTCAGGGCGGCGAGCGCGAGGGCCGCGCCGAACGCGGTGAGGCGCAGGGGAGTCATCGGGAACCCTTCGTCGAGGCGTCGTCCGTCGATTCGTCGAGGAGGCTCGCGACACGGTGAGCTGCCGCGAACCGGACGTCCCGAATGCTGCTGTCCCGTACCGTCCGGAGGACAGGCCACACCACCGGCCATCGGTGACCGGCCGCCCCGGCGCGCCCGCGGCCCGCGCCGTTCCCGCTGCTCGCGCCGCCCCCCCGCCGACCGGTGTCACACTCCCGCGGTCACGAGGTGCCGGTCGAGGAGGGCGGGAAGGTGGCCGGTGCGAAGGCCGGGTGCTGCCGGCGGAACGCGGTCCCGAGGTGGTGCTGCAGCCGGACATGGCGGAACTGGTACACGGCGCCGGTCCGGCGCAGCACCCCTCGACGGTAGGCGTCGTCCAGGAAGGCGGCGGGGTCCCAGGGGAGCCGGCCGGTCAGGGGCAGCCAGACCCGTGCGAGCAGGAGCCACTGCCCCCAGGCGGTGAAGGCGAGCACGTAGGAGGCGGCGCCGCCGATGCCGCCGACCGTTCCGATGAACAGACTGTCCTCGAGTCCCCAGTTGAGTGGTCCCAGCGAGCCCTGGAGCAGCAGGACGACCAGATGCCCTCCGAAGGCGATGGCCAGGGTGAACATCGGGGCCAGGAGGAGGAACTGCCGAGCCACCGTCGTACGGTTGGCGAACAGCAGGCCGACCGGGGTGGCCGCGGCGCTGACGTCGACCGGTGCTTCGAGCGCGGCCATGAGCCCGAAGACGAGACCCGCGGCCGAGCCGAAGATCAGCCCGAGGACCAGCATGTTGATCAGGGTGCCTTCGACGACGCGCGGCTCGGTGAACGATGTCCCCGCCGCCCAGGCGCGTCCGAGGGTGAGAGCGCACGCGCATCCGATCCCCATGACGGCCCCGCCGAGCAGACCGTGCCCGAACCGAACCGTGAAGGTCGGCAGGGGCCGGCGGGCCAGACTGTCGTGCGTGGGGCGCAGTCTCAGCCGGACGCGGGCCGGCTCGAAGGCCGCTCCGCCGCCGGACTTGTCCGCCAGCGCGTAGACGGCTCCGAAGGACAGCCCCGCCGCGGGTCCCATGAGGCTGCCCTGCAACAGCAGTTCGCCGATGCCGAGCGGGGCGAGCACCAGGCCGACCAGCCAGTCGGCCAGGGCGACGCACAGGGCGGTGGCCAGGACGACGGCCAGGGTCCGCGTCGAGCGGGACAGCGAGTCGCCGAGCTGCCACCACGCGAGGTCCTGCCGCTCCCGGTCGAAACGGACCAGGTGGTGGGCGAGGTGGCCGAGCCAGCGCTCGGCCCGTACGGGGTCCGCGTACGGGGTTCTCGGCTGCCGGCCTTCGGTGTCCCGTTCCGGGGCGTGGCGGCGGTACACGGCGGGCACGAAACCCGCCAGCAGATGTTCCTCCAGGCTCTTCACCGTGGAAAAGCGGGTGGTGTCGAGGAGTTCGGCCGGGTCCCGTCCGGGCGTCTCGCTGTACAGGGTCCGGGCGAGGATGACCATGAGCGGGGTCGTCAGCACCGTGGCGAGGGCCGCGGCCGCCGGGGTCTTCGGCGTGCGGAGTTCCGCCAGGACCGCGTCCCACCCCGTCCCGGAGGCCCCGGTGCCGTCACCGCTCTCCCCGGGTGGGACGGCACGGGTGGTGCGCGGCAGGTAGCCGGCGAGGTCGTCGAAGGTGAGATCGGTGAGCTCGATGCCCCCCGCCCAGACGAGCGGCGCGTGGGCCGCCCGGACCGCCTCGGCGTACTCGTCGCGTCGGCTGGTGAGGACGAGCGGTGTGGAGGTCGCGTTGAGCGCGTCCAGGGCGTCGCGCCGCAGTCCTTCGGCGATCTCGTCGAATCCGTCCAGGACGGGGAGGATGAGGTCGGCGTCGACCAGCGAGACGGCCAGGGTCGTCCCGCGGGAGCCGCGGCGGGCCAGATGGGGGTGGTCGCGCAGCAGCCGGCCGATCAGCCAGTCCCGCAGGGCGGTGGTCGACGGGTCCCAGCCGCCGATGCTGAAGATGACCGGCACGCGGCCGTCCGGAGCCGGGGCTTCCAGGAGGTCGAGGGTGAGCCGGATCGTCAGGATGGACTTGCCCGAGCCACCACGTCCCAGGATCGCCATGCGTCCGGAGGGGATCCGGCGGTAGACATCGGCCACGCTCCGCAGGTCACCGTCCAGATCCACCTCGCGCGGCGCCTCACCCGGCCCGAGGCGCTGGATGTTCTCCACGCGGTCGGTCAGACCCGCGGGCGCCGGCTGCCACCGGACAGGAAGGGGGTACGGGTCATGGACCCGGCGTTGGGCCTCCTCGCGGCGCCAGCGCCGCCGGACCTCCGTCGCCAGTTCGCGCGCCGCGTCGGCGAGTGCGTCGGGGACGGGCACCAGGGTCGGCGCGGCGGGGGCAGGGCCGGGTTGGGGCCCGGGTTCGGCTCCGGGTTCGGGCCCCGGTTCGGCTCCGGGTTGGGGCCCGGGTTCGCGCCCAGGTCCGGGTCCGGGTCCGGGTCCGTTACGGGGTTCCGTTCCGGCTCCAGGTCCGGCTCCGGGTCCCGGTCCGTTGCGGGGTTCCGTTCCGGCTCCGGACCGGGCGCCCGGGACGCCGCGCGCTCCCGCGAGGGTGGCCGCCAGACGCCGGCGGTCCTCCTCCCCGAGGTCGAGCGCGTCCGCGAGCAGATGCACCGTCCCCATCCGGTGGTTCGTGGATCTGCCGCTCTCCAGCCGGCGAATGGTGCGCACACTGACCCCGGACCGCTCGGCCACCTGTTCCTGCGTCAGGTCGGCCTCCTCGCGCAGCCTGCGTAAGAACGTGCCGAGGTCGTCTGTCACGGAGCGTCTCCCTACCCACCAGTACGAACGGCGGTGAGCCTACCCGCGGCCCCCGGTCACGGATGGCCGGTTCCGTGACCTGTACAGCCGACATGACCAAGGTCACCGTCGAGGGTCGGCGTCCCGTGGGCACGCCGACGCGAGGGGGCGAGGAGTCGACATGGCCAACCGCTACTGGTGCGGCGAGTGCAGCTTCAAGACGCCGTGGCGCGGGGAGTCCGAGGGACTGCGCCGGCAGATCGAGCACTACGCCGACAAGCACCCCGGCATTCCGCCGGGTGGCCAGGTCGAGACGCGTCGGAGGGGTTCCGGCGAGGGGTACGGATGCCTGCTGATGGCGGCTGTCGTACTCGCCCTGCTCGCCGTCGAGGTCGCCTGCCGGCACTGAGCCCCTGCGCGGCGCCCGCCCGCCAAGCTCCGGCCGTCGTCCGTCAGTCGACGCGCGGACTGCGGCGCTCGACGAGCACGACGTCGCGCCAGCGGCCGTGGTGGCAGCCGATGCGCTCACGCGTGCCGATGACCCGGAAGCCGGCGCGCGCGTGGACGGCGAGGCTGGCGGTGTTCTCGGGGAAGATGCCGGACTGGATGGTCCAGATCCCGGCCGCCTCGGTCGACGTGATCAGCGCGTCGAGGAGCGCGGAGGCGACGCCACGGCCGCGCGCGCGGGGGTGTACGTACACCGAGTGCTCGACGACCCCGGTGTACGCGCACCGGTCGGAGACCCGGCTCGCGGCCACCCAGCCGAGGACCCGGTCGTCCTCGGCGAGGGCCACGAAGCGGTGTCCGGGCAGTTTGGCCGCGTCGAACTGCTCCCAGCTGGGGGCGGTGGTCTCGAAGGTGGCGTCGCCCTCCTCGATGCCCGCCCGGTAGATGGCGAGGACGTCGTCGGCGTGGGCGGTGGTGAGGGGCGTGATGTTCACGGCTGTCCCAGGATCGCGCGTACGGCTGCGGGAAAGCACGCGAGGCAGCCGGCGTTGACCTCGTACGAGGTCGAGGTGCCGGACCGCTCGCGAAGGACGAAGCGGACGTCGGCCAGGACCTTGAGGTGGTGGGACACGGTCGACTGGCCGATCGGGAGACGGTCGACGATCTCGCCCACGGACAGCGGGCGCCGCTCGGTGGCCAGCAGGTTCAGGAGGCGGACGCGCATGGGGTCGGCGAGCGCCTTGAACCACTCCGCGTACAGGACGAAGTCCTCGGGGCCGAGGGGCGCGACGCTCTCGTCGGTTCTGTTCATCGATCATCGACGATAGTCGATGGCGGGTGGCCGGACAAGGCCGCGCACCGCCGCGCCGGACTTCGCGGTGCGCAAGGTGAACGGCCGCCCCCGGTCAGCCGACGAAGGATTCGGGGCCGAAGCGCCCCCAGGCCACGAAACCGGCCAGGACGAGATAGACCAGGTCCACCATCATGAGCTTGATCTCGTGACGGCGGAACCGGAGGATCGCCGCGCCGATCATGATGAGCACCAGACCGAGGGCCGCCAGCGGCACCAGGACCGGTGCGATGTCGAGCAGGGCGGGCAGGACCAGACCCACCGCGGCGAGGACCTCGAGAGCGCCGATGGCCTTGACGCCGCCGGCGCTGAAGTCCTTCACCCAGCCCGCGCTGGGGCCGAAGGAGGCGATCTTCTCCTTCGGCATGATCAGCTTGCCCGCGCCCCCGAAGAAGTAGGCGGCGGCCAGCAGTCCGGTCACGATCCACAGGGCGATGTTCATGAGTCCTCCTCGCAAGGGTGTGAGCATCCGTCCCGCGTTCCTCGGCGGGGCCGTTGCTCGTCGACACCCCTCTAGGACAGAGCCGCCCGGCACCCTGTGACGGCGGGGCGTGTGACGTGCGTCTCGCCGCCCGCACGGCCGCGCGCACCTGCCGCCCGGCATGATCGACGGGACGGATGCCTCGGCTACGCTGCGGACCGTCGTCCGGTGCCCAAAGGGGGTTGGCCGTACGTGAGTTGGGGGAGGGGTCTCGTGCGGGGAGCAACGGGTGGGACGGAGGAGGCCGGCTACCGGCCGCTGCTGTTCTCCATCGCCTACGGGATGACCGGGTCCGTGGGCGACGCCGAGGACATCGTGCAGGACGCGTTCCTCGGCCTCACGCGGGCCCACCGGGCCGGGACCACGATCGCCGCTCCGAAGGCGTACCTGACGACGGCGGTGACGCGGCTGGGGATCAACTACCTGGGCTCGGCGCGGGTGCGGCGGGAGACGTACGTGGGGGAGTGGCTGCCCGAGCCGGTCGTCGTCACGGCCGACAGGCCGGGCCCGGCCGAGCACGCCGAACTGGCCGACTCCCTGTCGATGGCGTTCCTGGTGCTCCTGGAATCCCTCTCGCCGGTGGAGCGCGCGGTGTTCATGCTGCGCGAGGTGTTCGGCTACGGCTATCCGGACGTGGCGAGGATGACCGGCAAGACCGAGGTGAACTGCCGCCAGATCTTCGCCCGCGCCAGACAGCGCGTCTCCGCCGCGGGCCACACGGCCGACAGCGTCCCGCCCCGCGAACGGAAGGCGGAGGGCGAGGAACTCGCCCGCAGGTTCTTCGACGCCGCCGCGGGCGGCGACCTGGACGCCCTGCTCGGCATGCTCGCGCCCGACGTGGTGCTCCACGGGGACGGCGGCGGCAAGGGCCAGGCGCTCGCCCGGGCGCTGTCCGGCCGCCTGCCGGTCGGGCGCCTCCTGGTCACGGGCCTTCGCCGCGTCGGCCTCCTCGGCGCCTCCCTCCGGCCGGCCCTCGTCAACGGCGGCCCCGGCGCCGTGCTGTACGACGCCGAGGGCCGGGTGGCCAGCGTGGTCGGTCTCGAGATCGCCGACGGCGTGGTCACGGGCATCCGCTCGGTGGTCAACCCCGACAAGCTGGGCCACCTCGGCCCGGTGTCCGACATCGCACTCGTGCGCCGGAAATGACGGCGCTCGCCCGACCAGGTGGGGGAGCGGCCGCCGTTCGGCAACTGAACCAGCTGCCGAACGAGTTCGGCAGCGGATCCGGTCGATCACGTCTCGTCCGGCCGGTGTCGTCGCACCGCTCAGTCCCAGTCGGACGGCGGCTGGTCGACGTCGCCGCCCTTGTGCGGTGAAGGGATGTGGTCGCAGCGCCGGCGGGCAGCGCGGCGACGCAGGCCGCCGAGCAGGCGTTGACCAGCAGCGGCAGGACGTCGGTGGCCACGCGCAGGGAGATCCACACCGGATGGAGTCCACCCGGTGGGACCGGCCGGTCGCAGACGCTGCACCCATGAAGGGCGGTGGCACCCCACCGCCGGGGGTCCAGGTCCCCCGGCGCGAGGTCCCCGACGGAGTCCCGGGACGGCTGAAGCGGGGGGAAGGGCGGTCGCATCTTGTAGTTGCCGAACAGGGCGCGCGTGCTGACCGTACTGCGCGTCAGGTTCCGGCATCGGGTGATCTCGTAGGGGAACCAGTGCAGCCGGTAGGAGGTGTACGGGGTGAACTCCTCCAGGCTGGTCATGGCGCCGATCTCGGGCGGTATCCGTATCAGGTTGCTGCCGTAGAGCACGAGGTGCTTGACCGCCGTCAGCCGGGCGATGCTCGGGGGCAGGGTGATGACCTGCCGCCGTTCCTCCGGACTGAGTTCGATCAGGGGACGGAACTCCTCGCGTCCGTCGAAGGCGGCCTCGTCGACCAACTCCAGAAGGCGCTGCCAGCCGGGAGCGGAGGTGTCCTGCCGCTCGGCGTGGAATGTGACGCGGGCTCCGGGACCGGGCCGGTCGAAGCACGAGCAGGAGTCCTGGCGAAACCGTCGCGGGTTCGAGGCCGGGTCCGATGTGTCGCCCCAGCGGTTCACGTAGAGCCTCGACTCTGTCTCGTCCGTCATGGCGCCACGATACGGTCCCGGTACACAGGGGGCTTCGGGAGTGAGCACGCGTACTCATGTGCGCGATGATCACGGTTCGGCATGGTGCCCGTATGCGATCGACATCTCTCCCGAAGCCCGTCCTGCCGGCCGTCCTCGGCTGCCTCGTCCTCTCCGCCTGCGGTACGCAGGGCCCCGGCGCCCAGCGGACCGCCGCGGGCGGCGCCGTCGTGCCGGCGGCGGCACCAGAGACCCCGCCGAACGGCAACGATCCGGAGCTGCGGTTCCTCGAGTTGCTGAACCGCGTCGCCGCGCCCTGCGCTCCGGACGCGCCCGCGGACAAGGGTGACGTACCCGCACCCGAGGATCTGCCGGGTGGGGTGGCCGCGCCCACAAGAGATACGGGCCGGGGGAGACCCCGACCGGGGCCCCGAACGCCGGCGGGGACACACCGGTCGGCCCTCCCGCAAACGCTCCCGCCCCGCCGGAGCCGGCCGACGACTCCACCCGGCCCGAGCCGCTCGACGAGCTGCCGCTGACCGGATTCGAGACCTGCGACGGCGGCGCGCACGCGCAGCGCATCGGTGCGGCCTTCGGGCACACGAGGACGACCACCTACCAGGCACTGCACGGGAGGCTGACGGAGCTGGACCACCCGGCGGCGCGGATCCACCGGATGCCGGACCGGGCGGGCGCGCCGCGGGCGCGGATCGACCTGCGCGTGTTCGGCAGCCGCCTGGCGCTGGAGGCCACCGGCGCCGACGGCGGGGTGGCGGTCGACGCCTTCGGGGCCAGGGAGACGGAGGACGTGCGTGGCGGATGTGAAGCGGAATTCCGAGCCGTAGCCGGCAGAGGGAGCCGGAGGCACCGCCGGATCCTGAGCCGTGGTCGGAGCCGTCGCTTCGGACGGAGCCGTGGACGGAGTCGTGGCTTCGGACGGAGCCGCAGAGCGGCCGGCGCTGCGTCTCGCCTGGATCGGACGGGACCGCTCAGCCCGCGCGATTCCTGGAGGCGGCGATCGCCGCCTTGTACCAGTGGTACGAAGCCTTCGGAGTCCGCGTCCCCGTCGGGTAGTCGACGTGCACCAGTCCGAAACGCTTCGTGTGACCGTGAGCCCACTCGAAGTTGTCCAGGAGCGACCAGGCGGTGTAGCCGCGCAGGTCGACACCCTCCGCCAGCGCCTCGGAGGCCGCGCGGAGGTGGCTCTCCAGGTACGCGATCCGATCGGTGTCCCGCACGGTGCCGTCAGGGGCCGGGGTGTCGTCTTCGGCGGAGCCGTTCTCCGTGATGTGCAGGGGCGGAAGAAGAGCGCCGTAGCGGTCGCGGAGCGAGGTGAGGAGCCGCCGCAGCGCGTCGGGGACGACCGGCCAGCCCATCGCGGTGTGGCGGACGCCCGGGCGCGCGACCCCCTCGAAGCGGTTGTCCATCGCGGTACGACGGTCCGGGTCGGTCTCCTGCCAGGGAGCCGCGCGGACGGTCGACGGCGTGTAGTAGTTGAGGCCCAGGAAGTCCATGGGGGCCGACACGAGGGCGAGGTCCCCGTCGCGGCGGAAGTCCTGACGCTCGATCAGTTCGCCGAACGTGTCCGCCTCGGCCGTCGGGTAGCACCCCTTGAGCAGAGGGTCCGTCCACATCAGATTGCGCTGGGTCTCGGCGCGCAGCGCGGCCGCGACATCGGCCGGGTCCGGTGTGGCCGGGTCGACCTGGTCGAGGTTGAGGGAGATGCCGGCCTCCCGGACCTCGGCGGCGCGCAGGGCACCCATCGCGAGCCCGTGGCCGACCAGCAGGTGGTGAGCCGCGGCGAGCGCGGGTGTCCCCTCGGTCGCTCCCGGGGCGTGCTCACCGTTGGCGTACCCCAGGAAGGCGCTGCACCAGGGCTCGTTCAGGGTGATCCACCGGGGCACGCGGTCCCCGAGCCTCGCCGCGACCAAGGCCGTGTACTCCGCGAACCGCTCGGCCGTGTCCCGGGAGCGCCAGCCGCCCGCGTCCTCCAAGGGCTGCGGAAGATCCCAGTGGTAGAGCGTCAGAACCGGCTTGACGCCGGCCTCCAGCAGGTCGTCGACCAGGCGGGCGTAGAAGTCCAGCCCCCGTGGGTCGGCGGGGCCTGAGCCCGACGGCTGGATCCGCGGCCAGGCGACGGAGAAGCGGTACGTGGACACCCCGAGGCCGGCGAGCAGCGCCACGTCCTCCCGGTGCCGGCGGTAATGGTCGCAGGCCGTCTCGCCGCTGCTGCCGTCCGAGACGGCGCCGGAGCGCCGGGTGAAGGTGTCCCAGATCGACGGCCCGCGCCCGTCCTCCTCCGTGGCGCCCTCGATCTGGTACGCCGAGGTCGCGGCACCGAACTCGAAGCCCGACGGAAAGACCGGGAAGTCACTCACGGAAATGGAACCCTTCGTGCGAGGCCGGGAAACAGGTCCGAGCATGAAGCGATTCAGCTCTTCCGTCCAGGCTGTGCGAGTCTCGCGGTCAGGCTTTTGCTAAACCCGGGCTTTACTGAACCAGTTTACTGGACAACGTTGTCAAAGGGCGGGCACAGTGGCCCGGAGATTTCACCGGCGGGACGGAAAGGTTGGTTGGACGCGATGGTGTACGGAGCACTCGACATCGGGGGCACGAAGATCGCCGGCGCTCTCGTCGACGGCGACGGGCGTCTGCTGGCCCGGGCCCAACGGCCCACTCCCGCGCGCGGTTCCGCGGGGGAACTGATGGCCGCCGTCTCGGCGGTCGTCGACGACCTGGCAGTTCGTCCCGAGTGGGCGTCCGTGTCCTGTCTGGGCATCGGCAGCGCGGGGCCGGTCGACACGGTCGCGGGCACGGTCAGCCCTGTCAACATCCCGGCCTGGCGCTCCTTCCCCCTGGTCGACCGGGTACGGGCCCATCCGGCGATGCCGACGGCGGTGCGGCCCGTCCTCGTCGGTGACGCGGTGGCGATGACCGCCGCCGAGCACTGGACGGGTGCGGCCAAGGGCGTCGACAACGCCCTCTGCATGGTGGTCTCCACGGGCGTGGGCGGCGGACTGATCCTCGGCGGGGCGCTCCACGCGGGGCGGACCGGGAACGCCGGCCACATCGGCCACATCACGGTCGACCAGAACGGGCCGATCTGCCCCTGCGGCGCACGGGGGTGTGTGGAGCGCTTTGCCAGCGGCACGGCCATCGCCGCCCACGCGCTCGAGTCCGGCTGGACGCCGCCGCCCGGTGGCGCCGCGACGGCCCGGGAGGTCGAGGCGGCCGCGCGCGGGGGCGACCCGAGGGCGCTCGCCGCCTTCGACCGCGCCGGGCGGGCCCTGGCGGCGGCCATCGCGGCGACGACGGCTCTGGTCGAGCTCGACCTCGTCGTCGTCGGCGGCGGGGTCGCCCAGTCCGGCGAGGTGCTCTTCGGTCCGCTCCGCCGCCACCTGGCGTCGTATGCCGTCCTGGACTTCACCCGCGACGTGCCGGTGGTGCCGGCGGACCTCGCCCTCGACGCGGGCCTGATCGGCGCGGCCGCCGCGGCCGCCGCCACACGGGGCGCCGCCGTCGGCTCCTCGCGTACGGGGGCTTCGGGTTCCAGCCCTTCGGGTTCCGGCCCTTCGGGTTCCGGTCCGGCCGTCGTGACGTCTCGGCCCGGTCCGTCCCGTACGTGCACGTCGGACACCGGCCTCTCGCAGACCGGCGCCGGTGGCACCGGCCGCCCCTCGAGCTGAGCGGCGGTCCGCCGCACCGTCCGGCCTCCCCGTCACACCCACCGGCCCACCCCCACCCCCACCCACCAGGACGCACCCGTGGATCTCCTCCTCAGCACCGTCCAGCCCTACGACTGGGGCTCCGTCACCGCACTGCCCCGCCTGATGGGAACGGAGCCCACCGGCGCGCCCCAGGCCGAACTGTGGATGGGAGCGCACCCCGCCGCGCCCTCCCGCGTCCGGCGCGGCCGGGGCGCGCTCCCGCTGGACCGGGTCATCGCCGCGGACCCGGCCGCCGAGCTCGGTACCGCCGTGCTGCGCCGGTTCGGAGCCCGACTGCCGTTCCTGCTCAAGCTGCTCGCCGCCGACGCGCCGCTCTCCGTCCAGGTCCACCCCGACCTCGCGCAGGCCCGGGCCGGCTTCGCGCTCGAGGACGCCCTGGGAGTGCCCCTGGACGCGCCGCACCGCAACTACCGGGATCCGCACCACAAACCGGAGATGATCGTCGCCCTCACTCCGTTCCGCGGCCTCTGCGGTTTCCGGTCGCCTCGGCAGTGCGCCGACCTGCTCGACACGCTGCGGGTGCCCGCGCTGAGTCCCTGGGCCGCGACGCTGCGCGCGCTGCCCGAGGCGCAGGCCCTCGCCGAGGTGTTCGGCGCCTTCCTCCACCCCCCGGCCGGCCTCGTCGCCGCCGTCACCGAGGCCGTCGGGGCGGCGGCCGCCCGGCCGGGGCCGTACCAGGAGGACTTCTCCGCCTACGCCGACGTCACCCGCGCGCATCCGGGGGACCCGGGGCTCCTGCCCGCCCTGATGCTGCGTCACGTCGAGCTGGAGCCGGGGGAAGCCCTCTTCCTGGGAGCGGGCATTCCGCATGCGTACCTGTCCGGGCTCGGGGTGGAGATCATGGCGAGCTCCGACAACGTCCTGCGGTGCGGGCTGACCTCGAAACACGTCGACGCGACCGAGCTGGTGAAGGTCGTCCGCTTCACGGCGATGCCGACCCGAGTCCTCACCCCCCGAGACCCGCGCAGCCCTCAAGAGCCCCGATGTACCCAAGAGCCGCAGAGCCCCCGGAGCCTTCGAGGAGAGGACGGCGAGGAGGTCTATCCGGCCCCCGTCGACGACTTCCGCCTGTCACGGTTCCTGCTCCGACCGGACGAGCCGCCCAGACGGCTCGCGGCCGGCGCTCCGCAGATCCTGCTGTGCGTCGACGGCGAGGCCGCCGTGGAGTCGGGGGCCGACACCCTGCGCATCGGGCCCGGACGATCCGTCTACGTCCCCGCCACCACCGAGGTCGCGATCACGGGCGCGGCCACCGTCTTCCGGGCCACCGTGGATGTCGGCACCGCCCCGATCCCCGCCTCGTAACCACCGGACTTCCCGTCAAAAGGAAGAACCACCACCGAACTTAATCGGTTCCGCTCTGCCTGTTGTTTCCGGCGTCCCTCCGCTCTGGCCTCATGGCCGGCCCGCACGGCGAGGCGCGAATTACTCACACTCACGGTGATACGAGGGACGACCGCATTTCCCCTGCCTCCGTGGCCTTTTCTCTCTTTCAGCATGCCCCGGCGGGTTCTCCTGCCCCCGCGCGCTCGTGCGGGCCCCGAAGTCACGCCACCCCGTCAGCAACCGCCGCGCCCCCGACCGAGCGTCGACCGGTGCGCGGAAGCGAGTTGGGAGCACCCCATGACAAGGAACCGCTCACCTCGGCGGCAGCGCTGCTCGCCGTCGCCGCCACGATGATCGCCCTGCCCGGCACGGCCCAGGCCGAGGACCGGCGGACCTCGCGCGAGGCGAGCGTGTACCGCCACGGGTGCCACGAGTAGGAGCAGCCTTTCCCATGCCGTACGCCGATCTGCCCCCCGACCATCCGGCGGCCCGCCCCGAACCGCCCGCCGAACCCGAGGGCTTCGACGCCTTCTGGAGCGAGACCCTCCAGGCCGCCCGGAAGGCCGGCGGGGCTCCGGAACTCCGCCCCGTACGGGATTCCCCCCTGCTGACCCTGGACACCTACGACGTACGGTTCCCAGGGTGGTCCGGCCACCCCGTCGCCGCCTGGTTCGTGGTGCCGTCGGAGGCCGAGGGGCCCCTGCCGACGGTGATCACGTATCTCGGATACAGCGGCGGAAGGGGGCTGGTGACCGACCATCTGCTGTACCCCTCGGCTGGTTGCGCGCAGCTCGTCGTCGACAGCCGGGGCCAGGGGCACGACACCCCGGACCCGCACCCGGACGCCGCCGCACACTGGGTCCACGGCTACATGACCAGGGGGATCGAGGATCCGCGCGCCCACTCCTACCGTCGTCTCATCACCGACTGCGTGCGCGCCGTCGACGCCGCCCGCGCGATTCCCCACGTGGACCGGGACCGGATCGTGGTGCAGGGCGCGAGCCAGGGCGGCGGTCTCGCCCTCGCCGTGGCCGGGCTCGCCGGCGACGACATCGCCGGTGCCCTTCCCGACGTGCCCTTCCTGTGCCACATCCGGCGCGGCGCCGAGACCGCGACCGAGGGCCCCTACACCGAACTCGTCGACTATCTGCGCCACCACGCCCCGTACGAGGCCGAGCGGGTCTTCGCCACCCTCGCCCACTTCGACGCCGTGCACTTCGCCCGGCGCGCGACGGCCCCCGCCCTGTTCAGCGCCGGATTGATGGACCCCGTCTGTCCTCCCTCCACCGTCCTGGCGGCCTACCGGAGCTACGCGGGCGAGAAGGACATCCGGCAGTGGCCCTTCGCCGACCACGCGGGCGGCAAGGGTGCGACGGCCGTCGAGCACCTGCGCTGGCTGCGCTGCCGGGGCCTCGCCCCCACCAAGGGCTGAAGCGCTTCTTCCGGACCACATGCGGACCCGGCTCCGGCCGCCCGGGGGCTCGCCCCCATCTCCGCCGGAGACTCCGGAGACTGAGACTCCGGCGGAACGAAGAGAGGCTGCACCCCCTCCGGTGGGGGTCCAGCCTCTTCTCCGTTCCAGGGACTACGCGCGCCGGGGCGGGCCCGTGGAGCCGCGTGGTGTCAGGGAAGGCGTCGGAACCTGCAGCGCGCCCTTGTGGGTGCCCTCGATCACCCCGAACAGGGCGCGCGCGACCTGCTCCCCGAACCGGTGCACATCGTGGCTCATGGCCGACATCGGCGGGTGGGTGAGCCGGCACAGCTGCGAGTCGTCCCAGGCCAGCAACGAGACGTCGTCCGGCACCACGAGCCCCATCTCCGAGGCTACGGCCGCCCCCGCCACGGCCATGATGTCGTTGTCGTACACGATCGCCGTAGGCCGGTCCGGGCCCAGCAGCAGGCTCCGGGTCGCCCTGGCCCCCTCCTCGCCGGCGAAGCCGGTCGAGACCTGGCGGCAGCCGTTCAGGCCGAGTTCCGCCATGGTGGACTCGAAGGCCGCGGCGCGGATCCCGCTGTGCCCGAGGCCGGCGGGGCCGCCCACCCGGGCGATCCGCCGGTGACCGAGCGCCGCCAGATACCGCACCGCCTCCGCCGCCGCCGAGGCGTCGTCCGTCCACACCGAGGGGAACCCGCCGGTCAGCGACGGGTGGCCCACGGCCACGGTGGGCATGCCGAGCGCGCGCAGGGGCCCGATCCGCGGGTCCTCCCGGTGGAAGTCCACCAGGATGGCCCCGCCGATCGTCCTGCTCCGCCACCACTCCTCGTAGAGCGCCGTCTCCTCGCCCAGATCGCGGACGAGCCGCAGCAGAAGGGAGCAGGAGCGTTCCGCGAGAACGTCCTCGATGCCGGAGATGAACTCCATGTAGAACGGCTCGAGTCCGAGCAGCCGGGCCGGACGGCAGATCGCCAGGCCCACGATGCCCACGCGCCGGCTGGACAGGCTCCGCGCGGTCTGGTGCGGCGTCCAGCCGAGATCCCGCGCCGCCTCGAAGATCCGCTCCCGGGTCGCCCGGGAGACACCGGGACGGTTGTTGAAGGCCATGGAGACGGCGCCCTTGGACACTCCGGCCCGCGCGGCCACATCGGTGATGGTGACGCGGGACCGCGGGCTCGGCGCTGTCGGTGCCCCCGCCGAGGAGGGTGAGGACGGTGGGGCGCTCACGCCGGTCCCACGCTGAGCAGGGCGCCTCGCGCGGCGGCCACGTCGACCTCGGTCCAGCCCGTCACGGCGATCCGCGCCTCCTCGCCGGGGAGCAGCGTGATCAGACCACGGTCGGCCGCCGCCGCGGGACCGAGCCGGTCGGCCTGGAGCAGGAGGTCCCGTACGAGGCTGTGGGCCGTGACGACCACGTCCACGGTGTGGCTCCCGGCCCGGGTCTCGAGACGGACGTCGTACCGCGGGGCGGGATAGGCGAACTCCTTGTCGGTGACCGGGAAATGGACCGCACGCAGGCCGTCGGCATCGGCGACGAGGAACTCCTTGCCAGACCCCGGCTCGGGCACGAGCTCGGCCGGCAGGGCCGGCCTCGCGACGGAGCGCGGGCCGGCCTCGACCTCGACGACCGCTTCGCGCAGGACGGTGCCGTCCGCGCCGATCCGGCGCAGGGTGACCGCCGCGCGCCAAGGAGTGCCGGACTGGTTGTCGACCGCGAGCACGGGCCCGTCCGCGCCGGGTACGAGGGCCAGCAGCCGGTCCGCGTAGACTCGGCGCAGCTCGTGATAGAGCGGCTTGAGGCGCCCGTCGCCGTCGATCGCGGCCCAGGAGCTGACCGGCCAGCAGTCGTTCAGCTGCCAGACCACCGTGCCCGCGCACACCGGCCAGTTGGCCCGCCAGTGCTCGATGCCCGCCGCGACGGCCCGGGCCTGGACGACCTGGGCCAGGTAGTGCCAGCGGTCGAAGTCCCCCTCCGGCAGGGCGAAGTGACGCTCGATGCCGCGGTTCAGCTTGCCGTTGCCGTCGTCGGCCTTCTGGTGGTGCAGCATGCCGGGGGAGTCGGGGGCGAGTTCCTCGCCGGGCAGGGCACGCCGCAGGGTCGCGAGGGCGGGTGGCGCCTGCCAGCCGAACTCGGCGACGAAGCGCGGCACGCTCGCCCGGTACTCCGTGTAGTCCTGACGGTTCCAGACCTCCCACGAGTGGTGGGTGCCGTGGCGGGGGTCGTTGGGGTGGTGGTCCCAGGAACCGGACCACGGGCTGCCCGCCGTGTACGGCCGGGTGGGGTCCAGTTCCGCGACGATGCGCGGGAGGACGCCGAGGTAGTACCCCTCGCCCCACGAGTCACCGGCGAGCGGCGTCTCCCAGTCCCAGTCGCGGAAGCCCCAGAGGTTTTCGTTGTTGCCGTTCCACAGCACCAGACTGGGGTGCGGCATCAGGCGGACAACGTTGTCACGAGCCTCTGCCTCCACCTCTCCGCGCAGCGGCTGTTCCTCCGGGTAGGCGGCGCAGGCGAAGAGGAAGTCCTGCCAGACCATGAGGCCGAGCTCGTCGCACACGTCGTAGAAGGCGTCGTCCTCGTAGATGCCGCCGCCCCAGATGCGGACCAGGTCGATGTTGGCCTCGGCGGCCTGGGTCAGCCGGGTCCGGTAGCGCTCGGGCGTCACCCGGGAAGGGAGGACGTCGTCGGGGATCCAGTTGACCCCGCGGGCGAAGACCCGGACGCCGTTGACGACGAAGGTGAATCCGGTTCCGTGCTCGTCGCCGGAGCGGTCGATCTCGACGGTGCGGAACCCGATCCGGCGCCGCCAGGCGTCGAGCGGGGCGCCGTCCTGGTTGAGGAGGGTGACGTCGAGGTCGTACAGCGGCTGGTCCCCGTAGCCGCGCGGCCACCACAGTTCGGCCCCGGGCACGTCCAGCGTCAGCACGGCCTCGTCGCCCTCGAAGGGAACCTCCGCCTCCAAGGGAACCTCACCCTCGAAGGAAACCCCGCCCCCGGCCGAGGCCACAGCCTCCGTTTCCGCGGCCCGGGGCCCTCCGGCCCCGACCCCTCCACCCTCGGGCCGCGCGACCGCGGCGCGGAGGCTCAGTGCGCGGTCGGTGGCGGTCCCGGTACGGGCGATCCGGACGCGCAACTCGACCCGCCCGGTCGTCCCGTCGACCGTGACCAGGGGACGTACCTCGTCGAACCGGGCGGTGGACCAGCACTCCAGACGGACCGGGCGCCACATACCCGCCGTCACGACGGTCGGACCCCAGTCCCAGCCGAAGGAGCACGCCATCTTGCGGATGTACTGGAAAGGCTCGGGGTAGACGTTCGGCCGCTCCCCGGTGAGGGCGCGAACCCGGTCCGCCTCCTCGTACGCCGAGGTGAACCGGACCTCCAGCGGCCCCGTGCGGCCGGTGACGTCGAAGCGGTGGACGCGGTGCATGTTGCGCGTCGTGCCGAGACTCTCGCCGTCGAGGAGCACCTCGGCAGCGGTGTCCAGGCCCTCGAAGACCAACTCGGCGCGCTCGTGGCGGCCGGCGTGCTCCCACTCCGTGACGTAGGACCACTCCTGCCGGCCGACCCAGGCGATCTCCGCCTCGTTGCGGCCGATGAACGGGTCGGGTATGACCCGCGCGGCGAGCAGATCGCTGTGGACGCAGCCGGGGACGACAGCCGGAAGCAGGGTGTCCTCGTGGCGCAGTCTCCAGCCCTCGGTCAGCTGGGTGACGTCCTTCATGATGTGCGGCTCCAATCGCCTGGCAGGGGGCGGGTGCAGGGGTGGGATACGTGTACGTGGCGACAAACTAGCTGTCCGCCGACGCGTATGTCCATGAACCGGTCAAGCGACGCTTGGCTTCGGACGGAACGTCACTCCTGGGACGGACAGGTCTCGTACCTGGGCTTTCATGCGGCCTCGGTAACGATTGAGTATCACGCAGGAAATCATCACTTTACCGGTTCACATCCGGCTGACATAGTGCCGACATCCCACCGCAAGACCTGAGCCGTGACCCTGAAGGAGTTGGGCAATGGGGAAGAAGCCGAAGGCGCTCACGGGCGCCGTGCTGGCCGCCGCGATATTGACCGTGGCGGGCTGCAGCGGGGGAGGGGGCGGCGCCACCGGAGAGATCGCCGCCGCCCCGTCCGACCCGAAGGGGGTCTCGGGCGAGATCAAGGTGCTCACGCACCGGACCGATCTCGTGCAGAACGGGACCATGAAGCAGTACGCCACGGAGTTCAACAAGGTCTACCCCAAGGTCAGGGTGACGTTCGAGGGCGTCACCGACTACGAGGGGGAGGTGAAGATCCGTATGAACACCAAGGCGTACGGTGACGTGCTGGTGATCCCGGGGGCCGTGGCCAAGAACGACTACCCGAAGTTCTTCGCGCCCCTCGGCACGGCCGCCGAGCTGTCGAAGTACCGCTTCGGGGACAAGACCGAGGTCGACGGCAAGGTCTACGGCATAGCCCAGTTCGGCACGGTCAACGGGTTCGTCTACAACAAGGCCCTGTGGAAGAAGGCCGGGGTCACCGCGTGGCCCAGGACGCCCCAGCAGTTCCTCGCCGGCCTGAAGGCGATCGACGAGAAGACGGACGCCACGCCGTACTACACCAACTTCAAGGACGGCTGGCCGCTGGTCCAGTGGAGCGCCAACCACGGATCGGTCAGCTGTGACGCGCAGGCGGGCAACAGCCTGGCCGGCCCCGTCTCGCCGTGGAAGGCCGGCAGCGAACTCCGTACGATCGACACGCTGCTGCACGACATCGTGAAGCAGGGCCTCTCGGAGAAGGACCCCACCACCACCAACTGGGAGGCATCCAAGGACCTGCTCGCCGAGGGCAGGATCGGCACGATGATGCTCGGCTCCTGGTCGATCACGCAGATGCAGGGTGCCGCGAAGGACGCGGGCGTCTCCCCGGCCGACATCGGCTTCATGCCGTTCCCGGTGCAGAAGGGCGGCGCCTTCTGCGCGGCCGTGACCTCCGACTACCAGCAGGCGGTCAGCGTCTACTCCGAGAACAAGCCCGCGGCGCGCGCCTGGATCGACTGGTTCACCGAGAGGTCCGGCTACGCGGAGAAGGAGGGCGTCGTCTCCGCCCTCAAGTCCGCTCCCATGCCGACCACCCTCAAGGATTTTGTTGACAACGATGTCAAATTCGTCGACCGCTCGGAGGCGAAGACGGCCGCCGTCAACGACATCGACGAGGCGGCCGAGATCGGCCTCACCAAGCCCGACTACCGGCAGAAGCTGATCGACACCGCGCGGGGCGCCCAGAAGGGCAGCCTCGAGGACTTCTTCGCCGACCTCGACAAGAGGTGGGACGAGGCGGCGAAGAGCGCCGGTTCCTGACGACCGGCGGAGCGGGCCCCGGCCGTACGACACGGCCGGGGCCCCCTGACCTCCCGCAGCCGCGGACACGAAAGGCCGACATGACAGAGACAACCGACACCGTCCCCGAGGGGGCCGCCATGACGAGGCGATCCACCACGGACACGACCGACAGGAGAAGCGGGCCCGCCGGCCGGCGCGCCGTCCCGGAAGGCGGCCGGTCCCGCTCCTGGCGGGACTCCCCGCTCCGGCGGCTCACGCCCTGGCTCTTCCTGGCGGCGCCGCTCACCCTGCTGATCACGTTCACGTACGTCCCCGTGGCGAGCATGATCTCGTACAGCTTCACCGACTGGGACGGGGTGAGCCCGGACCGGGAAGTCGTCGGCTTCGACAACTACGTACAGATCTTCACCCGCCCCGAGCTCTTCCGGGTCTTCTTCGTCAGCGGCTACTACCTCGCCGCCTCCGCCCTTCAGATCGGGGTCGCGCTCTACTTCGCCGCCGTCCTGAGCTTCGACCTGAGGTTCCGGAACTTCTTCAAGGGGATCCTCTTCTTCCCCTACCTCGTCAACGGCGTCGCCATCGGCTTCGTCTTCCTGTACTTCTTCCAGGACGGCGGCACCCTCGACTCGGTGCTGTCCTGGCTCGGTGTGACGACCGACCACCCGTGGCTCGGCGACCCCACCTCCGCCAACGTCTCCCTGGCGAGCGTCTCGGTCTGGCGCTTCACCGGACTGAACTTCGTCCTCTTCCTGGGCGCGATCCAGTCCATCCCCGGTGAGCTGTACGAGGCCGCCCAGCTGGACGGGGCCGGCAAGTGGAAGCAGTTCCGCCACATCATCGCCCCCAGCATCAAGCCCGTGCTGAGCCTCAGCGTCATCCTGGCGATCTCCGGCTCCCTGTCGGTCTTCGAGATCCCCTACATCATGACCGGCGGGGCGACCGGCACCTCGACCTTCGTCATCCAGACGGTCAAGCTCGCCTTCCAGTTCAACAAGACCGGCCTGGCCTCGGCCGCGGCCGTGGTGCTGCTCCTGATCATCCTGCTCGTCACCTGGATCCAGCGCCGGCTCGTGCCCGACGACAAGGTGGACCTCGTATGACCCCCGACCTCCTCGCAGCCTCGCCCGCCTCCGGGACCACCGGGCGGCCGGATCGCTGCCGGCCGCTGAGCCGTCGACCGGATCGCCGCCGCCCGGACCGCCGTCGTCCGTGGGTCGGCACGGTGCTGACCTATCTGTCGCTGCTGGCCGCGAGCGCGGTGGTGCTGCTGCCGCTCGCCGTGGTCCTCCTCACCTCGCTCAAGACCTCGGAGGAGGTCAACGACGGCAGCGCCCTCTCGCTGCCGGGGAACTGGCTGAACCTCGACAACTACGTCACGGCGTTCACCGACGGCAACATGCTCACGGCCTTCGGGAACACCGCGTTCATCCTGTTCTTCTCCATCGGCGGCACCGTGCTCATCGGCTCGATGACCGCCTACGCGGTGGACCGCTTCGACTTCCGGGGCAAGAAGCTCGTCATGGCGCTCTTCCTGGTCGCCACCCTCGTCCCCGGGGTGACCACACAGGTGGCGACCTTCCAGGTCATCAACAGCTTCGGTCTCGTCGACACCCGCTGGGCCCCGATCCTGCTCTACATGGGCACGGACATCGTCTCCGTGTACATCTTCCTGCAGTTCATCCGGGGCATTCCCAGGTCGCTGGACGAGGCGGCCCGGCTCGACGGAGCCAATGCCTTCACGATCTACCGGAAGATCATTTTCCCGCTGCTCAAGCCGGCGGTCGCCACCGTCGTCATCATCAAGGGGATCACCACGTACAACGACTTCTACATCCCCTTCCTCTACATGCACTCCGAGGACCTGGGCACGATCTCCACCGCGCTGTTCCGTTTCAAGGGGCCGTTCGGAGCGCACTGGGAGGCGATCTCGGCCGGCGCCATCCTGGTCATCCTGCCCACGCTGATCATCTTCCTGCTGCTCCAGCGGTGGATCTACAACGGCTTCTCGCAGGGAGCCACCAAGTAGCGGGACGGGTGTCGGCGGGAGGCCGGGTCCGGCGGGAGGCCGGTCCGGGGGGAAGTGGGCGCCGGCGGGAGGCGGGGGCTCGCGCGGCAGGGTCGTACGGGCGGCGGTCAGGTGGTGCCCGGACGTCCGCCCGGGGGCGGGCAGGTGCTGCCCCGGGGGACGAAACGGGCGTACCCCTCGCGGATGTCGTCGACCGTCTCCCCGGCGATGAGGGACAGCAGCGCGTGCGCCGCCCGCGCTCCGTACGCCGGGATGTCCCGGGCGACGGACGAGAGCATGGGGCGGACCACCTGCGTCAGCGGAGACTCGTCCCACGCGACGATCGACAGATCGGCGGGGATGGAGAGGTTCAGCTCCTGCGCCACCGAGAGCGCGGCCACGGCCATGATGTCGTTGTCGAAGACGATGGCCGTCGGCCGCTCCGCGGCGATCAGCAGCGCGCGGGCGGCCCGGGCGCCCGCGTCACCGGTGTAGTCCGTGTGCACCACGGTGGCCTCGGGAATCCCCGCCTCCCGGCACGCGTCACGCAGCGCCCGGTCGCGGATGGCCGTGTGGGCCAGCTCCGCGGGCCCCGCCACCCGGGCGATGCGCCGATGGCCGAGCACCGCGAGGTAGCGCACGATCTCATGGACGCTCTCGCCGTCGTCCGACCAGATCGAGGGCAGCGACCCGGACGCGTCGGGCGGCCCGACGACGAGCGCGGGCAGGCCGAGGGCCTCGACGGCGGGGACACGCGCGTCCTGCGCCTGAAGATCCGTCAGGAAGACGCCGTCCACCCTGCGTTCGCCCCACCAGCGGCGGCACACCTCGATCTCGCTGTCCTGGGTGGCGACCATCTGCAGCATCAGCGCGTACGACCGCTCGGAGAGCACGCTCTCCACGCCGCTGATGAACTCCATGAAGAACGGCTCCACGCCCAGCGTCCGGGCCGGCCGGCGCACGAGGAGGCCGACCACCTGCGCGCGGCCCCCGGTCAGGGCGCGGGCGGCACTGCTGGGGCGCCATCCGAGCTCCTCGGCGATGCTCTTGATCGACGCACGGGTCGCGTCGGAGACGCCGGGCTGGTCGTTCAGCGCGTATGAGACCGCCACCTTGGACACCCCGGCGCGGCGTGCGATGTCCGCCATGGTCGGCCGCTTCACGCGCCACCCCCGTCGTGTCCTGTGCTGGTTCGATGCAGGTGATCGACCTTACCGCCCGTCCGCGCGGGAGAGGGAAGGGCCAGGGGCTCTGCCAGGGACCGGGGCCACGTGGTCCCTGCCCGCGTTCGTGCCCGCGTTTCCTGCCCGCGTTCCTGCCCGTGTTTCTCGTCCGGGACGACGTCGGCTACGGAATGCCGCACATCGACGAGGAAAAGCCGTGGCGTCGACGAGGAATGCGCACCGGGGTCGCTGCCGGACGCGAATGCCCCGAATGCGTCGACAGGCTTTCCCGTGGCGACGGCGGAATCGCGGGAGAACGGGGCGCGCCCCTTTCCGGTGGCCGGCCACAGCGGCTCGCCCACGCGCGAGGGTGCCACTCGGTACGCCTGAGCGCCGAGGGGGGGGGGGGGGGGGGGGGGGGGGGGGGGGGGAGGGGGGGGGGGGGGAGGGGGGGGGGGGGGGGGGGGGGGGGGGGGGGGGGGGGGGGTGGGGGTGGGGGGGGGGGGGTGGGGGGGGGGGGGGGGGGGGGGGTGGGGGTGGGGGGGGGGGGGACCCCCCCCGCGCCTTGGTCTCCACGATCGCCAGCTTGCAGAACTCGATGCCGGTGCAGGCCATCGTCCCG
>NZ_JBVHWN010000010.1:0-284970 GCF_055564335.1 Streptomyces sp. NPDC029139 | reverse complement strand
TCCTCCACACCTACAACCACCACCGCTGCCACACCGCACTCGACGGACACCCACCCATCACCCGCGTCAACAACCCTGCGGGTCAATACACCTAGAAGGTCAGCACGCCGCGCGCGACCTTTCCCCGTTCCGCGTCCTCGGCCGCCCGCGCGAACTCCTCCACCGGGTACGTGGCGGCGACGAGTTCGTCGAGGAGAAGACGGCCCTCGCGGTACAGCTCGGCGTAGAGGGCGATGTCCTTCTGGGGACGGGAGGAGCCGTACCGGCAGCCGAGGATCGACTTGTCCAGGAACATCGCGGCGGGCGGGAAGCTCGCCTCGGCGGTGGGCGCGGTCATGCCCAGCAGGATCGCCTGGCCGTGCCGGTCGAGCAGGTCGATCGCGGTGCGGACGAGGCCGGTGTGCCCGACGCATTCGAAGACGTGGTCGGCGCCGGTGGGGAGGATGTCCCGGACGCCGTCGGTGGAGTCGAGGAAGTGGGTGGCCCCGAAGCGGAGGGCGGTCTCTTCCTTGGCCGGGTTGGTGTCGACGGCGACGATCGTGAGCGCGCCGGCGATACGGGCGCCCTGGAGGACGTTGAGGCCGATACCGCCGGTGCCGATGACGACGACGGTCTCGCCGCGGTCGACCTTGGCGCGGTTGAGGACGGCGCCGACGCCGGTGAGGACGCCGCAGCCCATGAGGGCGGCGGAGGTGAGCGGGATGTCCCGCGGGATCCTCACGGCCTGGACGGCCTTGACGACGGTCCGCTCGGCGAAGGAGGAGTTGGAGGCGAACTGGAACAGGGGCCGGCCGTCGGCGCGGGAGAACGGCTGCTGGGGCCTGCCGATCGCCTTGCGGCACATGGTGGGCCGGCCTCGGTCGCAGTCCGGGCAGGCGCCGCAGTTGGCGAGGGTGGACAGGGCGACGTGGTCGCCGGGGGCGACATGGGTGACACCGGGCCCGACGGCCTCGACGACACCGGCGCCCTCGTGGCCGAGGACGACGGGGGCGGGGAAGGGGATGGTCCCGTCGATGACGGAGAGATCACTGTGACAGAGACCGGCGGCGACGACGCGCACGAGCACGTCCCCGGCCCCGGGCTCGCGTACGACCAGGTCGTCGACGACCTGGACTTCCTTGCCGTCGAACACGACTCCACGCATGGACGTCCCTTCCTCTCGGGGGTGAAGGCGTCTCCCTCACCCCACTCCGTCGTGGGCATTCGTCCGCTGGGGCGGAACGGGTGGGCACAACCATGTGGAGGGAGGGGCCCCGCCCCCGCGCACGCGCTACCCGTTCGGCCTGGCTCCCTCCGCCGCCGCCTTCGCCATCTCCTCCAGCCGCGCCAGCATCGGCATCGGGTCCGTCCCCACCGTCCCCGGCAGGAAGTCCGCGATCCGTTCCGGTGTCCACGCGCCGCCCTCCGCGTACCCCGCCCGCAGCTCCCTCGGCTGGGCCCACACCGCGATCTTGGGGCCCGCGATCGTGTACACCTGACCGGTGATCCCCTCCGCGCGGGCCCGCTCCGACAGCAGGTAGACGACCAGCGCCGCCACGTCCTCCGGCTCGCCGATCTCCTTCAGCTCCATCGGCACGTTCGCCGACATCCGGGTCCGCGCCACCGGCGCCACCGCGTTCGCCGTGACCCCGTACTTGTGCAGCCCGAGCGCGGCGCTCCGCACCAGCGAGATGATTCCGCCCTTGGCCGCCGAGTAGTTCGCCTGCGCCACGGATCCCTGGTGGTTGCCGCTCGTGAAGCCGATCAGCGTTCCACCGCCCTGCTTCCGCATCACCGCCGACGCCGCCCGGAAGACGGTGAACGTGCCCTTCAGATGCGTCGCGACGACCGGGTCCCACTCCTCCTCGGACATGTTGAAGAGCATCCGCTCGCGCAGGATCCCCGCCACGCACACGACCCCGTCGATCCGCCCGTACTCCGCCACCGCCACGTCCACGATCCGCCGGCCGCCCGCCATCGTGGAGATGTCGTCGGCGACGGCGACCGCCGAGCCCCCCGCCGCCTCGATCTCCTTCACCACGGCCTGCGCGACCTCGGACGTCGGCTCCCCGCCCTCGATGGAGACCCCGTAGTCGTTGACGACGACCTTCGCCCCCTCCGCCGCGCACGCGAGGGCGACCGCCCGGCCGATCCCCCGCCCCGCTCCCGTCACGGCGACGACCTTGCCTGCCAAGAAGTTCCCCATGCCCGGCCCCTTCCCGCATTTTCTGACGGTCCGTTAGATTCGTGCGTCGACAGGATTCTACGGTCCGTCAGATGCCGGAGAACAAGACCCGGGAGGTCCCGATGTCAGATCCCGCCCCGCTTCCCGCCGCCTTCCACGACATCGCCGAGCGCGTCAACAACTGGGGACGTTGGGGCCGGGACGACGAGATCGGCACCCTCAACCTGATCACCGACGAGGTCGTACGGGAGGCCGTGGCGACCGTCCGCTCCGGCCACCGCGTCCCGCTCGCCCTGGACCTCAAGCAGGACGGCATACAGACCGGCATGATCCCGGGCCGGGTCAACCCGCTCCACGTCATGGTCCAGATCAACCAGGAGCTCTTCGGCCCCGGCACGGTCGCCACCAGCGACGACGCCGTGACCTTCGGCCTTCAGGCCGCCACCCACTGGGACGCGCTCACCCACGTCTCGCACTCCGGCCGGATCTACAACGGCCGGCCGGCCGCCACGATCACCCCGCACGGCCGCTCGGAGTTCAGCGGCATCCACACCGCCCGCCACATCGTCAGCCGTGGCGTCCTGCTCGACGTGGCCGCCGCCAAGGGCCTGGAGCAGCTGCCCGGCGACCACGCCGTGACCCCGGAAGACCTCGACGAGGCCGCGGAATTCGGCCGTGTCACCGTCCGGGCCGGCGACATCGTTCTCGTACGGACGGGGCAGGTGCGGCAGTACCTGGCGGGGGACAGGCACGCGTACGCGTTCCCCTCCCCCGGGCTCTCGATCCGTACGCCCGAGTGGTTCCACGCCCGCGACGTCGCCGCCGTCGCCAACGACACGCTCACCTTCGAGATCTTTCCGCCCGAGATCGACAACCTCTGGCTGCCCGTGCACGCGCTCGACCTCGTCGAGATGGGCATGTTCCAGGGACAGAACTGGAATCTGGAAAGTCTGTCCACAGCCTGTGCACAGAGCGGGCGGTACGCCTTCCTGCTCTCCGCGATGCCCGAACCCTTCGTGGGGGCCACGGGCACACCGGTGGCTCCGGTGGCGATCCTCTGACGCTCGGCCGACCTGTGAACTCCGGGCGGCGGCGCACCCGCACGCGCCCCGAGCACGGCACGGCTCCGCCACCGCCCCGGACACGACCCGCACTCGTCGAGGGCTCGCGCCCTCGCCGTCCCCTCGCGACGAATCGCTCACCCCAGGGTGAACAAAACGCCACGAATCGTCAACAGGGCACCGAGGCCGTGGGGGTGGACACCGACGCCTGGGACGTCGTCGGCGCCCCCCGGTCCACCTCGCACCAGATGCTCTTGCCGGCGCCCTCGGGCTGCCAGCCCCACCGGTCCGCCAGGCCGGACACCAGCTCCAGGCCGCGCCCGTTGGTGTCCTCACCGGCCGCGTGCCGCGGCCGCGGCGGCCGGGCGCTCGTGTCGGCGACCTCCACCCGGACCGTCCCGGTCCCCTGGCAGTCCGCGCCGAACAACATCCGCAGCACGGCCGGGCAGCCGGTGTGCACCACGGCGTTGGTCACGAGTTCGGAGATGAGCAGCACCAGCGTCTCGGCCAGCGGCTCGTCATCCCCTATGCCCGATCCGGCGAGCCTCGAACGCGCCCATCGCCTGGCGCGTCCCACCTCCGCCGGGTCCGGCCCGACCTCCAACTGAACCTGAAGCACCTGCACCGCTCACACCATCCGAACCGGCGGACACATCGCCTCGCGCCTCACAGCCATCGACGTCCTTACGGACCGTGATTCCCTTGTGAGACAGCATGGTTGACGTACAGTCACCGCAACAAGCGCTTCGGGCATATTCCAGCGCGAAGGAGTACGCATGGTCCATACTGTGCGACGCACGCTGCGGAGAGTCGAACAGGAGGGCGTCCAGCGCCTCCACGGGGTACGAGCGGCGGGCATCGCCGGATCCGGAGCCGCCGTATCGACGGCACCGGGACGATCCGGGCCCACAAGCACTCGCATCCCACGGAGGGTACCGGAGCGGGGCCCCGACTCCGGGCCGTGACGGACCGGCCGAAGGACACAACCCGATATCGACGCTCCGTGAGCGCCCGGGCACCCGTGGCCTACAGGGCGGCCGCCTCCACCTCCGCCGCCCGGACCCGCGAAAGCCCGCGCTCGGCCCGCACCCAGGCCCGTTTCAGGTGCAGATGCACGTCGGCCTCCCAGGTGAAGCCCATGCCGCCGTACACCTGGAGACAGTCCCGCGCGCACGCGACGGCCGCCTCGTCGGCGAGCAGTTTCGCCCCGGCGATCTCGACCGGGTCTCCGGTCACGGCCGCGGCGTAGACGGCGACGCGGGCGACTTCCGTTCGTACGAGCATCTCGGCACACAGGTGCTTGACGGCCTGGAACGACCCGATGGCCGTCCCGAACTGCTCCCGCGTACGGGCATGAGAGGCCGCCATCTCGGTGGTACGAGCGGCACTGCCGAGCTGCTCGGCCGCGGTGAGCAGAATCCCCGCCCCCACTCCGGCTCCCCGACGCCCCGGCACCCGGTGCAAGGGCGTCAGCGGATCGACCGACCGCATGGCCACCGCCCCCACGACGTCCCCGAGGACCACGTCCGCCTCGTCCAGCCACTCCACCAACGCCCCGTCGACCGCCGTGACGACGACCTCGCCCCCGGCGGCACCCGGGACGCCGCCCGCCGCCAGATGCGTGGCGATCAACGGTCCGGGCAGCAGCACCCGCCCCGCCTCCTCGAAGACCAGCACCGCCTCCGGCAGGCCAAGACCCACACCCCCCTCCGCCTCCGGCAGCCGCAGCGCGAAGAAGCCCGCGGCGCCCAGCTCGCGCCAGAGCCCCCGGTCCAGTGCGCCCCCCTCTATCGCCGCGCGGAGCGCGTCCCGGCCGAACCGCCCCTCCAGCAGCTCCCGCACGCCCGCCTTCAACGCCTTCTGGTCGTCCGTCAGCCGGAAGTCCACGACCGGTCTCACCGCCCCTTCGGCAGGCCGAGTATCCGCTCGGCGACGATGTTGCGCTGGATCTGGCTCGTCCCCGCCGCGATCGTGTACGAGAGCGAGGACAGCCGGTCGAGCGTCCACTCCCGGCCCAGATCCAGCGCCTCCGGCCCCAGCACCTCCGCCACCGCCTCGTACAGTTCCTGCCGGGCGTGCGAGTACCGCAGCTTGAAGACCGAACCCCCCACACCGGGAAGCCCCGCCGCCGCCTCGCTCACGTTCCACTGGGTCAGCCGCCACAGCGCCCTGAACTCCGCGCCCAGCCGCCCCAGACGGCGCCGTACGCCCACGTCGTCCCACGTGCCGTTCTTCCGCGCCGCCCCCGCGAGTTCACCCAGCACGCGCCGGCACGCCACGACCTCGCCCACGAACGCCGTCCCCCGCTCGAACGACAGGGTCACCATCGTCACGCGCCAGCCGTCGTTCTCCTCGCCCACCCGGTGGGCGACGGGCACCCGGACCTCGTCCAGGAACATCTCCGCGAACTCCGTCGACCCGGCGAGCGTCCGCAGCGGCCGTACGGTGATCCCGGGCGCGTCCATCGGCATCGCGAGCCAGGTGATCCCCCGGTGCTTCGGGCCGGACGCGTCCGTCCGGACGAGCAGCTCGCACCAGTCGGCGACCTCGGCGTGCGAGGTCCAGATCTTCGAGCCGGTGACGACGTACGCGTCCCCGTCCCGGACCGCCCGCGTCCGCAGCGACGCCAGGTCGGAGCCGGCGTCCGGCTCGCTGAAGCCCTGGCACCACACCTCGTCGCCGCGCAGCACCGGCGGCAGCCAGCGCTCGCGCTGTTCGTCCGTGCCCTCCGCGGCGATGGTCGGCCCGGCGTGGAGCAGCCCGACGAAGTTCGCCCCGACGTAGGGCGCCCCGGCGCGCTCGGTCTCTTCCAGGAAGATCAGCCGCTGGGACGGCGAGCCGCCCCAGTGCACGTCCGCGTAGCCCGCGTCGTACAGCCGCCGCTGCCAGCCGCAGTCGTACGCCCGCCGCCCCGGCCAGTCCAGCGGGTCGGGCTTCGGCGGCAGCGTCGGCAGGACGCCCGCGAGCCACGACCTCAGCCCCGCCCGGAACTCCTCCTCCTCCGGACCGTCCGCGAGGTCCATCAGACGATGCCCAGGTCGAGCATGCGGATGGCGTTGCCGCGCATCAGCTTGTAGACCGTCTCGTCGTCGAGGCCCCGGACGTGGTCGAGGGCGACCATCTTGGTGTGCGGGAAGGTGGAGTCGACGTGCGGGTAGTCGGTCTCGAAGGTGGCGTTGTCCCGGCCCACCACGTCCAGCGAGGCGATGCCGTGCTTGTCGCGGAAGAAGCAGCAGAAGATCTGCCGGTAGTAGTACGTGGACGGTGGCTCGGGGATCAGGTCGCGGACGCCGCCCCAGGCACGGTGCTCCTCCCACACGTCGTCGGCGCGTTCGAGGGCGTACGGGATCCACCCCATCTGGCCCTCGCTGTACGCGAGCTTCAGTCTCGGGAACTTCACCAGGACGCCGCTGAAGAGGAAGTCCATCATCGAGGCCATCGCGTTGTTGAAGCTGAGCGCGGCCTGGACGGCGGGCGGCGCGTCCGGGGAGGCGGCCGGCATCTGGCTGCTGGAGCCGATGTGCATGTTGACGACCGTGCCCGTCTCCTGGCAGACCGCGAAGAAGGGGTCCCAGTGGCCGGAGTGGATCGAGGGGAGGCCGAGGTGCGTCGGGATCTCCGAGAAGGTCACGGCCTTCACGCCCCGGGCCGCGTTCCGGCGGATCTCCGCGACCGCCAGGCCGATGTCCCAGAGCGGGATGATGCAGAGCGGGATGAGCCGGCCGCCGCTGTCGCCGCACCACTCCTCGACCATCCAGTCGTTGTAGGCGCGGACGCAGGCGAGGGCGACCTCCTTGTCCTTGGCCTCGGCGAAGGTCTGGCCGCAGAAGCGCGGGAAGGTGGGGAAGCAGAGGGAGCCCTCGACGTGGTTGAGGTCCATGTCGGCGAGGCGCGCCTTCGGGTCCCAGCAGCCGCGGCGCATCTCCGCACGGGTGATGCCCTCCAGGGTCATCTCGTCACGGTCGAAGCCCACGGCGGCGATGTTGCGCTTGTACGGGAACTGCAGGTCCTCGTAGATCCACCAGTCGGTCGGCGGGCCGTCCGGGTCCATCGTGATCCGGTACTTCCCGCCGACGTAGGCGAGCTCCCCGATGCCGGCCGTCAGGGGCTGGGGGCCGCGGTCGCGGTACTTGGCGGGGAGCCAGGTCTCGAAGAGGTGGGCCGGCTCGATCACGTGGTCGTCGACGCTGATGATCCGCGGAAGTTCCGTCATGAGACCCTCTCCCATTCCGAGGCCGTTTCTGATGCCCCGTCAGATTTAGACGGGACTCAGGTTAGCCCCGCACCCCTGGACCGACAAGCGGCGGACCTCTACGCTCTCCCCTCGATCTGACTGACCGTCAGCTAAGGGGATCGTCGTGACCGTGACCGACACCGCACACGCCCTCGGCGCCTCCCGCACCCTCTGGGAGCTCGTCGAGCGCCGCGCCGCCCTCACGCCCGACCGGCCCGTCCTCCTTCAGGGGGACAGGACCCTCACCTTCGGCGGGCTGCGCGAGCGCGCCGAGCGGTGCGCCGCCGGCCTGTACGGGAGGGGGGTGCGGCCCGGCACCGTGGTGGCGTGGCAGCTGCCCACCCGGATCGAGACCGCCGTCCTCTCCTTCGCCCTCGCCCGCATCGGCGCCGTGCAGTCCCCCGTCATCCCCTTCTACCGGGACCGCGAGGTCGGCTTCGCGCTGCGCGAGTCCAAGGCCGACTTCTTCGCCGTGCCCGGCACGTGGCGCGGCTTCGACCACACGGAGATGGCGCGGCGGCTCGGGGCGCGCGGAATCTTCGAGGCGTACGACTCCCTGCCCGACGGCGACCCGGCCGTCCTGCCGCCGCCGCCCGCCTCCGGCACCGACGTGCGGTGGATCTACTGGACCTCCGGGACCACCTCCGACCCCAAGGGCGTCCTGCACACCGACCGCTCCCTCATCGCGGGCGGCTCCTGCCTCGCCCACGCGCTGCGTCCGACCGAGGACGACATCGGCTCGATGGCCTTCCCCTACGCGCACATCGCGGGACCCGACTACACGGTGATGCTCCTGCTGTACGGATTCCCCGCGGTGATGTTCGAGCAGTTCGCACTGCCCGACGCGCTGGCGGAGTACCGCCGTCACGGCGTGACGGTCGCCGGCGGATCCACCGCCTTCTACTCGATGTTCCTGGCCGAGCAGCGCAAGCTCCCGCCCGGCCGGAAGCTGATACCGAGCCTGCGGCTGCTCGCGGGCGGCGGAGCCCCGAAGCCGCCGGAGATCTACCACGCGGTGGTGCGGGAGCTGGGCTGCCGGCTCACCCACGGCTACGGGATGACCGAGGTGCCCATGATCACGATGGGTTCACCGGACGACTCCGACGAGAACCTGGCGACGACGGAGGGCCGGCCGCCCGGGGGCATGGAGATACGGATCGCCGACGACGGTTCCGGGAGCGGCGAGGTGCGGCTCAGGGGCGAGGCGGTCTGCCAGGGCTATCTCGACCCGGCGCAGACGGCCGCGGCCTTCGACGCGGACGGCTTTCTCCTCACCGGCGACGTGGGGCGGCTGACTCCGAGCGGCCATCTCGTCCTCACCGGCCGGATCAAGGACGTCATCATCCGCAAGGGCGAGAACATCTCGGCCAAGGAGATCGAGGACCTCCTGCACCAGCACCCCGCGGTCGGCGACGCGGCGGTCATCGGCCTTCCCGACGCCGAGCGCGGCGAACGCGTCTGCGCGGTGATCGAGCAGCCGCCGGGCGCCGTGCCCCTGACCCTCCGCACGGTCACCGACTTCCTGCGGGCCGCGGGCCTCTCCGTCCACAAGCTGCCCGAGCAGCTGGAGGTCGTGGAGGCCCTGCCGCGCAACGAGACCCTGCGGAAGGTCCTGAAGTACAAGCTCCGGGAGCGGTACGGCGCGGACACCCCGGACACCTCGAACGCTTCGGACACCCCCTGAGGGCGCGGGCCCTCGGGGTCAGTCCCAGAGCCGGGCGAAGGCCGCCACGGCCGCGTCCTCGGAGACCCGGCCCGAGGAGGCGGTCGGCAGGGTGCGGGCGCCGAGCGCGGCCGGAACGGGGGCGATGCCGAGCGCGAGCAGGGCGCGCTCGATCTCGGCGGGGGTCGCGGCGATGGCGAGGGCGGCGCGCAGGAAGGGCCGGGCGATCTCGGCGAAGCGGTCGGGGTGGTCGTGCAGCCGCTTCACCGCTCCCCCGACGAACTCCTCGCGGCTGACCCGCTGGTCGCCGTCGACATCGGCGATCCCGGCCATGCCCTGCCAGAACGCCTCGGCGCCGTGGCACAGCGCCTGCCCCTCGTCGGAGCGGTACGGGACCCGGAACTCCGTCAGGAGTCGCTTCGCCGCCGTGGTGAAGTCCTCGCGCGAGATCGTCCCGTCGCCGTCCTGGTCGAACGCGGCGAACCGGGAGGCGATCCGGCGCTGGTAGAGCTGTCCTGGGTCCTGATCCTGGACCTCGTCCTGGTCACGATCCTGCTCGGCTTCCATGGGCTCCATGTGCGGAGAGTACGACGAGGAAGGGGCTTATGCCGAGAGGGGCCGCGGTGTCTCCCTCCGCGAGCGGAGCGGCTGGGCGGGAACGGACGTGGTCTGCCCGACGAGGGAGTCCACGGGAAGCGGCCGTGCCCGTTCGTCGACCGCGTCGGTGGCGTCCGCGTACACCTCGAAGAGCCGGCGGACGCCGAGCGCGGCGAGGACGCGGTTGACGTGGGAGCCCTCCAGCGCGCCGCGCGCGGGCAGCACGACCCGCAGCCGTCCGCCGCAGGAGCGCATCAGGCGGCGCGAGGCGATCAGTACGCCCACCCCGCTGGAGTCGCAGAACAGCACGCCCGACAGGTCGAGCACCACATCGTGGCGGCCGCCGGCGACGGCGTCGTGGACTCGTCTGCGGACCAGAGGTGAGGTCACCAGATCCATTTCGCCCTGGATGTGCAGCACGGTCCAGGGGTCCCGCTCGTCTTCCTCGACTTGGAGCGTCACGGCTAGTGCCCTTCAAAACGGAGGCAGTGCTTCCTGTCCCCTCCCGCTGCCCCACCACGGCGGAACGAAACTCCCCGTGTGAAAGGTGACGCTTTCTCTACCATGCCCACTCCTCATGGGGGCGCACTTGTCACAAAGGCGGGTGCGCTGTCGACCCGGCGCATTACCGTGGACGACGAACCGGGTTGGGAGGGCTTCGGATGGCGAAGGACACACCACCGCGCTGGGACCGCAGAATGCAGCAGCGGCTGGCACGCGGTGAGGCCGCCGCGCTCGGTGAGCTCTACGACCGGTTCGCCTCCCTGGTCCACAACCTCGCCCACCGCGTGCTCGACGACGACGCCGCCGCCGACCAGGTCACCCGCGAGGTCTTCGGCTACATCTGGGAGAACCCCGACGCGTACGACCCGAAGCAGGGGAACATGCGGGCGTGGGTCGCCGGACTGACGCAGCGACAGGCGGTGCTGCGGCTGCGGCAGTCGGAGGCCGTGGCGTACGCGGAGACGGGCGAGGGTTCGGCGGAGGAGCTGGAGCAGAAGGTGCGCCGGGCCCAGGTCGCCGCCCGCGCCGACTACATCGTGACCGCGATGCCGACGCCCCTGCGCGCCGCGCTGGAGCTGGCGTACTTCCAGCGGCGCGACTACCGCCAGACCGCCGCCGACCTCGGTGTGACGGAGGACGAGGCGCGGCGCCGGCTGCGGCTCGGACTGCAGCTGCTCTCCACGGCGAACACGCGTCCGCTGGACGGGCCCTCGCGGTGAACGAGGCGAACGGCGACCCGGACGAGGTCGCGCGCGCTCCGTGGATACCGGGGCCGCGTGCGGCCGCGGACGACCACGCGGACCTCACGGCCACGGGCTCTCCCGCGCTGCCACCCGTGGAATCCCCACCACCGCCGCCCCCGCCTTTGCCTCCCCCGCCGCCGACGCACGCCGTGCTCAAGTCCCTCCTCGGGGCCTGGGCGCTGTCCGCGTGCTCGGCCGAGGAGACCCAGGCGGTCGAGGACCACCTCACCGTGTGCGCGCCCTGCGCGGACGAGGCGCTGCGGCTGCGGGACGCGGTCGCGCTGCTGCACTCCGAGCGGGACCTGGACCTCGATCCGCTGCTGCGCTCCCGGGTCCTGGAGAACTGTCTGGGCCGGCGCCCCGCCCGTATCCCGGTGCCCGCCTGGGCATCTCCGTACGACGCGGAGACCGCCCGGCTCGACGCGCTGCTGCGGGACATCGGCGAGTCGGAGTGGCACGCGCCGGTGCGGCTGAAGTGGTTCGAGGGCGAGCAGGCGGTGAGCCGCAAGACGACCGTCGCCGGAGTCATCGGGCACCTCCTGAGCGTGGACGGCCTGGTGGCGACGGCGCTCGGCCTGGACGATCCGCTGGGGCCGGCGGGCCGGGACATGTCGCCCGCGGAGCGGACCGACGCGTACTGGCAGGGGTCGTACCATCCACCGACCCGCGGGGTACGTGAGCCCTGGCGCGACCAGAGCCACACCCTGATCCGCACCGTGTCGTTCGCCGGGCGGGGCGTCGCGGACCTGACGGTGACGTACGGCGACTTCGCGCTGCCGATGCGGGACTCGCTCCTGGAGCGGGCCTTCGAGTGCTGGCTGCACGCGGACGACATCGCGAACGCGGTGGCGTATCCCTACGACCCGCCGAGCGGGGCGCATCTGCACGGCATGATCGACCTGGCGGCCCGGCTGCTTCCGGCGGCGCTGGCCGACCGCCGTCGCGCGGGCCTCGCGGCCCCGCCGCGCCATCTGGTCGCGGCGGGCGCCCCCGGCCGCTCGCTCCATCTGGAGGTCGAGGGCTCGGGCGGCGGCCACTGGTACATCGCGCTGGACTCCCCCGCGGCCGTCGGCTCCCCGGACCACGCGGTGGCCCAGGTGGCGATGGACGGCGTCGAGTTCTGCCAGCTCGTGGCGGGGCACGTCCCGCCCGAGGAGGCCGCGGCCGGCCAGGACGGCGACCGCGAGGCGATCAGGGACGTCCTCTTCGCGGCGGCGTCCCTCAGCAGGCTGTGAGACGCGCCTACGTGAAGACGACGGTCCGGCGGCCGTTCAGCAGGATCCTGCGCTCGGCGTGCCACTTCACCGCGCGGGCCAGGGCCTGGCACTCCACGTCGCGGCCGATCGCCACGAGCTGGTCGGGGGTGACCTCGTGGCCCACCCGCTCGACCTCCTGCTCGATGATCGGGCCCTCGTCGAGGTCCGCCGTCACGTAGTGGGCCGTCGCGCCGATCAGCTTCACACCGCGCGCGTGCGCCTGGTGGTAGGGCTTGGCGCCCTTGAAGCTCGGCAGGAAGGAGTGGTGGATGTTGATGATCCGGCCCGACAGCTGCTTGCACAGGTCGTCGGAGAGCACCTGCATGTAGCGGGCGAGGACGACCAGCTCGACGTTCTCCGCACGGACGAGCTCCAGGAGCTCCGCCTCCGCCTCCGCCTTGGTGTCCTTCGTGACCGGAATGTGCCGGAACGGAAGGCCGTACGAGCCCACCAGCTCCTCGAAGTCCGTGTGGTTGGAGACGACCGCGACGATCTCGACCGGCAGGGCCCCGATCCGCGAACGGAAGAGCAGATCGTTCAGGCAGTGGCCGAACTTCGACACCATCAGCACGACGCGCATGCGCTCGTCGGCCCGGTCGATGTGCCAGTCCATCGCGAAGGAGTCACCCACCGCCGCGAAGCTCGCCCGGAGCTTCTCCACGGTCACCGGAGCCTCCGCCGAGAAGTGGACCCGCATGAAGAAGAGGCCGGTGTCCCGGTCCTTGAACTGCTGGCTGTCCTCGATGTTGCATCCCGTGATGAAGAGATAGCTCGACACGGCGTGCACGATGCCCTGTTTGTCCGGGCAGGAGAGCGTGAGGACGTACTGGTCGGTCATCCCCGTAGGGTGCCACACCCCGCCGGACCGGCAGGGCCCCCGTCCGTCAGGCGGACCGCGTCATGATACGGAGCACGTCCAGGGAGCGCGGGGGCGTATCCGGATCCTCTCCGTCCGCCGACGCCATCCGTACGTGCGCCTCCCGGGCGGCCCGCACGGCCTCCGGCCACCCGTGGTGCTCCATGTACGCGGAGAACGGCGCGTCGGGCCCGACCTGGTGCATGATCCGCAGCACCCGGAGCACGGCCACGTCCACCAGTGCGGCCTCGCCGGAGTCGCGGAAGATCGTTCCGACGTACTTCTCGGCGGACCAGTTGTCCAGCCAGGTGTCCTCGACCAGGCGGTAGACGGCGTCGGTGACGTCGCCGTACCCGTCGTGACCGGCCAGCCAGGTCGTCTCGTGGAACCCGGGATCGGAAAGCATGTGCAGCGCCGAGCGCACGTTGCTGCGCCAGCGCCACCACGGCATGTCGTTGAGCGGCATGCCGCCCATGGTGGAGGAGCGACGGCCGCGACGGGAAGAGTTCACCGCACTGGAGACTGGACTGGACACCGTTCGATCGTACGTTCCCCTTCAAGATCGGCGGACCGGGCCCCTTCCCGGCCCATGATCACCCCGGTAATTCACCTTCACGTCACCCAGCGTTGAACCACGCACACTCCCGCGTTACCCGTGAGGCGGAATTGTGCGTGTCCATGACCGGTAGGCGACTGACCTCACTCCTCGCGTATGTCACGACAGCGGCGGCCGGGGCGTCGCTGCTCACCGGATGTGGTGTGCTCCCTGGAACCACGGGGGGATCCAGGGAGCCCGTCACAGTGATGACCTGGGCCCCTGACGGCACCCGCGCCACCAACCAGCCCGGCATGCCCGCCATGGCCCAGGCCTACGCCCGCTGGGCCAACGCCCACGGCGGCATCGACGGCCACGAACTGCGCATCCTCACCTGCAACGAGCAGAACACCTCCGCCGGCGCCGCGACCTGCGCCCGCCGGGCCGTCCGCGAGAAGGTCGTGGCCGTCGTCGGCTCCTACAGCCAGAACGGGCGGGCGTTCATGGCCCCCCTGGAGGCCGCGGGCATCCCGTACATCGGCGGCTACGGCATCTCCGAGGACGAGTTCACCAGCCCGCTCTCCTACCCCGTGAACGGCGGCCAGGCGTCCCTCATGGCCGGCCACGGCATGCAGCTGGCCGAGTCCTGCCGCAAGGTCTCCCTCGTCCGGCCCGACACCCTCGCCGGCGACAAGCTGCCCGACCTCCTCAACTCCGGTCTGCGCAAGAGCCGCCACCTCGGCGCCAGCGACATCCCGGCGCTCGAGGACGCCGCCGAGTACACCCAGCCGGCCGGCCGGGCCCGCGCCAGGGCCGGCCGCGAGGACGGCTGTGTCGCCGCCGTCCTGGGCGAGCGCACCCAGACGTTCTTCGACTCGTTCCGGCGCCTGCCCGAGGACGAGGACTCCGCCACGAGCGAAGCCGGGAGCGACGACGGCGAGAACGGCAAGGCCGTACGCATCTCCTCGGTGCTCGGCAGCGTCAGCCAGCCCGTCATCGACCGGACGGGCGGGGCGCGCAGCCCCTTCGAGGGCGCGTACGTCACCGGCTGGTACCCCGAGGCCAACGACACGCGCTGGGCGCCGATGCGCAAGGTGATCCAGGAGCACGCGTTCGCGGACAACCGCGTCGACCCGGCCGACGCGGGCGTCCAGACGACCTGGATCGCGTACACCGTGCTGCGGCAGGTGATCGAGTCGCTCGACCGCGACACGATCACGGCGGGGGCCGTCTCGCACGCGCTCGACCGCGGGGTCCAGATCGACACCGGCGGCCTCACTCCCCAACTGCGCTGGCGCTACGAGGACATGCTGGGCGCTCCCCGCTTCCCCCGGATCGTCAACCACGAGGTGACGTTCCAAGTGGTCCGCGAGGGGCGGCTCGTGGCGCAGAAGCCCGGATTCGTCGATGTCGGCGAGACCGTGCTCAGCGCCCCGTAAGCCCCGCCCGCGGCCGGACCGGGCCGCTCAGAGCTGGGTGGCGGCCCGCTGCGGCAGTCCGTACGTCTTGGCGGTCGGGTTCCACAGCCCGGCCGCCTCGCGCTTGGCGATCGTGGCCTCGCTGCTCTTCTTGCTCGCCTCGACCGTGTGGTTCGTGCTGCGCGCCTTGCCGCCCTTGCACGCCTTCTTGCCCTTCATCTGGTCGGCCCAGGCGGCGTAGTGGTCGTCGGCGGACGCCGAGGCCTGCCACGCCTTGGTGAGGGCGGCGGTCAGGGCGGCGTTGCTCGGCAGCTTGTCGACCGTCAGCGTCTGCAGCCGGGTCACCAGATCCCGGCGCTGCTGCGCGGCGCCCCGCAGATCGGTCGCGGCCTGGTCGAGGTTCTTGCACTGCTTGATGGCCTCGACCGAACGGATCACCGCGTCGCGGCTGTTGTTGCTGTCCGCGAGCAGCTTGTCGAGCGCCTTGGCCTGCGGCTCGGCGGGGTCGGCGGGCTTCTCCGTCGTATCGGTGGACGGGGCCCCGGAAGTGGCGACCACGCTCTGGCCGGGGTTCTTGTCCTTGCCCTTGTCCTCGTCCCCGCCGCTGAGCAGCGCGCCCGCGCCGAGGCCGACGACCGCGCAGCCGACCACGACGGCGGCGATGAGGGCGACGGGCGACTTGCGGCGCGGCTCGGGCTCGTCGTCGTACCCGTCCTGGTACCCGTCCTGCTGGTAGGCGCCCTGGAAGGGGGACGGCGGCGGCTGGTGGAACTGCTGCTGCGGCGGCTGCGGGCTGTACGGCTGCTGCCCCCGGGGCGCCTGCGCGTGCGGCTGCGGTGGCTGCGGCAGGTGCTGCGTCGCGTCACTGCGGAAGAGGTTGTCGAACTCGGCGGGAGGCTGCCGCTCGCCGGGCGCCTGCGACGGCACGGGAGCGATGTACTGGGTCGCGTCGGACGCGCCGGCCGGCTGTCCGGGCCCGCCCGGCTGCTGGTGCAGCGGGCCGGTGCCGAGGAACTGGGTGCTCGCGCCCCCGTCGCCCTGGGCCGCGACCGGCGGGATGTGCTGGGTCGCCTGCAGGTCCGCGGCGCTTTGCCCGGCGGCGGGCGGCGGAAAGCCGTAGCCCCCCTGGGCGGCGGCCGGCGGCGGGTATCCGTAACCGCCCTGGGCGGCGGCCGGCGGCGGGAAGCCGTAGCCCCCCGGGCTCTGCTGCGCGGGGTGCGCGCCCGGTATGTTCCCGGGCGCCCCCGGCATCGGGCCCGGCATGGGTCCCGGCCCGGCGCCCGGCGCGCCCTGCTGCGGCACCGGCGCGATGTACTGCGTCGCCTGCATGTCCGCGGCTCCGCCCGGCACGGCCTCGGGCGGCAGCGGCTGGGCCGGCGGGAGCGGCTGCCCCTGCGGCGCCCCGCCGGGGCCCCAGGCGCCGCCCCACGGCTGCCCCCCGGCCGGGCCTGCGCCCGGGCCGGTCTGCTCGCCGCCCTCGGCGGGCAGCACGACACCTTCGTGCGTGGGCCGTACCGCCGGATACTGCGGCTCCGGACCCTGTCCGCTTTGCGTCACCGGGACTCCTACTGATGGACCTACGGAATCGTCGGTTCACGCTACCGGGTACGTCCGGCGCCGCGCACACACGTGTGAGACCGGTAACAGACCTACGACAACTCCCTCGGCAACTGCCGTGTTGAGAAGGCCGATCGACCCGGCGCCGCGTCGCCCGGTGACCCCGGTCACACGGTGTCAGGCCGCGAGCAGATCCACCCGCGCCCCGAACTCCCGCACCGCCGGCTCCGCCGCGTACGGCTCCAGTCGCTCCTTGAGGTCGTCCAGGTACTCCGCCCCGCGTGAGGAGCGCAGCGTGGCCAGGAGCTCCAGCGCCTGCGTGCCCGTGTGGCATGCCTGCTCCACCTCGCGCCGCTGCGCCTGCGCCGTCGCGAGCAGCACCAGACCGATCGCCCGGCGGCGGGCCCGCGTCTTCGGGTGGCCGCTCAGCGACTCCTCCGCCGCCCGCGCCGCCGCCTCCGGGCGGCCCAGGTCCCGGTGGCAGTGGGCCAGTTCGTCCGCGAGATACGCGTGGTCGAAGTGCGCGATCCAGTCCGGGTCGTCCCCCGACTCCGGATCGGCCCGCTCCAGAGCCCGTACGGCCCGTCCCGCGACCGCCTCGAAGGAGTGGGCGTCCCCGAGCAGCGCGTGCCCCCGGGCCTCCGCCGCGTAGAACATCGCCTCCGCCCTCGGCGTCACCCGCCCCCGCGCGCCCTCCTGAGCCGCCCGCGCCAGCTGGGCGATCTCCCGCGGGTTCCCGAGCTGCGCGGCCAGATGACTCATGGACGCCGCCAGCACATAGCCGCCGTAACCCCGGTCGCCCGCCGCCTGAGCCAGCCTGAGCGCCTGGATGTAGTACCGCTGGGCGAGCCCCGGCTGACCGGTGTCCACCGCCATGTACCCGGCCAGCTCCGTGAGCCGCGCGACCGCCGCGAACAGCTGCCGCCCCACCGCCTCCCGGTACGAACCCGACAGCATCCCGCCGACCACGCTGTTCAGGTAGTGCACCACCACCGGCCGGACGTGCCCGCTGCCGAACCGCCGGTCGAGCTCGACCAGCGCGCTCGTCATCGACCGGACCGCCTCCACGTCGGAGACCCCCACCCGCGCCCCGGCCGACCGGGCCACCTGCGCGTCCGCGCCCGTGATCAGCCAGTCCCTGCTCGGCTCCACCAGCGCGGAGGCCGCCACCGTCGAACCCGACAGGAAGTCCCGGCGCCCCACGTCGCTGCGCCACAGCTCGCAGACCTGCTCGATCGCTCCGAGCACGGTGGGCGCGAACTGCAGCCCGACACCGGAGGCGAGGTTCTTCCCGTTCGCCATGCCGATCTCGTCGATCGTGACCGTGCGGCCCAGCTTGCGGCCCAGCGCCTCCGCGATGATCCCCGGCGCCCGGCCGCGCGGCTGCTGCCCGCGCAGCCAGCGCGCCACCGACGTCTTGTCGTAGCGCAGATCGAGGCCGCGCTCGGCCCCGACCATGTTCACTCTGCGGGCGAGGCCGGCGTTGGAACACCCGGCCTCCTGGATCAGCGCCTGCAGCCGTTCGTTCGGCTGACGTGCGACGAGTGGCCTGGCTGCCATCACTACAACTACCCCCTGAGGCCGGTGTGCGTTCGATGGAGAACTGATCACTGCCCGGCAAATATCCGGTCAATGCCGATGTGAACACGCGAAACCGGACGCATCGCCCAGCCGTGCGGACCCCGGAACGCGGGCCCGGGACGACACCCCCCGACTGTGGCTACCCACCGGCCGCTTCCCGGCCCCACGCGCGCCCCCACCCGTGCACCCATGCGCCCCGCATGCAGGATCGATGCTCCACACCGCTCTTCACCGCGCCCGTAACCCCAGGTGACGGCGGGAGTTGTGTTCACCGTGGAAGAGACCATCGGAGTCACGGAAGCCGCACACATCCCCCAGCAGCGAGGCGAGCTGCTGCTGGACTGCGCCGTGCGGTACGCGGAAGAGCGGCACTGGGACGTGTTCCCCGGGACCTGGCTGGAAGCCGTGGAGGGTAGGGAGCGCTGCTCCTGCGGCGTCGAGAGCTGCGCCACCCCCGGCGCGCACCCGGCCAGGCCCGACTGGTCGACCCAGGCCACGGGCAGCGCCGTCGGCGCGCGGCGCATGTGGTCGAAGCAGCCCAAGGCGTCGATCCTGCTGCCCACCGGCCGCACCTTCGACGCGATCGACGTGCCCGAGTCGGCGGGCTTCCTGGCGCTGGCCCGGATGGAGCGCATGGAGCTCACGCTCGGCCCGGTGACCTGCACCCCCGACCGCCGGATGCTCTTCTTCGTCCTGCCGGGCGCCGCCACCAAGGTGCCCGACCTGGTCCGCAAGCTCGGCTGGGCCCCCACCTCGATCGACCTGATCACCCGCGGCGAGGGCCACTACGTCGCGGCGCCGCCCACACGCGTCGGCGGGCACGGAGCCGTGCAGTGGGCGCGGCGGCCCACCGCGGCGAACCGCTGGCTGCCGGACGCCGAGGAGCTGATCAGCCCGCTCGCGTACGCGTGCGGGCGGGAGGCGGCCGCGGCCAGGGCCCGTCGCCCCTGAGAGGGGGCTCACCAGGCCCTTAGGGTGTGCTCGTACGAGTTACGGGGACAACCGAAGGGTTGACGGAACATGCCTGACCAGGCATATGACGGAGTGTTCGAACAGGCGGGCAACGCACCGGAGTCGGGTGCGGTGCCCGCCGTTCGCGTCGAGGGGCTGTGGAAGCGCTTCGGGCAGCAGATCGCGGTGAACGGCATCGATCTCGTCCTGCCCGCGGGGAAGTTCATCGGTCTCGTCGGGCCCAACGGCGCCGGCAAGACCACCACGCTCTCCATGATCACCGGCCTGCTGCGCCCCGACCACGGGCGGATCCTCGTGGCCGGTCACGACGTCTGGCGCGATCCGGAGTCGGTGGCCGAGGTCAAGGCCCGAATCGGGATCCTGCCCGAGGGGCTGCGCCTCTTCGAGCGGCTCTCGGGCCGTGAACTCCTCGCGTACAGCGGGCGGCTGCGGGGGCTGCCCGGTGCCGAGGTCGACAAGCGGGCCACCCAGCTGCTCGACGTCCTGGACCTCGCCGGCGCGCAGCACAAGCTGGTCGTGGACTACTCGACCGGTATGCGCAAGAAGATCGGGCTTGCCGCGGCGCTGCTGCACAACCCCGAGGTGCTGTTCCTGGACGAGCCGTTCGAGGGCGTGGACCCGGTGTCCGCGCAGACCATCCGGGGCGTCCTTGAGCGGTACACCGGCTCTGGCGCGACGGTCGTCTTCTCCAGCCATGTGATGGAGCTGGTGGAGTCGCTGTGCGACTGGGTCGCGGTGATGGCCGCCGGCCAGATCCGCGCCCAGGGACCGCTGGCGGAGGTACGGGGCGAGGCACCCTCGCTGCAGGCCGCGTTCCTGGAACTCGTCGGCGCGAACGGCCGGGACGCGGCGGGCGATTCCCTGGACTGGCTCGGAGGTCCGACCCGATGACCACGTCCGCCGCCCCGGCTCCCTCTTCCCTGACCTCGGTCTTCGTACGGCTCAAGCTGTCGCTGCTGCGCAACGGGCTGCGCCAGTCCGCGGGCCGGACCGCCGCGTACATCACCTCCGTCGTCGTCACGGCCCTGTTCGCGGCACTGATGCTGCTCGCCTTCGTCCTGCTGCGGGGCCACGCGGACGCCGACTCGGTCGTGGTCCTGCTGACCGCGGTGCTCGCGCTGGCGTGGACCGTGATGCCGCTGTTCGTGCCGAGCGGGGACGAGACGCTCGACCCCTCCCGGCTCGTGATGCTGCCGCTGCGGCCCCAGCCCCTGGTGCGGGCGCTGCTCGTGGCCTCGCTGGTGGGCATCGGGCCCCTGTTCACGCTGTGCATAGCGCTGGGCGCCTCCCTCGCCCTGGCACGCGGCGCGGCGGGCGTGGTGGCCGCGGTGGTCGCCGTGCCGCTGGTCGTCGTCGTGTGCGTGGCGCTGTCGCGGGCGGTGGCCGCCGCCAACGTACGGCTGCTGACCTCGCGCAAGGGCCGCGACCTGGCCGTCCTGAGCGGTCTGGTGATCGCGGTGGGATTCCAGGTGGTCAACTTCGGCGCGCAGCGGCTCAGTCGGGCCGGTGGTCTGTCCTCCCTCGAACCGGCGGCCGCGGTCACGGGCTGGCTGCCGCCCGCCTCGGCGATCGCCGCGGTGGACTCGGCGAGCGAGGGCGACTACGCGGTGGCGGCGGGCCAACTGCTCCTGACGGTGCTGACCCTGGGGGCGCTGCTGGTGTGGTGGCGGCGGAGCCTGGTCAAGCTGATGACGACGCCGGACGGCTCGACGATCGGCGCCGCGTCCGCGTCGGGCCGGGACCGAGCCGGTACGGGCCTCCTCGGGCGGCTGCTGCCGGGCGGGCGTACGGGCACGGTGATGGAGCGCAGCCTGCGCTACATCTGGCGTGATCCGAAGACGAAGGCGGCGTGGATCACCTCGCTGGCGATCGGCGCCATCGTGCCGATCGTCAACGTGCTCCAGGGCACGGGGTCCGTCTACTGGGCCTGCTTCGCCTCGGGCATGCTCGGCATGCAGATGTACAACCAGTTCGGGCAGGACACCTCGGCGTTCTGGATGGTCGCGCAGACGATCTCGACGCCGGCGGACGCCTACGCCGAGCTGCGGGCGCGCGCCCTGGCGCTGCTGCTGATCACCCTCCCGTTCACGGTCCTGGTGACGGCGGGCACGGCGGCGGTGAGCGGCGACTGGTCGGCGCTGCCGGAGGCGCTGGGCCTGGCCCTCGCGCTGCTCGGCGCGATGATCGCGGTCGGCGCGCTGGCCTCGGCCTCGTTCCCGTACTCGATCCCGCAGGACAGCGCGTACAAGAACGTGGCGCCGGGGCAGGGCGGTCTCGCCTGGATCTCGATCTTCGGCGGGATGATCGGGGCGGCGCTGCTGTGCGCCCCGCTGATCGGGGCGACGATCTACCTCCACCTCGCGGACCAGGAGTCCCTTCTCTGGCTCCTGCTTCCGGTCGGCGCCGCGTACGGCGCGCTGATCACCTGGGCGGGCCTGAAGCTGGCGGCGCCCCGGACCTCGGCCCGGCTGCCGGAGATCCTGGCGGCGGTGAGCAAGGGGTGACGACCGGCTGGAGCGCGGACGAGGAGGAGTACCTCCGGTACCTGGCGGCCGAGCGCCGGGGCTACGCCTGGGTGCTGCGGCGGTACGGCGGCCGGTCACCTCTCCGGGCCGGGGAGGAGGCCGTGGAGTTCTATCCCTACGAGCCTCCGGACGCGCCCTGCCGGGGGCTGGTCTTCCACGACACGGCGTGGCACTGGGCGATGGGCGGCGTCTTCGGCGTCCGGTACGCGGCGGAGCGTCCCGAACTGGCGTGCCCGTCGGAGGAGTACGAGAGGGAGACGGCCCTCTGAGGCCGACGGTCCACTGACCTGGCGTTTTCGCCGAGGCCCCGGGATGGGCTGCCGGAACGGGGGTCTTCCGGTCGAACACGTGCCCGCAGAATTACTCCAACACCGAACATTTTTTGCATCCTCGCAGGTCAGAGGGTCGTTCAGGCTTGCACCACCCCTGAAATCCGGGGCACCCGACGGCTTGCGAGGGGGCGGCGCAGCCCGCTCAGCTGCCCGAACGAGCGATCGGTCGGGGCCGGGCGGGGCATGCGGCCGGAAAGGTACGGGGGATGTGCGATCACGCTCCGCGTCGACAAGACTCCGGCCCGCAGTCAGATCGCACCCGCCTCGAAAGGACACCTTCGTGCGTTACGTCCTCCGTAACACCGCCTTCACCACCGCCCTCGCCACCGGTCTCGCCCTCGTCGGGGTCGCGGCGACCCCCGACCTCGCCCAGGCGAAGCCCGCCGGCCTCTACCCGGCCTCGGCGCTCGTCCTGACGATCGGCCAGGGCGAGTCCGTGACGACGGCGGCGATCCAGAGGGCCGTGACCCTGAGCTGCGCCCCCACGCCCAGCGGCACCCACCCCTCGCCCGAGTCGGCCTGCACCGAACTGGCCATGGTGCAAGGGGAGTTCGGCCAGCTGACCATGATGGGCAACAGCAGCCCCTGCCTCCACGTCTGGGACCCGGTCACGGTCACCGGCGACGGCATCTGGGAGGGCAAGCGGGTCAGTTGGTCGGCGACGTACGGCAACGCGTGCGAGATGAACGTCGGCATGGCCAGGACCTCCGTCTTCGCCTTCTGATCCCCCGGACCCCGCGCGAGCGGGCCCGCCCCGCATGAAGGATGATGCGGGGCGGGAGGGGATCTGAATGCGTTCAGAAATACGGGAACGGGCGCCGGGGCAGCCGCTCAGGCGGATGACGGACCGGTACGGCGCGGTGCTGTTGGCGTCGATGACGGTGCTGGGCACCGAGGCCGCGCTCGGCGCCATCGTGGGCTGGGTGTGGTCGCCCAGCATCAGCTACACCCCGGGGACGATCATCCTCATGCTGGTGATGGTGCCGGTCGCGGCGATCGTCGGGGCGGCCCTCGGCGCCGTGCTGTCGGCCGCCGTGGTGATGCCGCTGATGGTCGCGGCCGGATGGCTCGGCCGGCGCGTCTCGGGACGCGAGGTCTGGTGGTGGATCCCGGTGCTGGCCGCCGCCACGAGCACCCTGCCGGCCGTCGCCGCCGCGACGTTCGTGGAGGCCGGCCCGACCGGCATCCTCCTCGTGGGCCTCGGCGGATGGATCGCGTCCACGGCGGCTCTCACCGTCCCGGCACTGGTCGCCCGCAGGTTGCTGCTCCCCGACCGCCCGCACCTTTCCGGCGGCGCGATGTTCGGATGGCTGTGTCTGCACGGCTCCATCGCCGTCGTCACCGTCGGCATGCTCGCCGTTCTCGCCGTGCTCGCCGGCCTCGGGTAGAGCCCTCGCGGCCGAGCGCCGCGCGCGCCCCCGCGTCACCGGAACCGGCCGTCACGCGCTCTGCGTTTGACGACCGTCCGGCACGGGGCTGCACTGGATTCATGGACGCTGCGATGACTCCGTCCTAGGGAGAGCAGCGATGGTAACCGTGGAGAGTTTCAACCTTCTGCAGCCCTACAAGATCGCCGAGGAGACGTTCGTCATCCCATGGGCCCTCGAGGCCCCGCCGGTCGGCCACTTCCCGATGAACTCGATGGTGATCCGGGGAGCCGAACCGGTCCTCGTGGACACCGGGGCGCCGGCGGTGCGCTCCCAGTGGCTGGAGGCGGCCTGGTCCATCGTGGATCCCCTGGACGTACGGTGGATCTTCCTCACGCACGACGACCGCGACCACGCCGGCAACCTCCTGTCGGTCATGGCGCAATGCCCGAACGCGACCCTGCTGACGACATGGTTCTCCATCGGCCGCATGGCCGAGGAGTGGGAGACGCCCGTCAACCGGTGCCGCTTCATGACCGACGGCGACACGATCGACGTGGGGGATCGCACCCTGGTCGCCAAGCGACCACCCCTGTACGACAATCCCACGACCCGCGCCCTCTTCGACCCGAAGGCCAACGTCCTGTGGGCCGTGGACACCTTCGCCACGAACGTGCCGACCCCCATGCCCGAAACGGCGGCGCTGTCGCCGGACGAGTTCCGCGACGGCCAGCTCTTCGGCGGACGCCTGGTCTCCCCCTGGGTCGCCCTGCTGGACCCCCATAAGTTCGGGGCGGTCGTCAACGACTTCCAGCACCTGGACGCCGAGGTCATCGCCGGCTGCCACTGTCCGGTCCTCCGCGGAGCCCAGATCCCCGAGGCCTACGACCTCCTGCGCGGGCTCCCCGACGTCCCCCCGTGGGAAGAGTTCACCCAGACCGACCTCGACCACTGGATGGACATGGCCGAGAGCTCGGTCCCGCCGGAGCAGCCGCGGCCGTCGGGGACGTGAGCGGCACCGCAGCACGGCGTCGAGATCTGCCGCGCCACGCCCCGGCCGCGCCACGCCCTGGGGGCCGGCGTCAGACCCTCCCGGCCGCCACCTCCTCGACGAGCGTGCGCCAGGGGGCGCGGGGCGGGCGGCCGGGCGGCTGATGCGCGTTCCGCCGCTGAGCGGCTTCGTGCGTACGGCAAGGGCGGCAGCGGGTCTCGTCGGCGACGGGCCGGAAGACGTGGTCGTCACCGGGCCCGTCGCAGAGAACGAGCTCGGCGGGCGCGGAGGCCGCGGGGGCCGCCGAAGTGGCGGGTGGCATGGGCGGTGCGGGCGGTGCGGGCAGCTTCAGGGCCAGGCGGTGGCGCAGGAAGCCCACCGCCGAGCGAATGCCCTCACGCGGCAGACCTGAGGTCAGGGCACGCCGCATGTCGGCGGCGGACACACCCCGCCGAAGCCACTCCGCCGCCGTCTCGGCCAGACCCCGCGCCTCGCGGACCCCGAGCCACAGCCCGGGGTTCACATGGCGCAGCGACAGCAGGACCCGCTCGGCCTCGACGACTTCGGGCGGCGAGTCGGGGTCAGGGGCCGGGTCGGGGTCAGGGGCCGGGTCGGGGTCAGGGGCCGGGTCGGGGTCGGGCCGGGGTTCCGGGTCGGGTTCGGGGTCGGGTTGCGAGCCCGATGCCGTGTCCGGGGCTCGGTTCGGTCCCTGGTCCGGTTCGACGTCGGCCGCCGCCGCTTCGGGGGGTGGGTGGGGAAGAGTCTTCTCCCGGTCTTTGTCTTCCGGTTTAGAGCGGCCGACTTTTGGAGTCCTCGGAGCACCGACGGCCGGTTCCCCGAGAGTCGGTGACCCCGCACCCCGGACGGCGTTCGCCTCCTCACGCGTGAGGGTGACGTTGGAGAGCATCTGCTCGGTGACCCAACGCCCCCGCTTGCCCTGCCACTTCCACTCGAAGTAGAAGCCGGCGGCGGTGAGGGACTCCTTCGCCTTCTGATACGCCCGGGGCTTCATGCCCAGGTCGGCGGCGTGCGCACTGAGGGGCTTGGCGACGGCGCTCTCGGGGAGACCGTCGACGTAGATGACCAGAACCTTCGCGTCGCTGGTCAGACGCGGATGCCGAACGACGAGGTTCGGAACCTTGGTGAAGCACCGAGTCGGCGCGATAACATGCCGAAGCATTTCTGGTGGAGTCCTGTTCCACTAGGAGTGAAGGCCCTCGGACCCGGTGTTGGCGCACCACCGAGGGCCGCTCCGCTTCTCACGGAGCGTAATGTCGCGGTTACCGTACAGCACGGGTGACCATCTCGTACAACAAGTCGCCGTCCACGAACGGGTCTTCGAGAGTCGGCAGCGAGCGCCAGTCCAGGGGCCAGGTGGCCCCGCCGAACGCCGGGACGCCGACGAATGCCTCGCTCCGGCCGTTACGGCTCAGGGCGCGCACCGGGGCCGGCCAGGAGTGTGCGGCGGCGGTCTGCGGCGGCAGCAGGAAGTACAGGTTCCGCTCCCCTGTCGCCTCGCGGACGATCGGCCCGGCGTGGAAGTCGGTGAACTCCATGAGCCGGTACGCCACGTCCTCCCCGAGGAACCCGCCGATGCGTACGGCGTCGAAGTGCACGCCCGCGTGGCGGAGGGCATGCCCAGTCGCGGGAACCCAAGAGGGCACCCTGTCAAGTGACTTGCGCGAATTCATGACGCCAGCTTCCCGGCGCAACTCTACTGTGACCAGGGCCACAGGGAGTTTGTGTCGGACTGTGCACTCGGGGAGGCAAGTTGTGAACATCGGAAACACCGGGAGCCCGGGGGCGGCGAAGGCGTTCGGAAGACTGCTGCGGTTCTACCGGGAGCGGGCGAAGGTCTCACAGGACCTGCTGGGCAGAGAGACCGGATATTCCAAGTCCCAGGTGGCGATGATCGAGCGCGGGGAGCGTCGGGCGAAGGGCCGTTTCGTCGTCATCGTGGACGAGCTGCTGAGTGCACAAGGTGCACTTTTGGAGGTCGCGAAGGAGGTGACGGCGAGTGGGGTGGCGGCGTGGTTCGAGGACTACTTGCTGGAGGAGGCCAAGGCGGCGGGCATCCACAAGTACGACAATCACGTGATCCCCGGCCTGCTTCAGACCGCGGAGTACGCGCGAGCCGTCTTCGACAGCGCAGTTCCCGCGCTGGAGGAGGACGAGATCGAAGCCCATGTCGCGGCTCGGCTGGCACGGCAACACGTCTTCTTCCGTACCCCCGCACCGTTGATCAGCTTCGTCGTGGAGAAGTCCGCGCTCACCAAGCAACTCGGCGGAAAGGATGTGCTCCGAAAGAACCTGCTGCACGTGCGGGAGTGTGCGGACCTACGCAACGTCACGGTCCAGGTGATGCCAGAGGACCGTGAGATCCATGCCGGTCTGGACGGGCCCTTCACGTTGCTGGAGACCGAAGAGCGCCGCAACCAACTGGTCTATGTCGAAGGACAAGGCGGAAGGTACTTTCTCAGCGAACAGCCGGACGTGGGAGACGTCTTCGCTCGCTACAGCATGCTGCGGGCCCAGGCCCTCACACCAGAGGACTCCGCACGACTCATCGAACAGGTGGCACGAGAGCTATGAGCACCGACCTCAACTGGTTCAAGAGCAGCTACAGCGGCAGCCAGGGCGGCGACTGCGTCGAGGTCGCCACCTGCACCCACACCGTCCACGTCCGTGACTCCAAGGACATCTCCCTCCCCTCCCTCAGCCTCACCCCGACCGCCTGGTCCGCCTTCCTCCAGGCTTGCGGCGACACCCCTGCCCTGACGGAGAATCACCGGACCATCTGAAGATCAGCGGGGACGGGGAGTCATCAACGTGCGTGTCGTGTTGTCCACCTATGGAACGCGGGGAAACGTCGAGCCGATGGCGGGGCTGGCGGTGGCCCTGCGGGAACTGGGCGCCGAGGTGCGCGTGTGCGCGCCCCCGGACGAGGAGTTCGCGGAGCTGCTGGCCGGGGTCGGGGTGGCGGTCGTGCCGGCCGGCGCGCCGGTGCGTCCGGTGGTGTCCTCGGTGGCGCCGGGGTCGGCGGTGGGGCTGGCCCAGCGTGCGGCCGATCTGATGGCCGCGCAGTTCGAGGTGGTCGCCGCGACGGCCGAGGGATGTGACGCGCTGGTGGCGACCGGCCCTGTGCCGGCGGTGGCCGGGGCGCGGTCCGTGGCGGAGAAGGCGGGCATCCGCTTCGTCCACGTGGTGCACTCGCCGATCGCCCTGCCGACGCCGTACCGCCGGCCGCCCGCGCGGCGGGGTCACCCGCTGCCGCCGGACGTGACCGACAACCGGAAGCTCTGGGAGCTGGACGCCGAGATCGCGCAGAAGATGTTCGGCGAGATGGTCAACGCCCAGCGGGCGGCGGCCGGACTGCCGCCGGTGGACAACGTCCGTGACTTCGCCTTCACCGACCGGCCGTGGCTGGCGACCGACCCGACCCTGGACCCCTGGCAGGAGACGGCGGACCTCGACGTCGTACAGACCGGCCGGTGGATCCGGCAGGACGAGCGGCCGCTGCCCGCCGCGTTGGAGGCGTTCCTGGAGGCCGGTGCCCCTCCGGTGTACGTGGGCTTCGGCAGCATGCCCATGGAGTCGCTGAGGGAGGTCGCGCGGGTGGCCGTCGAGGCGGTACGGGCCCAGGGGCTGCGCACCGTGATCTCCCGCGGCTGGGCGGAGCTGGCGCCGGCCGACGACCGGGGCGACTGCTTCGTGGTCGGCGAGGTCAACCACCAGGCGCTCTTCGGCCGGGTGGCCGCCGTCGTGCACCACGGCGGCTCCGGGATCACGACGACCGCGAGCTGCGCCGGTACGCCTCAGGTGGTGATCCCTCAGGGGGCGGACCAGCCGTACTGGGCCGGGCGGGTCGCCGATCTGGGCATCGGCGCGGCACATGACGGTCCTGCCCCGACCGTGGAGTCGCTCTCCGCCGCGCTCAGGACGGCGCTGAGCGCCGAGGCCGGTGCCCGAGCGGCCGCCCTGGCCGGGACGATCCGTACGGACGGGGCGACGGTGTCCGCGAGGCTGCTGCTGGACGCCGCGGCCGGTGGCCCGACGCCGTGACCCCGATCAGGCGGCGCCGCTGACGCCCGGGGCGACGAAGCGGCGGTGCAGGGGGGAGAGGGACACCTGAGGGTCGCTCGTCACACCCATCTGTCCCTTGATCACGGGTCCGATCCGGTCGGCGATGAACCGCCGGAACTGGTCCTCCGAGTCCCAGAGGTCCAGCGCGTGGAAGCCGTCCTCGGCGAACCAGCCCGCGTGCAGCACCAGCCCGTCGGGGACGTCCTCCTCCCACCCCACCTGGGCGCGCGCCGCGTCGTACAACTCGGGGGTGAGCTCCGGCCAGACCAGGTGCATCGCGACTGCCATGGGGTTCCTCTCGATCGCCTCGGGTGCGCGCCGCGGCCTGTGCGGCACAGCAGGACGACGCTAAGCAGGTCACGGGGGCCCGGGCACGCCGGAGCGGCCATTCGGACGCGGGGCGCGTGCCTCGCGCCGCATGCCGGCGGCACGATGGGGCACATGCCGCGGATCAGGCGGCGCGGTGGGCGAAAGGGCCGGGCGTGCGGGAACTGGCGATCATCGAGGCTCCGTCCGTGCTCGGGCTGCGGCCGTCCGGTGTGGAGGAGGCGCCGGCGGCTCTGCTCGCGGCCGGTCTCGCCGACCATCCCGGGGCGGTGCGGGCGGGGCGGGTCGAACCTCCGGAGTACGACGCGCGGCGGGACGCCTCGACCGGGGTCCTCAATCCCGGGGGCATCGCGCGGTACTCCGTACAGCTCGCCGACGCGGTCGGCTCCGCTCTCGACGCCGGGCGCTTCCCCCTCGTCCTCGGGGGCGACTGCAGCATCCTCCTGGGCAACCTTCTCGCCCTGCGCCGCCGCGGGCGCTTCGGGCTGCTCTTCCTCGACGGCCACACCGACTTCTACCAGCCGTCGGCGGAGCCGGCCGGGGAGGCGGCGTCGATGGAGCTGGCCCTGGCCACCGGTCGCGGCCCCCAGCCGCTCACCGACCTCGAAGGCCGTGGGCCGCTGGTCCGTGACGAGGACGTCGTCGCGCTCGGCTTCCGCGACTCCGCCGAGTCCTCCGCGGCCGGGATGCAGCCGCTTCCGCCCCGGCTGCACGCGGTCGACCTCGACGGCGTGCGCGCGGTCGGCGCCGCCGAGGCGGCGCGCCGGGCGGTTCACCGCCTGGGCGGCCCGGATCGCGCCGGCTACTGGGTTCACCTCGATGTGGACGTCCTGGACGACGCGGTCATGCCCGCCGTCGACCACCGGATCGCCGGGGGGCTGACCTGGCCGGAGCTGGAGGACGTGCTGCGGACGGCCCTGGCGGACGAGCGAGCCGTCGGATGCGACGTGACGATCTTCAATCCGCGCCTCGATCCCGGGGGGACGATCGCGGCCCGGCTGGTCGCCTGTCTGCGCCACGGGCTCACCGGGCGCACGGAGGTTCCCGAGAGGCCGTAGGGAGGGCGCCGCCCGGCGTACGGGGCGCGGGCCCGAACGAGTGGACTCGTCGGACGGTGTACCGGGCGGGGGTCCTTACCCGCGGGTCGGATGGTGACGTAACCCTCCCAGACCCCGACCGGAAGAGGCACCCCCGATGAGACGCACCCCCGCCCACGCCCGCCGCCTGTTCGCCGCGGCGCTCCTCGTGGCGTCCGTGCTGGCCCCGGTGGCGGCGTCCCCCGCCACCGCCGAACACCTCACCGCCGGACGGGCCGGAGCCGAACAGGCCGGCGCGGCCCACCGGTACCACGAGGACGACTGCCCGCCCGGCGGGCTGGGGCCCGAGCTGACCGCGCGGCTGGACAAGGCCATCGAGGACGTCCGCAAGCAGGCCGGTATCCCCGGCCTGGTCGCCGGGCTGTGGATGCCGGGCAAGGGAAGCTACGTCCGCGCGACCGGTGTCGCCGACAAGGTCACCGGCAAGCCGATGACCCCCGACGTCTTCGTACGGATCGGCAGCGAGACCAAGACCTTCACGGTCACCGCGCTCCTGAAGCTCGTCGACGACGGCAAGATCCGGCTGGACGACCCGATCTCCACCTACGTCCACGGCGTGCCCGACGGCGACCGGATCACGCTGCGGCACCTCGCCGAGATGCGCAGCGGCCTGTTCCCGTACACCGACGACCCGGGCTTCCAGCATGATCTCCTGAGCGACCCGCAGCGCACGTTCACCCCGCCCGAGCTGCTCGCGTACGGCTTCAAGCACCCGAACACCTTCGACCCGGGGACGCAGTTCCAGTACTCCAACAGCAACCTCATCCTGCTCGGGCTGGTGATCGAGAAGGTCACCGGTCACCGTCTCGCCGACGTCATCGAGAAGCGGGTGCTCCGCCCGGCGGACCTGCGCCACACGCTCTTCCCGAAGGGCGACGAGTTCCCCGAGCCGCACCCGCGCGGGTACACCAACCAGACGCTGAGCGGCGCGGTCACCGACTCCACCGACTGGAAACCGAGTTGGGCCTGGGCGGCGGGGGCGATGATCTCTGACCTGCACGACCTGCGCCGCTGGGCGAAGATCGTCGCCACCGGCACGCTGCTCAGCCCCAAGACGCAGGCCGAGCGCCTCACGATGCTGCCCACGGGCCACCCCGGCACGAGCTACGGCCTCGGCATCTTCGAGAGCAGCGGCTGGATCGGCCACAACGGCTCCATCCCCGGGTACGAGACGGTGACCGTCTACCTCCCGTCGCAGAAGGCCACCCTGGTGCTGATGCTCAACACCGACATCGAGTCGCAGGGCCAGGAGCCGAGCTCGCTCGTCGCCCGGGCGATCACCCAGATCGTGACGCCGAACAACGTCTACGACCGCCCGGTCCCGCCGCCGGACGTCACGGGACCGAACCATGAGTGAGTCGACCGATGACTCAGCCCGACCGATCGGAGAGAGCACACCATGAGGATCCACCTGTCCAGCGTCTTCGTCGACGACCAGGAAAGGGCCGCGCGCTTCTACACGGACGTGCTGGGCTTCGTGAAGAAGCACGACGTCCCGGTGGGCGAGGACCGGTGGCTGACCGTCGTCTCGCCCGAGGACCCCGAAGGGACCGAGCTGCTGCTGGAGCCCTCCGGGCATCCCGCGGTGCAGCCGTACAAGACGGCACTGGTGCGGGACGGCATCCCGGCCACCTCCTTCGCCGTCGACGACGTCGCCGCGGAGTTCGACCGGCTGCGCGGGCTCGGGGTGCGGTTCACGCAGGAGCCGACGGAAACGGGCCCGGTCACCACCGCGGTCTTCGACGACACCTGCGGCAATCTGATCCAGATCATGCACAGCAACTGATGTGACCGATGTGAGGGAAGAAGAGCGGGACTACGAGGTCAGCGCGCCGTTCAGGAACGGCTCGATCGCCGTGCGCCACGCCTCCGGCTGGTCGTAGTGCAGGAGGTGGCCCGCGTCGGGGATCTCGGCGTACGCACCGCGGGGCAGCACGCGGACCATCTCCTGTGCCTCCGCCCGGCCCAGCTCGCCGTCGAGGCCGCGGACGACCAGGGTCGGGCAGCGGACCTGGGCGAGCGAGTCCCAATGGGCTTCGTGGACCCAGGTCTGACGAGAGATCAGCATCTGCGCCGGGTCGAAGACCGGATACCAGCCGTCGGGGCGTCGGGTCATCACCTCCGCGAAGAACTCGCCGCGGGCGGGCTGGGGCCGCTCGACCCAGGGGTCGTCCTCGCCGAACCACTTCCGCACGGCGTCGAGCGAGGGGAAGGGGACGGGCCAGCGGCGGAACCAGTCCTGCCACTCCCGCTGCGAGGCGGCGCCGAGGGCCGAGGCCCGCATGTCGCAGATGACCAGGGCGCGGACGAGGTCGGGGCGCTCGGCGGCGAGCTGCCAGGCGGTGAGGGCGCCCATGGAGTGGCCGATGAGGGTGACAGGACCGAGCCCGAGCCGCTCGACGGCGGCGGCCGCGTCCGCGACGTACGCCTCGCGCGTGAAGGGCCCGGCGGCGGGCTTGGCGCTGCTGCCGTGACCGCGCTGATCGAGCGCGACGGTCCTGTGCCGGGCGGCGAGCCAGCGGGCGGTGGGCGCCCAGTGGGAGGCGCGCCCCATGAGGCCGTGCAGGAGTAAGACGCCGGACCCGGCCGTCTGCGCCTGCTCTTCCGTGAACTCCCAGGCAGCCAGGCGTACGCCGCCGGCCCCGGTGACGTCGAGACGTCGCACCATGTTCCCTGGCACCCCCTCTTTCCATCGAGCGTGTCGAGCACCGCCAGACTATCGAACCTATATTCGAAAATGCGGCTCTGCCGCGTAACACCCCTCGTTCGAGTGACAGGGCTCAAGGATTGACGCGCGCCGCCGAGGGGAGATCTTCAACGGGAGGCGGACCGCTCGGGGAAAACGGTCCGAAGGGAATGACCCTGGGAGCTCGGGGCTCCGGGTCAGCACAGGGGAGGACAGGCCCCGGCGCCCATGGGCGCCGGGGCCCTCTGTCTCTCCACGCACCGCCTTCGACGCCTGCGCCATCGCACACCCCTCCCCGGCCGTACGGCTCCCCCCAGCGTGGCACGCCGAGCGGGAGAGCGTGGCGATTCCGCCGTAAAACGGGCCCGAGAATGCGCCGGGGTGCGCCGGGGGGGCCGACCGCTTCGCCCACGAGGCGCGCCGAGCACCACCCCACCTCGGAGGCGACCGCGACGGGCGCTACGCCACCCCGTACGCGACCACGACCCGACGGGCGCTACGCCACCTCGGACGCGACCACGACCGCGACGGGCGCTACGCCACCTCGGACGCGACCACGACCGGGACCGCGACTAGCGCTTCGCCACGAAGACGTGCGCGGCCACGTCGGCGTCCAGCTCGGCCGCCTCACCGCTGCTGCCGACGAGGACACCCCCGGCCGACTCCGTCACGCTCACCACGGAACCGGGCTGCACGCCCGCCCGCCGGAGCGTGTACATCAGCTGGGCGTCCGTCTGGATCGGCTCGCCGATCCGGCGGACGATCACCGTCTTGCCCTCCACGCCCGGCTCCAGGTCGGCCAGCGACACCATGGAGTCGTCCAGGAAGGACTCCGCCTCGGCCTTCTCGCCCAGCTCCTCCAGGCCCGGGATCGGGTTGCCGTACGGCGACTCGGTCGGGTGCCGCAGCAGCTCGAGAACGCGCCGCTCGACGGCCTCGCTCATCACGTGCTCCCAGCGGCATGCCTCGGCGTGCACCTGCTCCCACTCCAGGCCGATCACGTCGACCAGCAGGCACTCGGCGAGCCGGTGCTTGCGCATCACGCGCGTCGCCAGACGCCTGCCCTCGTCCGTCAGCTCCAGGTGCCGGTCACCGGCGACGGTCACCAGACCGTCCCGCTCCATACGGGCGACCGTCTGGCTCACGGTGGGGCCGCTCTGGTCGAGCCGCTCCGCGATCCGGGCGCGCATGGGGACCACACCTTCCTCTTCCAGCTCGAGGATGGTGCGGAGATACATCTCCGTTGTGTCGATCAGTCCGGACATACGTGCCCCTCGATGAGTCGTGCGCTGGCCCTGCCCCAATTCTGACGCATCCCACCGGCAACCGTGCCGTGCTGACCGAAGGGCGGTATTGACAGGGCAATGGTCCAGACCGCACCGTGATCCGCGACACGACGAGAAGGAGCTTCGGAATGGGCGAGAGCGCGCGCGAGTCCAAGCTGGCCGGGCAGTTCTTCGACGCCGCGATCAGCCTGCTCCGGCAGGTGCGCGACGAGGACGCCGGGGAGATCGCCGCGGCCGGCACCGCGATCGCCGAGGCCGTCGCCGCCGGCGGCCGGCTCTTCGCCTTCGGCGCGGGGCACTCCTCCCTCGCCGCCCAGGACGTCGTCTACCGCGCGGGCGGCCTCGCCCTCATGAACCTGCTCGCCGTCCCCGGTGTCGTCGGCGTCGACGTCATGCCGGCGACGCTCGGCTCGGCCCTGGAGCGCGTCGACGGCCTCGCCGGCGCGGTGCTCGACTCCTCGCCCGCCAAGGCCGGCGACGTCCTGATCATCATCTCGCTCTCGGGCCGCAACGCCCTGCCCGTCGAGATGGCGATGAACGCCCGCGCCCTGGGCCTGACGGTGATCGGCGTCACCTCGGTCGCCTACGCGAGCGAGACGAAGTCCCGGCACGTCTCGGGGACGTATCTGAAGGACCACTGCGACATCGTCCTCGACTCCCACATCGCCGTCGGCGACGCGGAACTCACCCACGAGAGCATCGAGGCGCCCTTCGCGCCCGCCTCGACGGTCGTCACGAGCGCCCTGATGCAGGCCATGATGGCCGCGGCGGCCGAGGAGATGGTCCGCCTGGGCATCGAGCCGCCGTTGCTGCGCTCGGGGAACGTGGACGGCGGCCACGACTGGAACGGCCGCGTCATGCGGGAGTACGGCGACCGGATCTTCTACCGCCACTGACACCACTGACGCCACTACGGCGCGTCCGCGCGATCCGACGGATCCCCCGGAGGCGCCGCGCCCGCCAGGTCCAGCGACGCCGCCACCCGTACGGCCACCGCCTCCGCGTACACCGCGTCCGGGCGCTCGAAGGCCGTACGGGAGGCCGCCCGCAGGAAGGTCACGGCGCCCACCGTCCGGCCCCGGCTGCGCAGCGGGAGGCACAGCGCGTGGACGGCGTCGCGCGGCCAGTGGCGTTCCGCGGCCCAGCCCTCGGCCCCCTGCGGGGTCGCCGCGACGGCCGACGCGCGGACCGGGCCCTTGCGGGCGACCGCCTGGAGGACCGGGTGCCCCGCGGAGTACCGCACCGGGATGCCGCCGCCCGCGACCGGCACGACCGGGCCGGGCTCGCCGCCCGGGGTGGCGGCCACCCGGACCAGCCGCCGCTCCCCCGCCGCCACGTCGACGAGCGCGTGATCGGCGAACCCGGCCAGCGCGAAGTCCAGCAGGACGGTCGCCGCCTCGCGCGGGTCCTCGCACTCGGCCGCCGCCGTTCCCGCCCGGTGCAACTGGCTGTACCGGAACCGCAGTCGGTCCGCCTCCTGCTCCGCGAGCCGCTCCTCCGTGACGTCCTGGAACAGCCACCCCACGCCCAGCGGCACGGGCTCCTCCGCGAGCGGCGAGGACAGCCGTACGAAACCGCTGCGCCAGCACCGGCGCCGCTCGCCCTCCGCGGTGCGCAGCGTCACCCACACCTCCGCGGGCGCCCGCGGCGCGCCCTCCGCGAGCACGTGCTGGAGCGCCCCCTCCAACTCCTGCACGCCCTGCCCGATCAGCTCACCGAGCGGCCGGCCGAGCGGGGCGGTGCGGCCCGCGCCCATCGCCCGGGCGGCATGCCCGTTGAGGACGGTCGGCCGAAGGTCCACGTCGACGAGGACGACACCCCAGGGCGCGTCCTCGAAGAGCGCCTCACTGAGCGCGATCGAACGCTCCAGGTCGATCTGGGCGTGCACCTCGCTGAACGCGCAGTACACCCCGGCGGGCTTCCCGTCCGCGCCCCGTACTCCGGCCGACTGGGTCCGTACGAGGACCCGTCCGCCGTCCTTCCGTACCAGCGCGAACTCGTGCACCAGCCGCCCCGGCGCCTCCATCGCCGCCATCAGCCACGCCAGCGCCTGGGCGGCGTCGGCCCGCCGCGCGGCCCAGCCCTCGAACCCCCGCCGCCCGACGGCCTCCCCCGCGGACCAGCCGAGGATCCGCTCGGCCTCCTTGTTCCAGTGCGTGACCGTCCCGTCGGCGTCGAAGGCGCACAGCGCCGCGTCCATCCCGTCGAGCAGCGCGGCCAGCAGATCGGCCCCCGGCACTGACGTGGTGTCACTCCTGGCAGCACTCATCCCGGAACCCCCTGCAGGACGGTGTACGCGCGTGCATCCGCACGCCCCCGATCATTCAACTCGAACGTGACGCAGGACACACCCGGTTCAACCAAATCGTTGCGTCCCGGAAACGAACCCCGGGTGTCAGCAGATGAGCTGGGAGGCCCCGACCGCCTCCACGTCCTCGACGGTGTCCTCGAGGAGGCCCCGGCTGGCGATGAGGTAGCCCAACTGGGCCCGGCTGGTGCTGCCGAGGCGGCGGGAGAGGCGGCTGGTGTGGTCGGCGATCGTGCGGCGGCTCATGCCGAGGTCCCGCGCGATCTTCTCCTCCGTGTAGCCGGCGACGAGCATCCGGGCGAGGGCGCGCTCGAGGTCGGACGCCACGAGCTTGGGGCGCCGTTCACGGGCGAGGGTCGCCGGGATGCCGCGCGACCAGGCGTTGTCGAAGATGTTGGACAGGAAGCGCACCACGGCGGGCTCCCGGACCTCCAGAGCCTCCTGCTCGTAGGAGGAGCTGGTGGGAATGAAGGCGACCGTGCGGTCGCAGATGATGAGCCGGTCGAACATCTCGTCCACCGTGCGGACCTCGCCGCCCGCCGCCACGATCTTGCAGATGTATTCGAAGGTCGGCTGGTGCGCCCTCACCGAATGCTGATAAAGCGTCCGCTGCCGCACACCCCGTTCAATTATCTCTATATTCCGCTGGAGCGAACTCTCCAGTATTTCCGCAGGTCGGCCGCCGCCGGGCTGTGCCGTCATGAGTTCTTTCGCGCACCGGGCGACCGCCGTGTCGATCGCTCCGGAAATCACGTCGACGCCGCGCAGCAGCGTAAAGCCGGGAAGCCGCGACTCCGTCGCGTCGCTGTACACCCGCTCGATTACATCGAATACGGAGGTCAGCTCCTCCAGAACGCGCGAGGTGGCGATGATCTCCTGGCGGTACGGCTGGAGAGCTCTCGACGAAGCCACCGAGGCCGGGACCGGGGCCAGCCGGCCTCCTTCAGCCACTGGGGCGAACAGGCCAAGACGCAGGAGACAGCCGGGAACGTCCGGCGCGCCGACCTGCCCGGCGGTCACCGCGGCGTGGTAGTGCGCGAGCCCCTTCTCGCACGGCTTCGGTCTGTCACATTTGTCTGATTCGCACGTACCCGACACAGAATATCCCCCCGCGTAAGTGTGCACTGCGCAGTCATGCTAGGTCACTCGGTTGCGTTGTTTCCAGACGGCTGTGCAGACTTTCGATGCCGAAGCACGAGGAGCCGCGGGATTCGGGATCGGATCGGACAGGAACCAATCCCACCGGAAATCCGAAAGAGGTTTCCGCTTCCCTCGACATTCCTGTGGATGTCGACCTCGAGCCAATTCGCGAAACTTTGCATGAACCAACGGAGAATGTGATGAAGACGCGTTCGATGTCCCGACTCCGCCGGATGGGCGCCGGTGCCGTACTCCTCGTTGCCGCACTGGTGACCGCCACGGTGCAGACCACCACCGCCACGGCCACCGAGACGGTGATTTCCGCGGACCACGGCTGGGGCCCGGTTCCGCCGCCGCGCACCGGCCCGACGTCGGTCGGCGTCTGACCGGCCCGGAGCACTCCGCCGGGTCGGCCTGCCGGCCCGGCGGCCTCCTCTCGCCCTCCACCGCTGGTGTGTCGCACTGACCCCCGACCCCCAGCGGCCACCGGACAGGGCATTCCGCCGGACGCCCGGACGCGCCCCCCTCCCGCGCGCCGCGGTTCAGCCGTGCCGCCGACTCGCGGTCACCCACCGACCGTCCCCACCGACCGCCCCCGTCGGCCATCCCCCACCCCCACCCCCACCCCCTCCGCGACCTTGCGTCGCGTCACGCCTTCGGCTGCCCAGACGCCCGTTGGCCGCGCCCGCACGCCCCCGCGCGCCCCGTATGCCCCTGTATGCCCCGTAGCGAGAGAGTTGAGTGCAGTGGAAACCATTCTGATCGTCGGTGGACGTCCCGAGACACTGGTCAAGGCCAAGGCGCTCGGCCTGCGTGTCGTCTTCCTGCAGCACCGCGACCGCATGATGCCCGGCCATGTCGAGGCGTCCGACGCGCTGTTCATGGTCGACTACACCGACTGGGAGCTCACGCGCCCGATCGTCGACGCCATCCACTCCGTCTACCGGTTCACCGCGGTGATGTCGCTGGGCGAGCAGGCGATGGAGACCGTCGGCCGCATCAACGACCGGTTCGGCCTGGGCGGCACCCCGGAAGCCGTGTCCACCCTCTACAAGGACAAGCTGCTCATGCGGCGCCACCTGGCGGAGCAGGGCGTCCCGAGCGCGGCGGCCGCCGAGATCTCCAGCGCCGCCGACATCGAGGAGTTCGGCCGGCGGCACGGCTACCCCATCGTGCTCAAGCCCATCGACAACACCGCCAGCCGCGGCGTCGTCGTCATCGAGCGGGCCGAGGACGTCGAGGCGGTGTGGGCGGAGGCGGTCGGTCTGCGCGAGCGCGACGACCTCGTCCTCGGCCAGTTCTTCCCCGTCGGCCGCTACCTGGCCGAGGAGTACCTGGACGGCCCGGAGTACAGCGTGGAGTCCTTCTCCTTCGACGGCATGCACTCCATCGTCGCCATCACCGAGAAGTACACGATCGGCGTGGTCGAGTCGGCGCACGCCCTGCCGGCCCGCCTCACCCCCGAGATGGACGCCGAAGTCGCCGACTACGTCCGCTCCTTCCACACCGCCATGGGCCTGCGCGACGGCGTCGCCCACACCGAGATCAAGATCACCTCGAAGGGCCCGCGGGTCATCGAGTCCCACGACCGCCTCCCCGGCGAGCGCATCCCCGACCTGGTGATCAACGCGTACGGGATCGACCTCGAGCAGTACGCCTGCGCCGCGCCCTTCGGAATGCTGCCGGTCCTTCCCGAGCGCCCCGTCGCCACCCGCGCCGCGGCCACCACCTTCTTCCGCGGTGAGCCCGGTGTGGTCACCGGATTCCAGGGCGCCGAAAAGGTCCTCGAGGACCCCGACCTCATCGAGCTGGACTTCTTCGTGCGGCCCGGCGACCGGGTGGTCGAGGTCGTCGACAACTTCGACCGCAGCGGACAGGTGATCGTCACCGGAACCGACACCGCGGCCGCCGCCGCGACCGCCGACCGGCTGGCCGCCCTCATCACCGTCGAGACCGTCCCGGAGCCGCGCCCGTGAGCTCCCATCTGGTCTTCGTCGAGAGCAACATGAGCGGCTCGGGATTCGAGGCGCTCGCCGCCGCCAAGCGCATGGGGCACCGGGTCTCCTTCCTGACCTGCGACCTGTCCTACTACGTCGGCGGGGTCGGCGAGACCCTCGACACCGCCCTGATCGACCGGGTGGCGCGTTGCGACACCGACGACGTCGAGGCCGTCCTGGCCGCCATCCGCGAGGTGGGCCGTGACCACCCGGTCGACGCGGTCCTGACGATGAGCGAATGGCACGTCGCCGTGACCGCCGCGGCCGCGCAGCGGCTCGGCCTGGCCGGCTCCGAACCCGACGCCGTCGCCGCGGCCCGCGACAAGTCCCGTACCCGCACGCTCTGCCAGGCCACCGGGGTGCCGATCCCGGCGTTCCGCCGGGTGGAGCGCACCGACACCCTCGACGACGCCGACATCCCCGTGCCGTGCATCGTCAAGCCGGTCGACGAGCTCCTCAGCATCGGGGTCAAGCTGTGCGCGAGCACCGCCGAGGCCCGCGCGCACGTACGGCACCTGCTGGAGGAACGCTCCCAGATCGGCTACCGGGGCCGGCCGCGCACGCCCGCCGTCCTGATCGAGGAGTACCTCGACGGGCCGGAGTACAGCGTCGAGACCCTCACCTACGAGGGCGTCACCTCGGTGCTGTCCGTCACCCGCAAGCTGCTGTCGCCGCCGCCGGCCTTCGTGGAGACCGGGCACGCCGTCCCGGCCCCGCTGGACCCGGACGTCCGGGCGGCCTGCGAGGAGGTCGCCGCCGCCGCGCTCGCGGCGATCGGGTACACCTTCGGCTCGGCCCACATCGAACTCCGGGTGACCGCCGCCGGACCCAAGCTGATCGAGGTCAACTGCCGCCCCGGCGGCGACCGCATCACCCGGCTCGTCACCCTGGCCACCGGCATCGACATGGTCGCCGAGCAGATCGGGATGCACCTCGGCCGCCGGCCCGAACTCACGGGCCGCACCGACCGCGGCGCCGCCATCGTCTTCCTGCCCAGCACCGCCGGACGCGTCGACGAGATCACCGGCACCGTCCAGGCCCGCGCGCACGAGGGCGTCGTCGACGTCCAGCTGTACGTCGAGACCGGCACCGAGACCGGTGCCCACGGCGACAACACCGACCGGTTCGGGCACGTCATCGCGGTGGGCCCGACCAGTACGGCCGCCCTGGAGCGCGCCGAGGCCGCCGCCCAGTCCATCGCCTTCACCGTCGCCGCCGCCGCGGACGCGTACTCCGCCTGAAGCGCCCGGTACCGAAGAGGAAGATCCATGACACCCACGTTCGTCATGCTCGAAATGCTCAACCCGATGCTCCAGGTCGCCCGCGCGGCCAAGGCCCGGGGCCTGCGGATCGTCGCGATCAACAACACCCCGTTGCAGACCGAGGGCCCGTACGCGGTTCCCGAGGGCTTCGTCGACGAGCTGATCACGGTCGACTCCTGGGCCGATCCGCTGCAGATCGAGAAGATCCTGCTGGACGTCCACGACCGCCACCAGGTGGTCGGCACCTACGCCGGGTTCGAGCCGGTCCTGCCGTACGACGCGATGCTGCGCGAGATGGCCGGCCTGCCCCACTCCGGCGCCGAGAACCTGCGCACCATCCTCGACAAGAACCAGGTCCGTGACCGGCTGCGCGAGCACGGCCTGACCACCCTCGGCTCGTCCACCCTGGAGGAAGCCCTCACCTGGGACCGCTGGCCCTACGCCGGCCGGGCCGTCCTCAAGCCCGCCAACGGCACCGGCAGCGCCCTGTGCTTCATCGTCAAGGACCTCGACGAGCTGAAGGCGGCCGTCGCCACCTTCGACGACATCTCCATCGCCAACCCGCTGATGCGCGAGTACATCGAGAACACGCGCGGCTTCGTCCTGGAGGAGGAGGCCAAGGGAGAGCTGCTGTCGGTGGAGTCCCTGGTCTGCCGGGGCGAGGTGCACCCGATCGGCCTGATGGGCCGTTACGTCCTGGCCAAGGACCCGGTCGTGGAGATGGGCTTCCAGTTCCCGTACCACCACCCGCGGATCGCCGAGATCTTCGCGAAGGCCAAGGACATCCACCGGGTGATGGGCTTCCACAACGGCGCCACCCAGATCGAGGTGATGGTCCCGGAGGAAGGCCCCATCGAGCTGATCGACTTCAACCCCCGGCTGGCCGGCACCGCCTCGATGGTGCTGTTCGGCGAGGCGTACGGGCTGGAGTACGCCGAGCTCCTGGCCGCCCTCGGCATGGGCGAGGAGGTCGACTTCGGCTTCATCGGGAACACCGTCCGCTACGGCTCCGAGATGATCCTGCTGCCGCCGCCCGGACTGACCCGCTTCGAGTCCGTCGAGTTCCCCGAACCGACCTTCTGTCACCGCCGCCCCCGCAAGCCCGGTGACGAACTCTCCGGGCGCGCCGACCAGCTCGACGGCATCGGCATGTTCGCCATCACCGCCGACACGGCCGCCGAACTCCACACCGCGGCCCTGCGGGCGCGCCGCGAGACCAAGGTCAACGGCGAACCGCTCGGCGACAACGAGAACAACGTGCTCGCCGCCTCCCCGTACATCGGCCGGGACCTGACGTGACCACCCCTGGAGCCACCACCGTGAAGACCGCCGTTTTCCTGTCCGCCCGCGGCATGCCGATGTTCCGCCCCGACCTGATCGAGGACCCGGCCGCGAAGCGGCTCGTCCTGATCGTGTCCGAGCCCGAGTGGGCGGCCACCCCCGAGAAGGTGAAGACCCACTTCGACCAGGTGCACGTCCTCCCCTGCGCGTACGACGACCCGTCCCCGCTGCTCAACTCCGCCGTCGAGCCCGACGCCGCCCGCCGGGCGCTGAAGGAGATCACCGGGGCGGCCGGATCCGGCACCGTCACCCTGCACTGCTACGACGAGCTGTTCATGATGTTCGCGGCCGAGCTGCGGGCCGAGTTCGGCCTCGGCGGCCCGCTTCCGCAGGACATGCTCCCGTACCGCGACAAGTGCGTGATGAAGGACCGGCTGGTCGGCACCGGGGTGCGCTTCCCGCGCTTCCGCCGCTTCGACCACGAGCGGTACGGGCGGGACCGGTCGGGCTACTTCACCTGGATCGTGGCCGAGGTCGGGCTGCCGTTCGTCCTCAAGCCGGTCGACTCGGCTGGCAGTGAGGGCGTCCGCCAGATCGACTCGCTCGCCGACTTCAACGCGCTGCCCGACTCCTTCGAGGGCGAGTACGAGGTCGAGGAGTTCGTCACCGGCACCATGTACAGCGTCAACCTGGTGACCGAGGGCGGCGAGACCGTCTTCGCCGGCGTGACCGAGTACCTGGTCAACACGCTCGAGGTGGTCCAGGGCCGGGTCAACGCCGACATCAACCTGCGCGACGACGACCCCAGGGTCCCCCGCATGGTCGCCTTCGCCGAGAAGGCCCTGAACGCCCTCGGCCGGCTGGACGGCTCCACCCACCTGGAGCTCTTCCTCACCCCGCGCGACGAGATGGTCTTCCTGGAGGTCGGCGCCCGGTTCAAGGGCCTGGCCGGGCTCGCCGCGATGCAGCGCAACTACGCGGCGGCGATCGTCAACATGACCCTCCAGGCCGAGTCCGGGATCGTCAGCCGCCCCTACCCGCACCCGCCGGAGTTCTGCTTCGACGCCGTGATCCCCAAGCGGGCCGGGTACGTCGAGAAGCTCAACGAGCCCGAGGTCGAGAGCCCCTTCGAGATCACCTGGAAGGTCCGGGAGGGCGAGGAGCTCGCGCCGACCGACTCCCTGTTCACCGCCGGCGGCACCTTCCTGATCTGGAACCAGGACTACGACGTCCTCTACCGCGACTTCTACGCGCTGGCCGACTACCAGCCGATCACCTACCGCTCGCAGGAAGACAAGGAATCCGCGTGACCACTGCCCTGACCGCACCCGGCCAGGACGTGCACCTGCGCCCGTCCTCCACGAGGGAACACCTCACCTCGGACGCCACCCGAGCCGTGCTGCGCATCCAGCAGCGCATCCTCGCGTCGACCCGCGAGCTGCTCACCGGCGACGGCTTCGCCGAGCTGCTGCCTCCCGTCATCGGCCCGGTCACCGACCCCGGCGCCCGCGGCGCCAAGCAGGTCGACATCGACTTCTACGGCCACCGCTGGAAGCTGATGACCAGCGGCATCCTCTACAAGCAGGCATCCCTGCTCACCTTCGACAAGATCTTCAACGTGGCGCCGAACGTGCGCCTGGAGCCGCTGGAGACCGCCACCACCCACCGCCACCTGGTGGAGTTCCACCAGATCGACGTCGAGATCGCCGGAGCCGACCGCGACCAGGCCATGGCGGTCGCCGAGAAGATCGTCTCCGGCGCGGCCGCGGCCGTACTGGAGCACCTGCCCGCCGAACTCGAGCTGCTTGGCCGGGACACCGACGCGCTGCGCCGGACCGCCGAGGGCGCCTTCGACCGGATCGGCCACGACGAGGCGGCCGCCGCGCTGCACGGGCTCGGCCACCCCCAGGACGACCACGCCGAACTCGACTGGGTCGGCGAGGAACTGCTCTCCCGGAAGGCGGAGCGGGGATTCTTCGTCCTCGACTACCCCAAGGGCTCGCGCGGCTTCTACGACCGGGAGGACCCCGAGCGGCCCGGCCTGCTCCGCAACTTCGACCTGGTGCTCCCCGAGGGGTTCGGCGAGGTCATCAGCGGCAGCGAGCGCGAGTCCGACTACACGCAGCTGCTCACCCGGATCCGCGAGACCGGCGAGAACCCGTCGAAGTACAAGTGGTACCTCGACCTCGCCCGCGAGGGGCTGCCCGCCAGCGCCGGCTTCGGTATCGGCCTGGAGCGCCTGACGCGCTACATCGCCGGTCTGGACGCCGTCTGGCAGGCCACCGCCTTCCCGAAACTGCCCGGGGTGGTCTCGCCGTGACCGGCCTGTCCGCGCCCGGCTGTCCCGAGGACCTGATCCGGGCCCGCGCCCGCACCGGCGCGGCGGGGGTGTTCCCGGACCGCGCGGGCTACGGCAGCGTGCTGTTCGGCGCGGGCGCCGGCCTGGGCGCCCCGCCCGCCGCGGAGGACCAGCTCGACGCCCTGCGGCTGGTGCCGCCGGTCTTCGTCCCGCACCGGATGGAGCGGATGCTGGAACTCGGCGAGGAACCGCTGCCCCAGCATGTGGAACTGGAGTGCGAGTTCGGCGGCTTCCGGGCCCCGCTCCCGGTGTACGTGAGCGCCTTCGGCTCCACTCAGGTGGCCGCCTCCGACCTCGGGGTCGCGGTCAGCCGGCAGGCCGGCCGGCTCGGCATCCCGATGGTCATCGGCGAGAACGTGGTGCCGGTCGGCGGATACGGGCGGCTGGACGGCGACACCGTGCGCGGCTCGCTGCTGTCCCGCATCGCCGCCTACCACGAGGCGGGCGGCTCGAACGGCGGGGTGGTCGTCCAGCAGTCCACCCAGGACGCCGACGCCGAGGTGTGGAACCTCGTCTACAGCGACCCGGCGGCCTCCCGCCTCCTCGCGGAGGGCCGGCTGGCCTTCGAGCTGAAGGTCGGCCAGGGCGCCAAGCCCGGCCTCGGCGGACTCACCGTCCTCGACCGGGAGGCCGCCGCCCGGCTGGCCGACCAGTACCGGACCGAGGACGTCTACGGGCCGGGGGCCGATGCCGTACTGCGGTACGGCACGCCCGGCACCTTCACCGAGGAGATCCTGCGCCAGCAGATCCGGCTGATGCGCAACAACTACCCGCGCGCCCGCGTGTGGGTGAAGCTGCCGCCCGGCCGGGACGTGGCGGCGGCCGCCGAGATCGCCTGGGAGGCGGGCGCGGACGCGGTCACCGTCGACGGAGCGGAGGGCGGGTCCGGCTGGGCGCCGTCGGCCTTCTTCGACCAGGTGGGTCTGCCGCTGGGCGAGTGCCTGTCGCGGATCCCGGCCCGTGGCCGCGGCCTCCTCGCCTCCGGGCGCATCTGGGAGGGCGGCCGGGCCGCCAAGTGCCTGGCGCTGGGCGCCAGCGCCGTGGGCCTGGGCCGGGCGGCCCTGCTGGCCGCGGACACGGACCCCGAGGAGGGCCTGGTCCGCCTCGTGGACGCGCTCCGCCTGGAACTGCGCCTGCTCATCAGCGCCCTCGGCAAGTACCGCCCCGGCGACCTGTCGACCGAGGACCTCTGGCTGCCGCAGCCGATGTTCGTCCCCACTTCCCATTCCCTTACGCCCCACCCGACGCACTGACATCAGGAGTTAGGAATGACCTCCCTCACCACGGATCAGTCCGCGACCGCGGAGCAGGTGACCGCGGACACGCTGGGAACCCTCCTCGACGCGCACCTGCGCCGGCAGTTCTCCGACGCCGACCGCGAGGAGCTTCACGAGCAGTTCCGCACCCAGCATCTGGTGCCGCTCCGCAACTTCCTCTCCCCCCAGCTGCTCGAGGCCATGCGCGCCGAGGCGTTCGGGATCATGGACGGGCACGGTGTGCAGCGCGACCTCGTCCTGGAGATCACCGACGGCACCCCGCGTCACATGCGGACCGTGGGCCAGCCGGTCATCAAGGAGCACGGGCCGCTGATCCACAACTTCTACTTCTCGCCCCACACCAAGGACTTCATGTCCGGGATCGTCGGCGAGGAGGTGTTCACCTGCCCCTACGCCGGCGAGCACTACGTGATCAGCCGGCTCGACCGGTCCGGCGACACCCACGGCTGGCACTGGGACGACTACACCTACGGCTTCATCCTCGTCCTGGAGGCCCCCGAATACCGCGACGGCGGCTTCATCCAGGGCGTGCCGCACACGTCCTGGGACAAGGAGAACCCCGATGTGTACGGGGCGCTGCTGAAGAGCCAGGTGCACTCGTACCACATGAACGCGGGTGACGCGTACATCGTCAAGACGGACACCACGATGCACCGCGTGCACCCGATCCGCGGCGAGGCCCGCCGCACGATCGTGAACATGACCTGGGTCTCGGCCGACGACCTCACCACGCCCCGCACCCACGAGACCAACGACATCCTCTTCGGCGGCGCCGGGGCCGACCCCGTCACCCAGAAGTGACCGCGGCGAGAAGGGAGACCGAGAACATGACGACGCAGACAGAGCCTCAGACGACCACACCCCGCGAGACGATGAGGAGTCTCCCGGCGATCTTCCAGCCCTACCTCACCTGGGTGACCGGAACCCCGCTCGAAGGGGGCAGACAGCTCATCAGCTGGAGCCCCAACAAGGCGGGGGTGCTGGGCCTGGTCCAGATGGCCGGCGGCATCGCCCTGGGCGCGTGGGCCCTGCACCCCTTCACCGGCTGGTCCGTTCCCCTGCTGGTACTGGCCACGCTGCTGACCACCGGCGGTATGCGCCGCCTGGACGTCGTGATCGTCCACCAGACGCTGCACCGGATGTTCGCCAAGTCCCACACGGTCAACCGGGTGGTCGGCGAGATCATCACCACCGTCTTCTGGCGCAGCCCGTACGACGAGAACCGGCGCGAGCACCTGCTCCACCACCAGTTCCCCTGCTCGATGAAGGACGCCGACACCCGGTACCTCCTGAGCACCGGCATGCGACCGGGCATGTCACGCGCCGAGTACCGGCGCTACCTGTGGTGGACGCTGGTCTCCCCCAAGCACCACTGGGGCTTCTCCTCCGGCCGGATCGTGTCCAACTTCAGCGGTCCGATACCCCGATACCGCCTGGTCATGTCGCTGGTGTGGCTCGCCGCGACCATCGCCTTCGTGGCGCTGACCGGGTGGTGGATGGAGTACCTCGTGCTGTGGATCCTGCCGCTGTCCGTGTGCTTCCAGGCCGCGACGTTCCTCTACACGCACACCGAGCACCGGTGGTGGATCTTCTCCAACGCGGAGAAGCTCACCAAGAAGGAGCGGGACCACCTGACCTTCGGCCGCATGTGCGGCGAGGCGGTGCCCGGCCCCGAGGTCCGCGGCGCGGCCAAGCGTGCCGCGGCCTGGACCACCTGGTGGTTCCGGATCCTCGTCGTGCACTCCTCGTACCGGATGTTCGTCCTCGTCGGCGACACCGTGCAGCACGACCTGCACCACATCCACCCCAACTGCGACTGGGCGAACTCCGCCTATGTCCGCAGCCACGACATCGCCGAGGGCTCCGACCGCTACAGCGACGTGTGGGGCTCGCTGGTGGACCACCTGCACGAGGCCGGCATGGTCGGCCAGCCGCTCGACCGGCTGCTGACCCCCGAGCGCGCGGGTGACGGACGATGAAGCACATGGAGGAGCGCGCGGAAGAGCGCGCCCCGCGGAAGCACCGCGTCCTGGTGGTGGACGGCACGGGCCGTGGCCACGCGGTCTGCGAGCTGTTCACCCGTACCGACCCCGACGTCGTCGTCTACTACGGCCCCGGCTGCGACGTCATCGAGCACGACCGGATCATCCCGGTCGGCACGGTGACGCTCACCAACCCCCGGCCGACGCTGGAGTTCCTGGCCGAGCACCCGGTCGACTTCGTCTTCATCTCCAACATCGACGCGCTGTCGCGCGGTTACGTCGAGATCCTGCGCGCCTTCGGGCACCGGGTCATCGGCCCGACCGCCGAGGCCGCGGAGCTGGAGTCCAGCAAGGAGCGCGGCAAGCGCTTCTGCCTGGACCACGGCATCCCGACGGCCGCGTACCAGTCCTTCACCGACCCGGAGGCCGCCAAGGAGTACATCCGCTCGCTCTCCTACGCCTGCGTGGTCAAGATCGACGTGCTGACCCCCGACGGGGACGGCGCGGTGGTCTGCGACACCGCGGCCGAGGCGACGGACGCGGTGGACGCCTTCGCCCGGACGTACGGCGAGCAGTTCAAGGTCGTCGTCGAGCAGCGGCTGACCGGCCAGGAGCTGTCGGTGTTCGCGCTGCTCGACGGGGAGAGCGCCCTGCTCTTCCCGACCGCGATGGACTTCAAGCGCACCCTGGAGCAGGACGCCGGCGGCAACTGCGACGGCATGGGCTCCATCGCGCCCCACCCCGCCGACGACGAGGCGCTGCGGCAGGAGATCCGCACGGTCCTCCTGGAGCCCCTGATGCGGGGCATCGCCGCCGACGGCCTGGACTTCACCGGGTTCGTCTACCTCGGCACCATGATCACCGACACCGGGCTGCGGGTCATCGAGATCAACGCCCGGTTCGGCGACTCCGAGGCCGAGGTGGTCCTGCCCAGCGTGCAGAGCTCCTTCACCGCCCTGTGCGAAGCCGTGCTGGAGCGCCGGCTGCACCTGGAGGAGCTCACCTCCGACGGCCTCGCCCGCTGCTCGGTCGCGCTCACCCAGGGCTGCCTGGACCCGAGCGACCCGCAGGCGCTGCCGGGCTGGCCGTTCGGCGCGTACGAGACCGGCCAGGAGGTCCACGGCCTGGCCGGGATAGACCCCGCCGAGGCCGACGTCTTCTACGCCAACCTGCGCCGCGACGCCACGGGCACGCCCGTCACCTCGGGCGGCCGGGTGCTGCACGTGGTGGGCCGCGGCACGACGGCGGACGAGGCGAGGCGAGGCGCCTACCGGCAGCTCGCCCACGTCTCCTTCCGCGGCATGCGCTACCGGGACGACATCGGGGCCGAACCCGCCGTCGTCGTCCCCCACTGACCTCTGTCACGAGCCCTGGAACCCCAGGCGGTAAGGCGGTAACAGCAATGACGGCAACGACAGTCGGCACGACGGCCGACACCACGGCCGTGACGACAGCCGGCATGACAGCCGGCATGACGGCCGGCATGACGGCCGGCCTGACGGTGGAGATGCACGAGTCCGGCGTCCGGTCCTACTCGCGGGCGTTCCCGGGTGTCTTCACCACGGCCAAGAACGAGCTGCTGCGTTCCGAGGACGGCACCGAGTACCTCGACTTCCTCGCCGGCGCCGGCACCCTCAACTACGGACACAACCCGGAGCCGGTCAAGCAGAGGCTCATCGACTACCTGAGCAACGACGGCCTCACCCACGGCCTCGACCTCGTCACCACGGCCAAGGCCGGCTTCCTCGACGCCTTCGGCCGGCACATCCTCGCCCCCCGCGGCCTCGACTACCGGATCCAGTTCTCCAGCCCCTCCGGCACGAACGCGGTCGAGGCGGCCCTCAAACTGGCCCGGCTGGTCACCGGCCGCGGGCCGGTGGTGGCCTTCAGCGGCGGCTTCCACGGTGTGAGCACCGGCGCGCTCGCGGCGACCGGTTCCGCGCACTACAAGCAGGGCCTCTACGCGACCCTGCCGAACACCGTCCACCTGCCCTACCCGGACTCCCCTCTCGGCGAGTTCGACTCCCTCGACCTGCTGCGGCGTCTGCTGGAGGACCCCTCCGCGGGCCTCGAGAAGCCGGCAGCCGTGCTGATCGAGACCGTGCAGGGCGAGGGCGGCGTCTACGTCGCTCCGGTGGAGTTCCTCCGGGGGCTGCGGGAGATCTGCGACCGGCACGGCATCCTGCTGATCGTCGACGACATCCAGGCGGGCTGCGGCCGTACCGGCGCCTTCTTCTCCTTCGAGCGGGCGGGCATCGTCCCGGACATCGTCACCCTCTCCAAGGCCATCGGCGGCTACGGCCTGCCCATGTCCGTGGTCCTGATCAAGCCGGAGTACGACATCTGGCTGCCGGGCCAGCACAACGGGACCTTCCGCGGCAACCAACTCGCCTTCATCGCAGCCGAGTCGGTGATCCGGCACTACTGGGCGGACGGCACGGACGGGGCGTTCGTCCAGGAGGTCCGGGCCAAGGGACGGGCGGCCGAGGAGTTCCTCACCACCGCCCTCACCTCCCGGTACCCGGTCGCCCTGCGCGGTCTGGGCCTGATGCTGGGTCTGGACTTCTCCCGGACCGGTGACATGTCGGCCGCCAAGGTGTCCCAGCTCTGCTTCGACCGGGGGCTGATCGTGGAGACCTGCGGGCGCGCCGACGAGGTCCTGAAGCTCCTGCCCCCACTGACCGTCACGGACGAGAACCTGCGGCGCGGGCTCGAGACCGTCGTATGGGCCGTGGACCAGCTCGGCGGGGCACGTGAAGGGGCCACGGCAGGCGCCGGAGCCCGTGGAGAGGTGGTCGCGGTATGAGCCAGGACCCCTGGACCGAGATGTCCGACGAGAAGCACCGGGTCCTCGGATTCCGCGCGGCCGAACCGGAGGAGGCGCTCGCGCACTTCGTCGGCCGGCTGCGGTTCGAGACCGACCCGTACGACGTGAACGCCGACCTGGCGGCCGGCCTGACCGGATTCGTCGTCCTCGACGTACGCCGACGGCCCGCCTACGACGCCGAACACATCGAAGGCGCGGTGCACCTCTCGCACCACGACATGACCCCGCAGACGCTCGCCGCGCTCGACCCCGCCCTGGTCTACATCACCTACGGCTGGGGCCCCGGATGCAACGGGGGCACCCGCGGGGCCGCCAAGCTGGCCGCGGCCGGACTGCGCGCCAAGGAGATGATCGGCGGCCTGGAGTACTGGCAGAAGGGCGGCTATCCCACGGCCGGTTCCGGCACGGCGTCCGACGCCGAGCCGGGCACCGCGCCCGGTACCGGGTCGGGCGCGGCGTCCGGCGACGGCAGTGGGCTCGGGGCCGGGGCGCGGGTCGGTACCGACGCGGCCGCCGGGACCCGCACCGCTGCCGCCGCCGTCCCTGCCGCCACCACCGGCTGCTGCATCTGAACCCGGCCCGCCGTCCGCTGCCGCCGCCACACCGGCCCCCGGAGTGGCGGCGGCAGCGGGCTGTCCGGCACCCCCGCCTCCGGACACGGACCCCTGCCAGCTCCCGCGAGAGGAACAGCACACCATGAGGGCGCAGCTCTCCCAGGCAGGCCGACGCATCCTGCTGTCCACGGTCTCCTCGGACTCCCACACCTGGAACCTCGTCTTCCTCCAGCTCCTGCTGGAGGAACTCGGCCACGAGGTCATCAACCTCGGCCCGTGCGTGCCCGACGCGTTGCTCATCGAGACGGCGGCCGCCGAGCAGCCGGACGCGATCGTCATCAGCTCGGTCAACGGCCACGGCCACCTCGACGGCGCCCGGCTGATCCGCGCCGTGCGCGCCGACCCACGGACCCGCGCGATCCGCGCCCTGATCGGCGGCAAACTCGGCGTCCAGGGCGGCGACGACACCTCGTACGTCCGGGAACTCGCGGAGGCCGGATTCGACGCCGTCTGCGTGGACGGCGCCCCCGAGACCGCCCTGCGGTCCTTCCTCGCCGCCCCGCCCGCCGGCCTGCCCGGCGCCGCTCCCGTCCGCGATCTGGCCGCCGGGACCGCCCGATGAACACACCGGTCGTCCTCAGCGGCGGCACAACCGCACCCACCCCGGCCCCCGCTCCCGGTTCCCAGGACCTCGGCGAGTACGTCCGCCGGTACGCCGACAGCGCCCTGATCGTCCAGCCCCGCATGGGCATGTCCGACCCGGGGGCGATGGCCGCCGGGCTGCGCGCGGTGGCGGGCACCCGGGCCCGGACCGTCGCCACCCTCACCATCGACAGTTACACCCGTGTCGGCGACGAGGCCGGCGCCCGAGCCGCCCTCGCCCGCCAGGGCCTTCTCAACGGATACCCCATCACCGTGCACGGCCCGGAGCTGACCGCCGCCCTCGCCGGCGCGGCGGGCGACCGGCCCGTCCAGGTCCGGCACGGCTCGGCCAGTCCCGGCGCCATCTTCCGCACCCTGGTCCGCGCCGGGCTCTCCGCCAGCGAGGGCGGCCCGGTCTCGTACTGCCTGCCCTACGGGCGCACCCCACTGGCCGAGTCGGTGGCGCACTGGCGGGAGGCGACCCAGCAGCTGGCGGACGAATGCGCGGCGCTCGGCCGCCGGGCCCACCTGGAGACCTTCGGCGGCTGTCTGCTGGGGCAGTTGTGCCCGCCCTCGCTGCTCATCGCCGTCAGCCTGCTGGAGTCCCTGTTCTTCGTCCAGCAGGGCATCCGCAGCGTCTCCCTCAGCTACGCGCAGCAGACCCACCCGGTGCAGGACCTGGAGGCGCTCGCCGCGCTGCGCCGGCTGGCCGACACCTATCTGCCCGAACGTGTCGACCGCCACCTGGTCCTCTACACGTACATGGGTGTCTTCCCCGCCACCCGGGCCGGCGCCGAGCTGCTGACGGACCGCAGCGCCGAACTGGCCGCGCGGGCCGGGGTGGAGCGCCTGATCGTGAAGACTCCCGCCGAGGCCCACCGGATTCCCACGGTGCCGGAGAACATCCGCTCGCTGCGCCGCGCCTCCGAGGCCGCCGCCCGGGCGCGCACCGCCCACGATCTGCCCTGGGCGCACCAGACGGACCACAGCGAGGTGCTGGCCGAGGCGACCGCGCTGATCGAGGCGGTCCTCGAGCTCTCCGACGACGTGGGCAGCGCGCTGCTGCAAGCGTTCCGCCGGGGCCTCCTGGACGTCCCGTTCTGCCTGCACCGCGACAACCGGGCCGCCACCCGCAGCGCGATCGACGCCGACGGGCGGCTGGTCTGGGCCGACCAGGGGGCGCTGCCGCTGCCCCGCCGGGCGCGGACCGGGGAGCGGAGCGTCACCGCCGCCCAGCTGCTGACCATGCTCCGGCACACCGCCGAGCAGTACGACAGCCTGGGGGCCGCGGCCGGGGCCCAGGGCGCCCTGCCCGGTACCGCCCAGGGCGCCCTGCCGACCGCGTCCTGACCGGCGTACGACGGGAGGCGCGGCCGTACGACGGAGGGGCGGGCCGGACACCTGGTGTCCGGCCCGCCCCTTCCCGTGTGCGTTGCGTCAGACCGCCGGCGCGGGCTGGAGCACGTCCGCCCCGTCCCTTCCCTGGCCCGCGTCCCCCTCGTCCTGCTTCGGCCTGGCCGCCTCCACCATCCGCTCGAGCAGCAGCAGCGCGGGCACCGCCAGCAGACCGAGCGTCATCAGGAACACCCAGGGCCACGCGGCGCCCAGATCGAGCAGCAGGGTCAGCAGCAAGGGGGCGACCGTCTGCCCGAAGGTCCAGGACAGCTGGTAGACCGCCAGGTAGCGGCCGCGCAGGTGCTCGGGGGCGAGGGACACCGACAGGTCCTCGGAGAACGGGGTCGCGGCGGTCTCGGCGAAGTTGTAGAGGACCATGGCGACGAACAGGCCGACCACCGCAGCCCAGGCGGGGGCGAGGCCGAGGGCCGCGAAGATCCCGAACGCGACGGCGTTGATCAGGCTGCCGGCGGCGATCACCCGGATCGGCCGGTACCGCTCGAGGCGCCGGTTCACGAGCGTCTGGGTCGCCGCGACCTGCACGCTGTTGAGGACGAGCAGGACACCGCCGATCCACGCCGCCTGCCCCAGGCCCTCGGTCACGAACACCGCGATGAGCAGACTCAGCACCAGCGCCGCGAACACGAAGTTGATGTTGATGCCGACGAGCAGCATGTACCGCTTGTCACGCAGCACGGTCCCGTAACCGCCCTTGGCCCCGGGCTTCGCCGCGTCGTCCTCCACACCCTCCTGCCGCTGCTTCTTCCGCTCCTGCTCCTGCTCCTCCTTCTGGCGCGCCGCGGCCTGGACGGCGGCGAGCGGCGGCCGCCACAGGCCGAGCAGGAGCGCGGCGACCAGATAGCTGGCCGCGTTCGCGACGACCAGGAGCTTCAGCCCGGTGGTTCCGTCGAAGCCGACCAGCAGGGCGCCGAGCGCGCCGCCGAGCCCCAGGCCGCTGTTCCGCAGCATGTGCAGCAGCGCGAACCAGCGCGGCCGCCGCTCCGGCGTCGAGGCGAGCACCACCAGGCCGCTGCTGGACGTCCAGTAGGCCGCCCCGCCCATCTGCGTCAGGAAGGCCACCACGACGATCTGCCAGAGGTTCTCGGCGAGCAGGAACCCGGCGTAGCCGACGGCCGAGATCAGGTTGCCCACCAGAGCGACGACCCGCGCCCCCCACCGGTCGATCAGCGGCCCCACCACCATCGCGGTGGGCACGGCCAGGAACCGGGCCAGGGTGAGCGCGCCGCCGATCGCGGGCAGCGAGAGGTCGGTGGTCTTGGCGAAGTAGACGAGGATGAAGGCGAGGATGAGGCCGGAGCCGATGCTGTCGATGACGGCGGCGTTGACCATCTTCCGGTTGCCGCGCATGTCGGGCAGGGCGAGCCTGCGCTGCAGGAAGCCCTCGCGTTCCGGGGCAGCTGTTTCGGACATGGGTGTGGAAGCCTTTCGGGCGGAGCCGCGCGGGGCGGCGCACAGGACGGGAGGGGCGCGGTCGCATGAGGCGTGGACCGACGGGGCGCGGTGGCGATCTGCCGACCAGCCTGTGGGTGTCCCGAACGCAGGCCAATAGATTTCATCTGGGTCGAATCCATGCGCGGGCCACGGAAGGCGGGGAGGGGCTTTGCTGACGCTCGAGTTCTCCGCCGGCGACCTCGCCCGCTCGCGGTTCGCCCGGTCACCGCTGTGGGAGGTCGTCACCAGCATCGAGTCGCTGAAGGACCCCGGCCGGCACGCCCTGCATCTGGCGTGGGCCCGGGACGTCGGCGACCGGCTCGCCGCGGACCGGATCCGGTTCCCGCTGCTCGCCGCACTGGTGCCCGTACCGGCCGCGTACGTACCGGACTTCCTCACGCCGGTCCCGGAGTCCGGCGAGCCGACGCTGGACGACGAGATCGACCGGCTGCTGCGGACGGGCCCGGAGGCGGTCCGGGCCGACCTCGACCGCATCTCCGCCCCGTTCCCACCCGAGGTCGCGGAGCTGTACGAGGCCCCGGCCCGGGGTCTGGCCCGGCTCGCGGACGAGATCCGCGCCTACTGGGAGACCGCGCTGGCGCCGCACTGGCCGCGCATCGTCCGCCTCCTGGACGGCGAGATCCTGCGCCGCGGGCGTCTGATCGCCCGCGGCGGCACCGAGGCGCTCTTCGCCGACCTGCATCCGTCGGTCGGCTGGGACAACGGCATCCTGCGGGTGGCCCACCCCGGGTACGAGGCCAGCCGCGCCCTCAACGGCGGGCAGGGCCTGGTGCTGATCCCGTCGGTCTTCGTGTGGCCGGGCGTCTTCTCCCAGAGCACCCCGCCCAACCAGCCGGGCCTGGTCTATCCGGCCCGGGGCATCGGCACCCTCTGGGAGCGCGGCCGCGTCCCGGTGCCGGAGGCGGTCGCCGGCGTCCTGGGCCGCTCCCGGGCCCTGCTGCTGACGGAGCTGGGCACCCCGGCCTCCACCACGGAGCTCGCCGAACGCACGGGTATGCCGACGGCGACCGTCTCCCACCACCTCACGGCTCTGCGCGCGGCCGGCCTGGCCGTCTCGCACCGGGCGGGCCGGAGCGTGTTCTACCTCCGCACGGAGCTCGCCGAACGGCTCCTGGGCAGCCACCGGCAGGAGGCACCTTCCGCCCCGCTCACGGCGCCCCGGAAAGGATCCCCGGAAAATAGCTTGAGCCTGCGGCCCGGGCTTCCTAGGGTGTGAGTACACGCTGAAAGGAGGTGATCCGAAAACATGGTTTCTTTTCGGACTCGTGAGGTGACTGCGGGCTAAGGCCTGCCGTCGCACTCTGTGCACCTCGGCAGGCCATCTGCCGAAACCCAAGCAGTCACCCGACCCGTGGGCCGCCGGTAAGTCCGGCCGGCTTCCGTCCGAACTCGAGCGGACGGGACCAGGCCCGCGGGTCGTCTGCGTTTTCCGGCGCCCCGCCGGCGCGTGGGGCCCGCGAGCACTCGCCGCTCACGGTGACAGCCGCTCCACCCGCCAGGCGTCGCCGTCCCCCACCCGGACGTACCGCAGCCGGTCGTGCAGCCGGTTCTCGTGGCCCTGCCAGAACTCCACCGACTCCGGCACGACCCGGAAGCCGCCCCACTCCGGAGGCACCGGCACCTGGCCCTCGTTCTCCGGGTAGCGCGCGGCCAGTTCCTCGTAGCGGGCGAGGAGCTCCTCCCGCGACTCGATCACCGAGGACTGGTGACTGGCCCACGCGCCCAGCTGGGAGCCGTGCGGGCGAGTGCGGAAGTAGGCGACCGTCTCGTCCCGGCCCGTGCGGGTCGCCCGGCCCGTGACGATGACCTGACGGGCCAGCGGGTGCCAGGGGAAGAGCAGCGCGACGTACGGATTGGCCGCCAGCTCGGCGCCCTTGCGGGAGCCGTAGTTCGTGTAGAAGACGAAGCCGGCCTCGTCGTAGTGCTTCAGGAGCACCGTGCGGGAGGACGGGCGGCCCTCGGGGGTCGCGGTCGAGACGACCATCGCGTTCGGCTCGTGGATCGCCGGGTTGGTGGCGGTCTCCTTGAACCAGCGCGTGAACTGTTCGATCGGTTCGGGGGCGAGATCGGCCACCACCAGCTCCCTGGTGCGGTACTGCTCGCGCATGTCGGCGGGATCGAGAGCGGGATCGAGAGCGTCGGTCACAGGGCCATCCTGCCGCAGTGACCTAGTGTGCCCGGCACAGCGTGCCGCCAACCCTTCCTCGCCGGATCGGCGCAGTGTGCCGGATGTCACGCTTCCCCGCATCATCGGAACCGTACAGACTCTTCCGCTGGATGACTGTTACTTCCCGACCAACAACCGGATGATTGATCATCGATAGAGGAGCCGCCTGATGTCCGACTTCGTACCCGGACTCGAGGGAGTCGTCGCGTTCGAAACGGAGATCGCCGAACCGGACAAGGAGGGCGGCGCTCTTCGGTACCGCGGCGTCGACATCGAGGATCTGGTCGGTCAGGTCTCGTTCGGCAACGTGTGGGGCCTGCTCGTCGACGGCGCGTTCGACCCCGGTCTGCCGCCCGCCGAGCCGTTCCCGATCCCGGTGCACTCCGGCGACATCCGCGTCGACGTCCAGTCCGCGCTCGCCATGCTCGCCCCGGTGTGGGGCCTCAAACCGCTTCTGGACATCGACGCCGAGCAGGCCCGCGACGACCTCGCCCGGGCCGCCGTCATGGCGCTGTCGTACGTCGCCCAGTCGGCGCGCGGCCAGGGCCTGCCGATGGTGCCGCAGAGCGAGATCGACAAGGCGAAGTCCGTCGTCGAGCGGTTCATGATCCGCTGGCGCGGCGAGCCGGACCCGAAGCACGTCAAGGCCGTCGACGCGTACTGGACCTCGGCCGCCGAGCACGGCATGAACGCCTCCACGTTCACCGCGCGCGTCATCGCCTCGACCGGCGCGGACGTGGCCGCGGCCCTGTCCGGCGCCGTGGGCGCCATGTCCGGCCCGCTGCACGGCGGCGCCCCGTCCCGCGTCCTCGGCATGATCGAGGAGATCGAGCGGACCGGCGACGCCGTGGGCTACGTGAAGAAGGCCCTGGACCAGGGCGAGCGCCTGATGGGCTTCGGCCACCGCGTCTACCGCGCCGAGGACCCGCGCGCCCGCGTCCTGCGCCGTACGGCGCGCGAGCTGGCGGCGCCGCGCTTCGAGGTCGCGGAGGCGCTGGAGAAGGCGGCCCTGGAGGAGCTGCACAACCGCCGCCCGGACCGCGTCCTGGCGACGAACGTGGAGTTCTGGGCGGCGATCGTGCTGGACTTCGCCGAGGTCCCGGCGCACATGTTCACGTCGATGTTCAGCTGTGCCCGTACGGCCGGCTGGTCGGCGCACATCCTGGAGCAGAAGCGCACGGGACGCCTGGTGCGGCCCTCGGCGCGGTACACCGGCCCCGGCCGGCGCGACCCGCAGGAGATCGCGGGCTACGCCGACATGGCGTCGTACGCGGGCTGACCCGGCCCGCCCCCCGGGCGGCGTACGCGGGCCGGCTCGGCCGGCGTACGCCGCCCGGCCTCAGCCCGCCGTGGTGAGCTGGCGCCCCTCCGCGAGCAGCAGGTCCGCGTGGTGGCGGGCCGCGGCCAGCGGGTGGGCGCGCAGCTTGCCCTTGAGTTCGTTGCGGCCGTACTCGGCGAACAGCGGGTTCGCCGGGTCGGCCGTGATCCCGGGCGCCGTGGAGGCGTACGGGAAGGGCAGCGGGGCGATCCGGGCGTCGAGCCGCGGGTTGTAGAAGAACGGGACGGAGTAGCGCTCCGTCGCTCCCGCCGGGGAGACCACCCGGTGGTTCGTGGCGAGCAGATAGCCGTTCGTCGCCACTTCGAGGAGCTCTCCCAGGTTGACGACGAACGCGCCGGGCAGCGGCGGTACGTCGTGGAAGGCGCCGTCCTCGCGCTGGACCTGCAGCCCGCCGACGTGGTCCTGCAGCAGCAGGGTCAGGAAGCCGTAGTCCTTGTGGGCTCCGACGCCCTGGTCGGCACCGTCACCGGCGCTCCCCGGGTAGCGCACCAGCTTGAGGTGCGGGTGGGCCCGGTCGCCGAAGGCGTCGTCGTAGAAGTCCGCGGGCGCGCCGATCGAGGCCAGCAGCTCGTGCAGCAGCCGCTCGGCGACCCCGCTGAGACGCTCGATCCAGTTCAGCGCGGCCAGACGCAGCCCGGGAAGGGCCGTGGGCCACTGGTTCGGTCCCTGGAGCCACCAGTACGGCGCCTCGCCCGGGCCCGGGACGTGCGCGGGGCGTTCGGCGCCGATGTCGAGCTGGTCGCGCCAGTCCCGTGAGCCGCCGGTGCGTTCGTCGCCGGTGCGGGTGTAGCCGCGGAAGTGCGGCGAGTTGGTGGTGTCGAGGGCGAGCCGGTCGGCCTCGGGCAGTGCGAAGAAGGCCCGCATGGCGGAGGTGAGCGCCCGGGTCTCGGCCTCGGTGACGCCGTGCCCGACGAGCTGGAAGAAGCCGACGTCGTGGGCGGCGCTGTGGAGCTGCGCGTGGAGGAGCCGCCGGGCCTGGGGGCCGCGGTGGGCGGCGGCGAGGTCGACGATGGGGAGCTGTGACGTGTAGGTCATGGTGTGCGTCCGCGTGAGGGTGTACGGGGCCCGGTCGGCGGGGTCTCCGCCGGACGACCGGGGTGGGTGGGCGTCGGGGTCAGGCGGAGGGCCGACAGCCCATGGTCGTGACGCGGAGGAAGTCCACGTGACGACGGCGTACGAGCGAAAGCATGCGACCAGCGTACTGCGGGGCGCCCGCCAGGGATGTGGCGCCGGTCACGGTCCGCCCCACCGCTCGACGCGACGGCCGCGCGCCGCCGGGCGACCATGGGTACGGGACCGGTCCGGGGCCTTCCGTACCCGGTCCCGGGGCCCTCTGTACCGGGAGGCACGCGTGGCACACGCCCGTACCACCGACGTACTGATCGTGGGCGCCGGCCCCGTGGGGCTGAGCGCGGCCGCCGAGCTGCGCCGCCGCCGGGTGCGGTGCCGGGTCGTCGACCGGCTGCCGGCCCGGCTGCCGTACGCCAAGGCCGTCGGCATCCAGCCGCGCACCCTGGAGCTCTGGGACCGGCTGGGGCTGGCCCGCGCCGTCCTGGAGGCCGCCGTCCCCCTGCGCGGCCAGACCGTCCACGTCAACGGCCGGCAGGTCGCGCGGATCGAGCTCACGCTGCCCCCGGAGGTGCCGTACGGATTCGCCGCGCTGCCGCAGTACGAGACGGAGCGCCTCCTGGAGGAGTACGTCGCGGGCCTGGGCACCACCGTCGAACGCGGCACCGAACTCTTGTCGTTCACGCAGGACCAGGACGGGGTGACCGCTCGGCTGCGGGCCTCCGCCGGCGACGAGGAGGAGCTGCGCGCCCGCTATCTGATCGGCTGCGACGGCGCGCACAGCACCGTCCGCAAGGGTCTCGGCCTCGGCTACGAGGGCGGAGCCTTCCCGGAGGAGTACATGCTGGGCGACGTCGAGGCCGACTGGGATCTGCCGCACGGCTACGGCCTGCGGTCCCTGCACCACGCCGAGGACGGCTCGACCGACGACGTGCTGGTCGCCATCCCGCTGCCCGGCAACGGCCGCTACCGCATGTCGATGATGGTCCCGCCGGAACTCTCCGCCCGGGGCCGCGACGCGGGCGGCGACGGCGTGGCGCACGGGCTGGAGGGCGGCCGGGCGCCGGAGCTGTCCCACATCCAGGCCGTGGTCGACCGGCTGGCCCCCACCCCGACCCGCGTCTCCGCACTGCGCTGGTCCTCCGTCTTCCGCATCAGCCACCGGATCGTCGACCGCTACGGCGAGGGCCGGGTGTTCGTCGCGGGCGACGCCGCGCACATCCACCCGCCCACCGGCGCCCAGGGCATGAACACCGGCATCCAGGACGCCTGCAACCTGGCCTGGAAGCTCGCCCTCGTCCTCGACGGGGAGGCCGGGCCCGCCCTGCTCGCCAGTTACGACGCCGAGCGCCGCCCGGTCGGCGAGGAGGTCGTGGGCCGGACCGTCCGGCACGCGCGGCAGGGCGTGGAGACCGACCCCGAGGACCCGAGCACCCTGATGCTCCGGGAGGCCCAACTGCTCGTCGCCTACCGGGACGGCCCGCTCACCGGCAGCGCGTACGGGCCGGACGACGCGCCCCAGCCCGGCGACCGGGCCCCGGACTGCGGCGGCCTGACCGTCCCCGTCGCCGCGTACCCGCTGCGGCTGCTCGACGTCCTGCGCGACCGCACGGGCCACGTGCTCCTGCTGTACGCGACCGACCCCGCCGACCTCGCCAGGGCCGCCGAGGCGGGCGCCGTGGTCGCCACCGCGGTCGGCGGACGGAAGTCGCCCGGCGCGGAGCCGGCGGGCTTCACCGGACTCCCCGGGCCCGGACCCGACGGGCAGGCACCCGCGAGCAGTCTGCGGACGGTGGCGGTGCTCGCCCGCGAGGCGGCCTCCGCCAGCGGCACCGGCACAGGGAGTGCGAGCGTCCCCGGGTACGTGGACGCGGCGGGCGAGTTCGCCCGGATCTACCGCCCCGACGGGCCGACCGGATTCCTGGTGCGCCCGGACGGGCAGCTCGGCGCCCGCTTCCCGCTCGCCTCCACCGCGGCGGCGCTGACCGGCTACCTCGCCGCGCTGTCCGTTCCGGCCTGAGCACGGCGGACGTCGGGGTTCAGCCCAACGCCTCGTCCAGGAGCCTCGACCACTGGGCCACCACCCGGTCCCGGCGCGCCGTGTCGTCCGTCAGGAGGGTGGCCAGGCCCAGACCGCGGGCCATGTCGAGCAGGCCCTGCACCGTCTCCCGTACACCCGGGACGGACTCGTCGGCGGCGAGGAGTTCCACCGCGATCCGGTGGGACTCGCGTCCCACGCGGGCCTCCAGTTCGGTGACCCGGGCGTGGAGCGGGGGCTGGTGGGCCGCGGCCACCCACAGGTGGAGGGCCGCGCGGAAGAGCGGGCCCGTGAAGAGGCCGACCAGGGCGGCGACGGCCTCGTGGCGGTCGCGGGCCGGGAGGGCGCGCAGGGCCTGGGAGCGCTCCTCGGCGACGTACTCCACGGCCGCCGTGAACAGGTCCTCCCGCGTCGGGAAGTGGTGCTGGGCGGCGCCGCGCGAGACCCCGGCGCGCTCGGCGACCACCGAGACGGTGGATCCCGCCCAGCCGTGTTCGGCCAGGCAGGACACCGCCGCCTCCAGGAGCCGCTGCCGGGTGGCGCGGCTCCTGTCCTGCTTCGGGCCGTGGAGGGCCTTCGGGCCGTTCAGAGCCGCCATTCAGGGTCCCGTCGTTCGAGGAAGGCCGTCATCCCTTCGCGCGCCTCGGCGGAGGCGAAGAGCGAGGCCGACCTCTGGACCAGGTCCTCCGCGTCGCGCTCGAAGGTCTCCAGGACTTTAGCCGTGACCAGGCGCTTCGACTCCGCCAGCCCCTGCGGGGACCCGCCCCGCAGCCCGTCGAGGATCGGGTCCAGGGCGTCCTCGCCCGCGGTGACCAGGCCCATCGCGAGCGCCTCCGCGAGCCCGAACCGCTCCCCCGTCAGGTAGTACCGCTCCGCCGCCCGCTGCGCGATCTTCGGCAGCAGCGCGAGCGAGATGACGGCGGGCGCGACCCCGATCCGTACCTCCGTCAGCGCGAAGTCCGACTCCTCCGAGGCCACGACGATGTCGCACGCCCCGAGCAGCCCCAGGCCGCCCGCCCGCACATGGCCGCGGACCACCCCGACCACCGGCTTGGGCAGGGCGACGATCTGCCGGAGCAGCGCGACGAAGGCGTACGGACTCGGCGGGGCCTTCAGGTCCGCGCCGGCGCTGAACGTCGCGCCGGTGTGGGTGAGGACCACCGCCCGTACGGCCGGGTCCTGTCCACACTCGGCCAGCGCCTCCGCCAGCTCGGCGACCAGGGCCGCCGAGAGGGCGTTGCGGGTCTCCGGGGAGTCCAGGGTCAGGGTGGCGATGCCACGGTCGAGCTTCATGCGCGGCCCCTCAGCTCGTTCATTCGCGGTCCCTCAGTTCACGGCGCAGGATCTTCCCCGACGCTGCCCGCGGCACCCCGTCGACGAACTCCACGCGCCTGATCTTCTTGTACGGGGCGACCTTGCCGGCCACGTACGCCATGACGTCCTCGGCGCTCAGGTCCGCCGCGCCCGGCTGCCGGACGACGAACGCCTTGGGGATCTCGGCGCCGTCCTCGTCCCGCACGCCGATCACGGCCGCGTCGGCGATCCCCTCGTGGGTGAGGAGCAGCGCCTCCAGTTCGGCCGGGGCGACCTGGAAGCCCTTGTACTTGATGAGTTCCTTGACCCGGTCGACGACGAAGAGCCAGCCGTCCTCGTCGACGCGGCCGATGTCGCCGGTGTGCACCCAGCCGTCGGCGTCGATCATGGCGGCGGTGGCGTCGGGGCGGCCGAGGTAGCCCTTCATGACCTGCGGGCCGCGGATGGCGATCTCGCCCTCGGCGCCCGGCTCGGCGTCCCGCGCCGGGTCGTCGAGGGACAGGATCCGCATCTCGGTGGAGGGCAGGAGTCTGCCGACGGTGCCGGGCGGGGGCGTGGCGGCGTCGAGGGGGACGACGTGCGTGCCGGGAGACAGCTCGGTCATGCCGTACGCCTGGCGGACCGGCGGCAGCTTCAGCCGCGCCGAGCACGCCTCGGCGAGAGCGGCGTCGAGCGGGGCGGCGGCGCTGACGATGTACTCCAGGGAGGACAGGTCGTAGTCGGCGACCGCCGGGTGCTTGGCGAGCGCGAGGACGATCGGCGGGGCCACGTACAGGCCGTTGATGCGGTGCTTCTGGATCGCCGCGAGGAACTGGTCGAGCTCGAAGCGGGGCAGGACGACGACGGTGGCGCCCTGCCGCAGCGGTGCGTTCATCAGGGCGGTGAGCCCGTAGATGTGGAAGAAGGGCAGGACGGCGAGGATGCGGTCGCCCGGGCCCATCGGGATGAAGGGCTCCAGCTGGGCGAGGTTCGTGGCGATCGAGGTGTGCGTGAGCATCACGCCCTTGGGGACACCGGTGGTGCCGGAGGAGTACGGCAGGGCGGCGATGTCCTCGTCCGGGTCGATGTCCACGGCCGGTTCGGGGGCGGTGGTCGCCAGGAAGGACTGGAGGGAGCGGCAGTCCTCTCCGGTGTCGCAGAGGAATATCTCCTCGATGCCGCCGGCGAGTTCGGCGGCCGCGCGGGCCGCCGCGAGCAGCGGGGAGACGGTGACGATCCAGCGGGCGGAGGAGTCGCGGAGCTGCTTGGCGAACTCCTCCGGCGTGGAGAGCGGATGGACGGTGGTGACGGAGGCCCCGGCCCGGGTGGCGGCGTAGAAGGCGATCGGGAACAGCACGGTGTTGGGGCTGTGCAGGGCGAGCACGTCGCCCTTGCGCACCCCGGCCTCGGCGAGCCCGGCGGCGACCCGCCGGTGGAAGGTGTCGACCTGCGCGTACGTGAGGGCCAGGTCACCGGCCCCGTCGATCAGGGCGGGGGTGTCGCCGTACTCGGCGGCCCGGCCGAGGACGGTCTCGTGGATGGGGAGGGAGACGGTCGGGACGGGCTCGTACTCGCTGTGGAACACCATGCGTGGCCCCCTGGAGAGGTGGAAGGTGAGCGCCAGGATCGCGGGTGCCGGTGCGGTTTGGGGAGACCCCGTCGGCACCCCGTCGCACAGGGTTCAGTACGACTTCGGCAGCCCCAGGGTCTGGTGCGAGACGTAGTTGAGGATCATCTCCCTGCTGACCGGGGCGATCCGCGCCACCCGGGCCGCCGTGATCAGGCGGGCGAGGCCGAACTCGCGGGTGAGGCCGTTGCCGCCCAGGGTGTGGACGGAGGTGTCGACGGCCCGCACGCACGCCTCGGCGGCCGCGTACTTCGCCATGTTGGCCGCCTCGCCCGCGCCGATGTCGTCCCCCGCGTCGTACAGCGCGGCGGCCTTCTGCATCATCAGCCGGGCCAGCTCCAGCTCGATGTGGGCCTGGGCGAGCGGGTGGGCGATGGCCTGGTGGGCACCGATCGGGGACTTCCAGACCTGGCGCTCCTTGGCGTACGACACGGCCTTGGCGAGGGCGTAGCGGCCCATGCCGATCGCGAACGCGGCGGTCATGATCCGCTCGGGGTTCAGCCCGGCGAAGAGCTGGAGGAGGCCCGCGTCCTCCTCGCCGACGAGGGCGTCGGCCGGGAGGTGGACGTCGTCCAGGGTCAGCTCGAACTGCTTCTCCTCCGCGGCCAGTTCCATGTCGATCTGCCGGCGCCCGAAGCCGGGGGCGTCGCGCGGGACGATGAAGAGACAGGGTTTGAGGGTGCCCGTGCGGGCGTCCGAGGTGCGGCCGACGATGAGGGTGGCGTCGGCGATGTCCACCCCGGAGACGAAGACCTTGCGCCCGTTGAGGACCCAGCCCTCCTCGGTCCTCGTGGCGGTGGTGGTGATGCGGTGGGAGTTGGAGCCGGCGTCGGGCTCGGTGATGCCGAAGGCCATGGTGCGGGAGCCGTCCGCGAGACCGGGCAGCCAGGCGCGCTTCTGCTCCTCCGTGCCGAAGCGGGCGATGACCGTGCCGCAGATGGCGGGCGAGACGACCATCATGAGCAGCGGGGCCCCGGCCGCGCCCGCCTCCTCCAGGACGACGGAGAGTTCGGCCATGCCGCCGCCTCCGCCGCCGTACTCCTCGGGGAGGTTCACGCCCAGGTAGCCGAGCTTGCCGGCCTCGGCCCACAGGGCCGCCCGGTCGAAGCCGGGCCCGTGGCGGTGACCGAGGGCGGAGACGGCGGCGCGGAGGGCGGTCAGCTCGGCGGATTCGGTGGTCATGCGTGGTCCTCCTGTACATCGGTCCGTACGACGGCGAGCAGGGCACCGACCTCGACCTGGCGGCCGGGGGCGGCGTGGAGCACGGTGAGCGTGCCGGAGGCGGGAGCGATGACGCGGTGCTCCATCTTCATGGCCTCCAGCCAGAGGAGCGGCTGTCCGGCGGTGACGCGCGCGCCGGGCGCGAGGCCGTCGGCGACACGGACGACGGTGCCGGGCATGGGGGCGAGCAGCGAGCCGGGGGCGGTCTGCTCGCGGAGGTCGGGGAAGCGGGGCCGGACGGGGAGCCGGTGGGGTCCGACGTACACGGTGTCGCCGTGGCGGGCGACCTCGAAGTCCCGTACGACACCACCGATGTCGAGCCGTACCCGCTCGGGCGTGACGCCGACCGGGCGGACGCCCTCGGGGGCGGTGACGGTGTAGCCGCCGCGGCGCAGCCGGTACCGGACCTCGTGGTCCCCGTACACCGCGACCTGGTCCTGGGAGGGCAGGTTGCGCCACCCGCCGCCGAACCGCCCGCGCCGCCCCTCGGCCTCCGCGAGCGCGGCGGCGACGGCCGCGTGCGCCTCGCCGGGCGGCGGCTCGGTGAGGGCGTCCAGGTTCCGCTCGTAGAACCCGGTGTCGAGGCGCGCGGTGTCGTGGAAGTCGGGATGCCGCAGGGAGGCGACCAGCAGGTCCCGGTTGGTGACGGGCCCGTGGATCCGGGCGGCCCGGAGCGTGTGCGCCAGCTTGCGGACGGCCTGGGCGCGGGTGGGCGCGTGGACGACGACCTTGGCGAGCATGGAGTCGTAGTGGACGCCGATGGTGTCCCCGGAGGCGTAACCGGTGTCGACGCGCACCGTCGTGCCCCCCGCCGCCCCGGCCCCGACCGCCTCCTCGATCTTCAGCGTGTGCAGCTCGCCCGCCTGAGGCGTCCACCCCGAGGCGGGGTCCTCCGCGTAGAGGCGCGCCTCGATCGCGTGGCCCCGGGGCGTCGGCCGCTCCGGGGGGAGGGGCCGGCCCTCGGCCACGGCGATCTGCAGCGCGACCAGGTCCACCCCGTACACCTCCTCCGTCACCGGATGCTCCACCTGAAGCCGCGTGTTCATCTCCAGGAAGTGCGCCCGGCCGTCCGCGACCAGGAATTCGACCGTCCCCGCGCCGACGTACCCGACCGCCTTCGCCGCCCCGACGGCGGTCGCGTACAGGGACTCCACGAGCTCGGGCGGCAGGCCCGGGGCCGGGGCCTCCTCGATCACCTTCTGGTGGCGGCGCTGGAGCGAGCAGTCGCGGGTGCCGAGCGCCCAGACCGTGCCCTGGCGGTCCGCCAGGACCTGGACCTCCACGTGCCGGCCGTTCTCCACGTACGGCTCGACGAACACCTCACCGTCGCCGAACGCGCTCGCCGCCTCCGCCGAGGCCGCCTCGCGCTCCTCCGCCAGCGCCCCGAGCTCGCGGACGATCCGCATCCCGCGGCCGCCGCCACCGGCCGCCGCCTTCACCAGGACCGGCAGGTCGGCCTCGGTGACGTCCACCAGCGGGGCGATCCCGAGGAGCTCCTTCGCCCGCGTCTTGGAGGCCATCGCCTCGATCGCCGCCGGCGGCGGTCCGATCCACACCAGACCGGCGTCCGTCACCGCCCGCGCGAACTCCGCGTTCTCCGACAGGAAGCCGTACCCCGGGTGCACGGCGTCCGCGCCCGCCGCAAGCGCCGCCTTCACCACCAGGTCGCCCCGCAGATACGTCTCCGCGGGCATCGCTCCCGGCAGCCGTACCGCCGCGTCGGCCTCCCGCACGTGCAGGGCGGCGGCGTCCGCGTCCGAGTACACCGCCACCGTCGCGATGCCCAGCTCCCGGCACGTACGGAACACCCGGCAGGCGATCTCGCCCCGGTTGGCGACAAGAACCGACTGAATCATCACGCCTCACATTCGGAAGACGCCGAAGCCGCCGCGCGCGCCCTCGACCGGTGCCGTGTGGATCGCGGACAGGCACAGCCCGAGGACCGTGCGCGTGTCGCGGGGGTCGATGACGCCGTCGTCGTACAGCCGCCCGGACAGGAACATCGGCAGCGACTCCGACTCGATCTGCGCCTCGACCATCGCGCGCAGCCCGGCGTCCGCCTCGGCGTCGTACGGCTGCCCCTTCGCCGCCGCCGAGGCACGCGCCACGATCGACAGGACGCCCGCGAGCTGCTGCGGCCCCATGACGGCCGACTTGGCGCTCGGCCAGGCGAAGAGGAAGCGCGGGTCGTAGGCCCGCCCGCACATGCCGTAGTGCCCGGCGCCGTAGGAGGCGCCCATCAGCACGGACAGGTGCGGCACCTTCGAGTTGGCGACCGCGTTGATCATCATCGCGCCGTGCTTGATGATCCCGCCCTGCTCGTACTCCTTGCCGACCATGTAGCCGGTGGTGTTGTGCAGGAAGACCAGGGGGATGTCGCGCTGGTTGGCGAGCTGGATGAACTGCGCGGCCTTCTGCGACTCCGCGCTGAACAGCACGCCCTGCGCGTTGGCGAGGATGCCGACCGGGTAGCCGTGCAGCGTGGCCCAGCCGGTCACGAGGCTCGGCCCGTACAGCGGCTTGAACTCGTCGAAGTCCGAGCCGTCCACGACCCGGGCGATCACCTCGCGCGGGTCGAAGGGGGTCTTCAGGTCCCCCGGCACGATCCCGAGCAGCTCCTCCTCGTCGTACTTCGGAGGGTCCGCGAGCCCGAAGGACCCGGCGCCGGAGGCGGAGGGGCGATCGGGGTGCGCCTTGCGGTGGTTGAGGCGGGCGACGACCCGCCGCGCCTGCCGCAGCGCGTCGGCCTCGTCCACGGCGTAGTGGTCGGCGAGACCGGAGACCCGGGCGTGCATCTCGGCTCCGCCCAGCGACTCGTCGTCGCTCTCCTCCCCCGTCGCCATCTTGACCAGCGGCGGACCGCCGAGGAAGACCTTGGACCGCTCCTTGATCATCACCGTGTGGTCCGACATCCCGGGGACGTACGCCCCGCCGGCCGTCGAGTTGCCGAAGACGACCGCGATCGTCGGGATGCCGGCGGCCGACAGCCGGGTGAGGTCCCGGAACAGCGCCCCACCGGGGATGAAGATCTCCTTCTGGGAGGGCAGATCGGCGCCGCCGGACTCGACGAGGGAGATCACCGGGAGCCGGTTGGCGTACGCGATCTCGTTGGCCCGCAGGGCCTTCTTCAGCGTCCACGGGTTGGAGGCGCCGCCCCGGACGGTCGGGTCGTTGGCCGTGATCAGGCACTCGACGCCCTCCACCACCCCGATGCCGGTGACCAGGGACGCGCCCACGGGGTAGTCACTGCCCCAGGCGGCGAGTGGGGACAGTTCGAGGAAGGGCGTGTCGGGGTCGACGAGCAGCTCGACGCGCTCGCGGGCGAGGAGCTTGCCGCGCTTCCGGTGCCGCGCGACGTACTTCTCGCCGCCGCCCGCGAGGGCCTTGGCGTGCTCGGCGTCGAGGGCGGCGAGCTTGTCGAGCATGGCCGAGCGGTTGACCTTGTAGTCGGGCCCGCCCGTGTCGAGGGCGGAAGCGAGGACGGTCACAGCGTTTCCTCCGGGACGGTCACAGCAGTTCCTCCGGTACGTCGAGTTCACGGGCGCGGAGCCATTCGCCGAGGGCCTTGGCCTGGGGGTCGAAGCGGGCCTGGGAGGCGACGCCCTCGCCGAGGAGGCCGTGGACGACGAAGTTCACCGCGCCCAGGTTCGGCAGGACGTGCCGTACGACGTCCAGGCCGGCCGTCTCCGGCAGGAGCCTTCGGATCCGCTCGACGGTGAGGGTGTGCACGAGCCAGCGCCACGCCGGGTCCGTACGGACCCAGACGCCGATGTTCGCGTCGCCGCCCTTGTCCCCGCTGCGGGCCCCGGCGACCCGGCCGAGGGGCACGCGTCGCGTCGGACCGTCCGGCGGGGGCGCGGGCAGCGGCGGCGCGTCGACCGGCTCCAGGTCCCGGGTGTGGGCGGGCGGGGGGACGGCGACGCGGCTGCCGTCGGGCAGGACGGCCGTGTGCGGGACGTCTGCGGCCGGGACGTACCGGGCCTCGAAGAGGCCGTACGGCGCGCCTCTGCCGGGTGGGGCGGTCACGTGGAAACCGGGGTAGCTCGCGAGGGCCAGTTCGATCGCGGCGCCGCTGAGGGCGCGGCCCACGGGCTCGGGGGCGTGGTCGCGGACGACGAGGCGGAGCAGCGCGCTGGCCGTCTCCTCGGTCGCGGCGTCCGGGCGGTCGGTGCGCGCGAGCTCCCAGCGGACGTCGGCGGGACGGGATCCGGAGCGCTCGAAGGCGTCCTCGATCTGGTCCTGGACGAGCTGGGCCTTGGCCTCGACGTCCAGGCCGGTGAGGACGAAGACGACCTCGTTGCGGAAGCCGCCGATCCTGTTGAGCCCCGCCTTGAGGGTGGGCGGCGGGGCCTCGCCCCGTACGCCGTCGATGCGCACCCGGTCGGGGCCCTCCTGGGTGAGCCGTACGGTGTCGAGCCGGGCGGTGACGTCGGGGCCCGCGTACCGGGCGCCGGACGTCTCGTACAGGAGCTGCGCGGTGACCGTGCCGAGGTCGACGACCCCGCCCGTGCCGGGGTGCTTGGTGATGACGGAGGTGCCGTCGGCGTGGATCTCGGCGAGCGGGAAGCCGGGGCGGCGCAGCGCCTTCCGGTCGTGGTCCGTGAAGAAGGCGTAGTTGCCGCCGGTGGCCTGGGTGCCGCACTCCAGGACGTGCCCGGCGACGACGGCGCCCGCGAGGCGGTCGTGGTGGGCGGGGTCGGCGGGGTCCCACCCGAAGAACCACTGTGCCGGGCCGGTGACGAGGGCGGCGTCGGTGACGCGGCCGGTGACGACGATGTCGGCGCCGGCCGAGAGACAGGCGGCGATGCCGGCGCCGCCGAGGTAGGCGTGGGCGGCGAGGACTCCGTCCTCGGCGGGCAGCCGGTCGCCCTCGACATGGGCGATCCGCGCGGGGACGCCGACCCGGTCCGCCAGCTCCCGGAGGGCGTCGGCGAGACCGGCGGGGTTGAGACCGCCGGCGTTGGTGACGATGCGGACGCCGCGGTCGTGGGCGAGACCGAGTCCTTCCTCCATCTGCCGCAGGAAGGTCTTGGCGTAACCGGCGTTCGGGTCCTTCAGCAGGTCCCGGCCGAGGATGAGCATGGTCAGTTCGGCGAGGTAGTCGCCGGTGAGGACGTCGAGTGCGCCCTCGGGGCCCCTGTCGGGGCCGCCGCCGGTCAGCATCTCGCGGACGGCGTCGAACCGGTCGCCGTAGAAACCGGAGGCGTTGCCGATACGGAGCACGTCCACTAGGCCCCCCGGGCGGGGCGTCCCGGGCCGGCCGGTCCGGCGAACGCCTGGGCGATCGACAGCCAGCGCTCGGCGTCCGCGCCCTCGGCGCGCAGGGCGGTGTCGTCGCGGTGGACGCGCTGGGTGACGAGGAGGCAGAAGTCGAGCGCGGGGCCGCTGATCCGCTGGGTGGCGTCCTCGGGTCCGTACACGAACTCGCCGCCCTCGGGCCCGGTCAGCTCGATCCGGAAGGGCTCGGCGGGCGGGGTGATCCCCCGGACGAGATAGGCGTAGTCACGGGCGCGGACGCCGATGAAGGCGACGTGCCGCAGCCGGGCGGTCGGCGCGCGGACGACCCCCAGGGCGTCGGCGATGTCCTGTCCGTGCGCCCACGTCTCCATCAGGCGGGCGGTCGCCATCGAGGTGGCGGACATCGGTGGCCCGTACCAGGGGAAGCGGGCGCCGGGCGGGGCCGCGCGCAGGGCCGTCCGCAGCCGCTCGCGGCCCACCCGCCACCGTCCCAGCAGTTCGGCGGGCGGAAGCGCGGCGCCCTCCTCCGCCCCTTCGTCGACGAAGCGGTCGGGCGCGGCGAGGGCCTTCTCGGTCTCGGCGGCGAAGGCGTCGGGATCGGTGGCGGCGAGCAGGGCCGCCCGGTCGGTCCAGGCGAGATGAGCGATCTGGTGGGCGATCGTCCAGCCGGCCGCGGGGGTGGGGGCGGCCCACTGCTCGTCGCGCAACTCCCTGACCAGGAGGTCGACTTCCTCGCTCTCGCTGCGCAGATCGTCGAGGACGACGGCAGGGTCGGACACGGTGCGCTCCCCTCGGGACACGGGCGTGTGCCGAGGAGCATGGCAGCGGGAGTAGAAACAATCAAGCGTGCTTGCTTGATTATCTGGCCGTCTCCTCCTTCGGGGCGGCGCGGCGGGGGCGGGCGACCAACTCGCCGCCGCAGTTGGGACAGATGTCGTCCATCGCCTCTCCGCACGGCACGCAGAAGGTGCACTCGTACGTACAGATGCGGGCGGGGGCGTCGACGGGCAGGGTCGTGATCTCGCAGCGTTCGCACAGGGTGCGCATCTCCAGGGCCATGCGTCGATCCTGCCCGCGGGGCGGGACCGGGGAAGCCCCCGCCCGGGCCGAAGATCAGCAGGATCGGGACAGGCGGGATCGTGGCGGATCAGACCTGCGAGGGCCTGCCCGGGTCGGACCTGTGGGGGCCTGCCCGGGTCGGACCTACGAGGGCCCTTCCCGGTCAGCCCTGCGAGGGCCCTTCCCGGATCAGCCCTGCGGAGACGTGTGGCGCATCTGGGTGCGGACCGCACCCATGCTCGCCGCGATGACCAGGGCGATCGCGAGCGCGTCCGTGAGGGCCAGGGCCTGGCTCAGGACGAGGAAGCCGGCGGTCGCGGCGATGGCCGGTTCGAGGCTCATGAGGATGGCGAAGGTGGGAGCCGGGAGGCGGCGCAGGGCGAGGAGTTCGAGGGTGTACGGCAGGACGGAGGACATCAGCGCGACGGCGAGGCCGAGCCCGATCGTGGACGGGACGAGCAGCTTGTCGCCCGCCTCGGCGATGCCGAACGGCAGGCTGAGCACGGCGCCGAACGCCATCGCGAGGGCGAGCCCGTCCGCCTGCGGGAAGCGCCGGCCGGTGCGGGCACTGAAGACGATGTACGCGGCCCACATGGCGCCGGCGGCGAGCGCGAAGGCCGCGCCGACGGGATCCAGCCGGTCGAAGCCGCCGCCGCTGAGCAGGACGACACCGCCGAGGGCGAGCCCGGCCCACAGCAGGTTCATCAGGCGGCGCGAGGCGATGACCGAGAGGAGCAGCGGACCGAGGACCTCCAGGGTCACGGCGGCGCCGAGCGGGATCCGGTCGGCTGCCTGGTAGAAGAGGATGTTCATGCCCGCCATGGCGGCACCGAAGGCGAGGACGGTGCCCCAGTCGGCGCGGCCGTAGCCGCGGACCGTGGGGCGGCAGACGATCAGCAGGACGACGGCGGCGAGGACGAGCCGCAGGGTGACGACGCCGAGGGCGCCGGCGCGGGGCATGAGCAGGACCGCGACGGCGGACCCGAACTGCACCGACAGGCCACCGGCCACGACGAGCGCGACGGGACCGAGACGGGCGGCGCGCGTGGTGGCGGACGCGGCCGCGGCGGCCGCCTCCGGTGCCGAGACGGCGGCGATGTCCTTGACCGGGCTGTCCACCGGCTCACTCCCTTGCGCAGTTCATCATCCTGGACTATCGGTCCAGGATAGTGCACCCACGGACCGGGCCCGGGTTTCCACGGTACGAGGCTGCGCGCGGCGCCGGAAATGCCGATTGGGCTGCGGTTATGCTCCGGACGCATGAGCCGCACGAGCATCGAGCTGCGCCATCTCCGCTGCTTCCTCGCCATCGCGGAGGAGGGCAGCGTGACGAGGGCCGCGGCCCGGCTCCATCTGACCCAGCCCGCCGTCTCCCGCACGCTCGCCGCCCTGGAGCGACAGCTCGGCACCCGGCTCGTCGACCGCTCCACCCACCACGTGGCACTGACCGCCGAGGGCCGGGCCTTCCACGACCGGGCGGCGGCGGCCGTCGCGGCCTTCGACGCGGCCCTGGACCCGGAAGGACTGCGCCGGCGGCCCCTGCGGCTCGGACACGCGTGGTCGGCGTTCGGCCCGTACACCACGCCCCTGCTCCGGCGCTGGCAGCGCGAGCACCCGGACACCCCGCTGGAACTCCTGCGCGTCGACGACCGCACGGCGGGCCTCGTACGGGGGGAGGTGGACGCGGCGCTGCTGCGGGGGCCGGTGGAGGCGCCGGGCCTGGCGACGGAGGAACTGGCGACGGAGAGCCGGGTGGCGGCGGTCCCGGCGGACAGCGTCCTGGCGGCCCGTACGTCCCTGACCCTGGCGGACCTCGCGGACGCGACGGTCGTCCTCAACACGGTCTCCGGCACGACGACCCTCGACCTCTGGCACCCGCCCCGCCGCCCGGCGGCCACCCTCACGGTGGCCAACACCGACGACTGGCTGACGGCGATCGCGGCGGGCCGCGGCGTCGGTGTCTCCTCCACCTCGACGGCGGCGATGCACCCGCACCCGGGCGTCACCTACCGCCCCCTCCCGGACGCCCCACCGGTCCACGTCCTCCTGGCCTGGCGCGACGCGTCCCCTCACCCCGCGACGGCGCTGCTGGTGGCCCTGGCGAGGGAGATCGCCCAGGAGTCGTGAGGTCGGGCGAGCGGGCACCCGTCCAGGCGTGAGCGTGCGGGGGCCGGACGCCGGCCCCTACAGCGGCGCCTCGTCCCCCGCCGGGAACGGAGCCCCATGGCCCGGGACGATCACGTCCGACGCCGTCAGCACCCGTAGGCGGGAGGCGCGGTGGACGTCCCGGTCCGGGGCGACCGGGTCCTCGGCCGGACCGTCCGGGCGCCACCACAGGTCGCCCACGAAGGCGACCACCCCGTCGGCGGTGCCGGCGAGCAGCGTGATGTCCTCCGGGCTGTGCCCCGGGGTGCGGATCAGGCGCAGGGACGGGGTGAGTTCATGGCCCTCCGCGTCGCGGTCGTCCCACTGGTCGTGGCGGTACTCCGCCTTGTGGTCGTGGACGCGCGCCCGGCCGAACAGGCCCACGTTCATGGTGTTGTCCGGGTGGTGGTGGCTCAGCACGACATCGGTGATGTCGTCGGGGCCCAGGCCCAGTTCGGCGAGCGGGCCGAGGATGCGGTCGCGGCTCGCCACCATGCCGGGATCGACGATCACGTGCCGCTCGCCGTCCGTGACGTACGAGACGGTGGCGGCGACCCCGGGACCCGTGGAGAGGGTGTAGCCGGTGGTCAGGACGGTGTAGGTGGCGGTGTTGCCGCGCGGCTGGTCTGTCATGTCCCCAGCCTCGCCGCGGGACGGACCGCCGACGAGTGGCCGCCCTGCCACCCATCGCGGGTTTTGTGCCAGACTCCCCCGCATGCCGCCGTTCCTGAGCGTCGCCGCCTACACCCCGCCCCGGGTCGGCATGCTCGCCGTCGGCCTCGTCGCCGAGGTCTTCGGCGCTCCCCCCGAGGGCCTCCCGCGCTTCGACTTCGCCCTCTGCGCCGACCGCCCCGGCCAGGTCCCCACCGACCTGGGCGTCCCGCTCACCGTCGACCACGGGCTGGACCGGCTCGCCTCCGCCGACCTCGTACTCGCCCTCCCCTGGGCCGACTTCCGCACCCCACCCCCCGACCCGGTGCTCGACGCGCTGCGCACCGCCCACGCGCGCGGCGCGCTGGTCGGGGCCCACTGCGTCGGCGCGTTCGCGCTCGCCGCCGCCGGGCTGCTCGACGGCCTGCGGGCCACCACCCACTGGCGGTTCGCCGACCTGCTCGCGCGCCGCCACCCCTCCGTCACCGTCGAAGCGGACGCCCTCTACGTCGACGAGGGCCGGGTCCTCACGGGCGCGGGCGCGGCCGCCGGATTCGACCTCTGCCTGCACCTGCTGCGCCGCGAGTACGGGGCGGCCGCCGCGAACCGGGTCGCCCGTGACCTCGTCCTGCCGCCGCACCGCGACGGCGGACAGGCCCAGTACCTCGTCGCGCCCGTCCCCGAGGACGGCGAGGACGAACGGCTCGCCGGCGTCCTCGCCTGGGCCCGCGAACACCTCCACGAGCCGCTACCCGTCGCCGAGTTGGCCCGCCGCGCCCTGATGAGCCGCCGCTCCTTCGCCCGCCGCTTCGCCGCGGCGACCGGGACCACTCCGCACGCCTGGGTCCTCGGGCTGCGGCTCGGCCGGGCGGAGGAGCTCCTGGAGACCACCGACCTCCCAATCGAGGAGATCGCCCGCCTCGTCGGCTACAGCAGCGCGGCCGTCCTGCGCGAACAGTTCGTCCGCCGCCGCGGCGTACCGCCCCGGACCTACCGCCGCACGTTCACCCGAGCCCCCTAGAGAACGTTGGCGTGCGTCCCAGGACCCCTAGGGGGTTGCTGGCGTGCGTCCCCGGGCCGGGTCCCTGGTGGGCCCCTAAGGGGTGTCCGTGGCCACCAGCGCCTCCGCGAGGACCTCCGCCAGGTGACGGGCCCGCCGTCCCGTCAGATGGTCGAGCTGGGTGCGGCAGGAGAAACCGTCCGCCAGCAGGACCGCGTTCTCGTCCGCCGCGCGGACGGCCGGCAGCAGCCGGTCCTCCGCGCAGGCCACCGACACCTCGTAGTGCCCGGGCTCGAAACCGAAGTTGCCCGCCAGACCGCAGCAGCCACCGCTCAGCTCACCCGTGAGACCGGCCCGTTCGCGCAGCCGGCGCTCGGCGGCCTCGCCGAGGACCGCGTGCTGGTGGCAGTGGGTCTGCCCGACGGCCGGGCGGTCCAGACGCGGCGGCTCCCACGTCGGCGCGAACTCCTCCAGGGCCTGGGCGAAGGTGCGGACCGAGGCGGCCAGACGCCCCGCCCGCGGGTCGTCGGCGAGCAGCTCCGGCAGGTCGGTCCGCAAGGTCGCCGCGCACGAGGGCTCCAGGACCACCACCGGATGCTCCGGGACCCCGTCCAGCACGTCCAGCGTCCCGCGCATCACCTTCCGCGCCCGGTCCAGCTGCCCGGTGGAGACGTACGTGAGTCCGCAGCACACCCGGCCCGGCGGCAGCCCCACCCGTACTCCGGCCGCCTCCAGCACCCGTACCGCCGACCGGCCCACCTGCGGGGACAGGTGGTTGGTGAAGGTGTCCGGCCACAGCAGGACGTCGGAGGCCGTCTCCAGGCGCGTGCCGAACCAGGAGACGAACGTCCGGGACGCGACGCGCGGGAGCTCCCGCTCCGGAGTGACACCCGCCAGACGGGCGGGCAGCACCCGGCCGAGGTTGAGCGCGGGACCGAACAGGCGAAGCCACTGCGGCAGCCGGCCCATCGTCACGTGCGACCAGGGCCGCCGCCTGCCCGCGTAGTGCCGGTCCAGGAACTCCGCCTTGTACGCGGCCATGTCCACGCCCACGGGGCAGTCGCTCCGGCAGCCCTTGCACGACAGACACAGGTCGAGGGCCTCCTTGACCTCCTCCGAGCGCCAGCCGTCCGTGATCACCTCCCCCAGCGCCATCTCGTGCAGCAACCGCGCCCTGCCCCGCGTCGAGTGCCGCTCCTCCCCGGTCGCGCGGTACGACGGGCACATCACGTCCGCACCGGAGCCCGGGGCGTCCACCCGGCACTTCGCGACGCCGACGCAGCGGGCGGCCTCGGGCACGACGACGGGCAGCCCCGCGAACCGCAGGCCCTCGTCGAGAGGCCGCGGCCGCACCAGCATCCCCGGGTTCAGTCCGCCGTCCGGGTCCCACACGTCCTTGACCGCGCCGAACAGCGACACGAGCCCGGAGCCGTACATCCTCGGCAGCAGCTCCGCCCGCGCCTGCCCGTCCCCGTGCTCCCCCGACAGCGAGCCTCCGTGCGCGACCACCAGGTCCGCCACCGCCTCCGAGAACTCACGGAAGCGGCCGACCCCCGCGCCCGTGTACAGATCGAAGTCGATACGGACGTGGATGCAGCCGTCCCCGAAGTGGCCGTACGGCGTCCCGCGCAGCCCGTACTCCGCGAGGAGGGCACGGAACTCCCGCAGATACGCGCCGAGCCGCGCCGGCGGCACCGCGCAGTCCTCCCAGCCCGGCCATGCTTCACCGCCTCCCGACATCCGGGTCGCCGTGCCCGCCGCGTCCTCGCGGATCCGCCAGAGCGCCCGGCGCTCGGCCGGTTCCGTCACCACGGTCGCGTCGAGCGCGTCCGCCGCCCGGACCAGTGACCACGCCGCGCCCACCCCGTCCGTCTCGACGAAGAGCCAGGCACCGCCCCGGGGGAGCAGCTTCCGCTCGGGGCCGGGCACGAGGTCGTCCGCCATCCCCTCCACGGTCAGCGGCCCGTACGGCAGCAGCCCGGCCGCCGCGTCGGCCGCCGCGCTCTCGTCCGCGTACCCGAGGACGGCGAGGACAGGCTCCGAGGGCAGCGGCACCAGCCGTACGGTCGCCTCCGTCAGCACCCCGAGCGTGCCCTCGCTGCCGCAGTACGAACGGGCCACGTCCGCGCCCCGCTCCGGCAGCAGCGCGTCGAGCGCGTACCCGGAGATCCGGCGCGGCAGGCCGGCCGGGTAGCCGGTCCGCAGGGCGGCGAGGTTCCGGTCGACGAGCTCGCGCAGTCCGGCCGGCGCGCCCTGCCAGTCCCGCCCGAGGCGGAGCCGCGTCCCCCGGTAGGTGAGGACGTCGAGGCCGAGGACGTTGTCGGCGGTCGTGCCCCAGGCCACCGAGTGCGCCCCGCAGGCGTTGTTCCCGATCATGCCGCCGAGGGTGCAGCGGCTGTGCGTGGACGGGTCGGGGCCGAAGGTCAGGCCGTAGGGGCGTGCGGCGTCCCGCAGCCGGTCGAGGACCGCACCCGGCTGGACGACGGCCGTCCGTGCCTCGTGGTCCACGGACACGATCGCGCGCATGTGGCGTGTGAAGTCGAGCACCACGCCCGTGCCGGTCGCCTGACCGGCGATCGACGTGCCCGCGCCGCGCGCCACGACCGGTACCCCGAACGAGCGGCACACCTCCAGGGCCGCCGCCACGTCGGTGGCGTCCCGCGGGGCGACCACGCCCACCGGCACCCGGCGGTAGTTGGAGGCGTCCATCGTCGTCAGGGCCCTGGCCGTGGCGCCGAAGTCGACGTCTCCGGCCACCGCCGCGCGCAGTGCCGCCTCCAGCCGGGACAGCTCGTGGTGTTTTCGCACGAGGTCAGGATGTCTCACCTGTCGTCTCATCCGGCGGACATCGGCCGCCCGCGACCGTTCCGACCGGATACGCTCCGCCTCGTGGCTGAGATCCAGATTCCCGCTGACATCAAGCCCGCCGACGGCCGTTTCGGCGCGGGCCCCTCCAAGGTGCGTACGGAGGCGCTGGACGCCCTGGCGGCCACCGGCACCTCCCTCCTCGGCACGTCCCACCGCCAGGCCCCGGTGAAGAACCTGGTCGGCGAGGTACGTGCCGGAGTGCGTGACCTCTTCTCGCTGCCCGAGGGCTACGAGGTGATCCTGGGCAACGGCGGCTCCACCGCCTTCTGGGACATCGCGACCCACGGGCTCATCGACTCGAAGTCGCAGCACCTGAACTTCGGCGAGTTCTCCTCCAAGTTCGCGAAGGCCGCGAAGCTGGCCCCCTGGCTGGCCGAGCCGACCGTGATCTCCTCCGACCCGGGCACCCACCCGGAGCCGCAGGCCGAGGCGGGCGTCGACGTGTACGCGTTCACGCACAACGAGACCTCCACCGGTGTCGCCGCCCCCGTCAAGCGGGTCGCCGGTGCCGACGAGGGCGCGCTGGTCCTGGTCGACGCGACCTCCGGCGCGGGCGGCCTGCCGGTCGACATCACCGAGTCGGACGTCTACTACTTCGCCCCGCAGAAGTCCTTCGCCGCGGACGGCGGCCTGTGGCTGGCGGCCTTCTCCCCGGCCGCGCTGGAGCGCGCCGCCCGGATCCACGCCTCGGGCCGGCACATCCCGGAGTTCTTCTCGCTGCCGACGGCGATCGACAACTCGCTGAAGAACCAGACGTACAACACCCCGGCGCTGTCCACCCTCTTCCTGCTCAACGAGCAGCTGAAGTGGATCAACGGCCAGGGCGGTCTGGACTGGGCCGTGGCCCGGACGAAGGAGTCCTCCCAGGCGCTGTACGGCTGGGCCGAGGAGTCCAAGTACGCGACGCCGTTCGTGACCGACCCGGCGAAGCGTTCGCAGGTCATCGGCACGATCGACTTCTCCGAGGACATCGACGCGGCGGCGGTCGCCAAGGTGCTGCGCGCCAACGGCATCGTGGACACCGAGCCGTACCGCAAGCTGGGCCGCAACCAGCTGCGGATCGCGATGTTCCCGGCGATCGACCCGGCGGACGTGCGGGCGCTGACGGCCTGCGTCGACTACGTGATCGAGAAGCTGTAACCGCGTCACCTCCCCGCTCACGAGGGCCCGGCATCGGACATGGTCGATGCCGGGCCCTTCGTCGTGCCGCCCCGCGACGGTCCGGGGCCACCGGCGGCGGCCACGAGGGCATCGGCCCCGGCGCCGCGTACCCGCCGGAGGGGTGCTCGTCAGCCGCGGCGCAGGAGGCGCTTCCCGCCGATGACCAGGGCGGTGGCGGCGGCGAGCACGATCACGCCGACGGTGAAGTTGCCCCGGTCGGCCTCCGCGCCGGGCTGCCGCGCGCCGGACGACGAGGACGGGGCCGGCGCCGGAGTACCGCCGCTCTCCGAGGGCTTCGGCCGGTCCCTCTCCACCCGCACGACCCGGCTCCCCTCGCCCTCCGAGCCGAACATCAGCGCCGCGCCGTCCCTCGTGTACGTCACCGACTCCGCCTGCCCCTGGAAGGGCGCCCCCACGGACGTGCCGTCGTCCCCGAGGCGGCCGTCCTTCCACGCGTACTCCTGGGCGCTGAAGTAGCCGCGCAGCAGCAGCCGGTCGCCGTCCGGCGAGAAGGCGCCGTCGGTCACCCACGGCACGTCGTCCACGCGGCGGAAGACGTTCGTCCCCGCGGTCGACAGCCGCTCCGGGCCCGCGTACAGCCCGCCGGTCTTCTCGTTCTTGCTGGCGATGTAGACCCGGCCGGTCTTCGGGTGCACCATCAGGGCCTCGGCGTTGCGCGGCCCGTCCGCGTACTTCACGTCGTACTGCCGCGCCGTGACCGTCTGGTCCTTCAGCCGCTTCGGTTCGGGAAAGCGGTAGATCCAGACGTGGTCCCAGGTGCCGTCCCGGTTGTCGCCGATGTCGCCGACGTAGATGTCGCCGTCCGGACCGACCGAGATGGCCTCCATGTCCCGGGGGGTGCCGACGCCCTTCATGGTGAGCGTCGCGACCGTCTCGCCGGTACGGGAGTCGATGCCGTAGATCAGCGGCGCGTCCTGGTCGTTGTGCGTCCAGTAGACCCCGGGGTGGGCGCGGCTGGCGGCGAGACCGCTGGACTCGGTGATCCGGAGGTCCTTGATCGTGAAGTCCCCGTCGGCCTCGGCGGCGTACACGGCCGGGCCCGAGAGGAGGACGAGGACGGCGGCACCGGAGACGCCCAGCAGTGATCGCATGCCCTCCAGCCTGCCACGGAGGGCGGCGAAGCCGACGCCGGCCGGAGGTCCGGTCCGCCGGCCGCCCCGCACGCCGCGCCATGAGACGCGGCCCGGAATTCTTTTGCCCGTACGGGAGTTGGCCCCGACATGACTCAGAAGCCCGCGCCTCCCCGCCCCCTGACCGACACCGAGCTCTCCGAGCTGCTGAGCAGGCAGCAGTTCGGCACCCTGGCCACCAACAAGCGCAGTGGCCACCCCCACCTCACGACCATGCTCTACAGCTGGGACGCCGCGGCGCGCATCGTACGGTTCTCCACCACCGAGGACCGCGTCAAGGTCAAGCAGCTCCGGCGGGACCCGCGCGCGGCCGTGCACGTGCCGGGCGGCGACGTGTGGTCGTTCGCCGTGGCCGAGGGCGAGGCCGAGGTCTCGGAGACCACGACCACGCCCGGTGACGCGGTGGGGCGGGAGCTGCTCTCGATGGTCCCCGAGGCCGCGAGGCCGCAGGGTGAGGCCGCGGACGCCTTCCTGGCGCAGACGGTGGACGAGCGCCGCGTCGTCATCCGGCTGAAGGTGGACCGGCTGTACGGCACGGCGCTCGACATCAACGGCTAGGAATCCCTCCTGGACGTGCCGGGGGGCGTCAGGCGGGGCCGTGGCCGTACATCGCCGCGATCGACTGGGCGACCGCGTCGCCGTTGGCGTCCCGGCCGGTCTCGTTCGACCTGAGGAACCACGGCAGCGTCTGGTGCAGGAGCGTCACCTGCGAGGGTTCGAGCAGGCCGCCCACCGCCCGGTCCGTGCCGTCGCACACCGTCGCCGCGCCCGTTCCCGCGTACAGGTCGACGAAGTGCGCCCCCGCTCGCTTCGCTCCCGCCGCCATCAGCGCGTTGAGCGGTGCCTGGACCTTCTCGTCGAGGAACGCCCACGCCTCCTCCGGTACGTCCCCGAGCGGGGAGCCACCCCCGCCGGGGAGCGGGGCGCGGCAGAGCGTCCGGTCCTTGGGCACCAGGCGGGGATAGCCCACCAGAACCGTCTTCGCCTCCGGCGCCTCGCTGCCGATCTCGGAGAAGAGCTTGTCGAGGTCCTTGCCGGTCCGCTCGAACCGCGCCGCCAGCCAGGCCGCGCCCGCGCCGTTCGAGAAGTACGCACGGCACCGTGCCGCGGGCGAGGCCGCGTCCACCGGACGGTCCGGCAGATGCGCGCCGTCCGTCCCGCGCAGTTTCGCGGAGCACTGCTTCAGGATCTGTCCGAGGCCCACCGTCCCGGCGCCCAGGCCCGCGACCACCAGCCGTGTCCGCTTCGTCAGTGCCCGCTTCTGCGGCGGCGCCGCCGCGCCGCCCCCGAGGTCCTGCTCCTCCCACACATGGTGGAGCGCGGCGCCCGTGCACGACACGTCCGCCGTGATGTCCAGCAGGATCGACTGATCGGCGAGCTGGTCCTCGATCACGTCCGGCAGGTTCTCCGCCGCCCGCACGCACAGCAGCGCGCCCTGGTCGACGGGCGCGATGCCGTACCCGCCGACGGAGGCGTCGCCCAGGAACACCGTGGGGATCTTCTCGGGGTTCGCGGGCGCCGCGGACGTCGGCAGCACCGACACCAGCAGCGCGGCCGCCACCACGCAAGCGGTCCTCATCAGAGCCGTTCCTCCGTTCTCCTTCACCGTTCCCGGTCCCCCGTTCGCCGTTCGCCGTTCGCCGTTCGCCCGGGACGTACGGTCCTCACCTCCCTGGACCATCACCCCGCACCGTGCGAAAAATGCGGGGCCGACCTCGGGTAACGGGGCGCGCCGGGGGTATTCGCGGCGCATGACGGGGAGCACGGGCCGACCCCCGGCGGCTTCCCCACCCCGCCGCGAGCGTGCGCGACGGCGGCGACGCGGACGGCGCCGTTCGTTGACCTGCCCCCTCCCATGTGTTCACGTGGGGTCACGGTCGAACACGGAAAGTGGCCGACTTCTGTGATCGAAGGTGGTGGAACATGGCGGTGGAGGAGCGGCTCGGCATCCCGGCGACTGCCGAGGCGACGGTGGAGTCCCGCGTCTCACCGGTCGGTTCCCACAACGAGTGGGACCCGCTGGAGGAGGTCATCGTCGGACGCCTGGAGGGCGCGACGATCCCGTCGGATCACCCCGTCGTCACCTGCAACATCCCGCCCCGGGCGGCACGGTGGCAGGCTCGGGCCGCGGGCCTCCGGTATCCCCGCCTGCTGCTCCGTCAGGCGCAGCAGGAGCTCGACGGCTTCGTCACCCTCCTGCAGTCCCTCGGTGTCACGGTCCGGCGGCCGGACGCGGTGGACTACAAGAAGCGCTTCGGCACCCCCGACTGGTCCGCGCGCGGCTTCTGCAACTCCTGCCCCCGTGACACCCTGCTCGTGGTCGGCGACGAGATCATCGAGACGCCGGGAGCATGGCCGAGCCGGTACTTCGAGACCCACTCCTACCGCACGCTCATCAAGGACTACTTCCGGCGTGGCGCGCGCTGGACCGCGGCCCCGAAGCCGCAGCTCACCGACGCCCTCTTCGAGGAGGACTTCCGGGCCCCCGCGGACGGCGAGCCCATGCGCTACATCCTCACCGAGTTCGAGCCGGTCTTCGACGCGGCGGACTTCGTGCGCGCCGGACGCGACCTCTTCGTCACCCGGAGCAATGTCACCAACCGCATGGGCATCGAGTGGCTGCGCCGCCACCTCGGACCCGGCTACCGCATCCACGAGATCGAGAGCCGCTGCCGCACTCCCATGCACATCGACACGACGTTCGTCCCGCTCGCGCCCGGCAAGGTGCTGGTCAACCCCGAGTACATCGACGTCGACCGGCTGCCCGACGTCCTGAGCTCGTGGGACGTCCTGGTCGCGCCCGAGCCGGACCCGATCCGCGACCCGCTGCTCAGGCTCACCTCGATGTGCGGCAAGTGGCTCAGCATGAACGTCCTGATGCTCGACGAGAAGCGGGTGATCGCGGAGCGGCACCACACCGGCATGCTGCGCGCGCTCGAACGGTGGGGCTTCGAGCCGATCCCCTGCGATCTGCTGCACTACGCGCCGTTCGGCGGCTCGTTCCACTGCGCGACGGTCGACGTCCGGCGGCGCGGGACGCTCGAGTCGTACATGGACTGAGTCCCGTCCCTGGCCAGGCGGTCCCGCCCCTCCGGTGTCCTGGATCACGTCGCCGGGGGTCCGCGCCCTCGGCGAGAATGAGCGCCATGCGTTTCATGTTCGTCGGCGACAGCTGCACCATCGGACGCGCCGGCGACTACACCTGGCGCTACCGCATGTGGCAGCACCTCGAAGCGGTCCTGCCCGGGCAGTACGAGATCGTCGGGCCGCGCACCGCGCTGTACGACACGGCCGCCGACGCGCCGCTCTCGCACGCCTACGCCGACCCGGACTTCCCCGCGCCGGCCCGGCGGCATCTGGCCGGATGGGGCGAGGGCTGGCTGCACATGGCGCCGCTGATCGGCGAGGCGGTCACCGCGAGCGCGGCGGACGTCCTGCTGGTCTCCCTCGGCCTGATCGACCTCGGCTTCTACACCGACAGCGGTCAGACGGCCGAGAACACGCGCGCCTTCGTCGCCGCCGCCCGCGCGGCGAACCCGCACCTCAGGGCCGTGGTCCTGCCCGTCATCCCCAACATACGGGCGGAGTCCGACGCACCGTTCGCCGCCGAGTGCGAGCGCTTCAACGAACTGCTCGCGAAGGCCGTCGCGGACCTGGACACGGCCGCGTCGCCGCTGCTGCTCGCGACGGTCCCGGAGTCGTACGACCTCCGCGCCGACACGTACGACGGCACGCACCCCGGCCCGACCGGAGAGCACAAGCTGGCGGGCGCCTTCGCGGCGGCCATGCAGCAGGCGTGGGGCCTGGGTGCGCCCTACCGGGCGCGCTGAGCGCGTTCACGCCGAGCGCGTGAGCCGGTTCGCCAGGGTGGACAGGGTGTACGCGCCGATGCCCAGGACGACCTCCAGGGCGTTCTGGCGGGTGTAGCCGTGCGCGAAGAACCGCTCCAGTTCCGCGTCGCTCACCGCACCCGACGCGGCGAGGACCTGATGTGTGAACTGCCGTACGGCCCGCAGTCGTCCGGGCTGCTCCGCCGGGCCGAGAGCGGCCAGCTTCCGCTCGTGCAGCTCGATGCACAGATGACACTGGTTCCGCTCGGCGACCGTCAGGATGACGGTCTCGCGGGAGTGCGGGTCGAGCGTGGTGGTCTCGAACAGCGCGCTCATCCTCAGGAAGCCGTCCAGCGCGTGCGGGGACTCCGCCATGCGCGCGACGGCCTGCGGGAGGTGCCCCCAGGCGGCGGTCACCTTCTCCATGGGGGGACGGGAGGCGGCGGGGGCGGTCTCTACGGTGTGATCGGTGAACAAGGCGGCTCCTGGGACAGAGAGATAGGATCGACAACATGGTTGACCATGCGGAGGAGAGAAACGTAAACCAGGTTGTCGATATCGGCAAGGGGGATTCCACTCCGGGGTTCGAGCTGCCCCTGCTCCTCTTCGCCGGTTTCCGCACCCTCATCGACCGGCTGCACGCCGAACTCGCCCGCCAGGGCCACCCGGAGCTGCGCCCCGCCCACGGCTTCGCCCTCCAGGCCATCGGCGCGGGCGGCCCCCGGGGAGCCACCGCGAGCGAGATCGGACGTCACCTCGGGGTGTCGAAGCAGGCCGCCGGCAAGACCGTCGACCGCCTCCTCGCCGTCGGCTACGCCGAGCGCGCCGACGACCCGGCCGACGCACGCCGCAAACTCGTCCGCCTCACCGCGCACGGCCGCGACGCCCTGGCCCGCTCGGCCGCCGTCTTCGACGAGCTGCGCGCGGAGTGGTGCGCGACCCTCGGCGCCGACCGCGTACGGGAGATGGAGACCGCCCTGCGCCAGGTCGTCCCGCCGGGGACCGCCCACCGCCTCGACGCCACCAGCTGGCTCGGCGGCAACTGATCCCAACGACCGGGCGCCGGGCCCCTCTTGCTTGAAGCGCGCTCCAAGGCGTTGGCTTGTGCCCCATGAAGTACACACAGCTCGGACGCACCGGACTCAAGGTCAGCCGACTCGTCCTCGGCACGATGAACTTCGGACCCCAGACCGACGAGGCCGACAGCCACGCGATCATGGACTCCGCCCTCGACGCGGGGATCAACTACTTCGACACGGCCAACGTCTACGGGTGGGGTGAGAACAAGGGCCGCACCGAGGAGATCATCGGCAGCTGGTTCGCCCAGGGCGGCGGCCGGCGCGACAAGACCGTCCTGGCCACCAAGGTCTACGGCAACATGGCGGCCGAGGGCGAGAACGTCTGGCCCAACCACGACAAGCTCTCCGCGGTGAACATCCGCCGGGCCGTCGAGGGCTCCCTCAAGCGGCTCGGCACCGACTACATCGACATCTACCAGTTCCACCACATCGACCGGCACACGCCCTTCGACGAGATCTGGCAGGCGATCGACGTCCTGATCCAGCAGGGGAAGATCCTCTACGCGGGCTCCTCCAACTTCCCCGGCTACAAGATCGCCCAGGCCAACGAGAGCGCCGCCCGGCGCGGGGCGGTCGGCCTCGTCAGCGAGCAGTGCCTCTACAACCTCTACGAGCGCCGCGCCGAGATGGAGGTCATCCCCGCCGCCCAGGACTACGGGCTCGGGGTCATCCCCTGGTCCCCGCTGCACGGCGGTCTGCTCGGCGGCGTCATCCGCAAGGAGACCAGCGGCGGACGGCGCGCCTCGGGCCGCACCGCGGAGGCGCTGACCGACAGCGCGGTCCGGGCCAAGGTGCAGGCGTACGAGGACCTGCTCGACAAGCACGGCCTGGAGCCCGGCGAGGCGGCCCTGGCCTGGCTCCTCACCCGCCCCGGCGTCACGGGCCCGATCGTCGGCCCGCGCACCGCGGAGCAGCTCCGGTCCGCCCTGCGGGCGCTGGAGCTGGAGCTGAGCGACGAGGTGCTGTCCGGCCTGGACGAGATCTTCCCCGGCCCGGGCCCGTCCCCCGAGGCGTTCGCCTGGTGAGGGGTCTTCACCCGGTGAGGACGTAGCCGTACGCGAGAACGGCCGTCGCCCCGTGAGCGGGGCGGCGGCCGGCGGCCGGCGGCGGGGGCCTGGTGGTTCGGCTACTGACCGACCACGGAGGCCACCGCGATGATCGCGAACATCAGGACGAGCACACCGGCCATGATCCGGTTACGGGTTTTCGGGTCCACCCTTCGAGGTTAACCCGCCCCTCCGAGCGGCCATGCGCCGACCGTCTCGTATCGGGGCTGCTCCCCCGGTACGCCGCCGCCGGGAAGGTTGCTGCGCACCAGTGCCAGCTCGGAGACCTGCCAGCGAGCGCCCTCGAAGGGGGCGAGCGCGTCGACGAAGGGGCGCAGGTCGACGCCGTCGCGCGAGCGGGCGATCGTCAGGTGCGCCTGGTAGCGGCGGTGCTCGTCCATCGGCACCCCGGCCCGGCGGGCGGCCGCGTCGGCGCGCTCGGCGAGCAGCCGCATCGTGTCGAGGTCCCCGGCGGCCCCCGTCCACAGCACCGCCCGGCCGAAGCGCCCGCCGCCGTGCAGACGCAGACCGAACGGCGCTGTCCGGTGGGCGGCGCGGGCGAGCCGCTCGTGGAGGTCGGGGAGCAGCTCCTCGTCGACCTCCCCCATGAAGGCGAGCGTGAAGTGCCAGCCGGGCCGCGCGGTCCAGCGCACCCGTTCGGCACCGGGCAGGCGGGCGAGGCGGTCGACGACCCGGGCGAGTTCGGTCAGCTGCTCGGGCGGTGGCAGTACGGCGGCGAAAAGCCTCATACGGAGAGTCTGGCAGTGACTACCGTGGGCCGGATGGAGATCACGATCAGGAAGGGCGGGGCGGACGACGTCCCCGCGATACTCGCGATGCTGGACAGCGCCGTGGTCTGGCTCAACGGCATGGGCATCACGGACCAGTGGGGCACGGACCCGTGGACGTCGAAGCCCGCGGCGGTGCGGAAGGTCGGGGAGATCGTCGCCTCGGGGACCCCCTGGATCGCCGAGATCGACGGCGAGCCGGCGGGCACCGTGACGCTGACCCCGCACCCGACGTCGTACGTGGCGCCGGTGGACGAGCCGGAGGTCTACGTCCACCTCCTGGCGACGGACGCGCGGTTCCACGGCCGGGGCGTGGGCGCGGCCCTGCTGGCCCACTCGGTCGAGGAGACCCGCCGCCAGGGGATCTCGCTGCTGCGGGTGGACTGCTTCGCGGGCAGCGAGGGCCGCCTGGTGGCGTACTACGAGCGCCAGGGCTTCACGAGGACGGAGCCGTTCACGGTGGGCGACTGGCCGGGCCAGGTGCTGGAGCGCCGGGTCTGACGGCTCGGCCCCGGGGACGGGCGGACACGCCCGTCCCCCGGGGTACCCGGCTACGCCGCCGTCGTCAGGCGGTCGCGGGCGACGAAGCGGACCTGGGGGTGGCCGTGGTGCCAGCCGAAGGACATCCTCAGACCGCCGACCCGCGCCAGGACCAGGCCGATGACGCAGGCCGCCGTGAGCGAGACCAGGCCGCCCGTCGCGAAGCCGATCCGCGGCCCGTACGTGTCGGTGATCCAGCCGAGGAGAGGCGCCCCGATCGGGGTGCCTCCGGCGAAGACCATCATGTAGAGGCTCATGACGCGCCCCCGCATGACCGGGTCGGTCGCCAGCTGGACGGCCGAGTTGGCGGTGATGTTGACCGTGAGGCCGAACATGCCGATCGGGATCAGCAGCAACGCGAAGAGCCAGAAGGACGGGGAGAAGGCGGCCGCGATCTCCAGGAGGCCGAAGACCACCGCCGCGACGACCAGCATCCGCAGCCGCGTGCTGCCGCGCCGGGCGGCGAACAGGGCGCCGGCGAGCGAGCCGGCCGCCATGAGCGTGTTCAGGAAGCCGTACGTCCCCGCGCCCACGTGGAAGATGTCGTCGGCGAAGGCCGTGAGCCAGATCGGGAAGTTGAACCCGAAGGTGCCGACGAAGCCCACGAGGACGATGGGCCAGATCAGGTCGGGCCGCCCGGCGACGTACCGCAGGCCCTCCCGCAGCTGGCCCTTGCCCCGCGGCGCGCGCTCCACCTTGTGGAACTCGGCGGGGCGCATCAGGAGCAGACCGGCGAGCGGGGCGAGGAAGAACAGGCCGTTGAGCAGGAACGACCAGCCGCTGCCGACGGTGGCGATGAGCAGGCCCGCGACGGCCGGGCCGACGAGCCGGGCGGACTGGAAGTTCGCGGAGTTCAGGGAGACGGCGTTGCGCAGCTGGTCGGGGCCGACCATCTCGGAGACGAAGGACTGCCGGGTCGGGTTGTCGACGACGGTGACCATGCCGAGCAGGAAGGCGACCAGGTAGACGTGCCAGACCTGGATGTGGCCGGAGAGCGTCAGGGCGGCGAGCGCGAGCCCGCAGAGGCCGAGCGCGGCCTGGCTGATCAGCAGGATGCGCCGCTTCGGGTAGCGGTCGGCGAGGACACCGCCGTACAGACCGAACAGCAGCATCGGAAGGAACTGCAACGCCGTGGTGATGCCGACGGCGGCGGCTGATCCGGTGAGGCTCAGGACCAGCCAGTCCTGGGTGATCCTGGCCATCCAGGTGCCGGTGTTCGAGACGATGGCACCGGTGAAGAACAGCCGGTAGTTGCGTATGCGGAGTGAGGAGAAGGTTTCCCCCCGCCCGCGGGTGTGGGTATCGGGTTTGTGGACGGGTGCGGAGTCTGCTCCGGGTCCCGTACTCAAAGTGCGTCGCCTCCTCGGCGTCGGGGATGTCTACAGGTGGGCGAGCTTCTCCAGGACGGGGGCGGCCGCGCGCAGCTTGGCCCACTCGTCCTCGTCCAGGCCCTCGGCGAGGGAGGCCAGCCAGGCGTTCCGCTTGCGGCGGGACTCCTCCAGCATGGCCTCGGCCCGCTCGGTCTGGGTGACGACCTTCTGCCTGCGGTCGTCGGGGTGCGGCTCCAGCCGGACCAGTCCCTTGGCTTCGAGCAGCGCGACGATGCGGGTCATCGAGGGCGGCTGGACGTGCTCCTTGCGGGCCAGCTCGCCGGGGGTGGCGGAGCCGCAGAGAGCGAGGGTGCCGAGCACCGACATCTCGGTCGGGCTCAGCGACTCGTCGACACGCTGGTGCTTGAGGCGTCGGCCCAGTCGCATGACGGCGGAGCGGAGCTCGTTCACGGCGGCCGCGTCGGCGGTGCCATGGGACAGGTCAGGCATGTTCGTTAGCATAACTCATTACCCAGTCTAAATACCATCCGGAATGCCCGTGACCGAATCTGTCACCCGAACGAGTGAGATGGATGCGGAAAGTGACGCAAGAGCACCGTTCCTGCCGCGACCCTGACGGGCATGGGATCGACCGTGCTCAGCCTGCGCATCGACGGTGAGCTGCTCGACCGTCTCAAGGGACACGCCGCCAAACGCGGAATGAGCGTCCAGGACTATGTGGTCCGGACGCTCATCCGCGATGACTTCGACGAACGGTTCAGTTCCGCCGTCGACGAGACGGAGAAGTTCTACGGGCTCAAGCCCACGAACGCTCCGTGAGGGGTCACGTGAGGCCGAGAGCCGGCATCGCGTAGTAGAAGACGAACACCGCCGACACGACGTACATGGCCACCGGGACCTCGCGGCCCCGGCCCGCGGCGAGCCGCAGCACGCTGAAGGCGATGAAGCCGATGCCGATGCCGTTCGTGATCGAGTACGTGAACGGCATCATCACCATCGCCAGGAACGCCGGCACGGCGATGGTGAAGTCGCTCCAGTCGATGTCCTTCACGGAACCGGCCAGGATCAGGAAGCCCACCGCGAGCAGCGCGGGAGTGGCCGCCTGGGACGGGACCATCGTGGCGAGCGGCGTGAGGAACAGCGCCACCGAGAACAGACCACCGGTGACCACCGACGCGAGGCCGGTGCGCGCCCCTTCGCCGACGCCCGCCGTGGACTCCACGAAGCAGGTGGTGGCCGAGGAGGAGGTGGCGCCGCCGGACGCGACGGCCAGGCCGTCCACCAGCAGCACCTTGTTGATGCCGGGGAAGTCGCCGTCCTTGTCGATCAGCTTCGCCTCGTCACCGACGCCCAGGATGGTGCCCATCGCGTCGAAGAAGCAGGACAGCAGCACGGTGAAGACGAACAGGACGCCGGTCAGCATCCCGACCTTCCCGAAGCCGCCGAACAGGCTCACCTCGCCGACCAGCCCGAAGTCGGGCGAGGCCACCGGGTTCCCGGGCCAGGTCGGGGTGGTCAGGCCCCAGGACGGCACGGTGGCGACGGCGTTGATCACCATCGCGACGATCGTCATCACCACGATGGAGATGAGGATGGCGCCCGGCACCTTGCGGATGATCAGCGCGAGGGTGAGCAGCGTGCCGAGCACGAAGACCAGGACCGGCCAGCCGGTGAGGTGACCGTCGCCGCCGAGCTGGAGCGGGACGGTGGTGTGCGCGGCGTCGGGGATACGGGAGACGAAGCCCGAGTCGACGAGGCCGATGAGCATGATGAACAGCCCGATACCGATCGCGATGCCCTTGCGCAGGCCGACCGGGACGGCGTTCATCACGCGCTCGCGCAGGCCCGTCGCGACGAGCAGCATCACGACGATGCCGGCGAGGACGACCATGCCCATGGCGTCCGCCCAGGACATCTTCGGGGCGAGCTGGAGGGCGACGACGGTGTTCACACCGAGGCCGGCCGCGAGGGCGATCGGAACGTTGCCGATGACGCCCATGAGGAGCGTCGAGAAGGCGGCGGTGAGGACGGTCGCGGTGACGAGCTGGCCACCGTCGAGCTGGTGCCCGTACATGTCCTTGGCACTGCCGAGGATGATCGGGTTCAGCACGATGATGTAGGCCATCGCGAAGAAGGTGGCGAAGCCGCCGCGGACCTCGCGGGCGACGGTCGAGCCGCGCTCGGAGATCTTGAAGAAGCGGTCGAGGCCCGAGACGGGAACGTCGGGGCCCTCGGGGGACGTGGCCTTGGCGGTGGCCGTGGTGCTCATGGGGGGTTCCTCTTCGGAGAAAGTCCTTTTGGCGGTTCATACGAGGGAAACCCGCCAGAGGCAAACCGTTTCAGTATGAACACATGAACGAGCGAGCGTCCATCTCCGCGCGTAGATACGCATTCCCGCCACCTACACTGACCCCATGGCGAAGTGGACACCGAAGCACGAGGCACCCGAGCCCCTCGAGGGGCCCGTCGTCGCCACCATCACCGGCGGCACGATCCTCTGGTTCGTCCTCTTCCTCGTCCAGCTCCCCTTCTACGGCTGGTTCGACGACCGCGACCTGACGTGGTGGGTGTGGACCTGCCTGGCGGGAGCGGGCCTCGGTCTGATCGGCATCTGGTACGTCCGCAAGCGTGACGCGGCGATCAAGCGGCACGAGGCCGCCGGGAGCGCCACGCCCCACGTCCCGTAGACCGGGCCCGTAGTACCGGGGGACCATTTGCGTCCTCCCCCGGTCGGATCTTCCGCGTCCTCGGCGGGTGAACGCGCCCTTCCGGTCGTACCGTCGAGAACATGACTCAGCGGGCGAAGATCGACACCGGCGACAGGGAGAGCACGGCGGACGAACCCCGCGTCGTCCACCACGTCGCCGGACTGACCTCCGCCGAGGTCGCCGAGCGCGTCGCCCGCGGCGAGGTCAACGACGTACCCGTCCGCAGCTCGCGCTCCGCCGCCGACATCGTCCGCGGCAACGTCTTCACCCGCTTCAACGCGATCATCGGCGTCCTGTGGGTGATCATGCTCTTCGTCGCACCGATCCAGGACAGCCTCTTCGGCTTCGTGATCGTCGCCAACACCGGCATCGGCATCATCCAGGAGCTGCGCGCCAAGAAGACCCTCGACGGACTCGCCGTCATCGGCGAGGCGAAACCGACCGTCCGCCGGAACGGCGTCTCCACCGAGGTCTCCACCTCCGAGATCGTCCTCGGCGACCTCATCGAGCTCGGCCCCGGCGACAAGGTCGTCGTCGACGGCGAGGTCGCGGAGGTCGACAACCTGGAGGTCGACGAGTCGCTGCTGACCGGCGAGGCCGACCCGGTGGTGAAGAAACCCGGCGACACGATGATGTCGGGCTCGTTCGTGGTCGCCGGCGGCGGCGCGTTCACCGCCACCAAGGTCGGGCGCGAGGCGTACGCCGCCCAGCTCGCCGAGGAGGCGTCCCGCTTCACCCTCGTCCACTCCGAGCTGCGCTCCGGCATCTCCACGATCCTCAAGTACGTGACGTGGATGATGGTCCCGACCGCGATCGGCCTCATCATCAGCCAGCTCGTCGTCAAGGACACCAACCTCAAGGACTCCCTGGCCCGGACCGTCGGCGGCATCGTCCCGATGATCCCCGAAGGGCTCGTCCTGCTCACCTCCGTCGCCTTCGCGATCGGCGTGATCCGGCTCGGCCGCAAGCAGTGCCTCGTGCAGGAGCTGCCGGCCATCGAGGGCCTGGCCCGCGTCGACGTCGTCTGCCTCGACAAGACGGGCACGCTGACCGAGGGCGGCATGGACGTCACCGAACTGCGCACCCTCAACGACAACGGCGAGGAGTACGTACGGAAGGTCCTCGGCGCCCTCGGCGAGTCCGATCCGCGCCCCAACGCCTCCCTCCAGGCCATCATCGACGCCTACCCCGACGCCGACGAATGGCGCTGCACCAAGGCCCTGCCCTTCTCCTCCGCCCGCAAGTACAGCGGAGCGGCCTTCAGCGAGGGCGACGGCGAGACCTCGGCCTGGCTCCTCGGCGCCCCCGACGTCCTGCTGAAGGCCGAAGACCCGACGCTCGCCGAGATCGACCACCTCAACGAGCAGGGGCTCCGCGTCCTCCTCCTCGCCCGTACCACCCGCGAACTGGACGCCCCCGACGTCGCCGACGACGCCGTCCCCAGCGCCCTCGTCGTCCTCGAACAGCGGCTGCGGCCGGACGCGGCCGACACCCTCGCCTACTTCGCGGACCAGAACGTGGCCGCCAAGGTCATCTCCGGCGACAACGCGGTCTCGGTCGGGGCGGTGGCGGGGAAGCTCGGCCTGCCGGGGGCGGAGAACACCGTCGACGCCCGCGGACTGCCCACCGACCGGGCGGAGATGGCCCAGGCGCTCGACGACAACGCGGTCTTCGGCCGGGTCTCGCCGCAGCAGAAGCGGGACATGGTCGGCGCGCTCCAGTCCCACGGCCACACGGTCGCCATGACCGGCGACGGCGTCAACGACGTCCTGGCGCTCAAGGACGCCGACATCGGCGTCTCGATGGGCTCGGGATCCGAGGCGACCCGGGCCGTCGCCCAGATCGTGCTCCTGAACAACTCCTTCGCCACCCTGCCGTCGGTGGTCGCCGAGGGCCGCCGGGTGATCGGCAACATCACGCGCGTGGCGACACTGTTCCTGACGAAGACCGTGTACTCGGTGCTCCTGGCGATCCTGGTGGTCTGCTCGCAGGTGGAGTACCCCTTCCTGCCGAGGCACCTGACCCTGCTGTCGACGCTCACCATCGGCGTCCCGGCCTTCTTCCTCGCCCTCGCCCCCAACAAGGAGCGCGCCCGGCCGCACTTCGTGAAACGGGTGATGCGGTACGCGATCCCGGGCGGCATCGTCGCGGCGGCGGCCACCTTCACCACGTACCTCGTCGCCCGCTCCCACTACAGCGGCCCGGGCGCGCTCGACGCGGAGACGAGCGCCGCCACGCTGACGCTCTTCCTGGTCTCCATGTGGGTCCTGGCGATCGTCGCCCGCCCTTACACCTGGTGGCGCATCGCCCTGGTGGCGACGATGGGCGGAGCCTTCCTCCTCGTCCTGGTCGTCCCCTGGCTCCAGGACTTCTTCGCCCTGAAGCTGGTGGGCGTGACGATGCCCTGGACGGCGGTGGCGATCGCGGCGGCGGGTGCGGTGATCCTGGAGTTCGCCTGGCGGTGGGTGGACCACAGGTTCCCCGCCTGACACACGGGCTCCGCCCACCGCCAGACATGTCGTCCTCGACACGGCCGCAGCCTCTTCGCCCGCCGCCGCGAAACGGGCTAGTCGAACCAGCGGTCCCGGGCCAGTTCCGCCGTGCGCGACGGGTCTTCGAGCAGGGCCGCGACCTCGAAGCGGCGGGGCCACTGGCCCGCCGCCCAGGCGAGGCCCGCGGCGACGCCCTCCAGGGTGGCGGCGTGGATCGTGCCGTCGGGGGTGCGGCGCCAGTCGAGTTCGACTCCGGCGGCGCGCAGTTCCTCGTGTTCGACGTACGTGTCCGGGGTCGCCGGCCCGAGGAGGGCGTGGACCGCGGGCGGCACCTCGTGCTCCTCGCCGACCGTGGTGACCCCGGCCTCGACCGTCTCGCTCAGCCGCCGCACCTGGAACAGCTCCGCCAGATCGGCCGCCCGCGACGGGGCGACCGGCAGCAGCGGCAGCCCGCCGGCCAGCGGCAGCAGGTCGGGGGCGTCCGCGACCAGCGCCTCCGCGGCGTCCACCACGACGAGTTCGCCGTCCACGACCGCGCGCAGCTCGTCCGGCAGCGTGACGTGCTCCGGGTCCAGGTCCGCGAGCGCCGTGTACAGGGCGTGCAGCTGGGCGCCGGTCACCTCGCGCTCCGGGTGGGCGAGGCGGGTCAGGAGTTCGGCCGCGCCACCCGGCTCGTCCAGGAGCGCGGCGACCGAGGTGCGGACGCCCAGGGCCCGCAGGACCTGCTCGTCCTCGAAGCCGGTCGCGTCGGCGGAGTCGTACAGGCCGATGAGCAGCGGGTCCGTCCCGGCGGCCCGCAGACCGGCGGGGCGGCGGCCGTCGAGGACCGGGTGGTCGCGCAGCCACCAGGCGGTGTACGACCGTACGGTCTCGGTGGTCCCGTCCGGCATCAGCACCCGTACGGGCTGGGTGATCGCGTCCCGCAGCGGCGGCCGCGCGAGCAGGGCGAGCGCCTGCGGCCAGGCGTCGTCGTCGACCAGGTCCAGGTCCCGTACGGCGACGATCTCGGTCGCCACCGGCGGAACCGGGGCCTCCGGCAGCCGGTCCAGGACGTCCTCGCACCACACGTCGACAGCGTCGAGCAGGCCGGCGTCGTCGGGCTCGGCGAAGTCCCCTTCGCGCGGCTCCAGTTCGTCCGGGTCGAGCACGAGGTCGGTGGCACGGACCAGCGCGAAGTCGGCCAGCACCCCGCAGGCGGCGAGCGGCTGCTCGCCCCAGCGGTCGGCCAGGTCGGCGTCGCACAGCGCCAGCTCGTCCTGGCGCATCACGGCGGCGAACGAGCTGCCGGGCAGGACCAGTTCACCGGCGGGCGCCAGCTCACCGTCCTCGTCGGGCAGGGCCAGCGCGCCCAGCCACGGCTCCTCGCCCGGCTCCAGCTCCGCGTCCCGGACGAGCGCGAGGACGGTCTCGGCGAGTTCGTCGGCGTCCAGCGTGTCCGCGTCCTCGTCCCAGATCTCCCCCGCGTCGAGGGAACCGGCGACCGCCGCCCTGACCTGCGGTGTGGTCAGCACGGCGCGGGGCGTGGCGGGCAGGGCGCCCAGCTTCTCCAGGAGCGGATGGGCGGCGTCCGGGTGGGCGACCTTCAGGCCGAGCCGGGTCAGATCGGCCGGGGTGCGGTCCTGGGGCAGCAGGACGTGCCGGGGTCCGATGGTGGTCCGGATCCGGGCCTCCTCGGGCGCCTCCGCCCCCGTGGCCAGCGGGACGGGCAGGCCCGTCAGCCGGTCCGGGTCCACCCCGGCCAGCGAGTCGTACAGACGCCACCACCACGACGGCGACCGGTCCACCCCGGCGAGCCGGTCGATCGCCTCCGTCAGCGGCACGCGCCCGACGCCCAGCGTGCGCAGCTCGGTCCGCCGCTCCTGCCCCGCGGGCAGCAGGGCCGGGAAGACCTCCGCCAGGACGGCGACGGTCTCGGCGCCGGCGCCCTCCACCACCTCGGCCTCCACGGGCCGCAGCGCGGGCACGTCCTCGGACGGCGCCTCGGGCGCCAGGAACGCCACGCGCGGCAGGCGCCGCAGGATCGCCGCGCGCAGCGCCCCGTCCAGGGCGCCCTTGCCGAGCGGTCCGGGCACCAGGTCGATCGTGGCGACCGTCACCGGCTGCCAGTCCGCGAGGAGTTCGGCGTACGCGTCGGCCGCCCGCTCGACCAGGAAGTCCGTGAGCGGTCCGGGCGCCGGGTGGCGGCGCGCGGTGTCGAGCGGCAGCGAGGCGATCAGCAGGGCGGGCATGCCGAGCGGTTCGTCGGTGGGGGTGGGGGCGTGCACGACGGGGGCGGTACGGGGGTACAGCGGGGCGCCCTGGCCGTCGACCGGTACGGCCCAGGTCACCGACCAGTGCGGGCGCATCCGCTCCTCGACCGGCCGGCCCTTGAGGAGGTCGGGGTCGAGGGGGCCGCCGTGGCTGACGGTCCGCCAGCGGTGGGTGCCGGTGGCGGAGTCGGCGATGTGGATGTACCCGTCGTCCTCCGAGCGGCGCATCGTCCGTACGCCCTCCGAGGTCTCGATCACGATCTCGGCGAGGCCGGGGAGGGTGAGGAGCAGGGCGTCGTCGATGGAGTCGAGGAGCCGCTCGGCGAGGTCGACGGCGGCGGAGTCGCGCAGCGGGAGCACCACGACGGTGTCGTAGCCCTCGGGGGCGGTGCCCTCGGCGGGCAGCGGGAGGCGCAGCAGCGGTACGTGGCCGTCGCGGCGGCGCAGTTCGTCCCCGAGGCCGGGGCTGTGCCGGGCGGCCTCGGCGGCCAGTTCGCGGGCCTCGGCGAGGGACCAGCGGACACCGCCGTGGCGGCCCAGGACGGCGGGCTCGTCGGAGACGGCGAGGACGGCGGCGAAGCCGACGCCGAAGCGGCCGACGGCGGTGGAGTTGTCGTGCTCGCCGCGCTTGGCGGAGGCGCGGAGGGTGGAGAGCGACTCGACGCCGGTCGCGTCCAGGGGCGCGCCGGTGTTGGCGGCGGCCAGGACGGCGGGGGCGTCGGGACCGGCGGGGTGGAGTGTGAGCCGGAGGCGGCCGGTGACGCCGGCCCGGCGGGCGGCGTCCGCGGCGTTCTGGGCGAGCTCGACGACGAGGCGGTCGCGGTAGCCGCCGAGGGCGAGGTCCTCCTCGGCGTTGGCGTCCTCCCGGAACCGGGCGGGCCCGGCGCCCCAGGCATCGAGGACGCCTCTGCGCAGCCGTGCGGTACCGAAGGGGTCGGCTCCGTCGGTCGACGTCCTGACGCTGACGCTCACGTCTGACTCCACTCTGCGGGGCGGGATTGTGCCGGGGCCCGAAGGTACCGCGACCTGCGGGCCTCTTGCGTCGCCTGCCCACGTGAGTGGCCTTCACCCTTGGGGTTGGGGTGGGCGGGAGGTGCGGGGCCCCTCCGTGGGCCTGAGGTGACGCCGGCTCTGCCCCGTGCGGGCGGCGGCCCCTGGGGCAACGGCCCCGTTGGCGCGGGGCCCGCCCTCACGGCGCCGGGCCACGCCGCCCGTGTGGGCGATGGCCCCGCTGGGACGCTGCCCCGCCCCGCCCCTCCGCCACCCGCCCGTGTGGACTATCGCCCGGCAGGCGGTCACCCACCCCTCCCCCGTGTGGGCAATCGTCCCTCGTGGGGGCCCCCAGGGCGAAGCCCCCGGGGGAGGGACGGGTGGGCGCGGGACGGCGCCCTCGCCGGGCCCCAGGCTCCCCGTGCCTGCGGTGCCCACAGGTGCGGCGCCGTCGTGGGTTGCGCCCACCCGTTCCGCCCTGCGGAACGCCTGCCCACAACAAGGTGGGCACCGCCCGGTGGGACCGGGGCACCACCCCGCTGGGGCTCGGCACCGCCCAGGGGGACGGCGACCGACCCGTCGGCGTCGGCCGGCCCTGCGGGCTAGGAGTGGCCCAGGTCCTCCGACGTGGTGTCCGGGTCCGTCGTGGAGCCCGAGTCCTTCGGGGGGCGCAGCGGGAACACGTCCGCGCCCACCGAGTCCAGCACCGGCGGCGCCGGCCTCGGGGGCTTCGGCATCACCGCCGCCTCCGAGTGCCCACCGCAGCCGTACGCGAGCGAGACGACCCGCCCGTCCGCCGGGGAGAACTCGTTCGCGCACACGCCGAACGCCTGCTTCAGCGAGCCGGCCAGCGGCACCAGGAACGCGCAGGAATCGCACGACGCCGGGGCGGCCTGCGCCATGGGGGTCTTCGCGCCGAACGACTCTTCCCAGCGGTCCGCCGCCACATGCAGCCCGTACCGCGAGAGCACCCGCGCGCGCCGCATGCCGAGTTCCTCGGCCACCGAGGCGATCGCGCCCCGGGACGGCGTACGGGAGACGATCTCGGCGTCCTCGGCGTCGAGGTGGTCCGCCATCTCCTCCGAGACCACGGAGTTCGGCGGCGGCGCGTCCTCACCGGTGTAGCCCGGCTCCAGCCGAAGGTCGTCCTGCTCGGTCGGCAGCAGGTCCCCCGGCCCCATGTCGCCCGGCCGCAGCCGCTCGCTCCACGGCACCCACTCCGGGGCGAGGAGGGCGTCCGCGCCGGGCAGCAGGACGGTTTCGTCGAGGGTGATGTTCTTGGCCCGGGAGGCGCGCGTGACCGTCACGGCCCAGCGCCAGCCGCGGTAGCCGGGCTCCTCGCACTCGAAGAAGTGCGTGACCACCCGGTCACCCTCGGCGACGGCCTCCACGTGCGGCCCGACGATCCCGGGTGCGGCCGCCTCCTCGGCGGCCGCCCGCGCCAGGTCTACCGCCTCGGCGCACAGGCGGTCGGGGGTACGCGGGGTACGCGGGGTACGGCTTCGCGTCGTCGCAGCACTCACAGGTCTCGCTTCTCTCCTACGCCGTCTCACGGGTGCGCCGGGCCGAGGAGCGGGAGCGAAGCTACGGGCGGCGGGCGGAGCGGACCAGGGGGCCGCATCGACGTCCGCACCCGACATGTCTCGCGTGTCTCGGGCACACCTCTCGTCATCCATTCTGCGGGATGCCGAAGAGGCGCGCGGCCGAGAACTTCCGCCGGTGGCGCGCTACGCACGCTACCCCCTCCGCCGCCCGCCGCCCACCTGCCCGCCCCAAGTGGCCCGGATCGTGGACCGGCCACCCGCCGTGCCACGGTTCGTACGGGACGGGTGTGGGGCACTATGACGGAGTGGCAGCCGCACGGTCGTCCGAACGATCCGACGATCATGCCGGGCCGCTCAGCCGAGCGGGCCGGGCGGTCGGGCGCGCCCTCCACCTGCCGTTCACCGGTACGGCGAAGGGCATCCGGAAGGCGACGCACGCGCACGGCGCGGGCGAGTCCGGCCTGGGAAAGCTGATCGAGCTGCACGCCGTGAACGGCGCCGGCGACGTCATGATCACCGTCGCGCTCGCCTCCACGGTCTTCTTCTCCGTACCGACGGACGAGGCACGCGGCCGGGTCGCGCTCTACCTGGCGATCACGATGCTCCCGTTCACGCTCCTGGCGCCCGTGATCGGTCCGCTCCTGGACCGCATCCCGCACGGCCGTCGCGCGGCGATGGCCGGGGCGATGCTGACCCGGGCGGTCCTGGCGCTCACCATGTCGGGGGCGGTGGCCACCGGCGGCCTGGAGCTGTATCCGGCGGCGCTGGGCGTGCTGGTGGCGTCGAAGGCGTACGGCGTGGTCCGCAGCGCGGTCGTGCCACGCCTGCTGCCGCACGGCTTCTCCCTGGTGAAGGCGAACTCCCGGGTCACCCTGGCGGGCCTGCTCGCCACCGGCATCGCCGCGCCGATCGGAGCGGGGCTGCAGCAGATCGGCCCGCCGTATCCGCTGTACGGGGCGTGTGCGCTGTTCCTGCTCGGCGGGTACTGGGCCTTCCGGATGCCGCACAAGGTCGACTCGGCGAAGGGCGAGCGCCGGGCGCACCTGCTGACGCACGGTGAGGAGAAGCCGAGCCTGCGCACGGTGGGCCCCTCGGTGCTGCACGGGCTGCAGGCGAACGCCGCGCAGCGGGTGCTGTCGGGCTTCCTGATCTTCTTCCTGGCCTTCCTGCTGCGCGAGCATCCGCTCTCCGGACAGAGCGCGGCGGTGTCGCTGGCGATGGTGGCGGTGGCGGCGGGCGTGGGGAACGCGTGCGGCACGGCGGTCGGCTCGCTCCTGAAGGACCGCGGCCACGCGCCGGAAGTGATCATCGCCACGATGATCATGAGCGTGTGCACGGCGGCGGTCCTCGCGGCGGTGTTCTTCAGCGGGGTGATGGTCGCCGTGCTGGGGGCGGTGGCGGGCCTGACGCAGGCACTGGCGAAGCTGTCGCTGGACGCGCTGATCCAGCGGGACGTGCCGGAGGTGGTGCGCACGTCGGCGTTCGCCCGCTCGGAGACGCTGCTGCAGATGTCCTGGGTGGTGGGCGGCGCGATCGGCATCTCGCTGCCGCTGAGCGGCCGGGTGGGCATGTCCGTGGCGGCCGCCATCCTCGGCCTGGGCGCGCTGCTGTCGGTCAGGGGTCTGCTGCGGGCGGCGCGCAAACCCCTGCCCGTCACGCACCCGCAGTGAGGCGGGCGCCCCGCCTCACTGCGGGTGCGTGACGGTCGGGCCAGGGCCACACCGGGCGGAAATGGCGGCGCGCCGCACCCCCGCGTGGCGCAGCTCGACACGCCCGATAGCCTTCGGGCCATGACCGTTGCGTTCTTCACCGGCTCGCGCCGCCGGGCCGCCGTCGCCCTCGGGGCCGTCTCCGCCGGGCTCCTCGTACTCTCCGCCTGCGACAAGCCGACTCCGCTCGCGACCCTGACGGTCGGGACCGACTCGGTGCACTCCGAGGCCGCCTGCTACAACGACGGCGACGCCATCAAGGAGTCGCAGGTCCAGCAGTGCCTCAACAAGAAGGCCGAGAAGACCCTCACGGTCTCCGCGGACGACAAGGTCCGTTTCGGCGTCGATCCCGAGATCGCCGACAAGGGCTGGACCATCTTCCTCGGTGGCCAGCAGGCCGAGCCGGAGCCGTACAAGAAGACGTACCGGACCATTCCGGCCAGCGCCTTCTTCTCCAGCCAGACCGGCGAGACCACCAACAAGACCCAGGTCACCATCGTGGAGACCGACGGCAAGAAGCTGACCGGCATCTGGCACTTCGAGCTGAAGAAGGACGCCTGATCCTCCGGTGGCCCTCCGGATCCTGATCGTGACGGCCGTGGCGGCGGAGGCGGACTCCGTCGCCCGGGGCCTCACGCTCGGTGGCCCGGGCTCGGGCGACTGCCCCCTCCCGGGCGGCTACCGCCTCCACCGCCACACCTCCACGCTCCCGCCACCCCCCGACGCGTCGACGCCGGGCACGCGCCCGTCTCCTGAACCGGCTCCCGGGCCCCGCCCCGACGTGGGCAGGCCCCGCCCCGGGGCGACGCCGGCCGTGGGGGTCGTCGTCGACGTCCTCGTCGGGGGCGTCGGGCCGGCCGCCGTCGCGGCCGCCACCGCCACCGCGCTCGCCCACGCCGCCTCGGCCCAGGCGTCCGAACCCGCGCCCGCGCCCTACGACCTCGTCGTGTCCGCCGGGATCGCCGGCGGGTTCCAGCCCCTCGCACCCCTCGGTTCCGTCGTCGTCTCCGAGGCGATCGTCTCGGCCGACCTCGGGGCGCAGACGCCCGACGGCTATCTGACGGTCGAGGAACTCGGCTTCGGGCGTTCCGCGCACGCGGTGGACCGCACGCTCGTCCGCCGGATCTCCGCCGCCCTCACCCGCGGCGGGCAGCACCACACCGTCGCGCCCGTCCTCACCGTCTCCACCGTGACCGGCACCGCCGAGCGCGCCGCCGAGCTGGCGCGGCGTCACCCGGGCGCCGCCGCCGAGGCGATGGAGGGGTTCGGGGTGGCCGAGGCGGCCGCCGCGTACGGCGTGCCCGTCGTCGAGATCCGGGCCGTCTCCAACGCGGTCGGCCCGCGCGACCGAGGCGCGTGGCGGATCGGCCAGGCGATGGACGCGCTGCGCCACACCTTCCAGCTGCTCAGCCACTCCCTCTTCGTGGAGCCCGCCCCATGACGCGCAAGCTCAAGATCGCGTACTCGCCCTGCCCGAACGACACCTTCGTCTTCGACGCCTGGGCCCACGGCCGCATCCCCGGCGCCCCGCGCCTCGATGTGACGTTCGCGGACATCGATCTCACCAACGGCTGGGCCGAGAGCGGCACCTCCGCGTACGACGTCCTGAAGGTCTCGTACGCCGTGCTGCCCTGGGTCCTCGACGAGTACGCCCTGCTGCCCTGCGGCGGCGCCCTGGGCCGCGGCTGCGGCCCGCTGGTGCTCACGCGGGAGCCCGGCGTGGACCTGACGGGCAGAACCGTCGCCGTGCCCAGCGAGCGCTCGACCGCGTACCTGCTCTTCCGGCTGTGGGCCGCGGACGTCGTCCCCGGAGGCGTCGGGAACGTCGTCGTGATGCCGTTCCACGAGATCATGCCCGCCGTCCGCGACGGAAAGGTCGACGCGGGGCTCGTCATCCACGAGGCCCGTTTCACCTATCAGAACTACGGTCTGCACGCCCTCGCCGACATGGGCTCCCACTGGGAGGACACCACCGGCCTGCCGATCCCGCTGGGCGCGATCATCGCCCGGCGCTCGCTCGGCACGGACATGCTGCTGCGCCTCGCCGAGGCGGCGCGCGCCTCGGTCCGGATGGGCTGGGAGGACCCGACCGCCTCGCGGCCGTACGTCCTCGAGCACGCGCAGGAGATGGACCCGAAGGTGGCCGATCAGCACATCGGGCTCTACGTCAACGAGTTCACGGCCGACCTGGGCGAGGCCGGCTACGCGGCGGTCCGCGGGCTGCTCACCCGCGCCGCGGCCGAGGGGCTCGTGCCGCCCCTCGGCCCGGACGCGCTGGCGTTCCCGTGACCGGACGGGACGGGCGGCTCAGACGTCGAGCTGGTCGGCGACCGCCCGCAGCAGACCCGCGATCTTCTTGCCGTGCACCTTGTCGGGGTAGCGGCCCCGCTCAAGGCTCGGCGTGATGTTCTCCAGGAGCGTCGTCAGGTCCTGCACGATGGACGCCAGTTCGTCGGGCTTACGGCGCTGCGCCGCGGCGACGGACGGGGTCGGGTCGAGGACCGTGACGGAGAGCGCCTGGTCACCGCGCTGGCCCGCCACCACCCCGAACTCCACGCGCTGCCCCGGCTTGAGGGCGTCGACTCCGGCAGGGAGCACCGACGAGTGGACGAACACGTCGCCGCCGTCGTCCCGGGAGAGAAAGCCGAAGCCCTTCTCACTGTTGAACCATTTGACCTTGCCGGTAGGCACGTCTGTCCTTGTCCTCGTACTCGATGGATGCGCCGGGAATCCGGCTCTGGATAGCAATACAGCGGGTCGCCCGACCCGCCGCCACCAAGGCTAATGGGCTTCGGGCTGGTGACAAGACGTCGCCGGTTTGTTCCTCCGGCCTGGGAACTACCCTGGCCGAATGCGTAGTGAAACCCCTTCGGCCCCCTCGGACGACTCCGCGCCGGGTGACGGTCTCGTCCGGGCCGGTGCGATCGTCTTCATCATCGGCGCGGTGGCCACACTGGTCACGGTCGCCCCGCTGTTCCTGGGCACCGAGCCGTTCCCGCCCGTGGCGTACGCCGTGTGCATGCTGATGGGCGTCGGATTCCTGGTCGCGGGCGCCGGCGTGCTGCGCTCGATCGCGGCGCAGCGCCGCGAGGCGAAAGCCGCCACGGCTCCGGCCCGTCAGGCCTGATACGCCTCCCACCAGGGGCGGAACTCTGTCAGGTCGGCCAGGACGACATCGGCGCCCGCCGCACGCAGCTCCTCCGCGTCGCACGGTCCGGTGGCCACGGCCACCGACACGGCGCCCGCGGTCGTCGCGCCCCGCACGTCCCCCGTGTGGTCGCCGACGTACACGCCCGCGCCGTGCTCGCGCAGGGCCTCCGCCTTGCCCTCGGCCCACAGGCCGCCGATGACGGCGTCGGGGTCGATGCCGAGGTGGGCGAGGTGCAGCTTGGCGTGCGGCTCGTTCTTCGCGGTGACGACGATCGTCCGGCCGCCCCGCTCACGAACGGCTTGAATCGCGTCCCGCGCGCCGGTCATCGCGAGCGACGGCACGATCGCGTACGTCGGGTAGAGGGCGCGGTACTCGGCCACGCGCCGCTCGATCTCCGCCTCCGGGAACCAGTGCGCCAGCTCGTGCTCCAGCGGCGGCCCGAGCCGGGAGACGGCCAGGTCGGCGTCGATCGGTACGCCGACCTGGGCGGAGAAGGCCTCGTAGGTGGCCTTGATGCCCGGGCGGGAGTCGATCAGCGTCATGTCGAGGTCGAAGCCGACGGTGAGTGAAGTCATGGGGGACATTGTGCCCAGGTGTTCGAATCCGGCGGCTGCTTAGACTGAGCCAAGCCTTACCGAACTCGAACCCGCGTCCGCGCACCGCAGCCGAACCCGCACCTCCTGATGGGCCCCGATGACAGCCGCTTTCCCCTCCAGACGCGTCCTCGCCACCGTCGCCGCCGTCATCGCCCTCCTCCTCGCGGTCCTGCTGAGCCTCGCCGTGGGCGCGCGGGCCATCGCCCCGTCGACGGTGCTCGACGCGCTGCTGCACGGCGGGACGAGCGACGACGCGCAGGTCGTCCGGGAGATGCGGGTGCCCAGGACCCTGATCGGGCTGATGGTCGGCGCGGCACTGGCCCTCGCGGGCACGGCCCTCCAGGGCATCACCCGTAACCCCATCGCCGACCCCGGCATCCTCGGCATCAGCCAAGGGGCCTCGGTGGGGGTGGTCTTCGCCATCGCCTTCGCCGGGGTGCACACGCTGACGGGGTACGTGTGGTTCGCCTTCGCGGGCGCGGCCCTCGCGTCGGTCGCGGTGTACGCGGTCGCCGCCGCCGGGCGGGGCGGGGCGACGCCGGTGAAGCTCGCGCTCGGCGGCGCCGCGATCAACGCCCTGCTGCTCTCCGTGACGACCGGGATCCTGACGACGAGGGCGGCGGCGCTGGACGAGTTCCGGTTCTGGCAGATCGGCTCGCTCGACGGGCGGGACGCCGAGGTCGTCGGCCAGATCTGGCCGTTCCTGCTGATCGGCGCGGTCCTCGTGGTGTCCGTGGCGCGCGGACTCGACGCGCTGGCGCTGGGCGAGGACGTGGCGAAGGGGCTCGGCCAGCGGGTCGCGACCGTACGGGTCGTGGGCGGCGTCGGAGCGACCGTGCTGACCGGCGCGGGGGTGGCGGCGGCCGGTCCGATCGCGTTCGTCGGTCTCGCGGTCCCGCACATCGCCCGCGCCATCGTGGGCGGCGACCACCGCTGGGTGCTGCCGATGGCGGCGCTCGTGGGGCCGGTGATGCTGCTGGTGTCGGATGTGATCGGGCGGGTGCTCTTCCCCCCGGGCGAGGTCCCGGCGGGTGTGATGACGGCCCTCATCGGCGTGCCGTTCCTGGTGACGCTGGTCCGCCGGAAGGCGGTGCCGGCATGACCGCTGTACGCCCCGTGGGTCACGGGATCGTGCGCTTCGGCGGCGGATCGTTCCTGCTCCACCGCCGCTCGGCCGCGGTGGCCGTGGGCCTGGTTCTGGTCCTGGCCGCGGCCGGCGTCGCCTACCTCTGTGTCGGCGAGAGGTTCGTCGAACCGTCCGAGGTCCTGAAGGTGCTCGTCGGGCAGGACTCGCGGGCCGCCTTCGTCGTCGAGGAACTGCGGATGCCGCGGCTCGCCGTCGGGCTGATGGTCGGCGCCGCGTTCGGCATCGCGGGCGCGCTCATCCAGACCGTCGCGCGCAATCCGCTCGCCAGCCCCGACATCATCGGCATCAGCCAGGGCGCGGGCGCCCTCACGGTCGGCGCGATGACCTTCGGCCTCACCTCGTACACCGTCCTGCCCTACCTGTCGATCGCGGGCGGCATCGCCGCGGCGGCGCTCGTGTACGTCTTCGCCTGGCGCGGCGGGCTGCACGCGACCCGGTTCGTGCTCATCGGCATCGGCTTCGCGATCGCCCTGCGCTCGCTCATCACCCTCTTCATGACCAAGGGCGACTACCTGGTCGCCCAGCAGGCCCAGATCTGGATGACGGGCTCGCTCAACGGGCGCGGCTGGGACGAGGCCGCGCCGATCCGCTGGACGCTGCTCGCGCTGCTGCCGGCGATCCTGTGGGCCGCCCGCGCGCAGCGGACGGTCTCCCTGGACGACGACACGGCGACGGCGCTGGGCGTACGGCTCGGGCGGGTCCGTCTCGGACTCGTGGGTGTCGGTGTCGTGCTCGCCTCGGTGGCCACGGGGGTGGCCGGTCCGGTCGACTTCGTGGCGCTGCTCGCGCCGCAGATCGCCCGCCGTATGACCCGTACGGCGCAGATCCCGCTGCTGTGCTCGGCCTTGACGGGGGCGTTCGTCGTGGTCCTGGCGGACTTGCTGGGGCGGCGGCTGTTCTCGCCGACCGAGCTGCCCGTGGGTGTTCTGACGGCGGCGGTCGGCGCCCCGTACCTGATCTGGCTCATCGTCCGGAGCCGAAGCGTGGGAGGAACGTCGTGAGCCGGAGCCGGCTGACCACGCGCGAGCTGACGCTCGCGTACGAGAACCGTACGGTCGTGCGGGACCTGGACCTGGCCGTCCCCGACGGCAAGGTGACCGTGATCGTCGGCCCCAACGCGTGCGGGAAGTCGACGACGCTGCGGGCGCTCGGCCGGCTGCTCAAGCCCGCGGGCGGCGCGGTGCTGCTGGACGGGGAGTCGCTCGCGAAGCTCCCGACCAAGCGGATCGCGCAGCAGATCGGCCTGCTGCCGCAGACCCCGGTCGCCCCGGAGGCGATCACGGTCGCGGACCTCGTGTCGCGTGGACGCCAGCCGCACCAGGCGTGGTGGAAGCAGTGGTCGCGGGAGGACGAGCGGGCCGTCGCCGACGCGATGGAGCGCACGGACGTCGCCGCGCTCGCCGAGCGGTCGGTGGACGAGCTGTCGGGCGGGCAGCGGCAGCGCGTCTGGATCGCGATGGCGCTCGCGCAGGAGACGGACCTGCTGCTGCTCGACGAGCCGACGACGTACCTGGACATCTCGCACCAGGTCGAGGTGCTGGACCTGGTACGCCGCCTGAACGTGGCCCGGGGACGGACGATCGTCCTGGTGCTGCACGACCTGAACCAGGCGGCGCGGTACGCCGACCACCTGGTGGCCATGAAGTCGGGCCGCGTGGTGGCGGAGGGCCACCCGAAGGACGTGGTGACGGCGGAGCTCGTGCGGGACGTCTTCGGCCTGACCTCGGTGGTGATCCCGGACCCGGTGACGGGGTCGCCGCTGGTGATCCCGGGGGCGCCGTGGGGCGCGCCGGAGACGGCTGCGACGAAGGGCTGACGGGGGCCTCCTTCGTCGCGGGCGCCCACACCCCCACCCGCGTGCGGGGATCCTCCCGCTGGGGCGACGGGGGTGAGGGAAGGGACAGCTGCCGCCCGTCAGTGCTTGCGGGCGCGCCAGAGGAGGAAGAGGGCCGAGGCCACCGCCGCTCCCTTGAGCGCCCACGGCCAGGTCTCCGCGATCGCCGCGCCCATCGCCTCGCCCCCCTCGGCCACCGGAGCGCCCCAGCGGCGTTCGACCCGGCCCCAGATCCAGACGGCGCCCGCCGTGGCCGCGAGGGCCGGGAGGACGACGACGGCCCACTGGCTCTCCGCGCGGGAGAGGCGGCGGGAGGCGTAGGCGAGGAGCCAGCCCCCGGCGAGGGCCAGGAGGGAGCCGAAGACGACGCCGCCGATCAGGAGGAGCGCGGCGAGCAGGAGGACGGGGTTGCCGAGGCGGAGGCGGCCGGGTGTGGCCACCCCCTCCGTGGCGGGGTCCGCGTCCGGGTCCAGGCCGGCGGCGGATGCGGGCGCGACAGCACGGCGAGGCCGCAGCAGGCGCTCCCACCCCCGGCGCGGCGCGTCCTCCTCGACCGCCTCGCCCCCCTCCTCGGCCTCGTCCGTCTCCCCCGCCGGCGGCTTGAGGAGTTCCGGGATCTCCACCCCGCCCCGGAACCCCGGCACCAGGTCGTCCCCCGGCAGCGGCTCCGCCTCGGTGCTCCACCAGTCCGGTTCCGTGTCGGCCGCCCCGACCTCGTCCGTCCCCGCCAGGTGCGGTGAGGTCGCCCACGCTTCCGGCCCGGGCCCCGGTGCGGCTTCCGGCTCCGCACTCGGCTTCGGCACCGCCCGCGCCTTCCGCAGGCGTCCCTGCTGCTCGGGCAGCGCCGGTACGGGCGGAATCCCCGCCGCCCGGTCCACCACCTCGTCCGGGGTGCCCAGCTGCTCGAGGATGCTCCGGACCGCCGTCGGACTCTCCCGGCCGTCCGTGGCGCGCCGACGGTCGATCTCGCCCCGCAGCGACGACACGAGCCGCATCCGCGTGGCCGACGACAGCTGCCGCTGCTGCGCCAGATCGCCGATCCGGCTCAGATAGTCGAAGACCAACTGGTCGCTCTCGATCCCCACGATGCCCCTCCACGGCCGGTACGCCCCGACGTTAGCGCCCGCGCAGGGGCTAACGTGGGGCGGATGGGGATCGGTGAGCTCGATCGGGAGGCGCACGTGCCCGGAGGAACTGGCGCCGCCGCTGCGCCACGCACGCTTGCGGAGGCGCTGCGCGCGCGGGGCGACGAGGGGCTCGCCGCGCTGCTGCGCGCACGCCCCGACCTCCTCTCCCCCGTGCCCAACGACCTGACCCAGCTCGCGACCCGCGCCGGCACCCGCGGCTCCGTCGTCCGCGCGCTCGAACGGCTCGACCGGTTCACGCTCCAGACCGCCGAGGCGCTGGCCGTGGCCCCCGACCCGGCCCCGTACCCCGTGCTCCTCGCCCTGCTCACCGGCGACGACGGCGACCCGGACATCGAGGCCGCGCTGCCGCGCGCGCTGGAGGTGCTGCGCGAACAGGCGCTCGTCTGGGGCGAGGACGACCGGCTGCGGCTGGTGCGGACCGCGCGCGAACTGCTCGCGCCCTCGCCGCAGCACCCGTCCCCGACCGGCCTGGGCCCGACCGTCGCCGAAGCCACGGCGGGCATGTCACCGGGCCGGATCCAGGAGATCCTCGCGGCGGCCGGACTGCCCGCGACGCACGACCCGGTCTCGGCGGTCGCCGCGCTGACCGAGCTGTTCACCGACCGGGACCGGATGGGCGCGCTGCTCGACACGGCGCCGCCCGACGCGCTGGCGGTCCTCGACCGGCTGGTGTGGGGGCCGCCGTACGGCGAGGTGACGCCGAACCCGGCCCCGCCGGTGCGCTGGCTGCGCGACCGCGGCCTGCTGCTGCCCGCCTCCCCGCGCACGGTGGTCCTGCCGCGCGAGGCCGCGCTGCACCTGCGGGGCGGCCGGGCCCACCGCACGCCGGAGCCGCACGCACCGGCGCTGTCCGTCCTGCGCACCTATCCTCCCCAGGCTGTGGACAACGCGGCGGCCGGCCAGGCGTACACGGCGCTCGCGACGGTCGAGGAGCTGCTGAAGAGCTGGGACCAGGGCGGCCCCGCCGTCCTGCGCTCGGGCGGTCTGTCGGTACGGGACCTCAAGCGGACGGCCGCGGCGCTGGACGTCACGGAGCCGGTCGCGGCGTTCTGGCTGGAACTCTGTTACGGGGCGGGGCTGCTGGCCTCGGACGGCGAGGCGGACGAGCGGTACGCGCCGACGCCCGCGTACGACGACTGGCTCGACCTGCCGGCGGCCGAGCGCTGGGCCGCGCTCGTCACGGCGTGGCTGGTGGGGACGCGTACCGCCGGTCTGGTCGGCGGCCAGGACGCGAAGGGCCGCGCGCTGTCGGCGCTGGGCCCGGACCTCGACCGGGGCGCGGCGCCTGAGATCCGGCGGCGGGTGCTCACCCTTCAGGCCACGCTGCCGCCGGGCTCGGCGGCGGACCCGGAGTCGCTGCTGGCCCGCCTGAGGTGGGAACGCCCCCTGCGGGGCACGGCCGCCAGGCCGGCGGGACCGGGCACGCCGGGCGGCGCCCCCTCGGGAGCGGCCTTCGGCGCCGGCACCGGCGCCCCCGACCAAGGCACCGGCACGGGCACCAGCGCGGGTACGGGCACGCCGTACGGCCGAGGCACCGGCACCGGCGCGGGCACCGCGTACGGCCGGGGCACGAGCGCCGGCCCCGGCACCGCGTACGGCCGGGGTACCGATGCCGGGCAGCTCCCCGGCGCCCGCACCTCCTCCCCCTCCGACCTCCGCTCCCGGATCGCCCTGTGGACGCTGTCCGAGGCCGAGATGCTCGGGATCACCGGCCGCGGGGCCCTCGCCTCGCCCGCCCGGGCGCTGCTCAACCTGCCCCTCGCCGAGGCCGCGGCCGAGCCGGTGGCCGTCCACGACGTCGAGCTGTCCGTCGCCGCCTCCCGGGCCGCGACCCTGCTCGCCCCGCTCCTCCCCGAGGCCGTCGACCACGTGCTGCTCCAGGCCGACCTCACCGCGGTCGCGCCCGGGCCGCTGCGCCGTCCCCTCGCCGACATGCTCGCCGTCCTCGCGGACGTGGAATCGAAGGGTGGCGCGACCGTCTACCGGTTCACGCCCGGCTCCGTACGCCGCGCGCTCGACGCCGGACGCAGCGCTTCCGACCTGCACGACTTCCTGACGGCGCACTCCCGCACGCCGGTCCCGCAGCCCCTCGCGTACCTCATCGACGACGTGGCGCGGAAGCACGGCCACCTGCGGATCGGCGCCGCCTCCGCCTATGTGCGCTGCGACGACGACGCGCTCCTCGGCGAGATCCTGGCGGACAAGCGGTCCGCGTCGCTCCGGCTGCGCCGCCTCGCGCCGACCGTGCTCGCCGCGCAGACCGACCCGGCGTCGCTGCTCGACGGGCTGCGGTCGATGGGGTACGCCCCGGCCGCCGAGTCCGCGGAGGGCGATGTGCTGATCACCCGCGCCGACGCCTACCGCACCGGCGCCCGCACCGCACCCGCCCCCGTCCCCGAAGGCCCGCCCGTACCCGACACGACCCTGCTCGGCGCGGCGGTCCGCGCGATCCGGGCCGGGGACCTCGCCTCCACGGCCGTCCGCAAGGAGCGCCCCGAGGGCGCCCCGCCGGCCCCCGGCGAGCTGCCCCGCACCTCCGCCGCCGAGACGCTCGCCACGGTCCAGGCCGCCGCGATGACGGGTTCGGCCGTGTGGATCGGCTACGTGAACGCGGAGGGCGCGGCCAGCCAGCGGGTCATCGCCCCGGTCCGGGTGGAGGGCGGCTTCGTGACGGGCTACGACCACACGGCGGACGAGGTCCGCACGTACCCCCTGCACCGCATCACGGGCGTCGCGGAACTGGCGGACGACCACGTCTAGGACGTGCCAGGCGTCGCGGGCCAGGCGGGACTTTCCGGACACGGCCCAGGTCCCGCCGGGGCGAAGGTCACCCGCCGCTCCCCCCTGCACCGGCCGCCCGTCATGCACACTGGATGTTTGGCCGCTACCGGATTCCAGGGAGCGGCACGGCGGGAAGGACCCTGAAGGCGTGAACGGACCACTCATCGTCCAGAGCGACAAGACCCTGCTCCTGGAGGTCGACCACGAGCAGGCCGACGCCTGCCGGCGAGCCATCGCGCCCTTCGCCGAGCTGGAGCGGGCGCCCGAGCACATCCACACCTACCGCGTGACCCCGCTCGGGCTGTGGAACGCCCGGGCGGCCGGGCACGACGCCGAGCAGGTCGTCGACGCGCTGGTCGAGTTCTCCCGCTACCCCGTGCCGCACGCCCTCCTCGTGGACGTCGCCGAGACCATGGCCCGCTACGGCCGGCTCACGCTCTCCAAGCACCCCACCCACGGTCTCGTCCTCACCACCACCGACCGGCCCGTCCTGGAGGAGATCCTCCGCTCGAAGAAGGTGCAGCCGCTGGTCGGTGCCCGGATCGACGCGGACACGGTCGCCGTGCACCCCTCCGAGCGCGGCCAGATCAAGCAGACGCTCCTCAAGCTGGGCTGGCCGGCCGAGGACCTGGCCGGGTACGTGGACGGCGAGGCGCACCGCATCGACCTCGCCGAGGACGGCTGGGCCCTGCGGCCGTACCAGAAGCAGGCCGTCGAGGGCTTCTGGCACGGTGGATCCGGCGTCGTGGTGCTGCCCTGCGGCGCGGGCAAGACGCTGGTCGGCGCCGGTGCGATGGCGCAGGCGAAGGCCACCACGCTGATCCTGGTGACGAACACCGTCTCGGCCCGCCAGTGGAAGCACGAGCTGGTGAAGCGGACCTCGCTGACCGAGGACGAGATCGGCGAATACTCCGGTACGAAGAAGGAGATCCGGCCGGTCACCATCGCCACGTACCAGGTCCTGACGACCAAGCGGAAGGGCATCTATCCGCACCTGGAGCTCTTCGACTCCCGGGACTGGGGCCTGATCGTCTACGACGAGGTGCACCTGCTGCCGGCGCCCGTCTTCAAGTTCACCGCCGACCTCCAGGCCCGGCGGCGCCTCGGCCTGACGGCGACACTCGTCCGGGAGGACGGGCGGGAGTCGGACGTGTTCTCGCTGATCGGGCCCAAGCGCTTCGACGCGCCGTGGAAGGAGATCGAGGCGCAGGGGTACATCGCGCCCGCCGACTGCGTCGAGGTCCGGGTCAATCTCACCGACGCCGAGCGGCTCGCGTACGCGACGGCGGAGGCGGAGGAGAAGTACCGCTTCTGCGCGACGACGGCGACGAAGCGGAAGGTGACGGAGGCCCTGGTGAAGAAGTTCGCCGGGCAGCAGATCCTCGTCATCGGCCAGTACATCGACCAGCTGGACGAGCTCGGCGAGCACCTGGACGCGCCGGTCATCAAGGGCGAGACGTCGAACGCGCAGCGCGAGAAGCTCTTCGAGGCGTTCCGGCAGGGCGAGATCAGTGTGCTGGTCGTCTCGAAGGTCGCGAACTTCTCGATCGACCTGCCCGAGGCGACGGTCGCGATCCAGGTGTCGGGCACGTTCGGCTCGCGCCAGGAGGAGGCCCAGCGCCTCGGCCGGGTGCTGCGGCCGAAGGCCGACGGCCACCAGGCGCACTTCTACTCGGTGGTCGCACGGGACACGATCGACCAGGACTTCGCGGCGCACCGCCAGCGGTTCCTGGCCGAGCAGGGGTACGCGTACCGGATCGTCGACGCGGACGAGCTGATGGCGGGCGAGGCACCGCCCGCGTAGCTCCTCCCCACACGCCAAGGGGCCCCGTCCTGTCCGGACGGGGCCCCTAGGCCGTGTCCGGAAAGTAGCGCCGTCTGCCCGCAGGGCAGGGTCCGCGGCGTCTGGTGCGTGCGATCGCAAGGCGGAGGGCCGCCCTCGTACTGGGTGTACTTGGGCGATCCGACAACGCAGCGAGGGTACGTGCCAGGCGTCGCGGGCCAGGCGGGACTTTCCGGACACGGCCTAGGCGTGCGGCGGTCAGACGGCGGGGTTGAGAACCAGCTTCGCCTGGTTGTTCCGGACGTTCGGGTCGAACGCCAGGGGCGCGTCGCCGTACGGGGGCTTCAGCGTGACCGCTCCCTTGGCGCCGGTGACGACGGTGTCGATCCGCAGCTCGAAGGGGAAGGTCACGGTCTGCTTCTCGGCCACCCAGATCGGCAACTGGCACAGGTAGCGCGGGGCACCGGTACGGACCTCGCTGTCGTACCAGCCGCCGTCCAGGGTGCGCGGTTCGCAGTTGTCCGGGACGGCCGTGACGGTGGCGCCACGGGGGACGGTCACGTCGACGGCGCCGACCGGTTCGCCGGAGCCGAGGTTGGCGATCCAGGCAGGGCCGCGGTTGCGGAACGTCAGCTCCGCCTTCACCGTCTCGCCGGCGGCGCCGCTCACCTTCGCGCCGCGGACCGCGAAGTCCGCCGTGTTGGTGGCGGTGATGGAGGCGATCCCGCCGTGGCCCTCCGGCGACAGGTTCTCGACGCCGCCGCCGGGCCTGACGCCCATGTCGATGCGCTCGGCGAGCGCGTACGAAGCCACCTTCGCCAGCAGCGGTGACGGCAGGGTGAAGGTGCCGCCCGGCTCGACGACGTCGTCGAAGACGCAGTCCGTCCTGGTGATCGGCTTGATCGTGCCCTCGCCGATCGGCGTACTGGTGCACTGCGGGGCGACGGCGCCGATGTCGAGTCCGCGAGAGACGTAGAAGGTGACCTCGACCCCGTCGGCCCGCTCGTTGCCGTTGTTGACGACGGAGAACGGCACGGGCACGGTGCTGCCCGGCGCGACGTCCGAGACCGGCGCCGGCGGGGTCAGGATGAGGTCGGGGCCGGAGGCGACCCTGACCGTGGTGGTGTTCTCGTACGCCGTGAGCAGGCCGCCCTCGCCTGTCGTCGTGGCCGTCGCCGTGTAGGAGATCCGGCCGCCGGCGCCGGCGTCCGCCCCGGCTGCCGCGCGGACCTTCAGGTGGACCTGGGGGAAGCCCGTCAGCGGGACCTCGGGGAAGGAGCACACGGCGGTCGTACCGGCCGGCGCGCAGTTCTCCGGCCAGGTGACCTCGGCCACGCCGGCCAGGCCGGAGACGTCGACGGTGAGCCGGCCGTCGGTGACGCGGTAGGTGTCGTTGTCATGGGAGAGGCCCAGGGCCACGGTGGTGGCCGGGACCTGCGTGCCGTTGTCGGCGGCCTTGGGCAGCACGAGTTCGTACGGCGCCGCGATCCACAGCTGGTCACTGTCGGCGGCGGCCGGGGTGGCGGCCAGCCCCACCGTGAACAGACCCGCTGCGGTGACGCTCGCACCGAGCCGCGCGACGCGGCCGGCGGAAGGCTTTCTCATGATCTCCTCTGTTCCTCTGTGCTCCGTGGGGAGACGGCGGTGCGAAGAGGAGACCTCCCGGGCCCGCGGATAGTTGCACGGTCCGCCGAGGCGAAAACCATTCGCCCGCCACCGCGGGCGGAAGCTACACTCTCCGACTTCCCCGCCTCCCTTTCGTGGAGAGTCGCCGTCCGGTCGGAAACCGGCGGCCCCCGTCATGCACGCGTACTCGGAGGCACCGCCATGTCCGCTCAGGACGACCCGCTCGCGCGCGAGCGCGCCCATCTCGCCGACTCCCGTGCCGCGCTGCGCGCGATGCGCGAGGACGCCGAAGCGCTCGACATCAAGGACGTCACCGCGAACTGGGTCAACGCCGTCGTCCTGCGGGGCCAGGTCGAAGAGCGGATCAAGGCGCTGGCCGACCTCTCCCACACCCCGCTGTTCTTCGGCCGGCTCGACTACCTGCACACCACGCAGGAGGGGCAGCGCTTCTACATCGGCCGGCGCCACGTCCACGACGCCCAGGGCGACCCGATGGTGATCGACTGGCGCGCGCCGGTCTCGCAGCCCTTCTACCGGGCGTCGCGGAAGGACCCGCAGGACGTGGGCCTGCGGCGCCGCTTCGGCTACACGGGCGGCGACCTCACCGCGTACGAGGACGAACACCTCTCCGACCCGCGGGAGCTGGAGCGGACGAGCCGGCTGCTCCAGGCGGAGATCGAGCGCCCCCGCGTGGGACCGATGCGGGACATCGTCGCCACCATCCAGCCCGAGCAGGACGAGATCGTACGGTCCGGGCTCTCGGGCACCGTCTGCGTCCAGGGCGGCCCGGGCACCGGAAAGACGGCCGTGGGTCTGCACCGGGTCGCGTTCCTCCTCTACGCCCACCGGGAGCGGCTGGCCCGTACGGGCACGCTGGTCATCGGCCCCAACCGGTCCTTCCTGCACTACATCGAGCAGGTGCTGCCGGCGCTGGGCGAGCTGGAGGTGCGGCAGGCGACCGTCGACGACCTCGTGGCGCACGTCGAGGTGCGGGGGACGGACGAGGCGGCGACGGCGGTCGTCAAGGGCGACGCGAGGATGGCGGAGGTGCTGCGGCGCGCGGTCCGCTCGCACGTCACGCTGCCCACCGAGCCGCTGATGGTGGTGCGGGGCTCCCGCCGGTGGCGCGTGCCGGCGTACGAACTGGAGGAGATGGTCCGGGAACTGCTCGACCGGGACATCCGCTACGGCGCCGCTCACGAGGCGCTGCCGCGGCGCGTCGCGCACGCGGTCCTGGTGCGGATGGAGCAGGCGGGTGAGGCGCCGGACGACCGCGTGCAGGACGCGGTGGCCCGCAACGCGGCGGTGAAGGCGTTCGTGAAGGCGGTCTGGCCGGCCGTCGACCCGGCGAAGCTGGTCCTGCGGCTGCTGAGCGATCCCGCGTTCCTGGCGGAGCACGCGGAGGGCGTGCTGTCGGCGGACGAGCAGAAGCTGCTGCTGTGGGCGAAGCCCGCGCGGTCGGTGAGGTCGGCGAAGTGGTCGGCGGCGGACGCGGTCCTGATCGACGAGGCGAAGGACCTGGTGGAGCGCACGCACTCGCTGGGGCACGTCGTCCTGGACGAGGCGCAGGACCTGTCGCCGATGCAGTACCGGGCGGTGGGGCGCCGCTGCTCGACCGGCTCGGCGACGATCCTGGGCGACCTGGCGCAGGGCACGACGCCGTGGGCGACGGAGAGCTGGGCGCAGGCGCTGGGGCATCTGGGGAAACCGGAGGCCGTGGTCGAGGAGCTGACCGCCGGTTTCCGTGTGCCGCGCGAGGTCATCGCGTACGCGTCCAGGCTGCTGCCGCACATGTCCCCGGGCCTGGCGGCGGTGGAGTCGGTCCGTGAGAACCCGGGCTCGCTGGAGATCCGGCGTTTCCGGCCGGAGGAGCTGGACGCGGCGGTCGTCGCCGCCTGTGTGGAGTCCCTGGGGCAGGAGGGGTCGATCGGCCTGATCGCCGCCGACGCGCGGATCGCGCCGCTGGCGGAGGCGCTGACCGCCGCCGGCCTCGTGTATCTCTCCCCGGGTGAGGAGACGACGGCCGAGTCCCGGCTGACGCTGGTCCCGGCCTCGCTGGCGAAGGGCCTGGAGTACGACTACGTGGTCCTGGACGACCCGGCGGCGGTGGTCGACGGCGAGCCGGACGAGCGGACGGGACTGCGGCGGCTGTACGTGGCGCTGACCCGTGCCGTCTCGGGACTGACGGTTCTTCACTCCTCGCCGCTGCCGCCCCAGTTGGACGAGGACTGACGGACGCCGTTCCGCAGTGCGGCGAGGCCGGCTCACAGCCGGCCTCGCCGTCGGCGGGTCCCCTCCTACTTGGTCGTGGGCAGGGCCACGAGCGAGTAGGAGGTGTCGCTCATGCTGGCACCGACCGTGGTGACGTAGATCGTGTCCTTGTGCCAGAACGGCCACGCGCCGACGCCCAGGTTCTTGTCCACCTCTTCGGGATACTCGGCGACCGTCGTCATCGCACCGCTCTTTCGATCGAACTCCACCAGCTTCGGCTCCTTCGTGGCCTCGGTGACGTACACCAGAAGCCGCTCACCGCCGGTCTCCCTCAGCGGCATGTACTGGATCGGGTCCGATGACGGCGCCTTCCACAGCTCCTTGCCGGTGTCCAGGTCGTAGGCGACCAGCGTGCGCGCCTCGCCCTCGCCCTCTCGCTCGCTCGTCCCCAGAAGGAAGATGTTTCCGAAGCCCGCCGCCTGACGCATCGGGCTTCCGTTGTCGTCCGTGAGGGCGTAGTACTTCTCCGTGATCTTCGGGAGCTTGCTGCGCAGTTCGCCGGACTTCTCGTCGAGGGCGAACACATCGACCCCCCGCCCCACGGCGCTGATGACGATCGGGGAGCTGGAGAGGACGATCTCCGCCTCGGCCTCGCCGAATCGCTTCGTCCACCGGGCCTTGCCGGTGGCGGGGTCGATGAGTGACGCCTCGGTCCACGGCTCGCCGGAGAACGCGTCTCCGCCGTCGCACCTGTTGAGGCGGATCAGGTTCTTACCACCGGTGTACGTGCCGGGGTAACAGCCCTTCGGAGCGGCCTTCTTCACGTCCCAGGCCGTGGAGCCGTCGGACGCCTTCAGCGCGACCTGCTCCAGGTCCGTCCTGACGACCACCGCCTCGCCGGTCCGGGCCACCGCGAGCTTCGTGCCCGAGCCGAACTCGTCCTTCACCTTGAAGCGCTTGTGCCAGAGCTCCTTGCCCGTGCCGAGGTCGTACGCGGCGACGTGATCGCACTTGCCGTGTGCCCCACCGACGCCCGAGGCGCCGTAGGCGACGATCCCGATCCCGCCGTCGGAACCGGCGGGTGCCACGCACGCCTGGTTGCCCGCGCCGGGGAGCGGTGTGGCCCACAGCTTCTTCCCGGTGGCCCGGTCGTACGCCTTCACACCGCCGGCCAGGGTCTGCACCACGGCCTTGTCGGTGAACCAGGTGCCGTCCACCTCCTGTTCGCTGTTCCCGCCCCACTCGGACTTCGCCGACACGCTCCACAGCGGATCGGTGGGCGCACCGACCAGCACGTACCAGGCGGCTCCTCCCGCTCCGCCGAGGACGACGAGCGCGAGGACGAGCAGCACGATCAGCCCGGTGTTCTTCTTGCGCGGCGGTGCCGCCGGAGCGGGAGCCCCCGGGAACTGCTGCGGATAACCATGGCCGTAGCCCTGCTGGGGCGTCATCGGCTGCTGTTGCTGATGGCCGTAGCCCTGCTGGGGGTATCCGTAGCCCTGCTGCGGTGCGGGCGGCTGCTGTTGCTGGCCGTAGCCCTGCTGGGGTGCGGGCGGCTGCTGTTGAGGCGGCACGGGAGCCTGCGGCGGCATGGGCGGCCGCTGCCCGTAGGGGCCGGTGCCCGGCACGGGTCCGTTGGTGCTCATCAGCTGTTGCTCCTGACGTACTGGGCCCACGCGGCCTCGAATTCGCTCTCGTCCATGCCCACGGCCTTCCGCAGCTGCTGCTCGAACTCGGTGGGCTTCCTGTAGTGGGACACGACGAACTCGAAAGCCGCCTCTTCGCCGCCCTTGTCGGCGATGAACTGCACCGCGAGATAGCTGAGCGCGTAGTTCATGCCGATGGAGTTGAGGGAACCCTCGAAGTCCTGCTCCGGCAGCTTGCCGTCGAAGTCCTGACCCGACAGGTCGCGGCGGACCCGGTCCTTCCCGAGTCCTCGGTCGAAGCGGTACGCGACGTACTCCGCGAACCCCTCGACGACCCACGCCCGGATGCTCGTCTTCTCGTCGTAGCCGTACGACCCGTCGTCCAGGGGTTGCACGAGCGCATGCGCGATCTCGTGGCGCGATATCTCGGCCACGCCCCGCTGCCAGGCGGAGGAGGTGAAGCGGCTTGTGGAGGCGTCCAGCTTGATGCGCGCACCGCCGTACTCCAGCGTGCTCCCCGTTCCTCCCGCGTACCCCGCGTTGAAGGCCGGCATCGGCACGCTCTGCCCGGCGTCCCAGCCGACGTCCCGGCCGCCGTTGTTGTAGAGCTTGGTGTACGTCTTGCGGTCCGGCTCGATCACGACGAGGAAGCCGGAGGGTATGTCGGGAACCTCGGGAGCCTTCGACTTCCACAGGTCCACGTCGGCCTTGGCCGCCTGCTCGATGACCGGCGCGTAGCGACCGGCGGCGGCGGCGTTCTTCTTCGCCGCGATGGTCACGGTGTGCGCGTCCCGCTTGACGAACATGTCCTCGTAGAGGTCCCAGGGCGCCGGGTAGTAGACGGCGGATGCCAGTCCGTATGCGGAGGGTGAACCGCCCACGCCGGTGATGCGCGGCTCGGCGGACGCTGACTCCCGCTCCACCGTCCACCGGTACCACTCGGACACCGGGCGTACGTCGACCCCCTTGATCTGATGCACGAAGGCGATGTCGAGGGCGACCTTCACGTCGGAGCCGTACTCGTCCGAGCCGCCGGTCTGCTTGAGGACCATGTACTTGGATTCGGCGAAGGGCACCTTGCGCAGGTTCCGGAAGACCTTGCGCTGTTCCTCCTTGGCCTGGCCAGCAAAGGGGGCGAGGTACGCCTCCTCGTCACCGCTCTTCAGTGCCCGGGTGCGGCCGTCGAGCAGCGTGGCGATGTCCTCCTGGCTCACGAGCTGCTCGGTGTCCTCCCCCGAACCTTCGGCAAGGGGCAGGGATCCCCCGCCGACCGCGTTGTACAAGGCGAACCCGCCGACACCGAGCACGGCCAGGAGCGCCAGGACCGAGATCCCGATGACGGCCTTCTTCAGCCCCTTGCCGCCGCCCGGTTCGCTGGGCGGTGGCGGCCCGGGCGGGTACCACCCGGGCTGCTGGGGCGGTGCCCCGTGGGGGGCGGTGGGCTGCTGGCCCGGTGCCCCGTACGGACCCGCGGGGCCCGGCCCTCCGGGCGGCGCCGAATAAGACATGGTTTCCCTCTCGCACCATTCGCTCGATGAGGGAGCACGTGGCCCGGTCCGGCCGCACGGAGGAGCGAAGGCGCAACTCTGCCGGGGGCCGTCCGAGTTGCGTGTACGAGCTCATGCCGAGCATGTCACGCACTCTCCCGGCCACCCTCCCCGTTACTCACACACACCCTATGGCCTTCGCTCGCGCAACGCCGCGCCGTCCGGTAGGACTTCGGTGCAGAAACCGTGATCGGTACCGTCCGGCACGGTGACGCGGGTGACGATGCTGCCGAAGGAGTGGGCGACCAGGTCCGCGCGGGCGGCGCCCGTCCGCCACTTCACGTACGCGGCGAGCCGGCCGGACAGGACCTCGTCGGCACGCCCGTGCCTCACACCTCCGCCGGGTACTCGGAGAGGGCCTGGGACCGGGCGCGGCGGGCGACGGCGGCCAGGACGGGGTTGGTGGACCGGTAGCAGTGCTCGGTCACCAGGCCCCAGCCGAGCGCCCAGCCCCGGCCCCTGGCCCAGGTCGCGTCGTCGACCTGGGCGGCCTCGCGGAACAGCGGGCGGGTCTCGGGCGTGAGCAGGGTCCAGGCGACCATCATGTCGCAGGCCGGATCGCCGGTTCCGACGCCGCCGAAGTCGATGACGGCGCCGAGCCGCCCCTCCCGGGTCAGCAGGTTGCCGGGCAGCAGGTCGCCGTGGACCCAGACGGGGTCGCCGCCCCACTGCGGAAGGCGCAGCACCGACTCCCACGCCTCGGTCGCGGCGGCGCCGTCGACCGTACCGTCGGCGCCGAGGTCCCGCAGCGCCCGGTCGATGTGGTCCCCCGTCCACTCGGTGACCTTGCCGCCGCGGAAGGACCGCGGGCCTCCGGTGGCGTCCACGGCCCGCAGGGCGACACCGAAGCGCCCCAACTCCACGGCGCCATGGGCGAGTTCGGCGATCGGTTCGTCGAAGGCGTTGGCTCCGTCGAGCCAGCCGTACACGGCCCAGGGCAGCCCGAAGCCCTCCCCCGGGACGCCCTCGCCCAGCGGCAGGGGCACGGGCAGCGGGAGGTGCGGGGCGAGGCGGGGCAACCAGCGCTGCTCCTTCACGAGGGACCGGGCGGAGTCGGCGGTCTTCGGCAGCCGGACCGCCATCGTGTCGCCGAGCCGGAACATGTCGTTGTCCGTGCCGGCCGACGGCACGTGCCTGACGGGGAGTTCCGCCCACCGGGGGAACTGGGCGGCGATCAGTCGGCGCACGAGGTCGGTCATGGCGCGGAGGGTAGCCAGCGCGACTCGCGCCGGGCCAGCGGATTACGGTGGGGCGGCGCGATCGCGAGGAAGGGCGGACCACCATGGCGAGGACGACCGTCGTCACCGGCGGCAGCCGGGGGATCGGCGCGGCGACCTGCGTACGGCTGGCGGCCGAGGGCCACGATCTGGTGCTCGGGTACGTACGCGACGCCGCCGCCGCGCAGGAGACGGCGCGAGCGGTCAGGGCGGCCGGGGCGCGCTGTGCCGTGGTGCGGGCCGACACCGCCGTCGAGGCGGACGTGGAGCGGCTGTTCGACACGGCGGAGACCGAACTGGGCCCGGTGACCGGCCTGGTCAACAACGCGGGGGTGACGGGCCCGCTGGGCCGCCTCGCGGACGCGTCGACGGAGGACCTGCGCCGGGTGGTGGAGGTCAACCTCCTCGGCTGTCTGTTGTGCTGCCGCCGCGCTGCCCGTGACATGGCCGCGCGCGGTGGCGGGGCGATCGTGAACATCTCCTCCGCCGCCGCCACGCTCGGCAGCCCCGGCGACTACGTCCACTACGCGGCGACGAAGGCGGCGACCGACGCCCTGACCGTGGGCCTCTCCAAGGAGCTCGGCCCGGACGGGATCCGGGTCAACGCGGTGGCTCCCGGCATCATCGAGACCGACATGCACGCGACGATGGGCGACCCCGACCGCCCGTCGAAGGCCGCGCCCACGATCCCCCTGGGCCGCCCGGGCCGCCCGTCGGAGATCGCGGCGGCGGTGGCCTGGCTGCTCTCCCCGGACGCCTCGTACACGACGGGCACGATCCTGAGGGTCTCGGGCGGCCGCTGAACCCCGTGGGGCGCGGGCCCGGCCGTGCGGTCGGTGCGCCCTCCCACCCGCCGGTGAGCACCGGCAGGTGAGGGCACGGTGGTGTCCGGGCCGCGCGGACCGATCCCGGCGGCGGGAAGGCGTCCGGCTCTTCCGGCGGAGGAGGCGATCCCGTCGCGTCTGCGCGTCCTTACGCGTCCAGCGCCTCGCGCCAGGTGCGTACCGCGGCCGTCGAGACCGGGGCCGTCCAGCCCTGGGGGCGGGCCGCGCCGCCGATGTGGAAGGCGGTGAGGCCGGCCGTGCGGAGCTCCGGGAGGTGGTCGAGGCGCAGGCCGCCGCCGACCAGGATCTGCGGCTCGTAGCCCGGCTCGCCCGCAGCCGCCCGCGCGGCCTCGGACGTGAGGACGGCCAGGCCGTCGTCGACGCCGGTGGCCGCGCCCGCCGTGAGGTAGGTGTCGAGGCCCGGCAGGTCCGCGAGCTGCTTGCGCACGGCGTCGCGGTCGGCGGCGCGGTCGATGGCGCGGTGGAAGGTCCAGCGGCAGCCGTCCAGGACGGCGATCAGCCGCTCGACCGCCACCAGGTCCGCGTCCCCGTGCGCCGTCAGGAATCCGAGCACGAACTCGTCCGCGCCCGCCTCCCGCAGGTCGGAGGCGCGGGCCACCAGCGCGTCGACGTCGCCGGCGGCAAAGCCGTCGGCGAGCCTGAGCATCACGCGCAGCGGGATGTCCACGGCGCCACGGATCACCTCGAAGCCGGTCCGCGACGGCGTCAGCCCGTCCGCCGCCATGTCCGTGACCAGCTCGAGGCGGTCCGCCCCGCCCTCCTGGGCGGCGACCGCGTCCTCGGCGTCGAGGGCGATCACCTCAAGGACTGCACGCTTGCTCATCGAGCCCATTCCTCCATGAATGACGGCTACAGGTCTAGTCCAATGACCAGACTAGCCGTGCGAGTGACCTCCCGCATCGCGCGCGGCACTGTCGCCCGCCGCGGGTGCGGCCGCGTGGCCGGGTCCCGCGTGCACCGTGAACGCCGCCGTCCGCACCTTCCCGCCGTGCTGGAAGTCCAGGAACAGACGGTACGTCCCCGCACTCGGCGCCGTCGCCGTGAAGGAGACGTCCGGTCCCGGGCCGCCCTCGTTCGGGTGGACGTGGAGGTAGGCGAGGTCACCGTCGCGGAGGGCGACGAGGTGGCCGTACGCCCCGAGGTACGGCTCCAGGTCGGTGACCGGCCGGCCGCCCTTGCGGACCCTCAGCTTCAGCTCGCCGGCCCTGCCCGGGGCGAGGGCGCCGGCCAGCGTGACCTGGTAGTCGTCGACCGTCGCGGTCGGCGCGGCGGCCGGCAACGGCCGCGGCGCGTACGCGCCCGGTACGGACAGGTCCACGCCCAGCGTCACGCCCTCGGCGCCCTTCACCGCGGGCTTGAAGTCGGCGAAGGCCTTGTAGCCGCCCGCGGCGGGCAGGTCGACCGGTGTCGACCAGGTGCCGTCGGCCGCGCGCACGGGGTGCAGGTGGCGGTAGACCGTGAGGTCCCGCGAAGCCACGATGAAGTGCAGCTCCTTGCCGTGCTCCGTGGTGTACGCGGTGACCTTCCGGCCTGCCGCGTCCTTGATCGAGAACTTCAGGACGCTCTTGCCGACGGCGGGCCTGGGTGTCTCCATGGCCAGCGTGTAGCCGCCCTCGGAGACCTGGAGGCCACCTGCGGCGGGGGCGTTCGCGGCGCCTTCCCCATGCCCCGCGTGACCGCCCGCCCCGGCCTCCGCACCCGACTCCGCGCTCGGCTTCGACGCCGCGCGCTCCCCGTGCGCGGCCTTCGCCGGCTCGCCCACGGGTCCGATGCCCTGGCCGACCCCGTACGCGGTCCCGAAGGTCGCGGCGAGCGCGGCGGCGAAGGCGGTGATCTTCACACCGGTGTTCATGGCAGCTCTCCCGTACGTGAGTACCCGTTCAATGCACTTCACGATACCCCTAGGGGGTATAAAGTCAAGGCGAGGAGATGCTTGCGTGGCGTACCTCCGGGGGGTATACATTGATCTCAGACGGATACCCCCTCAGGGTATCCGGACCCCAGCGAGGAGGAAGACATGGGTTCCTGCTGTACTCCTGACCACAGCTGCTCGACCACCGCGGAGGGCGCCACCACCGCCGTCGCCGACAGCACCGCCACCGTCTACGCCGTGTCCGGCATGACCTGCGGACACTGCAGGACCGCGATCACCACCGCGGTCGGCGCGCTCGACGGAGTCGTCTCCGTGGACGTCGACATCGCCGGCGGCCTGGTGACCGTGACGACCGGCGGGACGCCCGACGACGCCGCGATCGCCGCCGCCGTCGACGACGCCGGCTACGAACTCACCGGCCGCGCCTGACCGCCCGGCCGCGCCCGACCCCGGCCGCCGGGGCCCGCCCATGGGCCCCGGCCCCCGAGTTCCCGACATCAGGGCCGGCCGCCACGAGCCTCCACAGAAAGAGGTGCATCTTGTCCACCACGACGACACCCGGCGCCGCCCAGGTCGAACTCGCCATCGGCGGCATGACCTGCGCCTCGTGCGCGGCCCGTATCGAGAAGAAGCTCAACCGCATGGACGGGGTCGAGGCCACCGTCAACTACGCCACCGAGAAGGCGAAGGTCACCTTCGCCGCGGACGCCGACGTCTCGGTCCAGGATCTGATCGCCACCGTCGAGGCCACCGGCTACACCGCCGCCGAACCCACTCCCCCGAAGGTCGAGTCCGCCGGCGTGGAAGGACCCACCGACGAGGAGAAGGCGGACGAGGAGCTGCGCCCCCTCAAGCAGCGGCTGATCACCGCCGTCGCCCTCGCCGTGCCGGTCATCGCGATGGCGATGGTCCCGGCACTCCAGATCGAGTACTGGCAGTGGCTGAGCCTCACCCTCGCCGCGCCGGTCGTCGTCTACGCCGCCTGGCCGTTCCACCGGGCCGCGTGGACCAACGCCCGGCACGGCGCGGCGACGATGGACACGCTGATCTCGGTCGGCACCCTCGCCGCGTTCCTGTGGTCGCTGTGGGCGCTGTTCTTCGGCACCGCCGGTACGCCGGGGATGACGCACCCCTTCGAGTTCACGATCGCCCGCACCGACGGCGCCGGGAACATCTACCTGGAGGCCGCGGCCGGCGTCACCGCCTTCATCCTGGCCGGCCGCTACTTCGAGGCGCGTTCCAAGCGCAAGGCGGGAGCGGCGCTCAAGGCGCTGATGCAGCTGGGCGCCAAGGAGGTGACGGTCCTCAGGAACGGCCGCGAGGTCACCGTACCGACCGCCGAACTCGCCGTGGGGGACCGCTTCCTGGTCCGCCCGGGCGAGAAGATCGCCACCGACGGCACCGTCGTCGAGGGCTCCTCCGCCGTCGACGCCTCCATGCTCACCGGCGAGTCCGTGCCGGTCGAGGTCTCCGTCGGCGACTCCGTCACCGGCGCGACCCTGAACGCCGGCGGCCGCCTGGTCGTGGAGGCCACCCGCGTAGGCACTGACACCCAACTCGCCCGCATGGCCAAGCTGGTCGAGGACGCCCAGAACGGCAAGGCCGCCGCCCAGCGGCTCGCCGACAGGATCTCCGCGGTCTTCGTCCCCATCGTGATCGCGCTCGCGCTCGGCACCCTCGGCTTCTGGCTCGGCACCGGTTCCGGTCTCACGGCCGCCTTCACCGCCGCCGTCGCCGTACTGATCATCGCCTGCCCGTGCGCCCTCGGCCTGGCGACCCCGACCGCTCTCATGGTCGGCACCGGCCGTGGCGCCCAGCTCGGCATCCTCATCAAGGGCCCCGAGGTCCTGGAGACCACCCGCAAGGTCGACACGATCGTCCTGGACAAGACGGGCACCGTCACCACCGGCCGGATGACCCTGATCAAGGTCCACACCGCCGAAGGTGTCGACGAGAGCGACGTCCTGCGGCTCGCGGGCGCCCTGGAGCACTCCTCCGAGCACCCCATCGCCCAGGCCGTCGCCACCGGAGCCGCCGCCGTGGTCGGCACGCTCCCCACCCCCGAGGACTTCGCCAACGTGCCCGGTCTCGGTGTGCAGGGCGTCGTGGAGGGCCACGCGGTCCTCGTCGGCCGCGAGAAGCTCCTCGAAGAGTGGGCCATGGAGCTGCCGCGGCCGCTGAAGTCCGCGAAGGACGAGGCCGAGAAGTCCGGGAAGACGGCCATCGCGGTCGCCTGGGACGGCAGGGCCCGTGCGGTCCTGGAGGTGGCCGACGCCATCAAGGAGACCAGCCCCGAGGCCGTCCGGCGGCTGCGCGCGCTCGGCCTGACCCCGATCCTGCTGACCGGCGACAACAAGGCCGTCGCCGAGTCCGTCGCCGCCGAGGTCGGCATCGACGAGGTCATCGCGGAGGTCATGCCGCAGGACAAGGTCGACGTCGTCAGGCGCCTGCAGGGTGAGGGCCGTTCGGTCGCCATGGTCGGCGACGGCGTCAACGACGCCGCCGCGCTCGCCCAGGCCGATCTCGGTCTGGCCATGGGCACGGGGACGGACGCCGCCATCGAGGCCGGCGACCTGACCCTCGTACGAGGGGATCTGCGGGCCGCGGCCGACGCCATCCGGCTCTCCCGCAGGACGCTCGGCACGATCCGCTCGAACCTGTTCTGGGCCTTCGCCTACAACGTGGCGGCCCTGCCGCTCGCCGCGGCCGGACTGCTCAACCCGATGATCGCGGGGGCCGCGATGGCCTTCTCCTCGGTCTTCGTGGTCGGCAACAGCCTGCGCCTGCGCGGCTTCCAGGCCGCCGACCGCTGACATCCCCGCGGACATGCGAGGAGGCCGTCGTGGCCGGTTGCCTACAGCACAAGGAAGACCTCATCAGGCGCCTGCGGCGCATCGAGGGGCAGGTCCGGGGGGTGCAGCGGATGGTGGACGAGGACGCCTACTGCATCGACGTGCCGACCCGGGTCTCGGCCATCGACGCGGCCTCCAGTCCTGCGCCATGGCCCTCCTGGACGAGCACCACAGTTGCTGTGTCACGGAGGCGATCGCCCAGGGCGGGGACCAGGCGAAGGTGCAGGTGGGCGAGGCCGCGGCACGCGGGGGTCCTGCGACTGGTCGGACGGTACGACCCGGCCCTGCGGGCGACCGTGCTCGACCACGCGCGGCCGGCGGTGTTCTGCCTCCCGGGGCGCGCCCGCCGGGTCGTGGTTTTCTCGGGGGCCGTGGACACGCTCGCCGACGCCCAGTCGGCGGCGGCGGCGCTCGCGCACGAGCGGGCCCACATCACCGGGCGCCACCATCTGCTGATGGCGGCGGCGTTCGCCGCGGTGTTCCCGCGGCTCCCCCTGGCGCGGCACGGCGGGACGGCCGTACCGCTGCGGCTCGAAATTACGGCGCCCGAACGGGCGTTGCGCCACTGCACGCGTGACGCGCCCTCCCCGACTGGCGGCCGCTCGACGCCGAGATCGTCTTCTAGGGCGTGTGCCCCGACTGTCTGGGCGACGCCGTGGCCGAGGGCGACTGAAACCACCCCCGGCCACGGCGCTCCTCACACGGAACGCGACACGGACAGCGAGCCGCGCGTCAGCGCGTCGCGGCCATGGTCACGGCCAGGGCCACGACCCCCGCCGCCCACAGAGCCGTACGGCCCACGACTCCCCCGCCGCCGATGCGGCCGTCCGCCGCCGGGCGCCACAGCGCCGCCGGCTCCGACCACAGGTAGGCGGGGAAGCCGGCGCCGAACACCAGGCACGCGGTCAGCCAGTATCCGGCGCTCGGTGCCCGGAGCCGCGCCCGGACGACGATGTCGACCAGGACGGCCGCCCCGGCCACGAGAACCGCCCAGGCGAGCCAGGCGGTGGAGATGAACCGCCAGTACAGCACCGGCACCAGGGCGGAGAGACCGCCCAACCTCTCCAGCGGATCCTCCCTGTCGAAGGCGACCGGCACACCGCCGCCGCCCTCCCCCGCGAGTTCCTTCCGCACCAACGCCTCGAAAGCCGCCTCACCGCCCTCGCCCCCCGGAAGGGTCTCGAAGCGGTGCGTCAGCTCCTTGTCGCCGGCGAACCCGGTGGTCCACCGCACCCCTACTGCGTCGGGGGCGTTGTAGAAGACATGGACCACCGAGGTCCGGCCGGCGCGCACGTCGTCGAGCAGATCTCGCAGCGGAGCCTGGCGCGGCACCAGGTTCGACAGCAGGTCGACGACCGCGGCGAGCAGGAGCAGCAGCGCGAGCGCCCGAAGCGACCGGTGCACCGGGCCTCGGGCCCGTACGGGAAGACGGTCGAGTGCACGCACGGCCACTCCTGTCCCCTCTCTTGTCATCAGTCGGCAACGGTCAGAAATCGACCGTCATCGTCCAGTAGTAGGTCTGGTGCAGGGTGCCCATCTGCTTCCCCTGCCCGATGTCCGGGATGAGGTGCGTCAGGGACTCCGTGCCGGTCTCGTTGTACGCGGCGAAGGCGACCGTGAAGGTGCGTTCCCGCTTGTTGACGTTGATGACCTGGTGGATCTGATCGTAGGAGCCCATGAACGCCTCCGGAACCCCGGAGCCCTTCGCGCCGTCGGTCAGCATGCCGGTGATGTCGTTGAAGAAGTTGGTCTTGGGGTCCTTGTAGGAGGACCTTCCGCCCAGCTTGGCGGGGTCGATGTCGTAGTCGGCCGCCTCGATCTGCTCCTTGAGCTGGTTGACGATGTTGAGGCTGTGCTTGTTGGCGGCGAGTTGCTGGGTCATGAAGCTGCCGACGCCGAAGGCCCGGTTGCCTCCCTTGCCGTTCAGCCACTCGTTGAGCAGGTCGTTCCAGGTGTCGGTGGAGCCGATTCCCGCGATGTCGGCGCAGCCGGCCGCGACGCCGGAGGAGACCATGGCGCCTTCGACGCACGGGGTGGTCTCGTGGGTGAGGACCTGGACGTACTTCTTCAGGTCGACGCCGAGCGCGTGGTAGAGGCCGCCCTTCCACTTCTTGGCGATGTTGTTGAGCGCGCGCTGGCAGGCGGAGTCGCAGCCACCGCCGCCACCACCGCCGCCACCGCCACCGCCGCCACCGCCACCGCCGCCGCCACCGCCGCCGCCCTGGTACTCGGGGCACTGCGGGTTGGTGAGGCTGGGACACGGCGCGCCGCCGCCACCACCGCTGGAGACCGGGATGCCGCCCTTGCAGGTGATGCCGTACTTGCTCGGGTTATCGCACTCGGGCACCTTCTCGCCCGTCGGGTCGGCTTGCGTGACCGGGTTGTTGTTGGCGTAGGCGTAACCGTTGAGCGACTGTGCCTGGTCCAGGGTCAGCTTGGGGTCGGCGCTGATGAACTGCCCGATGGTCGGGTCGTACTGCCGGGCGCCGACGTGCGTCAGGCCCGTGGTGGTGTCGACGGTCTTGCCCAGGAAGCCCTTGTCGTCGGGCCAGGCGCTCCCGGTGACGGTGCCGCGGGTCTGGCCGAAGACGCCGGTGTAGCGCTTGCTGAACGTCTGGGTGCTGTCCGAGCCGATGGCCAGGCTCTGCGTGCCGTGGTGGTCACCGGTCAGGTAGGACACCTTCTGGGTGCCGGACTGGTTGGACCGGACGGCGACGTTCATGCTGCCGGAGGCGTACGAGCGCTGCGCCCAGGTCGTTCCGTTGGCCCGCAGGTGCAGCTCGGTGGCCCCGGCGTACAGGATCCGCTCGCCGCCCGCGGTGGCACGGACGAGCAGGGTGCCGTCGGCGTCGTACAGGTAGTCGGTGGCCTTGCCGCTCTCGGTCAGCTTCGACAGCTGGCCGGTCGGGGACCACACGAGGTCCTGCACGCCGGTGGCACCGGGCCGCTTGGTGGTGTTGCCGGTGGTGTCGTAGGAGTAGGACCGGTCGGGGGTGGTGCAGTTGGCGCTGGTGCTGGTGCCGGCCAGGCTGTGCTTGCGGGCCGCCGTCCAGCAGTACGTCGTCTTCGTGTCCCCGGTGCTCTTGTGGGAGGTGACGGAGGTGCGCTGGCCCGCGGTGTTGTACGTGTACGAGTCCCAGTACGGCGCCGGGCCGGAGAGGGAGGTCGCGCTGCGCGGGTCGGCGCAGTTCTGCGAGGACGGGGTCCAGGCTTCGGTCATCCGGCGGTGGCCGTCGTAGGTGAAGCACTGGGTCTCGGCCTTGCCGGCGCCGCCGAGCAGCGTCGGGTCGGTGATCGAGGTGATGTTCCCGGCCTGGTCGAAGGCGTAGTTCAGGTCCTGGAGCATGTACGGGTGGGTCTGGTCGGTGACGTGACTGCGAGTCAGCCGGCCGGTGCCCTCCTCGTAGGTGTTCGTGACGTACGTCTTCTTGACGGCCTCCGTGTTCGCCGTGCCGAGCGTGAGCTGCTGGGCTCGGCCGAGGGCGGAGTAGTCGACGCCGAGGAGGTAGCCGGTGGCGCCGGTGATCGAGGTGACGAGCCCGAGGTTGTCGTACCCGTAGGAGATCGTCTCCGATGCGAGGCCGCCGAGCGCGGGCTCGGTGGTGTTCTGCAGCGATCCGTCGATGTTGTAGTAGCTGCTGTACGACAGGGTCTGGGGCGCTCCGGCGGCCACCAGCGGGTCGGTGGCGGGCAGGGTGATGGTCGAGGCGGTGGGCCGGGACAGGGTGTCGTAGGCGGTCACCGACCTCGTGTACGCCTGGCCGGTCTTGCCGCCGACGTAACGGGTGGCGTCGGCGCGCCGGCCCTTGAGGACGGTGTCGTAGGTGTAGCCGGTGAGCTGGTTGGCGTCGCTGACCGAGCCCGTCCAGGTGCCGGTGACGCGGCCGAGTTCGTCGTAGCCGGTGAGGACGGTGCCACGGGTGTCGGTGACCTTCGTCGGCCGGTCGAGGGCGTCGTACCAGGTGGTCGATGCGCCCTTGTCGGGGTCGGTGACGGTGAACTCGCGGCCGAACAGGTCGTGCGTGTAGGTCCACTCGGCGCCGTCGGGGCCGGTGACCTTGTTCTGCTTGCCGTCGAGGGTGAAGCCGAACCGGGTGGACGCGTAGGAGACGCCGAGGGCGCCTCCGTACTGGGTGTCGGTCGGCTGCGGGCCCGCGTACTCGCGGGTCTCCACGGCGCGGCCGCGGGCGTCGGTGATCGTCCGGGTCGCGGTGCCGCCCTCGGTGGCGGTGACGGCGGTCGAGTCACCGGTGTAGGTGGTGGACGTGGACCACTTCTTCACGCCGTACACGAGCAGGCTGCTGGTGACCGCCCGGCCGGCGCCGTCGTAGACGGTCTCGGTCTGCTGGGGCGCCTCGCCGTACTCGGCCCGCGTGTACGTGCCGTTCGGGGTGGAGGTGGTGTCGAAGATCTGCTCGTACGTCTCGTAGGTCATGCCGCGCGAGTCGTACCGGGTGTCGGTCAGCAGCCGTCCGCCGTCGGGGGTCGGTGCCTGGGTCTGGAGCGGACGCAGCAGCGCGTCGTAGATCGTGTACGTGGTGTTGTAGGTGGTGCCGTCCTTCTTCAGCTTCGCCGTGGACACCCAGGACTGCTGGGTGTTGGACATCGTGTACGTGTACTTCTGGCTGGGGCTGTAGCCGCCGGCCCGGTTGCGGTCGGGCAGCCAGACGTCGGTGAGCCGGCCGAGGGCGTCGTACTCGGTCTCGGTCTTCTTCAGGTTGGCGTCGTAGATGCGCAGCGGCTGGCCGCGGCGGGCGTCGAAGAAGGTCGTCGTCCGGAACCCCTTGGGGTCTGTGGCGATCGTCTTGGTCAGCGGGCCCGCGTCGACCGGGGTGTACGCGGTGACGGTCGCCTTGTCGTGGGCGTCCGAGAGGGACACCGGGCGGCCGAGCGTGTCGTAGCCGGTGGCGGAGAGCTTCTGCCAGGTGGGCTGGTTGTCCGTGCCGTAGCTCTTGGCCCGTCCGGTCCAGGTCGCCAGGCCCTTGGTCGGCTTCATCGTGGTCGACCAGACGGCACCGTCGTAGGCGGTGGCGGTGTCGGAGAGCACGTCACCGCGGCGCGAGGAGTCGGCGGGCAGGTCGAGGTCGGTGTCCGTGACGGAGCACGGGCGGCCGACGATCCGGGTGCGCGAGGCCAGCGAGACGAGCCCGATGGCGGTGTCCCGGGCGTACCAGGTGTACTCGCAGGTCTCGTCGCCGGTCGTGGCGTCGTCGCCGCGGTCCTCGACGCGGTACGGCATGCCGTAGGCGTCGTGGTCGGTGACGGTGGTGTGGGCGCGCCAGGTGTTCGACGCGGTGAGCAGCGTGTGGCTGGTCGACCGGGCCACGCGCACGAAGCGGGCGACGTGGTCGGCGGCGTCGGGGACGGTCTGGCGGGCGGTCTCCTTCAGCCACGGCGTGTGGACCTCCGCACCGATGGCGGTGGCCCCGTCGTAGGTGACCTTCTGCCGCAGCTTGCCCTGATAGGCGTCGCTGTCGGTGACGGAGGCCGCGCCGATGGCGGGGGTGGTGAGCGGGGCGAGGGTGACGGACTTGGTGGTGCCGTCCTTCTTCTTGTCGCCGTCCATGCCCTGGAAGAACAGGGAGACGGTCTTGGAGCGGGTGGTGTTCAGGGCGCCGCTGTACGCGGTGACCTGGCGGTAGCCGCGCCATTCGGACCAGGTCCGCTCGGCCTTGGGCGTGAAGGGCTCGTCGCTGTGGTGCCAGGCGGCGCCCGCGTAGCTGTAGGCGTGCTCGACGGTGTCGTTCTGACCCGCCGGGTCGGAGACGGCGACGGCCAGCACGCGGTACTTGTGGAACCAGTCGATGGACGCGTCCGCGGCGCCGTTGATGTTCCAGAACTGCGGGTAGCAGCTACGGGTGTTGGTGTCCTCGGCGGCGCCGAGGACCTCACCGCGGACGCACTCGGCGGCGGACAGGGTGACGGTGGTGATGGCGCCGGTCTCCGAGGTGACGGTGGAGATCCGGGGCCGCGTCAGCGGCAGGATGTTGTCCGTGCCGTCCACCCGGTTGGGGCGCATGTGGTACGTGAAGGAGACGGGCTTCAACTGGATCGCGGTGCTGCCCGCCTCCGCGATGCGGACGATCGACTGGAGCGCCAGTACGTGGTCGGAGCTGTCGCCGATGTCGCCGCCGTCCAGGTACTTCTGGTTCAGGGCCCAGGAGTCGACCGGGTCGTAGGCGCTGGTCGTGGCGTTCCACGAGAAGGTGTTGACGCTCGTCGTGCGCTTGCGGGAGAAGAACGACGGGCCGCCGGACTTGCAGTCGGTGTCGTCCTTTGAGCAGATCGCGTCGAAGGGGACGTCCGGCCAGTTGTCGGAGGTGGCGTCCGTCAGGGAGGTGCAGTCGGCGACGGTGCACCGCTCGGCGTGGCCGAAGGTGACCTTGGCATCGGCGTCGTCGGTGAACAGGGCGCCCTTGCGCAGGCCGTACTTGATCTCGGTGAGGTAGCCGCCGCGGATGTACGGGGTGCCGGCCTTGGTGGCCTTGTTCTTCTCGTAGTAGTTCGACTCGGAGGTGTACCAGTACGTGGAGGCGTTCCCGGACGGGTCCTCGACCAGGTCCAGGTTCCACCGCCATGCCTGGGTCAGCGCCCGGTCCGCGAACGCGGTCCCGCTGGAGTAGCCGGGCTCGCCCGAGTCGTCGCCGAAGACGGGGACGGTCCAGGTGGAGTGGGTGCGCTGGGTGGTGGCACCGTCGAGGACGTTCTTGCCGAAGGTGTAGGTGGTTCCGTCGGCGGTGACGACGGTCCAGTACTCGCCGTTGTCGTCGCCGTTGTCGGCGCCGGTGGAGCGGGTCACCTTCGAGGCGTCGTCGCTCTCCAGGTGCCAGGCGCCGGTGGTGTTGTCCTTGACCAGCCGGTCGGCCTTGCCGTTGAGGACGAGCCGGGCGTTGTCGTACTTCCAGCAGCGGTCGAAGACGTCGGTGTGGCCGTCCTTGTCACAGCTGCCGTACGAGCGCTCGATGTAGGACTCGCCGAGCGAGAAGCCCTCGCCGACGGCGCTGCCCTGGTTGTTCGAGGTCGCGGTGCGGCCGTCGACGCTGCCGGAGTCGTAGGACAGCGCGAGCGACGGCGTGGGGCCGGCCGCGGCGGGCGGCAGGGTGAAGCCGTAGTTCCAGGTGAACGAGCCCGAGCCTGAGCCCGCCTGCCAGGACGAGGACGCGGCGAGCGGGGTGGCGGAGTAGTCGCCCGAGCCGTTCGCGGCCTCGCCGCCGCCGACGCCCTCGGCGGTCACCGCGAAGACGGTGGCGCCGGAGGTGGCCGTGGCGGCGGCCGGTGCGGCGGTCAGCAGCTGGGCCGACGGGCCCGACGCGGCCTCGGCGAGCGGGAGTTCACCCGACACGGTCCGCGCGGTGCGGTCGTTGTGGGAGGCCACCGGGGTCTGGGTGCGACACTCGGGCTTCGCCGGAGTGGTCAGCGCGCACGCGGGCAGGGTGACCAGGCGCAGTCGCCCGGACCAGCCGCCGCCGACGGCGGAGGCGAAGGCGCCGTAGTCGACGGTGACCTTGGCGGCGCCGGCCGTGTCGGCCTCGGCGGTCAGCAGCACACCGGTGACACCGGCCTTACGGGTGCCCTGCTGGTCGATCACGGTGATCCGTGCCCCGGCGGCCGGGGCGCCGCCGCCCTTGCCGTCCTTCGGGGTCACCGTCACCGGCAGCCCGCCCGGGGTCGCGGTGCCCGCCCTGCCGCCGGCCAGCGGCAGCTCGGCCGATCCGCCGACCGGCCAGGCGGCCTGCTGTTCGCGTGCGGCCTGCGCGGCCAGGCCGTCGTCGGCCTTCCGTTCCCGCTCGACCCGCTCGCGGGCCTGCTTGGCCCCGCCGCCCTTGACCTCCCGCACCTTGCTGACCCGCTGCTCGGGTACGTCGGGCCGGCCGAGACCCCCGATGCCGGCCGCCTGTGCGACCGGTGTCAGGCCCACCGGTACGGCCAGCGCCAGTGCCAGCGCCGCCGCGAGGGTGCCGGCGCGGCGTCCGCCGCCACCGTCCCCTCTGTCGAATCTGCCCATGCCCATCAACATCTGAAGGCCCACCCCGAGAAATGAGAAAAAAGACGAACAGTGGAATCGAACGGTGGAAAAACCACACGCCGAAAGGATTCGGCGCGTGGGGACGACAAGGGCGGGGGCCGTCCGGTCCTTCCGGGACCGGACGGCCCCCGCCCTCCCTTCGCGTCGGTCAGTCGCCGACGCGCGTCTCGATCTGGTCGGGGCTCGCCATCGCCCCGGCCCAGAGGCGTACTTCGGCGATCCGTGCGGGCAGGTGGTGGCCCCACGCGGTGGACGTGAAGCCCTTGCCCAGGGTGAAGTCACCCGTGCCGACCTTCGCCGTGAACGCCTTGTCGGCGCCGTTCTGGTTGTGACCCAGGTAGAGGCCGATGGTGCCCTCCTGGGCGTCGTACACGCCGGTCAGCCGGACCACGCTGTCCATGTCCGCGACCTCGTCGGAGACGACCGAGGACCAGGTGGTGCCGTCGGCGAGGAGCCGGCCGAAGTGCCACTTGCCGACAGGGCTGGTCTTCTCCTCACCGGTCTCGGGGTCGAGGGCGCTGTCCTTGCCGGTGAGCTGGAACCAGAAGCCCCAGGCCGACCCGTCCGCCGCCCGCTGCCCGACGACCTGGCCCGTGTGGCCGATGGGCTTGGTGAGCAGCTTCGCGCTGTCCAGCCGTACCGCCGTCGTCGCCGTGAAGGACCCCACGTCGTCCAGGACCGGACCGGCGGCGGTGGCCGCGTCGTCCACGCCGTCGAGGACGATCTCGCCGCCGACGACGGTGGCGCCGCCGGACAGGGTCAGCGCCGGACCGTAGCCGCCGGCCGAGTTCGGCACCGTGGTGCCGGTGGCGTCGGCCGCGTTCCAGTCGGCGACGAGCTCGGCGCCCGCGTACGCCGCCGAGGTCATGAGCTTCGCCTCGTCGGCGATCTCCTTCGCCGAGAGGACCCGCTGCCAGACCGCGACCTCGTCGATGCTGCCCTTGAACGGCAGACCGTACGCGCTGTTGTACTTGTAGCGGCCGAACTGCATCGGGCCGGTCGCGGACCAGGAGCTGACCACGTTGGTGTTGACCGCCTCCAGCTTGCCGTTGACGAACAGCTGGAGCGTCTTGACCGCCGGGTCGTAGGTGCCCGCGAGGTGCGTCCACACGCCGACCCGCGCCGGGGTGACCGCCTTGCGGCCCCAGTACGCGTCGGCCGTGGGCTCGTCCTTCTCCTTCACACCGAAGTACCAGGTGTCGTACGGCTTCTCGTAGGTGACCACGAAGGGGCTGTACTGGGAGCCGTCCTGCGACAGGACGACACCGGTGGCGTCCTTGTTGTCCAGCCGCACCCAGGCCGAGAAGGAGTAGCCGGAGCGGGTCTCCAGGACCCCGGCGGAGGTGGCCGCGTGGCCGCCGCCGTTGAGCAGCAGACCGCGGTCGGTGACCGGAGTGGCCAGCGGGACGCCGTTGGCGTCGTGGGTCAGCAGCCCGCGTCGGCCCCGGTCGTCCCGGGTCGCCGTACCGGCCAGGGTGGCGTCTTGGCGGACGGTGTCGGCGCCGCTGTCGACGGCGGCACCGGTGCTCTCGCCGAAGTTCCAGCGGCCGACGGGCCCGGCGCCCGAGGCGACGAGGTAGTCGATGACCTGCTGGGCGCCGGCGCGGCCGAGCGAGTCGACGGCCCGCGCGTACAGCCGGTGCGTACCGGAGCGGTCCGGCTTGACGGTGGCCTTGAAGAGGCACGGGCTGCCGGCCGTGCACGTGTTGGACCAGGTCGCCTGCTCCGTGGAGCGGTACTGGAAGTTGGTGATGTCGGTGTCACCGGTGGCCGGGGTGAAGGAGACCACGGCCGACACGCCCGGACCGCCGGCGGCGACGCAGGAGTTCGGCAGACACTCCGAGTACGGCGTCCCCAACGTGATCTTGGGGACCTTCGGCGCCGTCGTGTCGATGGTGAAGTAGCACGGGGTGGTGTAGCCGGTGTTGAGCCGGTTCGAACCGTCCTCGTAGTACGAGAGCGTCAGCGCGAGGAGCCGGTACTTCACGCCCTCGGAGAGCGTCGGCAGGCTCTTCGTCTGGTTGACGTTGTCCCCGACGTATCCGCTGGTCGGGCTGTCGACGTCGGTGTGCGCGGTCACCCACGCGGCGCCGTCCCACTTCTGCGTACGCCAGCGGACGCGCAGGCTGGCACCGGACTCGCCACCCGCCGCGGTCTGCGGGCGGCCGTTCACGGCCGGCGTCGGGTCGCTGATGACGGCCGGGTCGGCGGAGTTCGTCGAGCAGACCGTGCCGCTGCCGCTGACCAGTCCCACGCCCGTGGGCAGGGCGGGCAGGGCCACGTACTTCACGGCGAGGACGGCGTCGTTCTTGAAGCGCTTCCAGGCCGAGGTGTCGGACTCGTCTTGCGCCCGGATCTCCAGCGTGAGGCGGGAGAACTTGCCCGCGGCGAAGGACTTCACCGTCGGGGTGAGGTTCTCGTTGGTCTCCTCCGGGTTGTCGTTGAACTCGATCGGCGCGTCCGGGGAGTCCGGGTCACAGAGCGAGCCCCGCCCGGCCGAGACGTGCCGGTCGACCATCCAGTCCAGCTCCGCGGGCCGCGAGGTCCAGGTGGTGGAGGAGGAGATGTTGTCGGTACGGACCAGGTCGACCCAGCGCGGGTCGCACTGGAACGCCCACGGCTCGGTCACCCGGAAGGTGGCGTCCAGGACGTTCTTGCCCTTGAGGCTGGCCGGGGAGAACTCGAAGTACAGCCGCTGCACATAGCCCGGGCCGCAGTAGTAGCCGTTCCAGGTACCGCACTTGCCCGCGCCCATGCCGCGGTCGTCGGAGCCGTTGCCCCAGCCGTACGACTCGTAGCCGTCGGAGCGCAGCAGCGTCCGCTCCGACTCGCCCCACGTCACCGTCGGATCGATGAACAGCGGGTACGCGGAGGCGGGGGTGGAGGTCAGCATCGTGGCGTCCGGCACGACCGACAGCGTGTCCTTGCCGAGCTTCACGCCCATCCGGCGGACCTTGTCCCCCTGGCCGGGCGCGTGCCCGGTCCCGGAGGGCGCCGTCTCGGAGACATCGGCGGAGCCGCGGGGCGCGGGGGCTGCGGACGGAGCGGCCGCAGGTCCGGCGGCCGGGTTGGCGGCCGCCCGCTTCGACGGCGCCGGCGCGGCCTGCTGGACGGACTGCTGGGCGGCGGCCTTGCCCGCCGAGTCCCACATCTGGGCGGGCGGCGCCTTGAACACCGTACGGCCGTCGCCGTCGACCGCGGCCAAGGCGCCGGTCGCGCCCTTGCGGACGGACAGGCCCTTGGTCCGCAGGCCGAAGGTCAGCTCCTTGAGCTTCTTGTCCGCGGCGGCCTTGGGCGTCTTGACGACCAGTACGTGCTGGAAACTCTCGACGGTGGCCGTGACCTTCAGGTCGACGTCCGGCAGCACGTTCGGGTAGACCGCGCTCGTGCCCTCGATGCGGGGCGCCGGCAGCTTGCCGGGCCATTCCAGGGCCAGCGAGCGCCCGGCGTCCTCGATCGAGACCAGTGCGTCCTTGTCACCGCCACGGGAGAACGACATGTGCGCCGCGGCCGCCTTCGGGCCGATCGACCCGTCAGGACGCCGCAGCAGCGTCGCGTCCGGTGCCCGCCAGCCACCGCCGGGGGCCGCCACGCGCACCGGGACGACGGACTGCTCCAGCGTGAAGGTGGAGCCGTCCGGGTTCGCGAACACGGTGGTGCGCTCCGAGCGTTCACTCGTCACCTCCACGCGCTTGCCCGACTTCTTCGCCGCCTCCAGGGCACGCCGGCCCTCCGACGCGGTCGGTTCCGCGCCGGCTGTCGGCTCGGCGGCCACGGCCGTTCCGGCCGGCACCACCCCGAGCAGAGTGGTGGCCGCCGTCGCCAGCGCCACGGCGGCCCCACCGAGGCGATAACCCGCCCCGTTTCTTCGTCTCTTGGCAAGATGCTCCATAGGACCGGTCTGCCCCCACCTGTCATTCCAGAGATCCACATCGAACCGACGGATTGAATCCCGGCCGATTACGGACCGTCAAGGACGAGTCAAAGGTCGGTATGCGATCGTGCACTATGTGATCTGTGACCTGGATCACGGGCCGGAAATTTCCCCGGACGTCCGAACTCTCATATGGCAGGGTCTAGCGGGGCGATTCAACGGGATCCGCAGGGATGCGGGGGGGTCTGCTGCGCTGCATGAAAAAACGCCACCAGGACGCGTACGGGAAGCGATCAGGCTCTCGCCGTCTCTCTCGAACTCCGCGCCCGCACCGCGCGGGAGAACCCGATCCGCGGTTCCAACGGGAATCCTGGACTGACGATCTGACGCATGCTCTCCTCCATCAGTGGCCGCCGAGACCCGGAAGGCACGTGCCGTCCATCGTGCGGCCGGCGACCTCGGCCGTGACGCCGTCGAGGTCACCGATGCGGCCGTTGACGCACACCTTGCCGTGGCCGCCGCCGACCAGGACGTTCTTCAGGGGCTTGCCGAACACGCCCCGTGTCTCCAACTCGTTCGGCTGGACGCCGATGACCGGGGCGACCGCATCCCGCAACTCGGCCTCCGTAGCCGACTTCCCCGCGAACGTCCGCAGTACGGCTCCGAGCGCCTCCGCCTCGTCCTCCGCCCCGGCCCGCTGCTCCGGGGTGAGCTCCATCTCGCGCCGGTAGCCGTGGTTCTCGGCGTACTTGTCGGCCATATCGTTCGGGTCGTACGCGGGGTCGCACGGCCCCAAGTCCGCGGGCCGGGCACCCTCCGGGGCGGGGCAGCTCGGCGTCCCCGTCGCCGCCCCGGCGCCCAGCCGGTCGTCCGGGGGGACGGCGCAGCCGCCGGCGGCGAGGGTGACCAGGAGCAGGACGGAGGCTGCCGCGGCAGGGCGGGGGCGAGAGCGCATGATCCCATCCTGAACGCCCGGCCGACCCGCCGCGGCCGGTGGCCAAGAGATGTGATCGACCCGTTGCCCGGACTTGGGCTGAAGGCGACGGGCTTGTCCCGGCCGCCGATCACCAGCTGGAGCAGAGACCGTTCTCCGGACAGAACATGACCTGTATGGCGTTGTAGCCGGCCCGCACCGTCAGGGACGCCGGATCCGGACCGTAGGTGATGTACGACCCGGGTCCGCCGTGGCGGTGAAGGTGACCGTCGTGCCGACCGGGAAGCTCGCGTGGCAGGTGCCCGTCGGCGGCTGCTGCGGTTCCGTCTCGCTGTACGGCGGCCACGCCTGCTGGTGGCAGTGATCCCGGCCGGTTGGCTCGTGACCGTGCCGCCACCCCAGACGTCGCTGACCCACGCGACACCCGACATGACGGTACGGTCGAGTGGCCGGCGAAGCCCGGGGCTGTACGCCCCCGTGCGCACGGTCCGGGCGCTCGCGTCAGCTCACGAGGTGGATCGCCAGCCCGCCGATCAGCGCGCTCGACACCAGGGCCGTCGCGAGCCGCCCCCTCGGTCCCGTCAGGCCCCGGCCGAGCAGGGCGCCGCCCGAGGCGAGGAGGAGCTGCCAGCTGGCGGAGGCGGCCAGGGCGGCCAGGACGAAGGCCGTACGGTCCAGGGGTGTGGCCGGACCCGCGGGACCCGTCGCCAGGATCAGGGCGACGAAGTAGATCACGGTCATGGGGTTGAGGATCGTGATGCCCAGGAACGTGAGGAAGGCCCGCAGCGGGGTCAGCGGGCTGTCGCGGTCGTCGCGCGTCGCGAGGTTCCGCGCGCGGTAGGCCCGTACCGCCGTCCATGCCGCGCGGGCCGCCAGAGCCACCAGGACCACCGCGGAGGCCCAGCGCAGCGGGGTCATGACGGGGGTGAGGAGCGGCACGAGCGCCGAGCCGCCCAGGACGGCGATCATGGCGTAGAGGCCGTCCGCCGCGGCGACGCCGAGGGCCGCGCCCGCTCCCGTACGCCAGCCCGTGCGCGCCGTGACCGCGACGAGGTAGGCGCCGACCGCGCCGACCGGGATCGCGATGCCGTAGCCGGCGAGCAGGCCGGCCACCACCGCGGCGGTCACGCGACGGACGGGATCGCGCCTCCGGGGGAGCCGGGCTGCTGCTGTCGGCGGTAGCTCGCGCCGTCCTTCGTACGGGAGAGGTGGCCGCCGGTCACCAGGTAGCGGCGCAGGGCCGGGAAGTCGTCGTGGACGCCCCGCAGGGCGTCGTTGACCTCGGGCTCGCTGTAGGAACGGCTCGGCTCGAAGAGCGACTCGGCGAGGTGGGCGAGCAGTTGTGCGCGGCGCTGCGCCTTGCGCGGGATCGCCTTCAGGCGCCCTTCGGCGGAGAAGAGATCCGCCACCGGGCGCGCTACGGGGTGGGAAGTCATGCCCCGAAGCGTGGCGCGCCCCGCAGGCGCCCGGCAACGGGTTTTCGCGGAACCGGGGGCGGGGGGGGTGCTCACTCAGCCGCCGGGCCGCAGCCGGGAAAAGGGGCCGCCCGATGTCCGGGTCGGACATCGGGCGGCTTCTTCGCCGAGCACACGGGTGCTGACGTCACGCGGAGACCTTCTCGCCCTGCGGGGCGGACGAGGGGCCGGGCTCGGCGGCGGGGGACGCGTCGCTCCTCATGACGAGGAGTGTGGTGACGCCGCCGACCGCGGCGATGATCGCGGCGCCGGTGAAGGCGGCCGAGAAGCCGTCGGTGAGGGCGGGCAGATCACCGATCCTGTCGGCGCCCTGGGACATGGCGACGGCGGTCAGCGCGGCCAGACCGAGCGCGGAGCCGACGTTGTAGGTGGTGTTGACGATGCCGGAGGCGAGACCGGCCTGCTCCTGCGGGGCTCCGGCCATCGCGGCGATCATCGCCGGGATGTAGGCCAGGGACATGCCGAGCGCGGCGACCAGCGAGGCGGGCAGGACGTCGACCAGGAAGGTGCCGGTCGGCGGGACCGCCGCCAGCCAGACGAGACCGGCCGCCAGGAGCAGCAGACCGCCGGCGATCAGCGGCTTGGCACCGAACCTGCCCAGGAGGCGGGCGGTGATGGCCGTCATGAAGATCATCAGCAGGACGGTCATCGGGAGCAGGGCCGCACCGGAGGCGAAGGCACCGTAGCCGAGGACCTGCTGCAGGTAGAGGTTGAGGAAGTACCACATCGGGATCCAGGCGGCGCCGAGCAGTGTCATCGCCAGGTTGGCCGGGCCGAGGCGCGGGACGCGCCACACGCTGAGCGGCATGAGGGGTTCGCGCACCGACCTCTGGATCACGAAGAAGAGGACGAGGAGGGCAGCGGCGCCGACCAGCTCCAGGATGGTGGCGGTGGCGCCCCAGCCGACCTCGGGGGCCCGGACCACGGCGAACACGGCGAGCGCGAGACCGGCGGTGACGGCGACGGCGCCGAGGATGTCGACGGAGCCGCGACGGGGCTCGACGGCCGGGAGCAGCTTGGTGGCGGCGAGGGTGGCGAGGCCGATCGGGATGTAGATGATGAAGACCCACTGCCAGCTCATCCACTCGGTGAAGACACCGCCGAGGAAGACGCCCGCGGTACCGCCGGCGGGAGCGGCGGCGCCGTAGAGCGCCATCGCCTTGCCGAGCTCCTTCGGGTCGTGCATGAAGAGCATCATCAGGAGCGTCATGGCGGAGGGCGCGATCAGCGCACCGCCGACGCCCTGGACGGCGCGGCCGACGATCTCGACCCAGGCGGTCTGCGCGGCGGCGGCGACCACCGAGCCGGCGATCATGACCGCCCAGCCGGAGACGAAGATCCTGCGGGCTCCGAGGAGGTCGGAGAGGCGGCCCCCGAGGAGCAGGAGCCCGCCGAAGACGATGACGTACGCATTGAAGATCCACTGGAGCTCGCTCTGCGAGAAGCCCAGGTCCTTCTGCATCTCGGGAAGCGCGACTCCGATGATCGAAGTGTCCATGATGACCATGAACTGGGCGGCCGCGAGCACGACAAGTGCCCACCAGCGCCGGGGATTGACGGTTGACATGATCCTGCCCCTTCACTCGATTTATACCCCCTAGGGGTACCTCCGGAGAGCAAGTTAGCATACCCCCTAGGGGTATGGAAGAGAGCGTGCGGAAGGGGATGGGGGCGCGGTCCCGGGAGCCGGGCAGAATGACCGCATGACCGCAGACGGCGAAGAAGAACTGCTCCGGCGCTGGACCTCGACCCTGCTCGCGGCCCGCGCCGGCCGCGAGGGCCCGGACCCCGTCCCGTACGGCCGGAATCTCCTCACCCGCTGGGCGGAGCCGCAGCGCAAGTACCACACGGTCGCCCACCTGCGGGCGGTCCTCGACCGCATCGACGAGCTGGCCGGTCACGGTGGGGACGTGGAGCTGGCCCGCCTCGGCGCCTGGTTCCACGACGCGGTCTACCGCCCGGACCGCTCCGAGAACGAGGAACGCTCGGCCGCCCTGGCGGAGAAGGCCCTGACGGAGGCGGGACTGAGCGCCCACGACGTGGCCGAGGTGGCCCGCCTGGTCCGCCTCACGATCACCCACGACCCGGCGGACGGCGACATCGACGGCGCGATCCTCTGCGACGCGGACCTCGCGATCCTGGCCACGGACGCGGATACGTACGGGGGGTACGTGCGTGCGGTCCGCGAGGAGTACGCCTTCGTCCCCGACGCCGCCTTCCGCGAGGGCCGGGCGGCGGTCCTGCGCCAACTGCTGGCCCTGCCCCGCCTCTTCCGCACCCCGTACGGAGCGGCACACTGGGAGTCATCGGCCCGCCGGAACCTGGCGACCGAGCTGACGATCCTGACGGCGACGAACTGCCCACCGCCGACCGTGGAGAACCGTTCCGAATGACGAGACGGTGCCGGGCGGGGGAATGTCAGGCACAAACAGCCCGTTGACCCATGTCATGCCGCCTTCCTCCGCCGAGCGCACGACATCAGCACCCGAAGCCCCCGCCCCCACCCGCATGCCCCTGGCCGTCTACATCCTCGGCCTCTCCGTCTTCGCGCTCGGCACGAGCGAGTTCATGCTGTCCGGTCTGCTGCAGGCCATCGCCGACGACATGAACGTCTCCATCCCCCGCGCCGGCCTCCTCATCTCCGCCTTCGCCATCGGCATGGTCGTCGGCGCCCCGCTCCTCGCCGCCGCGACCCTGCGCCTCCCGCGCAAGACGACCCTGGTCGCCCTGATCACCCTCTTCGGCCTCGGCCAGGTCGCCGGCGCCCTCGCCCCGAACTACGCCGTCCTCTTCGCCTCGCGCGTCGTGAGCGCCCTCGCCTGCGCCGGCTTCTGGGCGGTCGGGGCCGCCGTCGCCATCGCGATGGTCCCCGTCGGCTCCCGCGCCCGCGCCATGGCGGTCATGATCGGCGGTCTCTCGATCGCCAACGTCCTCGGCGTCCCCGCCGGCGCCTTCCTCGGCGAGCACCTCGGCTGGCGCTCCGCGTTCTGGGCGGTCGGCGCGGCCTCCGCCGTCGCGCTCGTCGGCGTGGTGACCCGTATCCCGCACCTCCCGCGGCCCGCGACCACGCCCCGCCTCAAGCGCGAGCTGGTCATCTACCGCGACCGGCAGGTGCTGCTCTCGATCGTGATCACCGCGCTCGCCGCGGGCGGCGTCTTCTGCGCGTTCTCCTACCTGGCCCCGGTCATCACCGACGTCGCCGGGATCGACACCCGCTGGGTCTCCGCGATCCTCGGCCTCTTCGGCATCGGCGCGCTGATCGGTACGACGATCGGCGGCCGGGTCGCCGACGCCCACCTCTTCGGAGTCCTGCTCAGCGGCATCACCGCCTCGACGGTCTTCCTGGTCGCCCTGGCCCTCTTCGCCTCAAGCCCGGTCGCCGTGGTCGCCCTCTCCTTCCTCCTCGGCGTCTCCGCCTTCTACACCGCGCCCGCCCTCAACGCCCGCATGTTCAACGTCGCCGGCGCCGCCCCGACCCTCGCGGGCGCCACCACCACCGCCGCCTTCAACCTGGGCAACACGGCGGGCCCGTGGTTCGGCGGCACCGTCATCGACGCGGACTTCGGCTTCGCCGCGACGGCGTGGGCGGGAGCGGCGATGACGGTGGTGGCGCTGGGGACGGTCACGCTCTCCCTGCGACTGACCAAGTCCCGCTCACGGGTGGTCATGGGCGTCCGCGCGCAGGAGCCGGCGCGGGTTTCCTCGGAGGAGCCGGCGCGGTCGGACCGAGAGAGCGTCCTGCACAAGGCACGTCAGCAGGGGTGACCGCATCCCGCTCCGGAGGCGGCGGCGGTCGCCGCCCCCTGCGGAGCGCGCCACCGCGGGTCGCCTGACACTCCGGTCGGTCAGGGCGCCGGGGGCCAGTCCTCCGGCCGCCCCTTCGGCCGCCGCAGCCCAGCCCCTGTCAGCAGCCGGACGATCTCCTTCGAGCCGACCTCGACGGCACCGGCCGCCACCGCGGAGGCGTACCGGTCGGACGGGATGTCGTAGTGGTCGCGCTCGAAGGCGCGAGGCGGGCAGCCGATGGCGGCGGCGAAGGCGTGCAGCTCCTCGAAGGAGACGTCGCTGACGAGATGCGACCACATGCGGCCGTGGCCCGGCCAGGTCGGCGGATCGATGTAGAGCGTCACGTCAGGACCGCCGTCACGTCAGACCACCGACCGGCGCGACGACCACGCCCGCCTTGCCGCAGACCCAGTGCGGGTCCGGGCCGAGCTCGGGTTCGACGTCCAGGGCGTGCGGCTCACCGGAGGAGCAGACCGGGCAGAGCGGCCAGCGGCCGTACCGCTCCAGAAGGGCGTCCTGCACGTCCTGGGCGACGAGCCCGGCGACGTACGTGATGCCCTCCGGCCACTGCTCGACCCACCACCGGCGGTGGGTGACGGAGTCCTCGACCATCGACACGACCTCGGCCGCGGCCACGTTCCGCGCCGCCAGATCAGCGAGGACCAGGGCGCGGGCGGTGTGCAGCGCCTGCTCCAGGGGGTCGATGTCGTCCATGCACACATTGTCACCCGACAAGCCTCGGCGGCGCAGGCCCCTCCCGCACCCGGAACTCCGGCGGGACCAACCGGGGCCCCGAGGGGTCTTGACGCTCTGACCAGCCGAAAATATCTTTCAGGTGTGACCAATGACGTGAAGGAAAGTTTCAGCCTGGGGGGTGGGCACCCCGGCAGGGACGCCCCTCCCGCACCCGCCGCCCTCGCGGCCAAGGTGCGCACCCTCGCGCCGTCCATGACCCGCTCCATGCAGCGGGTCGCCGAAGCCGTCGCCGGGGACCCGGCCGGCTGCGCCGCCCTCACGGTCACCGGCCTCGCCGAACTCACCGGGACCAGCGAGGCGACCGTGGTCCGCACCGCCCGCCTCCTCGGCTACCCCGGCTACCGCGACCTGCGCCTCGCGCTCGCCGGACTCGCCGCCCAGCAGCAGTCCGGACGCGCGCCCTCCGTCACCGCCGACATCGCCGTCGACGACCCGATCGCCGACGTGGTCGCGAAGCTGGCCTACGACGAGCAGCAGACCCTCGCCGACACCGCCGCCGGACTCGACACCGTCCAGCTCGGCGCCGCCGTCGCCGCCCTCGCCACCGCCCGCCGCATCGACATCTACGGCGTCGGCGCCTCGGGCCTCGTCGCCCAGGACCTCGGCCAGAAGCTCCTTCGTATCGGCCTCCTCGCGCACGCGCACAGCGACCCGCACCTCGCCGTCACCAACGCGGTGCAGCTCCGCTCCGGCGACGTCGCCATCGCCATCACCCACTCCGGTTCGACCGGCGACGTCATAGAACCGCTGCGCGTCGCCTTCGACCACGGCGCGACCACCGTCGCGATCACCGGCCGCCCGGACGGGCCCGTGACGCAGTACGCCGACCACATCCTGACCACCTCCACCGCCCGCGAGAGCGAACTGCGCCCCGCCGCCATGTCGTCCCGCACCAGTCAACTCCTGGTCGTGGACTGCCTCTTCACCTGCGTCACCCAACGTACGTACGAGACGGCGGCCCCCGCCCTCGCGGCCTCGTACGAAGCCCTCGCCCACCGCCACTCCCCCCGCACCCGCTGACGACCACAGCACCGAAAGAGCCGCACGTGTCTTCTACGTACTCCGAGCTTCAGGCGCAGCTGGCCAACCTCACCACCGAGGCGTTCCGGCCCGAGCTCGCGGAGATCGACCAGCTCCCGACCCTCGACATCGCCCGCACCATGAACGCCGAGGACCAGACCGTCCCCGCCGCCGTCGCCGCGCAGCTGCCGCGGATCGCCGCCGCGATCGACGCCACCGCCGCCCGCATGGCCCGCGGCGGCCGGCTGATCTACGCCGGCGCCGGCACGGCCGGCCGGCTCGGCGTCCTCGACGCCAGCGAGTGCCCGCCCACCTTCAACACCGACCCCTCGGAGGTCGTCGGCCTGATCGCGGGCGGACCCTCGGCGATGGTGCGGGCGGTCGAGGGGGCGGAGGACTCGAAGGAGCTCGCGGCCCAGGACCTCGACGCCCTCCACCTCACGGCCGACGACACGGTGGTCGGCGTCTCCGCCTCCGGCCGCACCCCGTACGCCATCGGCGCCGTCGAACACGCCCGCGCGCGGGGCGCGCTGACGATCGGCCTGTCCTGCAACGCGGCCAGCGGGCTCGCGGCCGCCGCCGAGCACGGCATCGAGGTCGTCACCGGCCCCGAACTCCTCACCGGCTCCACCCGGTTGAAGGCGGGCACGGCCCAGAAGCTGGTTCTCAACATGATCTCGACGATCACGATGATCCGGCTCGGCAAGACGTACGGAAACCTCATGGTCGACGTCCGCGCCTCCAACGACAAGCTCCAGGCGCGCTCCCGGCGGATCGTCGCCCTCGCCACCGGCGCGCCGGACGAGCGGATCGAGGCCGCGCTCACCGAGGCGGACGGGGAGGTGAAGACGGCGATCCTGATGATCCTGACCGGCATCGACGCCAAGACGGCGGCAGACCGCCTCACCGGCTCCCGCGGCCACCTGCGCGCGGCCCTCACCCCCTGACCGTCCAGGGGGTGCCAGGCGTCACGTGCCAGGCGGGACGTTCGCCGCACACCCTAACAGGACGTGTCGGAGGCCGGCCGCACCCCCGTCCGCAGGAACGCGGTCACCGCCCGGTCCCCGCACGCGTTGCCGTTCCCCAGGTACATCCCGTGCCCGCCCTGGTCGACGGTGACCAGACGGGCGCGCGCGCCCAGCGCCTCGCGCATCTTCAGCCCGGCGGTGTACGGCGTCGAGGGGTCGCGCAGACTCTGAATCTGCAGGATGTTGGACGGGCCGCGGTCGGTGATCCGGGCCGGTCGCTCGGCCGGGGCCTTCCAGAAGGAGCAGGGCGTGATGTTGACGGGCATCCCGCCGGTCAGCGGATACCGGGCCCGGTCGGCGGCGACGGCCCGCTCGTGCGCCGGGACGGAGCGCGGCCACGACACGTCGTTGCAGATCACGCCCACCATGACCGCCACGGCCTCCTGGCTCATCGCCCCGGCCAGCTCCCCCGGCAGCGCGACCGGCTGGTCGGCGGGCGCCTGCGCCCCGGTGATCAGCCGGGCGAGACCCGGGAAGGCCGCGTCGGAGTAGAGCCCGCTCTGCACCGCCTGCAACAGCATCGCGCCCGTCATCGGCACACCCGGCCGCGTCGACTCCTTCGGCTCCCGGTCCAGCGCGGCGGCGAGTCCGAGGACCAGCGGCCGTACGTCCTCAGCCCGCTCGGCGAGCCGCAGACCCTCCTTCGCCCGGTCCGGGTGCGCCGCCCAGGCGGCGAAGTCGGGGAACCGCTCCTCGGCTCCGCGCGACATGTACGCCAGCCAGCCCCGGGCGACCCGCCTCGGGTCCGGGTCGCTCGCACTGTCCAGGACCCAGCGGTCCGTACGCCGCGGGAACTTCTGCGCGTACAACGCCCCGACGTACGTCCCGTACGACACGCTCCAGGCAGAGATCCTCTCCTCCCCCAGCGCCTGCCGCAGCCGGTCCAGGTCGCGGACCTGGTTGGCCGTGGTGAAGCCGAGCAGCCGCTCCCCGCCGTTGCGCAGACATGCCTCGGCGGTCCGCCGGGCCCGCGCGACGTTCACGTCGATCGACCCGTCGGCGGCAGGCCAGGACCGCAGGGTCACCAGCCGCCGGTCGCCCTCGTCGAGCCCGCAGTCCGCGGTCGTGCTCCCGCCGACCCCGCGCGGGTCGAAGGCCACGAGGTCGTACGCCCCGCCCATCTCCTTCGCCAGCGCGGCCCCCTTCTGCGTGAGCCGCTGCACCCCGGAGCTGCCCGGCCCGCCGGGAATCACCATCAGCGTTCCACGCCGCGCCTCGGGCCGTTCGCTCCGGATCCGCGACACGGCGAGGGAGACCCGGGGCCCACCGGGATCGCCGTAGTCCTGCGGCACGCTGAGGGTGGCGCACTCCTGGGTGGCGGGACCGCCCTCCTTGGCGCAGTTCGTCCACACGAGCCCCCTCCCGGAGTCGGTGGCCCGGGCGGTGGTGGCGGTGAGGGAGGCCGCGACGGCGGCGGCGGAGAGAGCGAGAACGAGGCCGGTGCGTCGGTAAGTCGTCATGCGCACAGCTTCGTTGGCGCCGCCTCGCACTCCCATCCGGCAGCCGGGTCGGTACGGGGTGGGGCTATCCCCCTCACCTGACCCCCGCGCAATGAGCCCGGCGTCCCGGTCGTTGCCTCCTCTTCGTCTCCAGCACTGTGGCGGCCCCTGGCCACCCGGACCGGCGCCGTCACGGCAGCCGGCTCTCCCGGTTGATCGCCCGCACCCGGGCCCGGAGCACGTCACCCACCGACGCCGGAGTCAGCTCCTCGGCCGGACAGTCCCATTCCCGCCCGCCACCGGGCGGTCGCAGCTGCACGCAGGGTCCGACGCGTCCCATGACCCGACCGATCCGACCGTCACGCGAGTCGATGACGTACGCCCCGATGTTCACCGCTTCACCTCCCCGAGCACGGCGAGGAGCCGCAGAGCGGTGTCGAGGTCGCAGCGCCCGAGCTCGACGAGGGGGTACGTGTTCACGGCGCCGGCCATCGTGAGCGGGTCGACCCCGAGGGAGGGCAGACCGACCCCGAGGGCATCGAACTCGCCCTTGAGCCGGGTGACGACTTCCTGGGCGGCTTGCAGACGCTCGAGTGAAGTGGGCATTTTACGGTCCTTTCCACTGTGTGTATCGAATTCGCCACCGCCGAGTGTCCGGAAGGAGAAGACTGGGGAACAGTGGGAACGCCCCAACAACCCCAGATGTGCGAGCGGGAGTTGATGCCCATGTACGGACAGCGGAAGCCGGATCCATCGACCTCGCCCAGAGCGATAATCGGCGCGGAACTGCGCCACGCACGGGAGCGAAAGGGCCTGAGCCAGGAGGCGCTGGGCGAGGCGGTGTTCGTGAGTGGCTCGTACATCGGCCAGATGGAGGCGGGCACGAGACGGATCCGGCCGGAGATCGCGTCCCAACTGGATGAGGTGTTGGGGACGGGCGGCTTCTTCGAGCGGAACTGCGGGGCGGCGAACAAGTCGAAGTACCCGGACCACTTCGCGGAGGCGGCGGAAGCGGAAGCGATGGCGGTGGTGATCAAGGAATTCGCACCACTGCTGATTCCGGGGCTGCTGCAGACGCCGGCGTACGCGAGGGCAGTTTTCCGCGATGGATTGCCGGTCGCGACAGACGAGGCGATCGACGAACTTGTAGAAGCGAGGCTAGCCCGGGGGCGCCTTCTCGATGACCCAACAAAGCCCGTGTTGTGGGTAGTGCTCGGGGAGGCGGTACTGCGACAGGAAGTCGGCGGCCCGGCGGCAATGGCGGAGGTGCTGCGTCATGTGGCGGCCCTTATGAACAAGCGCAGGGCGATCGTGCAAGTCATGCCATTCAAGGCGGGCGCACACACAGCGCTGGAAGGCCCGCTCAAGCTCATGTCCTTCGAGGACGCTCCGCCCCTGGCCTACCTTCAAGCGCTGGGAACAGGACGCTTGGAGGACGATCCCGCCTCGGTCAGAGCGCACGAACTGGCCTACGATCTGCTGGGGGCCACTGCCTTGTCCCCGCGAGAATCCCTGGTCCTGATCGAGTCCGTGGCGGAGGATTACGCCCATGAAGATCAGCAACTCTGAGTACGACCTGGCCACGGCGATGTGGTTCAAGTCCAGCTACAGCGGGGCCAGCGGCGGTGACTGTGTCGAGGTCGCGACCTGGCGCAAGTCCTCGTACAGCGGCGGCAGCGGCGGCGACTGCCTGGAGGTCTCCGACTCCCACCCCCACATCGTCCCCGTGCGCGACTCCAAGAACCCCGAGGGACCCAAGCTCGTCTTCGGCGCCGCCGCGTGGGCGCTCTTCGTGGACGGTCTGAAGTAGGCACCGCAGGGCCGCCCTCCTTGCGAGAGTCGCACCTTCCGCCGCCGCGGCGAGGGCGACGGAACTCTCGGAGGGCGGCCCGGCACGACCCGCCGAGGCCGATCACGCTCAGGAAAAGGGATGGGCGGTTGCGGGGCGTCAGCCGATCATGCGGGTACGACCCACCAGCCGGCATCGACGCCTGTCACAGGCGACCCGGGTCCTCGCCTTCCCGAAGTTGCCACTCCCCGACCATGGGAGCGTGGTCCAGGAGCCGACGGACTTCCATCTCCTCCTCTCGTGCGGTCACCCGGGGCAGTGGGGCGAAGTCGTCGGGAAGGACGTCCAGGAAGCTCACCACCCGGTCTCCCGCACGCAGAGTGATCAACAATTCGCACCGCACCTGGTGCGGAACGCTGGAACGGTGGGACAGGCAGTTCCACAGGGCCGGCCACAGGTAGTGGGTGCCCTCGGGCGCAGCATTCGCCCGCACCCATGCCGGGTCCAGGCGCGAGTTCAGGTCGAGGTCACACGCCCGCTCCTCCAACCTGAACAGCGAGGCCGAATCGATGACTTTCACCTCGCGAGGCAGCGGCTCGAAGTGCATCACCCCATGCTGCCCGACAGCGCCCCCACGCTGAGGAACCCCCGACAACTCATTCCGTGAGGAGTTTCGAGCCCTCCACCCGGCGGTCCGGCGCTACGCGGGACAGGGGCCGTAGAGCTCGTCCTCATCCCACCTGCCGATCACCGGGTCCTCGTGCACCCTGCCCGGGTGTCCGGCCGGCAGGACACACTCGGCTTCGAATCCCTCGTCGTCGCAGAACTGCCCGACGACCCCGCACGTCCGCTCATCCACCGCGTCCCCTCCCCCTGTTCGTCCTGTCCGGAGGCTACCTTCGCGCACCTTTCGGGGCCGGGATTCCACCACCCACCGCGGCTGACCAGCGGTAGCGGGCGGCTCTGGCGGGTTTGGGCCGGTGGCCGGCCGGGGCGGTCGAACCGGAGCCGCAAGCCCCCAAGCATCACCCCAGCCGGCGCGCGAACGGACCCCAACCCAACCCCGCGCGTACTCCAGTGTTCAGCCAGCTGAACAGTAATCATGTACGCGACTATTGACGCGTCCACGACGGCACGCCTAGCTTCCGGTGAAAGCGCTTTCTCGTCCAGTCCCGGAACGCTGTCCATCCCCCTCCCTGGAGACCCCACGATGCATCTGCGATCCGTCACGGCGTGCGTCAGCCTCTTGGCGGGCACACTCGTCGCCCTGTCCGGAACCACCGCCACCGCCGCCTCCACCCTGTACGAGGCCGAGGCATCCCCCGCCGTCTGCACCGGCGCCATCGAATCCGACTGGTCCGGCTTCACCGGCAGCGGCTTCTGCAACGCCACCAACGCCACCGGCGCCTATGCCCAGTTCACCGTGAACGCCCCCGCCGCCGGCACCGCGACGCTCGCCGTCCGGTTCGCCAACGGCGGGACCACCGCCCGCCCCGCCGGCCTCGTCGTCAACGGGTCCACCGTGCAGACGCCGTCCTTCGAGGCCACGGGCGCCTGGTCCACCTGGACCACCAAGAGCCTGACCGTGACGCTCGCCGCGGGCAGCAACACCATCCGGCTCACCCCCACCACCTCCGCCGGCCTGCCCAACATCGACTCCCTGAACGTCACGACGACGGGCGACACCACGCCGCCGCCGACCGGCACCGCTCTGTACGTCGCTCCGAACGGCACCGACGGCGCGTCCGGCACCCAGGCCGACCCCACGACGCTCACCTCGGCGATCGCCCGCATCGCCCCCGGCGGGACCATCTACCTCCGCGGCGGCACCTACCGTCACTCCACGACGATCACCGTCCCGCCCGCCAACAACGGCACGGCCGCCGCCCGGAAGAAGCTCCTCGCCTACCCCGGTGAGACCCCGGTGCTGAACTTCTCCGCCATGACCGAGGACCCCGCCAACCGCGGCCTCGCCCTCAACGGCTCGTACTGGCACGTCAACGGCATCGTCGTGGAGCGTGCCGGCGACAACGGGATCTTCGTCGGCGGCAGCAACAACGTCATCGAGCGCACGGTGACCCGCTTCAACCGCGACACCGGCCTGCAGCTCTCGCGGATCGCCTCCACCACCCCCCGCGAGCAGTGGCCGTCCAACAACCTCGTCCTGAGCGCCGAGTCGCACGACAACGCCGACTCCGACGGCGAGGACGCCGACGGTTTCGCCGCGAAGCTCACCGTCGGCAGCGGCAACGTCTTCCGCTACGCCGTCGCCCACCACAACATCGACGACGGCTGGGACCTCTACACCAAGACGGACACCGGCCCCATCGGCGTGGTGACCATCGAGGACTCCCTCGCGTACGACAACGGCACGCTCAGCGACGGCTCCCAGGCCGGCGCCGGTGACCGCAACGGCTTCAAGCTCGGCGGCGAGGACATCAAGGTCGACCACGTCGTCCGCCGCACGATCGCCTTCCACAACGGCAAGCACGGGTTCACGTACAACAGCAACCCGGGCTCGATGACGATCTCGAACAACATCAGCGTCGACAACGCCCAGCGCAACTTCTCCTTCGACGCGGGCACGTCGGTGTTCCGGAGCAACACCTCCTGCCGCAGCACCAGCAGCGGCACGAACGACCGGACCATCGGTGACGTCGACGGCACGAACCAGTTCTGGTCCGGCGCGAACGGCTCCCGCTGTTCCTCGTACGCCGGCGCTCTGAGCTGGTCCTACGCCGCGGACGGACGCCTCGTCGCGGCCTTCGGGGGTCGCCCGGTCACCTGGTAGACCACACGACGACGGGCGCGCCGGCCTCGGCACGGAACACCGAGGCCGGCGCGCCCATGCCGTTTCGTCGGCGCCCGGCCCACCACACCCGGGCCCGGCGGTGCCCCAGCCCACCACGCCCCACCCGGTGAGGCCGGGTCAGAACCCGCCGACGCAGCTGAAGCCGCCGCTGAACCCTCCCGTGCCGCCGGTGGCGGTGCCGCCGGATGGGTTCCCGCCGGCTGAGGACCCTCCGGTGGAGGAACCTCCGTGGCGGTACTCCCCGCTGGGAGGGCGCTCCGTGAGCGTGCGGTAGTCCTCGTGGAAGAGCTCCCGCCACCAGCGCCCGAAGCTGACGCCCTCCAGCTCGCGCTCCGTCTCCGCGAGAGCGGGGCCGTCCCACAGCACATTGGGCAGGTCCAGCTCCAGAAGCGCCCGGCGCAGGCCCGCCAGGTCGAGGTGCGGGCTCTCCTCCGGGGAGGCCGACACGGGCGCCTCGCCGCGGGGGACGTCGTGCCGGAAGGCGCACACGGCCCGCCAACCCGGCTCCGTCACCACCGCCCGGCCCCAGATCGCCCGCTCGGCCAGGTGCGCCCTGCGACGCCGGGCCTCCTCCTCGCGCCGGACCAGTTCGCGCGCCCGCGCGGCGGCCTTGACCTTCTCGGCCTGGATCGCCTCCCGGATCTCCCGGCCCACGGGCTCGTACGCCTCTGCGGCCTCCCGCATCACCCGCTCGTACCGCTGCCGGGTCTCCTCCCACTCGCGCAGGGCGCGGCGCGCGGCGAAGGTTCTCCACCCGGGGACGGTCGCGGCACGCCGGCGGGCGGCCCACAGCTCGTCGGTGATGTCGTCCACGGCGGTGATGTAGGCGACGGCGGCCCGCGCCCAACGGCTGCACGCCTCCGGCGTGGACGGGACGAGACCTCGGGAGCCGTCCACGGGTCCCGGGGTGCGCACGAGGAAGACGGAGGGCGCCGGCTTGCCGTCGAGCGACCGCCGGAAGGTGTGCTCGTGCACGCGGACCGTGCCGTCGCGCGGCTCGACCGGCTCGTGTGCGTCCTGGGTGGGGAACGTCTTCCCCACGTGGTCGAGGTACGGCAGTTTCCGGCGACTCATCGGCCCACCCCCGCGTTCCGGCTCCGCTCGGCTTCCCCTTGCCTTGCCTTCAGCGTTCCCCGGCCGTCGGACCCCCAAGCCCGGGCGTCGCCCCCATCGCCGGCATCGCTCGCGTCGTGGGCGTCGCCGGCACCGCCACCCGCCCGTACATCACCATGTCCCGCCGCTCCCCGCCCACTTCCTGCCAGGACCGCAGCAGCCCCTCCCGTACGAACCCCGCCCGCTCCGCGGTGCGGGCCGAGGCCTCGTTCCAGGGTTCCACGAGCAACTGGAGGCGCGGGACGCCCAGTTCGCCCAGAGCCCACTCGCTCACCGCCACCAGCGCCGCCCCGGCCGCGCCCTCGCCGCGGCAGGACGGTGCGATCCAGTAGCCGAGGGTCGCCCTTCCCTCGGGCAGGTCGCGGAGCCAGAGGCCGATCATGCCCACGGGCCGCTCGTCACGGCGGCGGACGATGACGAAGGGGTAGCCGGCGGCGGTCTCCGAGCGGGTCCACTGACGTCGGACGAACGCCTCGCCCTCCCGCTCGGAGTACACCGGCGGCACGGTGGTGATCAGCGGGATGTACGGGTCCGACGACGCCTCCTCCACGAGGGGCAGGTCGGCGCGCTCCCACGGTCGAAGGGCGAAGGGCCCGGCGGTCAGCCGGGGAACGATCAGGCTCACATCGTGCGAAGGTACTCGGCCAGGCGGTCGTACTCCTCCTTCACCCCGTCCTCCATTCCGGTCGCCAGAGCCTGGTCCCGGATCTCCGTGGACGGCCAGAGCGAGGTACTGGTGAGGGCCGTGCCGCCGTCCGGGGTGTTGTCGAAGGTCAGCGTCACGTGGACCGGCGGGCCCGGCATCAGCTCGAAGGTCTCCGTGTAGACCAGCCGCTCGCCCGGGACGATCTCCTGGTACGTCCCCGAGAAGACGATCTCCCGGCCGTCGGGCGCCTTCTGTCCCCAGCGCCATGCGCCGCCGACGCGCAGGTCGATCTCGCAGACCACCGTGGGCAGGGCGGCGACCCCGTACCACTGGCGGACGTGTTCGGGCTTCGTCCACGCCTCCCAGACCCGGGCGGGCGGGGCGTCGAAGGTCCGGGTGATGACCAGCTCGCGGTCGGTCGGTGTCGTCAGCAGCGTGATCATGGATCGCTCCCGCCTTCCGGGCTCGGAACCGCCACCCCTCCCCTTCCAGCATCGCTCCGAACGCCCGAGGGCGGCACCCCCGGCTGGGAGTGCCGCCCTCGTCGCGTACAGCGATGAACCGCCGATCCGGATGGATCAGAAGTCCATGTCACCGCCCGGCATGCCGCCGCCGGCCGGCGCGGACGCCTTCTCCGGCTTGTCGGCGATGACGGCCTCGGTGGTGAGGAACAGCGCGGCGATGGAGGCCGCGTTCTGCAGGGCGGAACGCGTCACCTTCGCCGGGTCGATGATGCCCTCGGCGATGAGGTCCACGTACTCGTTGGTCGCGGCGTTGAGGCCGTGGCCGACGGGCAGGTTGCGGACCTTCTCCGCCACGACGCCGCCCTCGAGGCCGGCGTTGACGGCGATCTGCTTCAGCGGAGCCTCGAGCGCCAGCTTGACGATGTTGGCACCGGTGGCCTCGTCGCCCGACAGGTCCAGCTCGAGCTTCTCGAAGACCGAGGAGGCCTGGAGCAGGGCCACGCCACCACCGGCGACGATGCCCTCCTCGACGGCCGCCTTCGCGTTGCGAACGGCGTCCTCGATGCGGTGCTTGCGCTCCTTGAGCTCGACCTCGGTCGCGGCACCGGCCTTGATGACCGCAACACCGCCGGCGAGCTTCGCCAGGCGCTCCTGCAGCTTCTCGCGGTCGTAGTCGCTGTCCGAGTTCTCGATCTCGGCGCGGATCTGGTTGACGCGGCCGGCGACCTGGTCGCTCTCACCGGCACCGTCGACGATCGTGGTCTCGTCCTTGGTGATGACGACCTTGCGGGCGCGGCCCAGCAGGTCCAGGCCGGCGTTCTCGAGCTTGAGGCCGACCTCCTCGGAGATGACCGTGCCGCCCGTGAGGATGGCGATGTCGTTCAGCATGGCCTTGCGGCGGTCGCCGAAGCCCGGGGCCTTGACCGCGACGGACTTGAAGGTGCCGCGGATCTTGTTGACGACCAGGGTCGACAGGGCCTCGCCCTCGACGTCCTCGGCGATGATCAGCAGCGGCTTGCCCGACTGCATGACCTTCTCCAGGAGCGGGAGCAGGTCCTTCACGGAGGAGATCTTGGAGTTGACGATCAGGATGTACGGGTCGTCCAGGGACGCCTCCATACGCTCCATGTCGGTGGCGAAGTACGCCGAGATGTAGCCCTTGTCGAAGCGCATACCCTCGGTGAGCTCCAGCTCCAGACCGAAGGTCTGGGACTCCTCGACGGTGATGACGCCTTCCTTGCCGACCTTGTCCATCGCCTCGGCGATGAGCTCGCCGATCTGGGTGTCGGCGGCGGAGATGGAGGCCGTGGAAGCGATCTGCTCCTTGGTCTCGACATCCTTCGCCTGCTCGAGCAGGGCGCCCGAGACGGCCTCGACGGCCTTCTCGATGCCGCGCTTGAGCGCCATCGGGTTGGCGCCGGCCGCCACGTTGCGCAGGCCCTCGCGGACGAGCGCCTGGGCGAGGACGGTCGCGGTGGTCGTACCGTCACCGGCGACGTCGTCCGTCTTCTTGGCGACTTCCTTGACCAGCTCGGCGCCGATCTTCTCGTACGGGTCCTCGAGCTCGATCTCCTTGGCGATGGACACGCCATCGTTGGTGATCGTGGGGGCGCCCCACTTCTTCTCGAGGACGACGTTGCGACCCTTGGGGCCAAGGGTGACCTTGACGGCGTCGGCGAGCTGGTTCATCCCGCGCTCGAGACCGCGCCGTGCCTCCTCGTCGAACGCGATGATCTTGGCCATGTGAAGTGGTCCTCCCGGACATGGGGTGGATAACGCTCCAGGACCGCGCCGACGCCCGCGACGGACGGCCTGCGTGCCCGATGGTTCCTTGCCCCACCTGGCCGCGGGCCTCGTCTGCCCGATCCTCGTAAGCACTCTCACCTTCAGAGTGCTAACGCCAATGATTAGCACTCGACCCAGGAGAGTGCAAGGCCGTCCCGAAGGGACGTCGATGAGGGGTGGCGGTCGGGCGACGGGCGGGGGCAAGCGCCTCTCGATGATCGGGACCGGGTTCGTGGAGGCCCACCGAGGCTGTCCGGACACGCACGAGGGGTCCGCATCCTGGTCAGGATGCGGACCCCTCGGCGTGAGAACGCGTGAGTGCGTACGTGGTGGCCGATCGCGCCGTGCTCAGACGGCGAGCTTGACCATGTCCGCCTGCGGACCCTTCTGGCCCTGCGAGATCTCGAACTCGACCCGCTGACCCTCTTCAAGGGTGCGGTAACCGTCCATCTGGATCGCGCTGTAGTGGACGAATACATCCGCACCACCGTCGACCGCGATGAAGCCGTAGCCCTTCTCCGCGTTGAACCACTTGACGGTGCCCTGAGCCATGCCTAACTCCCCTATTACTGGCCCTTGCGCGGGACCGCACTTCGCGGACCCGGGTCAGACCCTGCGCCGGAACGCGTCGACCGCGGCTGAATGTATCTGCCCAACTGCCCTCTGCAACAGGGCAATCGAGCGAGAATTCTGGGCGCGGCGTAAAGGGGAATTCGGGAGAATTCACTGAATTCCGGGGCAAGTCGGGCCCGGCAAAGTACGCAGAAGGTACACAACACTCGAACACTTTGGCTGCATCTTGTCGCGCACGGACGCATTCTCATATGCGCCTGGCATGAGCAGCGAAGGGAAGCCGGGGGGACTTCCCCAACTCTACCGCGCTCAACCATGCAGAATTGCCCCCTCCGCTTCCCGGGCGGAGAGGGCAATTCGGTTACGGCGGGTAATGCACGGGCTCAGCAGCCGCCGGCGACCGCCGGGATGATCGAGACGCCGGCGCCGTCCGGCGTCGCCGTGTCCAGGCCCTGCTCGAAACGGACGTCGTCGTCGTTGACGTACACGTTCACGAAGCGGCGCAGCTTGCCCTGGTCGTCCAGGACGCGGGCCGCGATGCCCGTGTGGTTCTTCTCCAGGTCGGCGATGACCTCGGAGAGGGTCGCGCCCTCGGCCGCGACCTCGGCCTGGCCGCCGGTGTAGGTACGGAGGATGGTGGGGATGCGGACCTTGACGCTCATGTGGTGGTGCTGCCTTCCGTGACGAGGGGGGTCAGTGGGCCAGGCCGGCGTCGCGGAACGCGTCGAGGCTCGGGCGGATGGTGGCGGTGGCCTGAGAGGTATCGGCCACCGCGTCCAGGGTCTTGAGGCCGTCGCCGGTGTTGAGCACGACCGTGGTCAGGCTCGGGTCGATGAGCCCGGCCTCGACCAGCTTCTTGGTCACGCCGACGGTCACGCCGCCCGCCGTCTCGGCGAAGATGCCCTCGGTACGGGCCAGGATCTTGATCGCCTCGACGACCTGCTCGTCGTTCACGTCCTCCACCGCACCCCCCGTGCGGCGCGCGATGTCCAGGACGTACGGGCCGTCGGCCGGGTTGCCGATCGCCAGGGACTTGGCGATGGTGTTCGGCTTCTGGGGCCGTACGACGTCGTGACCGGCCTTGAAGGCCGCCGACACCGGCGAGCAGCCCTCGGCCTGGGCGCCGAAGATCTTGTACGGCTTGTCCTCGACGAGGCCCAGCTTGATGAGCTCCTGCAGACCCTTGTCGATCTTGGTGAGCTGCGAGCCGGACGCGATCGGGATGACGAGCTGGTCGGGGATGACCCAGCCGAGCTGCTCGCAGATCTCGTACGCGAGTGTCTTGGAGCCCTCGCCGTAGTACGGGCGCAGGTTGACGTTGACGAAGCCCCAGCCCTCGCCGAGCGGGTCGCCGATGAGCTCGGAGCAGAAGCGGTTGACGTCGTCGTAGTTGCCCTCGATGCCGACGAGCTCGCCGCCGTAGACGGCGGCCATGACGACCTTGCCCTGCTCCAGGTCGTGCGGGATGAACACGCAGGAGCGGAAGCCGGCGCGGGCGGCCGCGGCGCCGACGGCGCCGGCCAGGTTGCCGGTGGAGGAGCAGGAGAGCGTGGTGAAACCGAAGGCGCGGGCGGCCTCCAGGGCCTGGGCGACGACGCGGTCCTTGAAGGAGTGCGTCGGGTTTCCGGAGTCGTCCTTGACGAAGAGCTTGCCCGGCTCGACACCCAGCTCACGGGCGAGGTTGTCGGCCTGGACGAGCTTGGTCCAGCCCGGGTTCAGGTTCGGCTTCTCGGCCACGTCGGCGGGGACGGGCAGCAGCGGGGCGTAGCGCCAGATGTTGGCGGGGCCCGCCTCGATCTGCTTGCGCAGCGCCTCGGGGTCACCGGTGGGGAGGTCGTACGCGACTTCGAGCGGGCCGAAACACAGCTCACAGGCGAAGATGGGGCCGAGGGCGAAAACCTCGCCGCATTCCCGGCAGGAAAGCCCGGAAGCGGGGCCGAGATCGACGGTCTTGACCGTCTCGGCGGGGGTTTCGGTGGTGGAAACAGTCTGTACAGCCATGGAGGCGAGGCCCTTTCTCCTCATCTTTCCCATGACGAACGTCGCCATGAGACGGATTTGGCACCTTCCCTAGCCGGGAGCCTCGCTGGCGCGCTGTGTCGCGGACGAGACCGACTGGAGGGTTGCCGGGGCTTCAACGGGCCGTTTCCCTCTGCCCCTCTGGATGAGCGGTATTCGGTTGTGGAACGCGGGCGGTACCCCGACATGCATCGGGCGTCCGCGTTGTTCAAGACTGTAACCGAAGGCATGGACGGGTGAGATGGTCGTCCGAACCGCGAGATGGAGATCACGTTGCTGGATGAGGTGGAGCGCTGGCTGGCCCGGCGGTCCTGGTCCGTGGCAGACCGTCCGGTGGAGCGGCTGCTGGCCGCCAAGCGGGGGACGAGGGTCAGCGTGGTGCTGCCGGCGCTCGACGAGGAGGCGACGGTCGGCGAGATCGTCTCCGTGATCCGCCGCGAGCTGATGTCCGAGGCGGTCCCGCTGGTCGACGAGCTCGTGGTGATCGACTCCGGTTCCACCGACCGTACGGCCGAGGTCGCGGCGGCGGCCGGAGCGCGGGTGGTGGCGCGGGACGAGATCCTTCCGCGCATACCGACCGTGCCCGGCAAGGGCGAGGTGCTGTGGCGGTCACTGATGGTGACCGACGGTGACATCATCTGTTTCGTCGACGCGGATCTCCGGGACTTCTCCGCGGACTTCGTCACCGGCATCGTCGGTCCGCTCCTGACCGAGCCGGACGTCGACTTCGTGAAGGCGATGTACGACCGCCCGCTCGGCGACACCCCAGGCCAGGGGGGCCGGGTGACGGAGCTGGTGGCCCGGCCGCTGCTCAATCTGCACTGGCCGCAGCTGGCCGGATTCGTCCAGCCGCTGGGCGGCGAGTACGCGGCGCGGCGTTCGCTGCTCGAACGGCTGCCGTTCCCCGTCGGTTACGGAGTGGAGCTGGGCCTCCTCGTCGACGCGCTGCACACGGTCGGCCTCGACGCCCTCGCCCAGGTCGACGTCGGCGTCCGCAAGCACCGCCACCAGGACGGTCAGGCGCTCGGCCGGATGGCGGCGGCGATCTACCGGACGGCACAGCTGCGGCTGTCCCGCGGGCATCTGGTGCGGCCGCGGCTGACGCAGTTCGAGCGGGACGAGTCGGGCGGCGGCAAGGGCTTCACGCCCCGGACGTACGCGGTGGACACCGAGGAGCGGCCGCCGATGGCCGAGATCACGGAGTACGCGCGCCGACGCGTGGCGTAACGCCGCATGATGACACTTCTTACCTAAATTTCCGTTTCATGCGGTTCACCTATCGAATGACTACCTTCCTGGCGGCGCTCGGTCTGGCCGCCGGCGCCCTCGGCTCACTGTCCCTCGCCGCGGCCGGTCCGGCCGCGGCGGATGGGGTGGAGCCCTTCGGCAAGCGGTACGACGCGTCTCTGTACGGCGACTTCACCACGATCGGCAACACCGTCGCCAGGGAGCGGAGCACCGCCCGCTCCATGATCGGCGACTACGGATCGAGCACCGGCCGGCTGACGATCCCTGCGGGCGCCGAGGTGACGTACGCCCGGCTCTTCTGGGGCGGGAACGACGGGACGTACAGGGCGCCGAACGGCGCGCAGCTCCCGCGGTGCGCGCTCTCCGGCAGCGATCTGGCGCCCTCGCCCGACGACCACGCGACCGCCGCGCCGCACCTCCGGGTGGGTGCCGGGCCCGAGACGCCGGTCTCCATCGACTCCATGGTCACCGACCCGGCGGAGACCGACGGCCCGCACCACTACACGGGCGAGTCGGACGTGACGGCCGCGTTCGCGGGCGTGCGCGGCACGGACGTGCGGGTCGCGGTCGGCAACATCTGGGCGCCGAACGGCAAGGGCTGCGTGGCGGGCTGGTCCCTGACGGTCGTCCACTCCTTCCCGGGCCCCGAGCCGACACACGCGAAGCCGTCGGACGCGAAGCGAACGCCCGCGGAGCCGACGCGCGCGGAACCGACGCGCGCGAAGCCGGCGCACGCGCCGGGCCGTCGCCATGTGTACGTCTACGGCGGTCACGTGCTCCAGCGCCCGACCTCCCCCGCGACGACGATCGCCGTCGACGGCTTCCAGCGGACGGCGGGCGCGGTGCGGGCGAGCGTGACGGCGTACGGCGGCGACCGGAACACGCCCGGCAGCGGGTTCCTGGTCAACGGCGAGACGGTCCCCGAGAGCCGCACCGGACACACCGGACACACCGGACAGGGCATCGACACCACGACCTTCACCGTCCCTGACGGGGCGATCCCGGTGGGCGCCCGGTCGGCGGAGCTCGCCTTCACCCCGGCCGGTGGCACCTACCTGGCCTCCGCCCTCGCCTTCTCCGTACCGGTGCCGGACCTTATGACCACTGATGCGGCGAGCCCGAAGCAGGTGAAGCGGGACCACACCCCGACACCGACCCTCGCCTCGCCCCCCGTGGACACGGCGGATCCCGCGCCCACCGCGACGGCGACCTCGGCCTCGGCCGATACCGACGTCGAGCCGACACCGGTCACCACTCCTCCTCGCCCGCGCTCGGCCCCGCACGGTCCCAGCGGCTCGATGGCGGAGACCGGCGGCAACGGCGAGCGCCTCTGGCTGCTCGGCGGCCTCGCCCTCGCCCTGGCGGCGACGGGTCTGGTGGCGAAGGCGGCCCTGCGTGGCCGGCGCGAACTCTGAGGCGCGGATTCGCCACACTCGTATACGTACGTTTGAGCGTTTACGGGAGGGGCTAGGTTCGCCACATGGCTTCTGTGCTCGTTGCCTCCAATCGGGGCCCCCTCTCGTACGTCCTCGCCGCCGACGGCACGCTCAGCGCCCGGCGCGGCGGGGGCGGCCTCGTCTCCGGCCTGTCCGCCGCCCTCGCCGAGCAGCCCGAGGCGCTCTGGGTCTGCGCCGCGCTGTCGGACGGTGACCGGGAGGCCGTGCGCCAGGGCGTCTCCGAGCCCGGCGTGCGGATGCTGGCCCTCGACCCGGGGGTCTACGACGACGCGTACAACGGCATCGCGAACTCGGTGCTGTGGTTCCTCCACCACCATCTGTGGGACGTGCCCCGCGAGCCGGTCTTCGACGCGGCGTTCCGGCGCCGCTGGGAGTCGTACCGCGCCTACAACCACTCCTTCGCCCAGGCGCTGGCGGAACAGGCGGCCGAGGGCGCGGAGGTCCTGGTGCAGGACTACCACCTGGCGCTGGTTCCGGGGCAGCTGCGGGAGCTCCGCCCCGACCTGCGGATCGCCCACTTCACGCACACGCCGTGGGCGTCGTCCGAGTATCTGCGGATGCTCCCCGACGACATCCGCGAAGAGCTGGTGTGGGGGATGCTCGGCGCGGACGAGCTCGGCTTCCACACCTGGGCCTGGGCGTCGACGTTCATCGGCGGTGCGCAGATCGACAGCGCCGAGGGGACGGCGCAGGGCTCCTGGCCGAGCGGCGACCCGTGGCGGGGAGTGCGCCACCGCCGGCAGGGCGGTCCCAAGCGCTCCACGCGGGTGCAGGTGTACCCCCTCGGCGTGGACGCGGACGAGCTGCGGTCGCTGGCGCACCGGCCCGAGGTGGACGAGCGGCTCGCGCAGCTGCGGGCCGAGGTCGGCGACCGGAAGACGATCGTGCGGGTGGACCGCACGGAGCTGTCGAAGAACGTGCTGCGCGGCCTCCTCGCCTACCGCGAGCTGCTGCGCGAGCGGCCCGAGTGGCGCGACCGGGTCGTCCACCTGGCCTCGGCGTACCCCTCGCGCCAGGACCTGGCGGTGTACCGCGCGTACACGGCGTCGGTGGCCGAGCTGGCGGAGGAGATCAACGCCGAGTTCGGCACGGACGACTGGCAGCCGGTGCTGCTCTCGGTGAAGGACGACTTCACGCGCTCCCTCGCGGCCTACCGGATGGCGGACGTGGCCCTGATCAATCCCGTACGGGACGGGATGAACCTGGTGGCCAAGGAGATCCCGGTGGTGTCGGAGGAGGGGTGCGCCCTGGTCCTGTCGACGGGGGCGGGGGCGTACGGCGAGCTGCGCGAGGACGCGCTGACGGTCAACCCGTACGACATCTCCGAGACGGCGCGTGCCCTGCACGAGGCCCTGACGATGCCCCCGGGCGAGCGCTCCGAGCGCACGAAACGACTGGCGGCCACGGCGACCGCGCTGCCGCCGCAGCAGTGGTTCCTGAAGCAGCTGGAGGCGCTGCGCGGCTGACCGGCCGGCGGGCTCCCCGTTCCGGCCGGGCCGCGTCCCGGTGAAACCCTTCGGCAGCGTGGGATTTGCGCGATCAACCCCTCCTCGCAGTGGGTCCTTTCGTGTCAGACTCTGCGGCGATCGTTCCCCCAGGCGATCGGGCGAGACACCAACCACGCAACCACGCTGTCGAAGGGCACGACGTGAAGAAGATTGTCGTGGGCATGACCCTAGGGTCCGCGCTCACCGCCCTCCTTGCTGCGGGACTCACCCCCGCCGCCGCACAGGAGGCCCGGGACATCGCACCGGGGGCCACCGCCCCCCGCAGTGACAACCGTCCCGGACCGCTCACGAAGCAGCGCACCGAGCTGCGCAAGCAGGCGATCGACAAGATCGCCAAGGGGAAGGCCGAGCCGAACGCCCGTGGCGTCGTCGAGATCGCACCCGGCAAGTTCGTGGAGACCACGACCGAGACGACATTCCGCCAGGAGAAGATCTTCACCATCCTCTCCGAGTTCGGCGAGCAGAGCGCCGGACGGTACGGCTCCACCCCCGGCCCGCTGCACAACCAGATAGCCCAGCCGGACCGGAGCGTGGACAACTCCAACGCCTGGACGGCCGACTTCGACAAGGCGTACTACGAGAACCTCTTCAACGGCCCCGGCGAGTCGATGAAGACGTACTACGAGAAGCTGTCGAACGGCCGCTACTCGGTCACCAACACCGTCGAGGACTGGGTCAAGGTCCCGTACAACGCCTCCTTCTACGGCGACAACGCCGTCGAGGACAACGGCGGTTCGTGGGCCTTCGTCCAGGACACCGGCGACGCCTGGTGGAACGCCCAGATCGCGGCCGGGAAGACGCCCGCCGAGATCGACGCCCACCTCGCCCAGTTCGACGTGTGGGACCGCAACGACTGGGACCACGACGGCAACTTCGACGAGGCCGACGGCTACATCGACCACTTCCAGGCCGTCCACGCCGGCATGGGCGAGGACGCGGGCGGCGGTGCCCAGGGCGAGGACGCCATCTGGTCGCACCGCTGGTACGTCAACGGTGACGACTACGGCCTCACGGGGCCGGAGGTGTCCGGCACCCAGAACAAGGCGGGCGGCGCCCGTATCGGCCAGTCGAAGTACTGGCTCGGCGACTACACCACCGAGGGCGAGAACGGCGGTCTGGGCGTCTTCTGCCACGAGTTCGGCCACGACCTCGGCCTGCCGGACTACTACGACACCAACGGCGGCGAGAACTCCACCGCCTTCTGGACGCTGATGAGCAGCGGCTCGTGGCTCGGCCACGGCGACGCCGCCGGCGCCGGCATCGGCACCCACCCGGGCCTCATGGGCGCCGAGGAGAAGATGTTCCTCGGCTGGCTGGACTACTCCGACGCCCCGCTGGGCAGCTCCGGAACCTTCACGCTCAACCCGGCCCAGCTCCAGGTCACCGGCAAGGACCAGGCGGTCCGCGTCGCGCTGCCGGACAAGACCAGCAGCACGACGTACGCCACCCCCGCCTCGGGCTCGCACGCCTGGTGGACCGGCTCGGCCGACGGCCTGAACCAGTCGCTCACCCGCTCCCTCCCGGCGACCTCGCGCGTCACCGTCCAGGCGAGCGCCTGGTACGAGATCGAGGCCGACTACGACTACCTCTTCGCCGAGTACTCGCTCGACGGCGGCAAGAACTGGTCCCGCGCGGGCGCGGCCGTCGACGGCTCCTCGGCCGACCGGTGGACGTCGCTGCGCTACTCCTACGACGCGGGCGGCGCCGAGTCCCTGTTCCGCTTCCGCTACCAGACCGACGGCGGCGTGCACTTCGCCGGCGCGTTCCTGGACGACATCCGCTTCACCTCCGGCGGGACGACGCTCCTGGCGGACGACGTCGAGCAGGGCGTGGGCGGCTGGACCGCCGACGGCCGGTGGAAGATCTCGACCGGCACGGAGACGGCCACCTTCCCGCGCTACTACCTGGTCGAGAACCGCGAGTACGTCGGCAGCGACGCCCTGCTCGCCGAGGGGCCGTACCAGTTCAGCAAGGGCATCACCGCCCCGGACTGGGTGGAGTTCTTCCGCTACCAGAACGGCATGCTGGTCTGGTACGTGGACCGCTCCTACGACGACAACAACGTCAGCACCCACCCCGGTGGCGGCCAGGCCATGGCGGTCGACGCCCGCCCGACGCCCTTCCGCTACGCGGACGGCACCGCGCCGAGCAACCGCCGCCAGCCCTTCGACGCGACCTTCGGCCTGGAGGCCACGGACGCGACCTGCCTCCACAAGGAGGCCCTGTCGGGCAAGGGGAAGACCCAGACGGTCGTGACCATGGCGGCGTGCGCGCCGACGGTCCCGGGCATCGCGGTCTTCGACGACACCGACCCGAACGCGTACTACGACACGGCCGCCCCGCAGGCCAGCGTGAAGGTCGCGGGCCACGGCGTGAAGGTCACCGTGACCGGCGACGCCGGTGACGACCTGACGATCAGCGTGGTCAACCCGGCGTCCTAGGGCCGGGTCCGGAAAGCGCGTGCCAGGCGTCGTGGGCCAGGCGGGACTTTCCGGACACGACCCAGGCGCCGGTGCGCCGGCGAAGGCGGTGCGGGCGGGCCTCAGCGGGCCTCCCGTACCGCCTTCGCCAGGTTCGCGAGGAAGTCCACGACGGCCGCGGGGCCCGCGACCGCCAGGTCGGCCCGCTCGGTCAGTTCCGGGACCTCCGCGGAGCCGCTGCAGACCAGCAGGCCCGGGGTGCCGTTCGAGCGGAGCTTCTCCACCGCGGCGAAGGCCGGGAGGTCGCCCAGGTCGTCACCCGCGTACAGGACGGAGCCGGCGCCCACCTCCCGTACGTACTCCCCCAGCGCCACGCCCTTGTCCATGCCCGGCGGGCGCAGCTCCAGGACCATGCGGCCCGGTTCGAGGACCAGGCCGTGCCGGGCGGCGAGATCGGCGAGGGGGACCTTGAGAGCCTCGAAGGCGGCCTGGGGGTCGGTGGAGCGACGGGTGTGGACGGCGACCGCGCGGCCCTTCTCCTCGATCCAGGTGCCGGGCCAGGCGCCGACGCTGTCCAGGAAGCCGGGGAGTTCGGCACGGACCGCGGCCACACCCGGATGCACGGCGGAGGCATGGACGGTGCCGGTGACCGCGTCCCAGCGCTCCGCGCCGTAGTGGCCGAGGACGACGAGGTGTTCCAGGCCGGGGACGCCGGCGAAACCGCCGTAGCGGACGGCGACGCCGGCCGGGCGGCCGGTCACCACCGCGATCGAGGCGACCTCGGGCGCGAGTGCGGCGAGCGCGGCGACGGCGCCGGGGTGGGCGCGGGCCTGCTCCGGGTCCGGGACGATCTCGGCGAGCGTCCCGTCGAAGTCGAGGGCGACCACGGCCTTGTCGGGCCGCGCGAGGAGCGCGGCCAGGCCGTCGCGGCCGGCGGGCGTGGTCGGGTGCGGAAGGCTGCTGACCATAGGAAGACCCTACCGACGCGCGCTCAACGGCGCTGCTCCTTCTCCGCACGGACCCGCCTCAGCCGGTTGACGGTCACCGGATCGTGTTCCAGGGCGCGCGGGTCGTCCAGGAGCGCGTTGAGGAGCTGGTAGTAGCGGGTGGCGGACAGGCCGAGCTGCTCGCGGACGGCCCGCTCCTTGGCGCCGGGGCCCGGCCAGGAGCGGCGCTCCAGGGCGAGCACGGCACGCTCGCGCTCGCCGAGGCCGCCTCCCCGTTCCTCATCGTTGGTCATACGACCCAACTTATTCGGCGTTCTCCGCCTCCGTCGCCTCGCGGCCGATCTTCGCCAGGACCTCGGCGGGCTTCTGGCCGGGCGCGACGGCCTTGCCGATGTTCTGCTTGACGGAGTCGCTGACCCGGGCCCAGGACGTCTTGCCCACCGGCGGGAGCTGGGCGCTCGGCAGCTCCTTCAGGAACTCACGGAGGTCCTTGTGCTCCTCCTCGCTCTCCATGCGGGAGTACGCGCTGACCGTCACCGGCAGCAGGTCGTTGTCCCCCGCGAACTCCAGCACGTTCTCGTCGCTGAAGACGAAGTCGAGGAAGTCCCCGATCTCCTCGCGGTGGCCGTTCTGCTTGAAGCCCATGATCCAGTCGGCGACGCCCATGGACGCCTTGGCCTTGCCGGCGACGCCCGGCAGCGCCACCTTGCCGACCTTGACGCCCTTCTTCCGGGCCTCCTGCATGAGCGAGGGGTGACCGTTGAGCATGCCGACCTCGCCGCGCGAGAAGGCCGCGAAGGCGTCCTTGCGGTTGAGCTTGCCGGGGGCGACCGGGCCGGTGAGCTCCTTCTCGACCAGGTTCTCCTTCAGCCAGTCGAAGGTCCGGACGTTCAGGTCGGAGTCGATGCGGTAGCGGTCGCTGCCGTCGGTGTAGCCGTCACCGCCGCTGAGCAGCCACATCATCGTCTCGGCCTGCGCCTCCTCCGGGCCGAGCGGCAGCGCGAAGGGGTACGGGACGTCCTCGTCCTTCAGCTTCTGGGCGGCGGCCGCCAGCTCCGCCCAGGTGGCCGGCGCCTTCGTGATCCCGGCCCGGTCGAAGAGGTCCTGGTTGAAGAAGAGCAGACGCGTGGAGGCGGCGAACGGCAGGCCGTACTGGGTGCGCCTCATCTCGCCGGCGGCGACGAGCGGGGCGAGGAAGTTGGCCTGGACGGGGATGGAGAGCATTTCGTCGGCGGAGTAGAGCTCGCCGGCGGCGGCGTAGTCGGCGTAGGCGCCGATCTGGGCGATGTCGGGGGCCTGGCCGGCCTTGACCATCTCGGCGACCTTGCGGTCGACGTCGTTCCAGGACTCGATCTGGACCTCGACGTTCACGCCGGGGTGCTCGGCCTCGTAGGCGGCGGTGAGCTTCTCCCAGTACCGCAGGGTCGTGTCGCCACCGGTGAGGTCGTAGTCGGCGGCGACCAGCTTCAGTGTCACGTCGCCCGAGCCGGCGCCGGTGAGGCCGCAGCCGGCCAGACCCGCGGTCAGGCCCAGCGCGGCGATCGTCGCGGTCAGTCCAAGAAATCGCCGCTGCACAGCGTCGTCCCACCCTCTTGCTCGTCGTCGAGCTGTGATTTTCACAGGGTAGGAAGCATAAGGTCTACACCACTTGGGTATCGCTTCGGCGTCGGTCCCGGCCTATTTGTATGACCGCGCAACAATATCGGCCAGTGGACTAGACCTTTCGGGCGTTCGCACGCGAGACTGTCCCCGTGAGACACGTCATCGCCCTGGATGTGGGCGGCACCGGCATGAAGGCCGCCCTCGTCGGGGCGGACGGCACCCTGCTCCACGAGGCCCGGCGCGCCACCGGCCGCGAGCGCGGCCCCGAGGCCGTCGTCGAGACGATCCTCGACTTCGCCGCCGAGCTGCGCGCCCACGGCGTGGAGCGGTACGGGCAGCCCGCCGCGGCCGCCGGCGTCGCCGTTCCGGGCATCGTCGACGCCGAGAACGGGATCGCCGTCTACGCCGCCAACCTGGGCTGGCGCGACGTCCCCCTGCGCGCCCTGCTCAGCGAACGCCTCGACGGCATCCCCGTCTCGCTCGGCCACGATGTCCGCACCGGCGGCCTCGCCGAGGGCCGCATCGGCGCGGGGAACGGCGCCGACCGCTTCCTCTTCGTACCGCTGGGCACCGGCATCGCCGGCGCCATCGGCATCGGCGGCGTCATCGAGGCGGGCGCCCACGGCTACGCCGGCGAGATCGGCCACATCGTCGTCCGCCCCGGCGGCACCGAGTGCGGCTGCGGCCAGCGCGGCTGCCTGGAGCGGTACGCCTCCGCCTCCGCCGTCTCCCTCGCCTGGGCCGCCGCCTCCGGCGACCCGGACGCGGACGCGGCCGACTGCGCCAAGGCGGTCGAGTCCGGGGACGCCCGGGCGGTCCGGGTCTGGCAGGACGCCGTCGACGCCCTCGCGGACGGCCTGGTCACCGCGCTCACCCTGCTGGACCCGCGCACGCTCATCATCGGTGGCGGTCTGGCCGAGGCCGGGGAAACCTTGTTCACACCCCTGAGGGCGGCGGTGGAGGAGCGCGTCACGTTCCAGAAGCTGCCCGCCGTCGTCCCGGCGGCCCTCGGGGACACCGCCGGATGCCTGGGCGCGGGCCTCCTCGCCTGGGACCTGCTCGCCGACCAGCGCCCCACCCACCACGAGGGCCCCGCCCGCAACGAGCCCGACTCGGAGGTATCCGCCTGATGGCCGATCGCACAGTTCTCGCCGGCGCCCGCGTGGTGCTGCCGACCGGGATCGTCGAGAACGGACGCGTGATCGTCGAAGGCGGCCGCATCGCGGGTGCGGGCACCTCCCCCGGCCCCGCCGGGGCGACCCCCACCCGGTCCGAAGGCCGTGGGGAAGCCCCGGCGGACGCACCCGCCCTGGACCTGTCCGGTCACTGGGTCGTCCCGGGCTTCGTCGACATGCACAACCACGGCGGCGGCGGAGCCTCCTTCACCTCCGGCACGGTCGAGGACATCCTCACCGGTGTCCACACGCACCGGCTGCACGGCACCACCACCGTGGTCGCCTCGTTCGTCACCGGTGAGCTCGACTTCCTGAGCGCTCGGGCCGGCCTGCTCTCCGAACTGGCCGAGCAGGGCGAGATCGCCGGCATCCACTTCGAGGGGCCGTTCATCTCCCCGTGCCGCAAGGGCGCTCACGACGAGACCCTGCTGCGCGACCCCGACCCCGCCGACGTCCGCAAGCTCGTCGACGCCGCCCGCGGCCAGGCCCGGATGGTCACCCTCGCGACCGAACTGCCCGGCGGCATCGACTCCGTACGCCTGCTCGCCGAACACGGCGTGATCGCCGCGATCGGCCACACCGACGCGACGTACGAGCAGACCGTCGAGGCCATCGAGGCGGGCGCCACCGTCGCCACCCACCTCTACAACGCGATGCCCGGCCTCGGCCACCGCGCCCCCGGCCCGATCGCGGCGCTCCTGGAGGACGAGCGCATCACGGTCGAGCTGATCAACGACGGCACGCATCTGCACCCGGCCTCCCTGGAACTGGCGTTCCATCACGCGGGCCCGCGGCGCGTCGCGTTCATCACCGACGCGATGGACGCGGCCGGATTCGGCGACGGGCACTACGCGCTCGGCTCGCTGGCCGTCGAGGTGAAGGACGGCGTCGCGCGCCTCGTCGAGGGCGGCTCGATCGCCGGCTCGACCCTCACCCTGGACCGCGCGTTCAAGCGGGCGGCGACCATCGACGGGTTGCCCATCGAGTCCGTCGTGCAGGCCATCTCCGCCAACCCGGCCCGGCTGCTCGGCATCGACGACCGGGTCGGCTCGCTGGAGCCGGGCAAGAACGCCGACCTGGTCGTTCTCGACGAGAACTTCGACCTCAAGGGCGTCATGCGCAAGGGCGCCTGGGTGATTGAGCCCCAAGTGGCCTGAAAAGGACGGAACAGAGCGCACGGCGGTTGGCCCGGGGACTGGGCCAACCGCCTTCTGTTTGGCATGATCGGGGCTCGTTCCACGGCGGTTCCACGATCTTCCGACGCGTACGGGGGTACGGCAGGTGATTCTCACGGTCACCCTCAACACGGCACTTGACCTCACCTATCGCGTCCCCGCCCTGACCCCGCACGCCTCCCACCGCGTCACCCAGGTGATCGAACGCCCCGGCGGCAAGGGCCTGAACGTCGCCCGCGTGCTCGCCGCCCTCGGCTACGAGACGGTCGTCACCGGCTGCGCGGGCGGCCCGACCGGCGAGGTCGTCCGCGCCCACCTCGCCGAACTGCCGCTGACCGACGCGCTTCTGCCGATCGCCGGGCCCACCCGCCGTACCGTCGCCGTCGTCGACGCCGCGACCGGCGACACCACCCAGCTCAACGAGCCCGGCCCCACCCTCACCCCCGCCGAGTGGTCCGCCTTCACCGGCCACTACACCGAGCTGCTCGCCGGCGCCCAAGCGGTGGCCCTGTGCGGCAGCCTGCCACCCGGCATCCATGTCGGCGCGTACGCGGAGCTCGTCCGCATCGCCCGCGGCGCCGGCGTTCCGGTCCTGCTCGACACCAGCGGTGAGCCCCTGCGGCGCGGCATCGCGGCCCGCCCGGACCTCGTCAAGCCCAACGCGGACGAACTCGCCCAGCTCACCGGCTCCCGCGAACCGCACCGCGCCACGCGCGACGCCCGCCGGCGCGGCGCGCACGCGGTCGTCTCCTCGCTCGGCCCGGCCGGCATCCTCGCCGCCACCCCGGACGGCCTGTGGCACGCCGCCCCGCCGGCCGCGGTGCGGGGCAACCCGACCGGAGCCGGCGACTCGGCCGTCGCGGGCCTGCTGTCCGCTCTGGTCGACGGACTCTCCTGGCCGGACCGGCTGGCCCGGGCGGTCGCCCTGTCGGCGGCGACGGTGCTCTCCCCGGTCGCGGGCGAGTTCGACCGGAAGGCGTACGAGGAGCTGCTGCCGCGGGTGACGGTCACGGAACAGGTCGCGGCGGCATAGCGAAAGCCCCGCGGAACCGAAGGTTCCACGGGGCCCGCGCCGAAGCCGTACGGATCAGAGGTGGCTGATCCTCACCCAGTCGAAGATCACGTCGCACTGGTTCCCCTGCTCGCAGGAGAGCATGATCGTGTTCTGACCCTTCTCGAGCGACACCTGGGACCACGTGGTCTGCCAGTTCTTCTCGGGGTTCGGGTCGCTGGTGCCGATGAAGTTCTTCAGATTCATCGGGTTGCTGTTCGCCTTGCCGTTGACGGTGACGGTGGCGTTGGCGTCCTTGGCGGGGATCGCGTACCGCACTTCCATCTTGTACGTGCCGGCCTCGGGCACCTCGGTCTGCCAGGTCGCGGACGAGCCGACAGCGTTGAACCCGGTCACGTACAGGCCGTCCGTGCCCTGCGCGCCCTTGATGGTCTTGTCGAGCTGCGCCGTGCCGCCCAGCTTGAGCGTCGCCGCGTCCTGCTGCGGCAGCTCGGCCGGGGTCTCGTCCGCGCTGGGCGTGGTGGAGGGCGTCTCCTGGACCTGCGAGGATCCGCCGGTCGGCTTGCCGCCCGCGGTCCCGCCGTCGGAGTTCTCGTCACCGGTGTTGTTGATGACGGCGGCGGTGATACCGATCACGACGACCGCGACGACCGCGATCGCACCGACGAGCAGGCCCTTGGTGTTGGGTCCGCGGCCGCCACCGCCACCACCGCGCTGGGGCGGGATCGGCGCCTGTCGGGTCCGGTCGCCGCCGGGGTACGTCTCGGGCGCGGCGTACTGCGCGTTGGGCTGGCCGTACTGCTGCTGGCCACCGTAGGTCTGCTGCTGCGGCACGCCACCGTACTGGCGCTCGCCGACCGTCCTGACCTGGTTGTACGAGGTTCTGGGGACACCCGGCTGCGCGGCCGGGCCGGGGTAGCCGTAGCCGCCCTGTCCCGGCGGCTGGGCGCCTGCCGCCTGGCCGTCCGCGTACAGGTAGCCGAACGGATCGTCGTCCTCGGGCGTGTTCGCGCCGTCGTTACCGGCAGCCATCCCTGGTCACTCCTATCCATGCTCGCCAGCCGTCGCCGACCGGCCGAGCCTACCTCGAACGGGCCACCCGCCGATCCGTCTCTTGACCGACCATGAAGTGACTCACAGGTAGCGTCGCGGCCTATCCGGCGCGACGGTGGATCTTCGCCCGGGACCGCTTCTCGATGTACATCCGCTGGTCGGCGGAGTTCAGGACCTCTTCGACGCTCATGCCGCACTCGGCCCAGCCGATGCCGAAGCTCGCCCCGACCCTGACCGCCCGTCCGTCGACCCGGATCGGCGGAATGATGGCGTTCCGCAGCCGTACGGCCAGGTCAGCGGCGTCGGCCGCGCCGAGCCCGTCGGCGAGGACGACGAATTCGTCACCCCCGAGCCGGGCGACCGTGTCCCCGTCCCGTACGCCGGTGGTGAGCCGCCGGGCGACCTCGATGAGCACCGCGTCGCCGGTGTGGTGCCCGAAGCGGTCGTTGATCGACTTGAAGCCGTCGAGGTCGCAGAAGAGGACGGCGAGCCCCTTCGTCCCGTCGTCCACCTCGCCGCCGGCGGGGGCGACGGTGTGGACGTGGTGGTCGTACGGCCCGACGGGGCCGGGCCCGGAGTCGAAGCCGAAGTTGTGCTCGTGCCCGTACGGGACGTCGTGGTCGGTCTCCGGCGCGGAGTGCGGGCGCTCGCAGAGCCGGGCGCTCAGCCGGGAGCGCAGCTCGGCGCTGTTGGGCAGGCCGGTGAGGGCGTCGTGCGAGGCGCGGTGCGCGAGCTGGAGCTCGTGGCGCTTGCGCTCCTCGATGTCCTCGACGTGGGTGAGGAGGAAGCGGGGGCCGTCGGCGGTGTCGGCGACGACGGAGTTGCGCAGGGAGACCCAGACATAGGTGCCGTCGCGGCGGCCGAGGCGGAGCTCGGCGCGGCCGCCCTCGGCGGAGGTGCGGAGCAGGGTGCCTATGTCCTCCGGATGGACCAGGTCGGCGAAGGAGTACCGGCGCATGACGGAGGCGGGGCGGCCGAGGAGGCGGCACAGCGCGTCGTTGGTGCGCAGGAGGCGGCCGTGCTGGTCGCCGCCCATCTCGGCGATCGCCATGCCGGAGGGGGCGTACTCGAAGGCCTGCCGGAACGACTCTTCACTGGCGCGCAGGGCCTGCTGCTCGCGTTCGAGACGCACGAGGGCGCGCTGCATGTTTGCCCGCAGCCGGGCGTTGCTGATCGCAATGGCCGACTGGGAGGCGTACATCTGCAGGGCCTCCTGGCCCCACGGACCGGGGTGGCGGCCGTTGCGCGGCCGGTCGACGGAGATCACGCCCAGCAGTTCACGCTTGGCGCCGGTGGCTCCCCCCGGGTGCCCGGAGCGCACGCCGGGGGCGTACATGGGCGCGTAGAGCCGGTCGTGGGGGTGCCACTCGTCCTCGAAGCGGGGGGCGGGGCCTTCGGTGTGCCACTGCGGGACGTCGTCCTCGATGAGGACCCAGCCCTCGGTGTGCGGGATGAACCGCAGGTCACCCCAGGCGACACCCATGGAGAGGCGGCGTTCCCAGGACTCCCGGGAGCCGACGCGGCCGGTGATCAGCGCTTCGGCGGCGGGGCTGCCGGCGAAGGCGGCGACGACGAGGTCACCGTCGGGGCGTACGAGGTTGACGCAGGCCAGTTCGTAGTTCAGGCCGACGACGATTCCGTCGGCGACGGTCTGCAGGGTGTCCGCCAGACTGCGGGCTGTGTTGAGGTCCGCCACGACCTGATGCAGCTGCCGCAGGGTCGCAAGACGGACGTACGGCTCCGACTCGGTCTCCATCGCTCGCTCTCCCCGAGACCTCGACAGCAACTCCAGGGTTCTCATCGGCTTCGTACTGCACTGTCCTTGCCACTGAATCACAGCGAGCTGTGCACCCGGTACACAGGGTCAACAAATACTGGGCTCTGTGACTCAAGTCACAACAGGTGATGAAGCGTTACAGAGGAGGTCGGAAAGCGCTCCCGTTCTTTCTTGAACGCAAAGAGAACGGTGCGGTACGGCAACGGAAGCGGAGGTCCTAGGACCGGCGAGGGGGCCGGGACTGGTCCCACGGCCCGATGCGGGCGGGCGCGGGGCGCGGCTAGCGTGCGAGGTGTGCTGACGACGACTCCCGCCCCGCCCCCCGCCTCGGATCTGGCGATCCCTCATGCTGAGGGGGTGAGCAACGACGAGTTCCGGGCGGCGATGTCCCGCCTCGCGGCGGGCGTGGTGCTGGTGACGGCCCACGACCCTGACGACGGTCCGCGCGGCGAGGACGTCGGGATGACGGCGACGGCGTTCATGTCCGTGTCCCTCGACCCGCCGCTGGTGCTGGTCAGCCTCCGCAACGGCTCCCGCATGGACGACCTGCTGGCGGAGGTGCCGGTCTGGGCGGTCTCCGTCCTCTCCGAGAGCCAGCGTCACATCGCGGGCCGCTTCGCCATGAAGGGCCGGGTGAGCGACCGGCTGCTCTTCGACGACGTCCCGTACACGCGCGGGGAGGAGAGCGGCGCCCCGCTCGTGGGCGGCGCGCTGGCGACCCTGGAGTGCCGCACGGAGAGCCGCGTGGTCGCCGGTGACCACACCCTGGTCGTCGGCCGCGTCCTGACGGCCGCGTTCCCGTCCGCGGAGGGCGGCCCGCTGGCGTACTTCCGCGGCAAGTACCGCCGTCTGGCCTGAGGCACGTACCGCCGACCTGGCCCGACCGGAGCACCCGGCTCCCGCCCCGGGCCGGCTCCCGGTCTCCGGTCCCGCGCTGTCTCGTGCGGTCTTGAGCGGTCTTGAGTGGCCTGCGGCGCGCTGCCCCGTCAGCCCCAGTCGCGCCTCTGGCGTCCCCGCTTCGTCTCGGACCGCTGCTTCTTCACCCGCAGCCGGCGCTCGTTGATCCCCCGGGGGATCTTCGTCGCACGGCGGGGCTTCGGCGGCGGCGCCGTCGCCTCCGCGAGGAGCGCCGCGAGGCGGACGGCGGCCGTCTCGCGGTTGCGCCACTGCGAGCGGTGCTCGGAGGCGCGGACCGTCACCACCCCGTTCACCAGGCGCGCGGCGAGCCGTTCGAGCGCGCGCGCCTTCCAGACCTCCGGCAGCGCCTCCGTCGACGCCAGGTCGAAACGGAGCTCCACCTGCGAGTCGCTGGTGTTGACGTGCTGCCCGCCCGGCCCCGACGACCGCGAGAAACGCCACATGAGCTCGGCCTCGGGCAGGGAGACGGAGCCGCGGATCGGATAGGGACCGGACATGTCATCCATGTTCCCCGGAACGGCTCCCGCACGTCATCCTGTTTTCCGCGATGGAACCGCCGTGCCTCCGCACGCGTTATCCCCTGCGACGACATCACGAAGGTCACGAAGAAAGGCACTTCCCCATGGCTGTAAGCCTCTCCAAGGGCGGCAACGTCTCCCTGACCAAGGAGGCCCCGGGCCTCACCGCCGTCACCGTGGGCCTCGGCTGGGACGTCCGGACGACCACCGGCACCGACTTCGACCTCGACGCCTCCGCCATCGGCGTCGACCCGGCCGGCAAGGTCGCCTCCGACGCGCACTTCGTCTTCTTCAACAACAAGTCCACCCCGGACCAGACCATCGTCCACACCGGTGACAACCGCACCGGCGAGGGCGGCGGTGACGACGAGCAGATCAACGTCAACCTCGCCGCGCTGCCCCCGAACGTCGACAAGATCGTCTTCCCGGTCTCCATCTACGACGCGGTGAACCGCTCGCAGAACTTCGGCCAGGTCCGCAACGCGTACATCCGCATCCTCAACCAGGCCGGCGGCGCCGAGATCGCCCGCTACGACCTCTCCGAGGACGCCGCCGTCGAGACCGCCATGGTCTTCGGCGAGCTGTACCGCAACGGCGCGGAGTGGAAGTTCCGCGCGGTCGGCCAGGGTTACGCCTCCGGCCTCGAGGGCATCGCCCGCGACTTCGGCGTCGCCCTCTGACGTAACGACAGCACGCGGGACGCGGGAGCCCCGGCGCGAGGACCGCGCCGGGGCTCCTCCCTCTTCGGCCGTGCCGCACCGCGGCGGGACCGGCGGGCCCGGCGGGACCGGCGGGACCGGCTGGACCGGCTGGACCGGCCGACACGGCCTAGTCCGGGCTACGCGGCCTCTCGTCCCCGTACAGCCACACGTCCCACACCTCGCCGAGGTCCTCCCCCGCCACCTCCTCCGCGTACGCGGTGAAGTCAGCCGTGGAGGCGTTCCCGTGACGGTGTCTCGCCGCCCAGCCGGCCAGGAGCTCGCGGAAGGTGTCGTCGCCGACCCGCTGCCGGATCTTGTGCAGCACCATCGCACCCCGCTGGTACACCGGCGGGTCGAAGAGGTCCTGCGCCGCGGGCGGACGTCCCGGCGGGAAGGCCCAGTTGGCGTCGGCGGCGAAGGCCGCCTCGAAGTTCGTCTGCGCCGGGGTGTTCTCGAAGTCCTCCGCGTACAGCCACTCCGCGTAGACCGCGAAGCCCTCGTTCAGCCACATGTCCCGCCAGGTGGCGGGCGTGACCGAGTTGCCGAACCACTGGTGCGCCAGCTCGTGCACGAGGACCTCGACGGTGAGGGAGTCCTGCGGGAAGACGGGCCGGGTCTGCGTCTCCAGCGCGTAGCCGGCGTCGCCGGTCCGCTCGACGATCGCGCCGGTGGCGGAGAAGGGGTACGGCCCGAACATCCTCTCCTGCCAGGCGAGGAGTTCGGGGATCCGGGCGAGCAGCGGGGCGCTCTTCGCGGCGACGGCCGGGTCGGCGGCGGTGAGCACGGGCAGCCCGGTCGGGGTGGCCGAGACCTTCGTCGCGTACCGCCCGACGGCCACGGTCGCGAGGTAGCTCGCCATCGGTTCGGCGGAGTGCCAGACGGAGGTGGTGCGGCCGTTCGCGGTCCGCTCGGACGTCCGTACGCCGTTGGAGATCGCCTGCGTCCCCTGCGGCAGGGTGACGGTGATGTCGTACGTCGCCTTGTCGGACGGATGGTGGTTGCCCGGGAACCAGGCCATCGAGCCGGTCGGCTGGCCGAGGGCCAGCGCCCCGTCCGCGGTCCGCAGCCAGCCCTCCTTCGAGCCGTCCGGGTCGGTGATCGTCTCCGGTACGCCCGAGTACTCGATCGTCGTACGGAAGACCGCGCCCTCGTCGATGTCCTCGCGCGGCCGCAGCGTCAGCTCGTTCCCCGCCCGGCTGGCGGCGGCCGGGGCGCCGTCGACCGCGGCGGAGCCGACGGTGAGGCCGGCCAGGTCCAGGTTGAAGGCGCTGAGGTCCTGTCCGGCGCGGGCCGTGATCATGGCGGTGGCGTCGAGCCGGCCGCTTCTCGGGTCGTAGACGAGGTCGAGCGCGTAGTGGGATACGTCGTAGCCGCCGTTGCCGAGCTTGGGGAAGTACGGGTCGCGCAGCCCCGCCGCGCCGGGCGTGCCCCGCACCCCGCCGATGTTCACGCCGCTCCCGTCGGCGGTACCGGTGCAGCCGGCGCCGCCCGCGAGGAGCAGCAGCGCGGCGGCGGCTCCCAGGACGGCGCGGGTACGTGATTCCACTCACCGATCTTAGGCGGGGGCGCGGCGGCACGCAGGGCGGGCGCACGGCGGGGGTCCGGCGCACGGCGTCGGCGGCGCCCGGCGGGGGTCCGGGCGCCGCCGGCGGAACCGGCCGGCGGGGGTCCGGGCGCCGCCGGCGGAACCGGCCGGCGGGGGCGTACGCGTCCTGCCCGCCCGGCCTACTTGCCGAGCGCCGCGACACCCGCCCGGGCGAACTTCTCGTCCAGGTCGCCGCTGGGCGCACCGGCGACACCGATGCCGGCGACCGGCGCGCCCTCGGCGGTCACCGGGACGCCGCCGGCGAGGAACAGGGTGCCGGGGATGTCCTTGAGGTTCGGGGCCTGGGCGAGACGGCCCGCGAGCACCGAGGTCGGGGCGTTCCAGGAGACCGCGGTGAAGGCCTTGCGCTCGGCCGACTCGTAGGACTGCGGGCCTGCGCCGTCGCCCCGCAGGGTGACGATGGTGTTGCCGTTGCGGTCCACGACGGCGACCGTCACGCGCTGGTTCTCGTCCTCGGCGGCGTCCAGCGTGGCCTGCGCGGCCCTGGTGGCGGCCTCGATCGTCAGGTGGGTGGTCTGCTGCAGGTTCTTGTCCGACGCGTCGGCCTTGGCGGCGACGGCGGGCGCGGCGGCCGGGGCGGAGGCGTTCGCGGAGACGGCGCCGAAGGTACCGGCGGCGACGATGGCGGCGGTGGCGGCACCGAAGACGATCTTCTTCTTCATGGGAGGTCTCCTTGAGGCTGTGGCGTGGTCGAGCCGGGTGGCCGGACGAGGTGGTGGAACCAGGGGGTCGAACCGAGTGGTCGTCGAGCCGGGTGGGCGAGCCGGGCGGCTCGTTCGCTCTGCCATCGATCCTCCGGCCGGTTCCGGGCCCGTACGGTCCACGGACCGGCTCCCCCCGGCGCGCATGATGGACGACGGGGGTGTCAGCCGATCGGTTGATGCCCCCGTGGTCCTCCCGGGCCAGCATGGACACGTAGACCCAGGTCAGAGCCACGACCGAGAGAGGACCGATGGAGAAGCACGCGAGGGAGCAGGATCCGGACGCCCGCTGGCTGGCGCGGGTCATGCACATCGCCTTCTTCCTCCTCCTCGGCGCGTCCCTCGTCCGCTTCCTGCTGCGCCACCCGTGGGAGGACCGCAGCCCCTGGATCGTCGCCCTCTCCGGAGCCCTCGCCTCCCTGTACCTCCTCGGCCCCGTCCTCGGCACCCGCGCCACCCCGCGCCGGATCGCCTGGCTCTGCACCGTCGTCGCCGTCTGGGTGCTCCTCGTGGTCCTCGCGCCGAGCTTCGCCTGGTGCGCCGTGCCGCTCTTCTACACCGGGCTGCGCACCCTCCCGCCGCGCGCCGCCCTCGCCCTCGTCGCTCTCCTCACCGCCTTCGTCGTCACGGCCCAGGTCCAGCTCTCGCACGGCGGTTTCGACCCGAACCTGCTCGTCGCCCCGCCGGCCGTCGCCGCGATCGCCACCGCCGTCTTCGTCCACGCCCAGCGTCAGGCCGACCGCCAGCGGGCCCTGATCGACGACCTGATCCGCACCCGGCGCGAACTCGCCGCCATCGAGCGCCGCGAAGGCACCCTCGCCGAACGCCAGCGGCTCTCCATGGAGATCCACGACACCCTGGCCCAGGGCCTGTCCAGCCAGCAGATGCTGCTCCAGGCGGCCGAACGCACCTGGGACGCCGACCCCTCGACCGCCCGCCGCCACGTCCGTACGGCCGAGTCGATCGCCGAACGCAACCTCGCCGAGGCCCGCCGCTTCGTCCACGACCTCGCCCCGGCCGACCTCGCCGAGGGCGGCGGCCTCGAAGAGGCGCTGCGCACCCTCGCGGGACGCGAGCAGGCCGCCTTCCGCGTCGACGGCGTCCCCGTACCGCTTCCGGAGCGCGTCCAGTCGGCGCTGCTGCGCATCGCCCAGGGCGCCCTCGCCAACATCCGCGAGCACGCCGCCGCCGACTCCGCCGCCCTGACCCTCACCTACCTCGACGACCAGATCGTCCTCGACATCGCCGACGACGGCCGCGGCTTCGACGCCTCGGCCGCCCGGCAGAGCGGCGTACGCGGCCACGGCCTGCCCGCCATGCGGGTGCGGGCCCAGCAGCTCGGCGGCACACTCACCGTGGAGTCCGCCCCCGGCGAGGGCACGGTGCTCTCCGTCGCGATCCCCCTGTCCACGCCCCCGGAGGCCGGTGCATGACCGTACGGATCCTGCTCTGCGACGACCACGCCGTCGTACGCGCCGGGCTGCTCGCCCTGCTCGGCAGCGCCCCCGACATCGAGGTCGTCGGCGAGGCCGGCAGCGGCGAGGAGGCCGTCGCGATGGCCGCCAAACTGCGACCGGACGTCGTCCTCATGGACCTCCAGCTCGGCCCCGGCATCGACGGCGTCGAGGCGACCCGCCGGATCTCGGGAGCCGCCTCCGGCGTGCACGTCCTGGTCCTCACCACCTACGACACGGACGCCGACATCACCCGCGCCATCGAGGCCGGCGCCACCGGCTACCTCCTGAAGGCCGAGCGCCCCGAGGAGCTGTTCGCCGCGATCCACTCCGCCGCCCAGGGCCGTACGACCCTCTCCCCGCCGGTCGCCAGCCGGGTCATGGACCGGATGCGCGGAGCCGCCGGACCCACCCTCACCGACCGCGAACGCGACATCCTCGGCCAGCTCGCCCACGGCCTCGGCAACCGCGAGATCGCCCGCGCGCTCTTCATCAGCGAGGCGACCGTGAAGACCCATCTCGGCCGGATCTACGCCAAGCTCGGCGTGGACACACGTGCGGGTGCCGTCGCCGTCGCGAAGGAACGCCGCCTGCTTCCTTGACGCTGCTACTCTGCGTGGCGATTCCTTCACAAAGTGTCAGTTTCGTTCATGGAGTGGGAGCGCGTGTGAAGATCGCCTGCGTCGGCGGCGGGCCGGCCGGTCTGTACTTCTCGATCCTGATGAAGCGGCAGGACCCGTCCCACGACATCACCGTCCACGAACGGAACCCGGCCGGCTCCACCTACGGCTGGGGCGTCACCTACTGGGCCGCGCTCCTGGACAAGCTGCGGGCCGGCGACCCGGAGTCCGCGCGCGCCATCGACGAGGCGTCCGTCCGCTGGACCGACGGCGTCGCCATCGTCCGCGACGAGCGGACGGTCCACCGCGGCGACGAGGGCTTCGGCATCGGCCGGCGCCGGATGCTCACCCTCCTCGCCGAGCGGGCCGCATCACTCGGCGTCCACGTCTCGTTCGAGAACGAGATCACCGGACCGGACGCCCCCGAGCTCGCGGACGCCGACCTGGTCGTCGCGGCCGACGGGGTCAACAGTGTCCTGCGCGAGGCCCACGCGGCCCACTTCGGCGCCGCCCTCACCACCGGCCGCAACCACTACATCTGGCTGGGCACCACCAAGGTCTTCGACTCCTTCAGCTTCGCCTTCAAGGAGACCGACCACGGCTGGATCTGGTGCTACGCGTACGGCTTCAGCGGCGAGCGGTCCACGTGTGTCGTCGAGTGCTCCCCGGAGACCTGGACGGGGCTCGGTCTGGACGTCATGCCCGAGGCCGACACCCTGAACGTCCTGGAGAAGATCTTCGCCGACCTCCTCGACGGCCAGGAACTGATCGGCCGGGCACAGCACGCCGACGGCGCCGCCCAGTGGCTGAACTTCCGCACCCTGACCACCCGCACCTGGCACCACGGCAACCTGGTCCTGCTCGGCGACGCCGCCCACACCACGCACTACTCGATCGGCGCCGGCACCACCCTGGCCCTCGAGGACGCCCTCGCCCTCGCGGACGCCCTGCGGGACGGCGGCGACCTGCACGCGGCGCTCACCCGGTACGGCAAGCGGCGGCGCGCGGAGCTGCTCTCGGCCCAGAGCGCGGCCCGCTACAGCGCCCAGTGGTACGAGAACCTCCCCCGCTACATGGGCCTGGAGCCGCGCCAGATGTTCGCGCTCCTCGGCCAGCGCCACTCGCCCCTGCTCCCGCACGTCCCGCCGCAGCTCTACTACCGCGTCGACCGGGCGGCCGAGCAGCTGGAGCCCCTGCGGCGCCTCAAGCGCTGGCTGGGCCCCCGCATGGCCCGCGCCCTCCACGCCCGCACCCACGCCTGACCCGACCGCCGGCGCGAGCGGGCGCGGCGAGGCGGCCGGGACCGGCAGGGCGGCGAGGACGCCCGGCGCCCGCGCCCCGGCGCCCGCTCCCGACCGCCGCCCCCGCTGCCGTGCGGGCGGTGGGGCCCCGGGCACGTGGGACCATCGTCTCCGTGCTCGACATCGGCTACTCCCTCTCCCGTCGCTTCCCCGACCCACCGCAGACCGACTACCGCCGCGCGGACGTCCACGCCCTGCGCCACGACCTGTTCTGCGGGGACGTGTACCTCGCCGACCCCAAGGCCGACCGCGAGGTGTCCACAGCCTGGGGATGGGTGCCGGTGCTCGACTTCGCCTGGGCGCTCTGCGACATCGTCGAGCAGCTCGACCGCGACCCCCGCGGCAGCCGGGCCTCCAAGCCCCAGTACGCCGAGCTCGACTTCACCGAGTCCACGGACCGGATGCTCTTCGAGCGCCGCTTCGGCTGGGTGGACGTGGAGGCCGACTGGATGCCGGGCGACGAACCCCCACTCACCTTCAGCCACCGCGAACTGCGCCGCGAGGCCCGCGACTTCCTGCACGACCTGATCGCCGACCTCACCGACATGCACGAGGGCCTCGGCGACAACCCGGCCATCTGGGACCTCCAGGCCCGCTTCCCCCGACTCCCGTGACCCGGCCACGCGTTACCCGGTCACCTCGTCACCCGGCCACGCGCCGCCCGGCCACCCCGTGACCCGGCCACCCCGTCCCCCGTAGAGCCCCCGCCCCCAAGCCGCCCGTACGTCAGTCCTCCACCCGCACCCCCATCCGCGCCGCGAACACCGGCGCCAGGTCCAGCAGCTGCGCCGTACTGATCACCGCCCCCGCCAGGGCCTCCACCCCCCGCGCGATCTCCAGACGGTCCACCGTCCGCAGATCCACGTCCTTCATCCGGGCCCCGCTGAAGTCCACCCCCCTCAGCACACACTCCCGGAACTCGACCCTCTCGAGCACCGCGCCCCCGAAGTCCGGCTCGTCGAGCACACAGCCCTCGAAGACGACGTCCTTCAGCTTCGCCGTCCGCAGATTCAGACAGTCGATCTTCCCTCCGCGCACGAGCACCCTCTCCAGGACCGCCCCGTGCAGCTGCGTCCCTCCGAGCCGCGCGTCCACGACCTCCACGTCCCGCAGCGACGCCCCCGCCAGGTCCGTGCCCACCCCCCGCACCCCGTGCAGCACGGAGTCCAGCACCCGCGCCCCGGCCAGCCGCGTCCCGTCCACCGCGCAGTCCCGCAGCGCACAGTCCAGAAACCGCGCCCCGCCCCCGTCCTGCCCCGACAGATCCCGCCCCACGAACTCCAGACCGTCATAGTCCCCGTCCGGCTCCAGCCCCCCGCCGAACGCCTCCAGCGGCGGCAACCGCACCTCGGGCCGACGCACGACCGCCACCTTCTTCTTCCCTGTCGCCATGCCCCCATCGTGACGTGCGCCACTGACAACGCCCCCGATGTCACATCCCGCACCCCCCGCGCCGTCCCATGCGTACGACCGACACGAGGGAGCACGACATGCAGCGGAACAGGAAGCACATCACCGTCATCGGCGGCGGATTCGCCGGACTCACCGCGGCGATCACCGCCGCCGAGGCCGGGGCCAAGGTCACCCTCCACGAAGCCCACCACACCCTCGGCGGGCGCGCCCGCACCGCCGAAGGCCCCTACCTCACCAACGAGGGCCCCCACGCGATCTACCGCAACGGCCCCCACTGGGCCTGGCTCACACAGCGCGACCTCCTCGGCCCGCTCGCCCCCGTACCCCTGTCCGAAGCCGCCCGCTTCCGCTTCCACCAGGCCGGCACCCTGCGCCGCACCCCGCCCCTCGGCTTCCTCCGCCACTCCCTCCGCACGGCCGAACAGGCACCCGTCGACACCGACTTCCTCACCTGGGCCACCCGCGTCGCCGGCCCCCAGGCAGCCCGCCAGGCCGCCGCGTACAGCGGAGTCGCCCTCTTCCACCACGACCCCGGCGCCCTCGCCGCCCGCTTCGTCCAGGAACGACTCCACCGGGCCGCCGCCCTGCCGCCCGAAGCCCACTTCATCCGCGGCGGCTGGGGACAGCTGATCGACCGCATGGCCACCCACGCCTGGGACCTGGGCGTACGGATCGAGACCTCCTCCCGCCTCGACACACCGCCGCTCACCGACGGCCCCGTCGTCGTCGCCACCTCCCTCGCCGCCGCCGCCCGCCTCCTCGACGACCCCGGCCTCACCTGGGAGAGCGGCCGCACCGTCCTGCTCGACCTGGCGCTACGCACCCGAAAGGGCGACCCGTACGTCATCTCGGACCTCGACACCCCCGGCTGGATCGAACGCTTCACCGCCCAGGACCCCTCCCTCGCCCCAGCCGGCGAACAACTCATCCAGGCCCAGCTCCCCATCGGCCCCGACCAGACCAAGGCCGACGGCATCGCCCACGCGGAACGCCTCCTCGACCTCGGCTTCCCCCGCTGGCGCGAACGGACCGTCTGGCGCCGCGCAGCCCTCTGCAGCGGCCGCACGGGAGCCGTCGACCGCCCCGGCACCACCTGGCGCGACCGCCCCGCGATCGACCGCGGCGACGACGTCTACCTCGCGGGCGACCAGGTCGCGGCGCCCGGCGTCCTGTCCGAGGTGTCGTTCACCAGCGCCGTCGAAGCGGTCTCCCTGGCCCTGCGCACCAAGACGCTTGACCTCAAGCACGCTCGAGGTTGAAAGCTGGCGTACGTCCACAGGAGAACACCACCAGGGGAGCCCGCCATGCACGCCATCCGCCTCCACGCCTTCGGACCGGCCGAGAACCTCACCTACGAGCAGACCGAGGACCCCGTCCCCGGCCCCGGCCAGGTCCGGATCGCGGTCACCGCGGCCGGCGTCCACCTCCTCGACACCGCCCTGCGCCAAGGGCGGACCGGCCCCTTCCCCGCCCCCGCCGAGCTCCCCACCATCCCCGGCCGCGAAGTCGCCGGCACCGTGGACGCGCTCGGCGAGGGCACCGACCCCAACTGGCTCGGCAAGCGAGTCGTCGCCCACCTCGGCCTCGCCCCCGGGGGCTACGCCGAACTCGCCGTCACCGACGCCACCCGACTCCACGCCCTGCCCGACACCCTCGACGACGCCGAAGCCGTCGCCATGATCGGCACCGGCCGCACCACCTTCGGCATCCTCCAGTTCACCGACCTCGGCCCCGAATCCATCGCCGTCGTCCCGGCCGCCGCCGGAGGCATCGGCACCCTCCTCGTCCAGTACGCCAAGAACGCCGGCGCGACCGTCATCGGCCTCGCCGGCGGCCCCCGCAAAACCGCCCTCGTCCGCGAGAACGGCGCCGACCTGGCCCTCGACTACACCCACCCCGACTGGCCCGAGCAGGTCCGCGCCTTCCTCGGCCCCCGCACCGCCACAGTCGTCTACGACTCGGTCGGCGGCGACACCGGCCGCGCCACGGTCGACCTCCTCGGCAAGGGCGGCCGGCACATCGTCTTCGGCTGGTCCTCGAAAGGCCCCCACGACGGCGAACCCCTCACCTTCACCGCCGAGGAACTCGCCACCCGAGGCATCACCTCCGAGAACGTCCTCGGCCCCGTCATGATCCAGAAGGCCGGCGGAGACGTCCGCACCCTCGAACTCGCCTCACTCGCCGCAGCCGCCGACGGCACCCTCCGCCCCGCCGTCCACCGCTTCCCCCTCGCCGAAGCGGCAACCGCCCACCGCGCCCTGGAAACCCGCGGCACGATCGGCAAGGTCGTCCTCATCCCCTGACCCCACCCACCGCGGCCGGCCCACCTCACCCCCGCGCGCCGAACTCCGCCAACGCCGCGTCCGTCAGCCGGTACACCGACCACTCCGACTGACGCCGCGCCCCCAACGACTCGTAGAAGTCGATCGACGGCGTGTTCCAGCTCAGGACCGACCACTCCAGACGCTCGTACCCCCGCTCCCCACAGATCCGCGCCAACTCCCGCAACAACGCCTTCCCATACCCGCCACCACGGCTCGACGGCCGGACGTACAAGTCCTCCAGATAGATCCCGTGCACCCCACGCCACGTCGAGAAACTCAGAAACCAGAGCGCGAAGCCCACCACCTCGCCCCCGTCCGTCTCCGCGATGTGCGCGAACGCCGCCGGCCGCTCCCCGAACAACGCCTCCCGCACCTGCTCCTCCGTCGCACGGACCTCGTCCAGCGCCTTCTCGTACGCGGCGAGCTCACGGACCATCGCGTGGATCACAGGGACATCAGCAGGAGTGGCGGTACGAATCATGCGTCCAGCCTGCACCGATCACGCCATGCGCGCGAACAGCGCCCCGGCGATCACCACCTGCTCCTCGTCCAGCGCGGACTCCCCGTCCTCCACATCCCACAACCCGTTCTGCAACACCCGCCCCCACGTCCAGGCCGCCGCCCGCCCCCGGTCCAGCCCCAGCACCTCCGTCAGCAGATCGAAACGCCACAACGTCTCCGCCGGATCCGGATCGAACGCACTCGTCAACGCCGGCAACAGATCGAACCCCGGATCCCCCGCCAACGGCTTCGGATCGATCGCCAACCACGGCTCCCGCTCCGCCGCCAGAACGTTGTCCGTATGCAGATCCCAGTGCAACAACCGGTCCCCCGGCTCCCCCACCACCTCCCGCACCGCCGCCGCGCAATCCCGCAACAACCGCGCGTCCCCCTCCCCCAGCCTCCCCACCGCCCCCGGCACCTCCTCCAGCATCCGGGCCGCGACCTCCCCCAAGCCCCGCAACCCCTCCGGCGCCGGAACCGCCACCAGCCGCGCCAGCACACCCGCCAGGACCCTCATCGCCTCCCGCGAGTCCCCCAGCACCGACAGATGCCGGCCCTCATCCAGCCGCTCCAGCAACAACGTCCCCGTCTCCGGATCATCCGCCAGAAGACGCACCGCCCCGCGGCCACCCCACACCCGCAACGCGACCGCCTCGCCCGCGCTCTCCTCGTCCAGCAACTGCAACTTCAACGCGGCCGGCACACCATCCGCCACCCGCACCACCGGCAGCACCAGCGACGCCACCCCATACATCGAAGGCCCCGTCGGCCGCAGCCCCCACGCATCCAGAAAACGCGCCGCCCGCCCCGGCAGCGCCGCGATGAACGCCCGACCCACCTCACCGTTGAACCGGACCTGTGACGCCGCAAGTTCCTCAGGAACATGAATCACACGCCGATGCTAGACACCCCGCACTCTCCAAACACCCCGTGCGCATCCAGTAACCTCCCGCCCACACCTCTCCGTACGCATGACGCATCGAGGAACACATGAGCAGCACGGTCAACGGCGGCATCTCGTTCTGGTACGCCCAAGAAGGCACCCCCGCCCCCCGCGAACCGCTGCCCGGCGACACCACCGCCGACGTCTGCATCGTCGGCGGCGGCTACACCGGCCTCTGGACCGCCTACTACCTCAAGAAGGCCGTCCCCTTCCTCAACATCACCCTCCTCGAAGCCAAGTTCTGCGGCTACGGAGCCTCCGGACGCAACGGCGGCTGGCTCTACAACGGCATCGCCGGCCGCGACCGCTACGCCACACTCCACGGCCACGAAGCAGCCGTACGCCTCCAGCAGGCCATGAACCAGTCAGTCACCGAAGTCATCCGCGCCGCCGACGAGGAAGGCATCGACGCCGACATCCACCGGGGCGGCGTCCTCGAAATCGCCCACACCCCCGCCCAACTCGCCCGCCTCAAGAACTTCCACGCCGCCGAGATCGCCTTCGGCGAAAAAGACCGCCAACTCTACGGCGCCCGCGAAACCGCCGACCGCATCCGCGTCACCGGCGCCGTCGGCTCCACCTGGACCCCCCACGGCGCCCGCCTCCACCCCGTGAAACTCGTCAAGGGCCTCGCCGCCGCCGTCGAAGCACTCGGCGTCACCATCCACGAATCCACACCCGTCACCGAGATCAAGCCCAAACACGCCATCACCCCCTACGGCACCGTCCGCGCCCCCTACGTCCTGCGCTGCACCGAAGGCTTCACCGCCTCCCTCACCGGCCAGCGCCGCACCTGGCTCCCCATGAACTCCTCCATGATCGCCACCGAGCCCCTCACCGACGCCCAATGGGAAACCATCGGCTGGAACGGCCTCGAAACCCTCGGCGACATGGCCCACGCCTACATGTACGCCCAGCGCACCGCCGACGGCCGCATCGCCCTCGGCGGCCGCGGAGTCCCCTACCGCTACGGCAGCAAGACCGACAACGACGGCCGCACCCAACCCCAGACCATCGAGGCCCTCCGCGAGATCCTCATCCGCTTCTTCCCCTCCCTCGCCGGCCTCGGCATCGCCCACGCCTGGTCCGGCGTCCTCGGCGTCCCCCGCGACTGGTGCGCCACCGTCACCCTCGACCGCTCCACCGGCCTCGGCTGGGCCGGCGGCTACGTCGGCTCGGGCGTCACCACCACGAACCTCGCCGCCCGCACGCTCCGCGACCTGATCCAACAGGACTCCGGCCAGTCGGGCCCCACGGACCTGACGACCCTCCCCTGGGTCAACCACAAGGTCCGCACATGGGAACCGGAACCCCTGCGCTGGCTCGGCGTCCAGACGATGTACGCGGCCTACCGCACGGCCGACCGCCAGGAATCGACGACCCACACGGCCACGACCCACCGCCTCGCCACCCTCGCGGACCGCCTCTCGGGCCGCTGAGGGCCCCGAAACGCACAAGTGTCCCGGACCTGAGTGGTCCGGGACACGAGAGGGTGGAGCCCCCTGTCGGATTCGAACCGACGACCTCGAGATTACAAATCACGCGCTCTAAACCAGCTGAGCTAAGGGGGCACCCCTCACCCGCTTCACGCGCGCGAGGCTCCACCACTCTACACAGCACCGCGAAGGACCAGCCAAGAAATCCACGACCGCCGTGACCACCCGCCCACCCGTTCGTTGACTGGACTGGAGTGCAGTTCCGACTATCGGACAGTAGGGCAGGGAGGGGCCATGGCGGAGCCCGTACGTGTGGTCGGCGCCGCGGCCAAGCGCGTGAAGCGAGAGGCCCTCGGCATCGCGGACCCACACGAACTGCACGGCCGCGCATCGGGGCGGATGAAGCAGCGGACCAAGGAACCGGGCACGCAGCAGCGGGTCTACCGCTTCCGCTTCTATCCCTCTCCCGACCAGGCCGAGCAGCTGCTCCAGACCTTCGGCGCCTGCAGGTGGGTCTACAACGAAGGGCTGGCCCTGCGTTCCGGCGCCTGGGAGCAGCACCGCGTGTCGGTGGGGTTCGCCGAGACATGCCGGGCGTTGACGGGCTGGAAGCGGGAGGAGGGGCGGGAGTGGTTACGGGAGGTGTCGTCGACGGTGTTGCAGCAGGCGCTGCGGCATCTGGACGGGGCGTTTTCGCGGTTCTTCAAGAAGTCGGCCACGTACCCCAAGCGAAAGAAGAAGGGCCGGTCGCGGGATGCGGCGACGTACGTCCGGACCGGTTTTCGTTGGGAGGAGGATCCGGAGCGGCCCGGTACGGGTCTGGTGACGTTGGCGAAGCAGTCTGCGCCACTGGACATTCGCTGGTCACGTCCCTTGCCGGCGGGTCAGGTGCCGGTGCGGGTGAACGTGACGCGGGATCGCGCCGGGCGCTTCTTCCTCTCGGTGCTGGTCGAGGAGCGGATCGAGCCGCTGCCGCCGGTGTTCCTTCCGGGTGGGTGCGAGCCGAAGGCGATGGGGCTGGATCTTGGTCTGGCGAGTTTGGTGACGTTGGATGACGCTTCGGTGCTTGAGCATCCGCGTCTGCTGAAGAAGTACGGGGAGGAGCTCGCTCGCCGCCAGCGAGCGCTGCATCGAAAAAAGAAGGGGTCGAAGAACCGGGGGAAGGCCAGGGAGCGCATCGCGCGCTTGTACGCGTCCATCGGCGATGTGCGCAGGGATCTGTTGGATCAGTTCACCACCCGCCTCGTGCGCGAGAACCAAGTGCTCGTGGTGGAGGACCTGCCCATCGGCAATCTGATGCGTCCGGCCGTCGGTAAGGGACGGCGCCGTAAGGCGAAGCTGAATCAGACGATCAGGGATGCGGCCTGGGGTGAGCTGCTGCGGCAGCTGCGCTACAAGTGCGAGTGGTACGGCCGAACCCTGGTGATCGTGGACCGGTTCTTTCCGTCGACGCGCCGCTGCTCGACCTGTCACACGAAGGGGCCGCGGCTGGACGTGTCGGTCCGGGAGTGGGCCTGCGGTGCGTGTGGTGTCGTGCACAGCAGGGACAAGAACGCGGCGGTGAACCTTCGCGACGAGGGGATGCGCCTGTATTGGCTGGTGGCGGCTGCGCTACCGCCGGGGAAGGCCACGCCTTCGGTGATCCGAGCGTCGGAGCTGTCGGACGCCGTCCTGGCTGCTTAGGACGCAAGTGCGGTACGGACCGACGGGCCGTCGGCCGGAATGCCTGTGGAGCCCGCGTGAGCCCGACCCAGCATGGTCCTCAGGGCCCTGCTGGGTCGGCAATGGGCCTTGAAGCAGGAAGCGCCGCGTACACGGCAGGGCCAAAAGGTAACCGCTCTGCCCCTCTCGGCACACGGGTCAAAAGATTGGTGCTCTGCCTCCGCCGAGCCCGCCTCGAAAATCTCTCCCCCTCCGACTGCTGACAGATCGGACATCGCCAAGGTAGCGTCACGGGAAGTTCACTCCGGTGGACTAGACCCATCCTTCCTTCCACAACGGATCGTCCGGCACGTTCCTGCCGGTGAAGGGACACATCACCATGGCTTCTGTCACGTTCGACAAGGCGACCCGGCTCTACCCGGGGTCCGACAAGCCCGCCGTCGACCAGCTCGAGATCGAGATCGAGGACGGCGAGTTCCTCGTCCTCGTCGGCCCGTCCGGCTGCGGCAAGTCCACCTCCCTGCGCATGCTCGCCGGTCTGGAGGACGTCAACGGCGGTTCCATCCGGATCGGTGACCGCGACGTCACGCACCTGCCGCCGAAGGACCGGGACATCGCCATGGTGTTCCAGAACTACGCGCTGTACCCGCACATGACCGTCGCCGACAACATGGGCTTCGCGCTCAAGATCGCCGGCGTCAACAAGGCCGAGATCCGTGCCAAGGTCGAGGAGGCCGCGAAGATCCTCGACCTCACGCCGTACCTGGACCGCAAGCCGAAGGCGCTCTCCGGTGGTCAGCGGCAGCGTGTCGCCATGGGTCGCGCGATCGTGCGTGAGCCGCAGGTGTTCCTCATGGACGAGCCGCTGTCGAACCTCGACGCCAAGCTCCGTGTGTCGACCCGTACGCAGATCGCCAGCCTCCAGCGCCGGCTCGGCATCACCACGGTGTACGTCACCCACGACCAGGTCGAGGCCCTCACCATGGGCGACCGGGTCGCCGTGCTGAAGGACGGTCTGCTGCAGCAGGTCGACTCGCCGCGGAACATGTACGACCGGCCCGCCAACCTCTTCGTCGCCGGCTTCATCGGCTCCCCGGCCATGAACCTGGTCGAGGTGCCGATCATCGAGGGTGGTGTGAAGTTCGGCAACAGCGTCGTGCCGGTCTCTCGTGACGCGCTGTCCGCCGCCTCCGCCAAGGGCGACACGACCGTCACGGTCGGCATCCGTCCCGAACACTTCGACGTGTCGGGTGCCACCAGCAAGGAGGGCCTGGCGGTCTCCGTGAACGTCGTCGAGGAGCTCGGCGCCGACGGTTACGTCTACGGCTCCGCGCGCGTGGGTGGCGAGGACAAGGACCTGGTCGTCCGCGTCGGTGGCCGCGCCGTGCCGGAGAAGGGCTCCACGCTGCACGTGGTGCCGCGCGCCGACGAGCTGCACGTCTTCTCCACCTCGACGGGTGAGCGTCTCTCCGACTGACGCCGCGAACCGCTGAAAGGCCCCGCATCTGTTGCAGATGCGGGGCCTTTCACGTACGCGGGGGCACGGCGGGCGTGTCGACAAATACCCCGGCAGAGCCGCCAATTCGGACAGCGGCGTCAACACGGGATTCGAAAAGACTCCTCGAACCATCCCCCGCGAGAGTGACTAAATGTCGCCATATCACTACCGCCCGCTACGCTCGCCTGCGTGACGCATACTGCCCGCCGTATCGGCCGCTCTCTCGCTCTCGTCCTGCCCGTCGTCCTGGTGCTCTCCGGGACGCTCGCGGTGTCCGCCGTTCCGTGGGCCGGTCAGGCCTCCGGGACCCAGATGCTCACCGCGTCCTCGGAGGACGTCTCCGTCCCCGCCAAGTCCCGTGCGCCCCAGGATATTCTGCGCGACCGCCTGCTCGCCGAGCTTCAGGAGAAGGACCCGGGCACGGCGTTGACGCACCTCCAGCGCGAGGTCGAGAACAGCCCGTCGCTCGCCAAGCACTGCATGTCCATCGCCCGCGCCCTCGGCAAGGCGGCCGTGCGGTACTACGGCCCCACCCGCGCCCAGTCCTACTCCCGCCCGGTCTGCGACACCTCGTTCGCGACCGGCGTGATGTACGCGAGCTGAGCCGGCCGCCCTTTCCCCACTCCGCGCCACGACGCTGAACAGCAGCCTCGAGAGGTACGCATATCGTTCCCGGTATGGAAACCTCTCCGACGCAGGCCGTGGTCCTGGCGGGCGGCCAGGGCTCGCGCCTGCGCCCGTACACCGACGACCGCCCCAAGCCGATGGTCGAGATCCCGGGCACCGGGACCCCGATCATCGGCCATCAGCTGTCCTGGCTCGCCGCCGAGGGCGTGACGGACGCCGTCGTGTCCTGCGGCCATCTCGCCGAGGTGCTCCAGGAGTGGCTACAGGGCGCCGATCTGCCGCTCCGTGTGACGACTGTCGTCGAGTCGGAGCCGCTGGGCCGTGGCGGCGGCCTCAAGTACGCCGCCGCGCATCTTCCTGAGCCCGGGAATCCCTGGTACGCCACGAACGGCGACATCTGGACCCGTTTCTCCCTGCGCGAGATGGCCGAGTTCCATGCGGAGCGCGATGCCACCGCCACGCTCGCCCTTGCCCGTCCCCGGATCCCGTGGGGCGCCGTGGAGACGGACACGTTCGGGCACATCACCGACTTCATCGAGTCGCCGCCCTCGCCGTTCCTCATCAACGCGGGGGTGTACGTGTTCTCCCCGGAGTTCACCGAGCTGCTCCCCGATCGGGGCGACCACGAGCGCACCACGTTCCCCCGGCTGGCGCGTGAGCGCCGCCTGGCGGGCTTCCCGCTGCCCCAGGGGGCCTACTGGCGGGCGATCGACACGGCGAAGGACCTGACCGAGGCGGCGAAGGAGCTGGCCGCTCAGGGGGTCTGAGAGCGGTTCGGCGGTTCGTACGTACGGGAAGGGCGGCACCACTCGCGAGTGGTGCCGCCCTTCCCGTGTCGGGGTTGCCGTGTCAGCCCAGCAGACCGCCGATGGGGTTGCGGTTGCCGCCGGAGGTCGAGCCGCTGGTGGGGTCGGTGGTGCCGGTGCCGCCGCTGCTCGTGCCGCCCGAGCTGGTCGGGCCGGAGCTGGTGGACGGCGGGGGTGCGGGCCGGGTCTGGGTCGGGGAGCTGTCGGTGCCGCGGGTGGCGGTCGGGCGGCTCTCCGAGATCCGGCCGGTCTCCCGTACGGTCTCGCTCGGTTCGGCCTTCTTGTCGTCCTCGGGGGTTCCGCTCGCGCCGGCCGTCGCGGACGGCTTGGGGCTCTTGGGGGCGGTGCGGGACGGCGTTGCGGTGCCGGGGTCCTGCGGGAGGGGCTGGCCGGGCAGGTGGTTGATCGGGTCGTCGTTGGGTCCGGGGACGGTGACCATCTCGGCGGACCGTACGGCGCCGCCGAGCATCGAGCCGACGAGGAGGGTGAGGCCGACGACGACGGAGGCGACGAGGGTGCCGCGGCGCAGGACGCGGCGGCGGAGCTCCCACAGTTCGGAGCGGGGTCCGAGGGTGCGCCAGGCTTCGCCGGCGAGGCGGCTGTCGATGGAGTAGACGGGGGCGCCGGCGATGATCAGCGGGGACCAGGCGGCGAGGAAGATGATGTCGGCGGAGTCGTAGACCGGGACGGTCTTCCAGCTGACGGTCAGGATGAGGGCGGCGGAGAGCATCGCGCCGATGACGGCGGCGACGCGCTGCCAGAGGCCGAGGACGGTGAGGACGCCGACGACGACCTGGAGGAAGGCGACGGTCAGGCCGGCGCCGACGGGGTGCTGGAGGGCGAAGTCGCGCAGCGGCTCGGCGAGTGCCCAGGGGTGCAGGGAGTTGAGCCACTTGACCATGGACCCGCGTTCGCCGCCGTCGAAGTAGACGGGGTCGCAGAGCTTGCCCATGCCGGCGTAGATGGAGATGAAGCCGAGGAAGACGCGGAGCGGGAGGAGTACGACGCCGAGGTTCATCCGGCGCCCGGGGTAGTAGGCGTGCCGGACGGGGTCGGCGCCGTGGCGGTGTGCGCGGTCGCGGTAGGCGTCGTCGCCGTCCTGACCGGTGTGGTCGTCGTGCGCCGTCTCCTCGGGGAGGTCGTACGCGCCTTCGGCCCGCCGCATGGGGGGCAGGAGGGGGGTCTGGTCGGCGGGGACGACGGGGGTGGGCATGGTGTCGTCGATGCGCGGGATGGCCTGGGTGATTCCGGTGTCCGGCGGTTCCAGCGTCGAGACGGAGGACTCGCGTACGGCCTGGAGCAGCCCGGTGGCGCCAGGCGCGGACTTTCCGGTCCAGACGACGGGGCGGCGGCGGCCGGCGGCGCCTGCGGCCGCTCCCGCCTGTGTCCCCAGGGCGGAGAGCCGGGGGGCGGCGGCGAACTTCGGCTGCTGGGCCGGCGCGAGCCGCACACGGAAGCTGGCGTGGTTCACGATGACCTGCGCGGGGTCGGAATCCACTTTGACCATGCTCAGCGCGGGCTGATCGTCGAACCCCGGCCGGGGCGTTCTGGTGTCCACACTCATCTAACCGAGTGACGCGGGATTAGGACACTGCCTTGACGGGCGGGAAATGTCCGAGACCCGTCAAGATCAATGTCACGGGGTGGGCAGCCGGGGCGTCCGACACCGCATGATGCGCCGTCAGTTGACTTTACAATCGCGGGACGCCAGTCGAGGGGAGCGACATCATGGCCAGTCCCATTCAGCACGGTAGGAACGGTCGGTCCGGTCGGAACGGTCAGCCCGATCCGTCGGCACCACCGCAGGTCCCGCAGCAGCGGACATCCGACGAGGTGCCCCTGCCCGGAGCCGGGCCCGCCCCGGACACGCCGGACACGCCTGTCGCGGCAGAGCCGGCGCGGCGGGCGAACCAGCTCGTCTTCTCCGATCTGACGCACTATCCGGTCATGGCCCAGGCTCTGGACGATCAGTGGCTCCCGGCGGAGCTGGCCTCGGCCCGTCAGGAGCCGGGCGCGCCGCGGAGGGTGCCCGGAGGGGTGGCGGCGGCCTCCGCCGAGCTGCGGCGCTCGCTCGTCAACAGCGGGACGCTGGTGGTCAATCGGGCCTTCTTCGTGAACAACGAGGCGCTGTACGCGAACTTCGTCCCGCAGGCGGAGGAGGGTGACCGCAGGGCGTTCGCGCAGCTGCTGAACGACCGGGTGATCGTCCCGTACCTGTACAAGGAGCGGGACGGCACCGAGGACTTTCCCTTCACGCACGACCCGGTCGCGGGCCGTGCCTGGCGGCGGCTGGTCTCGGAGGAGTCCGACCCGGCGTTCGTGCGTCTGGACTGGGACGAGGAGGCGAACCGGGCCGGCGCCGACCGCATAGGCCAGCGCTTCACGCGGCAGCTGGCAGGGCTGCGGTGGCTGCGCGCCCCGCAGCTCGCGAAGGATCTCGGCATTCCGGAGGAGCTGGCCCACGCGATGGGCGAGGGGATCCTGAAGGAGATCCTCGTCTGGGCGGCCTCCCAGGACCGGACGAGCAACATCAGCCGGAGCGCTCTCTACGAGCGGTTCCTCACCCGCCCCGGTACGGCCCCGCACGAGAACCTGCTGCGGGACGGCGACGAGATCGTGCCGACGAAGCAGCTGATCGACCTCATGTACAACCTGGGGGTGCCGGACGCGAGCGGGCTGGTGGCGGCGACGCCGCCGGGTTCTCCTCCGCGTCGCACACTGCAGGAGGAGGTCTCGCCCGACGCCCAGGCGCAGGATCCGGAGGCGGTGGGCCGGCTCGTGCGGAATCTGGTCGCGGATTCGCTGCACCGGGCGGTCGACGGCCCGAACTCGTACGCCGGTCTGACGCTCACCGACATCGTCGGGCTGCGCGACACCGGTGAGTGGCAGGCGTATGTGGCGTCGTTGGAGGCGTTCATCCACGGCAGCTTCCGGGACGGTCGGATTCCGGATTCGGAGGAGTTCTCCGAGCGGACCGCGACGATCGCCCGGAACCACGCGCGGATGCTGAAGGCGGCGCGGGCGGCCAGCAGTTCGCGCCAGGGGTTCGCCCGGGAGATCACCACGTTGCTGGTGCTCGAGTCGGGTGGGGTGGCGCTTCAGGTCGCGAGCGGTGAGGAGGTGTCGCTGCTCGCCGGTTCGCTGCAGATGCTGACGGCGGTGGGCGGGGCGTTGACCGTCCGTCTGGAGTTCTGGGACCGGGGTGCCCGGGACCGGCGCGCCGGCCTGGGGCACTCGCTGACATTGCCGACGCTTCGGCTGGGCAACCTGAAGAAGGACTGGGAGGCCATCCTGGGGACGTACGGCGGTCGTGTCGTCGAGACGGGGCGGGCGCCCGGCGGGAACGGGCAGGCCGACCAGCAGGGGCGGCACGGCTAGGAAGTGGCCGGCCGATCGGGGCCGGGTGTGAGGGGGAGACCATGAGCGGGGAGCCGGTGCGACGGTACGAGCTGCTGCGCAGCGAGCGGCCGGAGCTGTTCCGCAACGACCCGGGCGGCATCGAGATCCTCACGGACCCGGCGGCCGTCGAGGCTGCGGGCGGGGTGGTGTACCAGGACCCGTACGTGATGTTCCTGCGGGACGCCGTGCGCTTCCCCGACGGCCGCACCGGTACGTACATCCGCTCGGTGAGCCCCGACGCCGAGCCGGGCTGTGTGATCCTGCCGCTCCTGGGCGACGGGATGGTGCTGATCGAGCACTACCGGCATGCCACCCGGTCCTGGCAGTGGGAGATTCCGCGCGGCTTCGGCACGCGGGGTCTGACGGGCGAGGCCAACGCCGAGAAGGAGCTCGAGGAGGAGATCGGGGCGGGGGTGCGTGAGCTGATCCCGCTCGGGTCGCTCCACCCGGATTCGGGGGTGACGGGCGATCGGGTGCTGCTGTTCGCGGCCCGGATCGACGCGGTGGGGCGTCTCGGGGTGGGCGAGGGCATCCGCAGCTCGCTGACGGTGTCGTTCGCGGAGGCGGAGTCCATGATCGCGGACGGGCGGATCACGGACGGCTTCACCATCGCCACCATGACGCGCGCCCGCCTGGCAGGCCTGACGGCCTGAGGCGGGCGCGGGTGCGGGTGCCGGTGGTGGCGGTTCAGCCCTGGCGGCGGCGGGCGACCTCGTAGAGGACGATGCCGGCGGCGACGCCGGCGTTCAGCGACTCGGCGCCACCGGGCATGGAGATGCGGACGCGGTAGTCACAGGTCTCGCCGACGAGGCGGCCGAGGCCCTTGCCCTCGCTGCCGATGACGATGACGACGGGGCCGTCGAGCGCCTCGAGGTCCTCGACGGTGTGCTCGCCGTCGGCGGCGAGGCCGACGACGGTGAGGCCCTCCTTCTGGAAGCCCTCCAGCGCCCGGGTCAGGTTGGTGACACGGGAGACGGGGGTACGGGCGGCGGTGCCGGCCGAGGACTTCCAGGCGCCCGCGGTCATGCCGGCGGCGCGGCGCTCGGGGACGACGACGCCGTGGCCGCCGAAGGCGGAGACGGAGCGGACGATGGCGCCGAGGTTGCGGGGGTCGGTGACGCCGTCGAGGGCGACGATCAGCGGGTCCTCGTGGGCGTCGTAGGCGGCCGCGGTGAGGTCCTCGGGGTGCGCGTACTCGTACGGCGGGACCTGGAGGACGAGGCCCTGGTGGTTCAGGCCGTTGGTCATCCGGTCGAGCTCCTGGCGCGGGGCTTCCATCAGGTTGATGTTGCCGCGGTCGCCGGCGAGCTTGAGGACGTCGCGGACGCGCTCGTCGTTGTCGATGAACTGCTGGACGTAGAGGGTGACGGCGGGGACGCCGTCGCGCAGCGCCTCGTATACCGGGTTGCGGCCGACGACCATCTCCGAGGTGCCCTTGGGGCCGCCGCGGCGGGGGGCGGGGCGGCGGGCGGCGGCGTGCTTGGCCTGGGCGTTGGCGATGCGGTTCTTCTTGTGACCCTTGCGGGCGGAGGCGGGCGGCGTGGGGCCCTTGCCCTCGAGGCCCTTGCGCCGCTGGCCACCGCTGCCGACCGTCGCGCCCTTCTTGTTGGACGTGCGGCGGTTCCTGCGCTGGCTGTTCCCGGCCATGACTACCTAATCCTCGGTGTTGCGTACGTAGGTCTGTAAGTGAAGTGTGCCGCCCGGCTGCCCGGGCGGCACATCATCAGCGGTTGCCCAGCGTCCAGCGGGGGCCGTCGGGGCTGTCCTCGATGGCGAGGCCGGACTGGCTCAGCTGGTCGCGGATCGCGTCCGCGGTGGCCCAGTCCTTGCGCTCGCGTGCCGACTCGCGCTGCTGGAGCACGAGCCGTACGAGGGTGTCGACGACGCCGTGGAGCTCCTCGCCGCGGTCGGTCTCCTCGGCCCAGTGGGGGTCGAGGGGGTCCAGGCCGAGGACGCCGAGCATGGCCCGGACCTCGGCGAGGCGGGCGATGGCCTCGTCCTTGTCGTCCGCCGCGAGGGCGCTGTTGCCCTGGCGGACGGTGGTGTGGATGATCGCGAGCGCCTGCGGGACGCCCAGGTCGTCGTCCATGGCTTCGGCGAAGGCGGGCGGCACGTCGGGGGCGGGCTCGACCACCTTCCCTGCCTTTTCGCCGACCCGCTGGACGAAGCCCTCGATCCGCGCGAACGCGGACTCGGCCTCGCGCAGGGACTCCTCGCTGTACTCGATCATGGAGCGGTAGTGCGGGGTGCCCAGGTAGTAGCGCAGGACGATGGGGCGCCAGTTCTTGACCATCTCGGAGACGAGCACCGAGTTGCCGAGCGACTTCGACATCTTCTCGCCGCTCATGGTGACCCAGGCGTTGTGCACCCAGTACTGGGCGAAGTCGTCGCCGAAGGCCTTGGCCTGGGCGATCTCGTTCTCGTGGTGCGGGAAGATCAGGTCGATGCCGCCGCCGTGGATGTCGAAGGCGGTGCCGAGGTACTTGTGCGCCATGGCGGAGCACTCCAGGTGCCAGCCGGGGCGGCCGCGGCCCCACGGGGTCTCCCAGTCGGGCTCGCCGGGCTTGGACGCCTTCCACATGGCGAAGTCGCGCGGGTCGCGCTTGCCGGTGATGCCGTCCTCGGAGGGCTGGCGCAGGTCGTCGATGTCCTGGTTGGAGAGGGCCAGGTAGCCGGGGAAGGAGCGGACGTCGAAGTAGACGCTGCCGTCGGCCTCGTAGGCGTGTCCGCGCTCGATGAGGCCGCGCATCATCTCGACCATCTCGGTGACGTGGCCGGTGGCGCGGGGCTCGTAGGTGGGCGGGAGGCAACCGAGGACGTCGTAGCCGGAGTTGAAGGCCCGCTCGTTCTCGTAGCCGATGGACCACCAGGGGCGGCCCTGGTCGGCGCCCTTGGTGATGATCTTGTCGTCGATGTCGGTGACGTTGCGGATGAACGTGACGTCGTAGCCGCGGTACGCGAACCAGCGGCGCATGATGTCGAAGTTCAGCCCCGAGCGGATGTGGCCGATGTGCGGGGCCGCCTGGACGGTGGCGCCACAGAGGTAGATCGAGACGGCGCCCGGTGTGAGCGGGGTGAAGTCACGGATCTGCCGGGCGCTGGTGTCGTACAGGCGAATAGTCACCACTCCAGGGTAGTGGGCGTGTGGTAGTGCCCCGCGCACGATGGGGCAACGCGTGGCAGGTTTGTGGGCTCGGGAGGGCGCGAGAGGGTGGGGGCGGCCCGGGCGAGCGCGGGAGGGCGCGGACGAAGGCGGGCGAAGGCGGGCACCACCCGGGGGTGGTGCCCGTTCGGGTCACGGCGGCGTGAACGGCGTGTCAGGCGGTACGGATCACCAGTGCCGTGGCGATGGCGGCGAGGCCCTCGGCGCGCCCGGTGAGGCCGAGGCCGTCCGTCGTCGTGCCGGACACGGAGACGGGGGCGCCGACCGCCTCGCTCAGTGCCTTCTGGGCCTCGTCGCGGCGCTTGCCGACCTTGGGGCGGACGCCGACGACCTGGACGGCGACGTTGCCGATCTCGTACCCCTCGGCGCGGACGATGCGGGCGGCCTCGGTGAGGAGGCTGACGCCGGAGGCGCCGGACCACTCGGGGCGGGAGGTGCCGAAGTGGGCGCCGAGGTCGCCGATGCCGGCGGCGGAGAAGAGGGCGTCGCAGGCGGCGTGGGCGGCGACGTCGCCGTCGGAGTGCCCGGCGAGGCCGTACTCCTCCTCCGGCCACAGCAGGCCGGCGCACCAGAGCGCGCGGCCCCGCTCGAAGGCGTGGACGTCGGTTCCGATGCCGACCTGGGGAAGTCGTACGGGCTCAGAAGCCATCGTTGGCCCTCCTGCGGGCGAGTACGGCCTCGGCCAGTACGAGATCGAGGGGACGGGTCACCTTGAACGCCTCTTCGTGACCGGGGACGACCACGACGGGGGCGCCGAGCCGTTCGACCATGCCGGCGTCGTCGGTGGCGCCGTCGCCGGTGAGGGCGACGGTCGCGTGGGCGTTGACGAGGGTCTCGTAATCGAAGCCCTGCGGGGTCTGGACGGCGCGGAGGCGGGAGCGCTCGGGGGTGGCGACGACGCTCTCGGGGTCGCCCTTCTTCTCCGCGGGCTCGACCTCCTTGACCGTGTCGGCGACCGGGAGGGCGGGGACGACGGCGACGGCGCCGTCCCGGACCGCCTCGATGACGGCGTCGACGGTGTCGACGGGGACGAGCGGGCGGGCCGCGTCGTGGACGAGGACGGTGGTGATGCCCTCGGGCAGCGCCGCGAGGCCGAGGCGTACGGACTCCTGGCGGGTCTCCCCGCCGGGGACGACCAGGTAGTCGGTGCGCTCGGGGAGGGCGTGGGCGTCGAGGAGGTTCTTGACCTCGGCGGCGCCGTCGGAGGGGGCGACCACGACGACGAGGGAGACGGCGCGGGAAGCGGCCATCGCCCGGACGGCGTGGATGAGCATGGGGGTGCCGTTCAGCGCGCGGAGCGCCTTGGGGGCGCCCGGGCCGAGCCGTACGCCCCGGCCCGCCGCGGGGATCACAGCGGCGGTGCGCGCGGGACGCGTTTCGTCTGTCATCGGTTGCACTCCGGCAGGTTTGTTTCCTCGGCCGACATGGGTATGGCCTCACCGTGCTGGACGCGACGCCTTGACCGGGCCCTTTCCGTGACGACGGTCGGAGCGTGCCGCGCGGCACAGGGGATGTGGCACGGGAAGACGCGAGGGGGGCGGTTGTAGCAGCGCCGTGGACGGCTGGGCCGCGAGGCGGCGGACGTCCGGGTGGCGGATGTCGAGGGCGCGGGTGATGCGGCCCGCGTCGATCTGAGGGATCCGGTCGATCTGGTGGATCCGATGGGCGTGTCGCAGTCGTGAGGACGCGAACATGCCGCAGCGCCCGGCGACAGCACTGTGAGTCTCACAGCACGTCAACGGGCACCGCGGCATCGCTTCACTCAGGACGCGAGGACCTCGTCGAGGAGAGCCTCGGCCTTGTCCTCGTTCGTGTTCTCCGCGAGGGCCAGCTCGCTCACCAGAATCTGCCGAGCCTTGGCGAGCATGCGCTTCTCACCTGCGGAAAGTCCGCGCTCGCGCTCCCGGCGCCACAGGTCACGGACTACTTCGGCGACCTTGATGACATCGCCGGAGGCGAGCTTCTCGAGATTTGCCTTGTAGCGCCGGGACCAGTTCGTCGGCTCTTCGGCGTACGGCGCGCGCAGCACCTCGAAGACCCGGTCCAGCCCGTCCTGACCGACCACATCGCGCACACCGACGAACTCCGCATTGTCCGCCGGCACACGAACCGTCAGGTCGCCCTGGGCGACCTTGAGCACCAAGTAGGTCTTGTCCACGCCTTTGATCTGGCGAGTTTCGATGGCCTCGATCAGCGCGGCCCCGTGATGGGGATAGACCACGGTGTCGCCAACCTTGAACGTCATGTGACAGGTACCCCTTCCGTGGCTATCCAGGGTAACACGGATACGGCTTCTTCTGAATGGCGTTTTCGCAGGTCAGGGCATATCTCGGGGCTTGACAACAGCAACGCGAACGTGCTGCGGAGGGCTCGCGGAAGGCGGTATTCGCAGGTCGGAGCGGCTGCGCGGACGGAGAGAAACACGGACGCCACACCCGCCCGGAGGGCTCCGAAGGAGGAACGATGTCCCGTTATGTCGGGTTCAGGTCGGGCATCTTCGCGTACTCCGTTCGAGGATCGGTGACCCGTACGGATGCTTCCCGGACCGAATCCCGAATTGATCAACGGGGACCGGACCGGAGTTTTTCCGCGGGGCGGACGGAGGAATGCGCGGACGCCCGCCGAATTGATCAAGGCCGTTATGTGAACGGCGGGTCAATGCGTCGTGATCCGGCCGTCACGGCGGGTGTGCGGAGGGCCCGGGTGCGCGAAGGGGCGGGTCGGGTGCGGGACGGAGAGTGCGGCTCGGTAACCTAAGCGCGCTGACGCACCTTTAGCTCGTCCTTAGCCGGTTGGTCCTGAGCTCCACCCCAGCCGGTCGCCCTTAGCCCGTCCGTACGTCCTAGGAGTTGCCGCCGCCGTGAGCCGCAGCCTTCGACGCGGCGCCCTCGCCGCCACCGCCCTCGTGATCTCGATCGCCTCGCTGTCCGCCTGTGGCGCGGGCAACGACGCGCAGACGCTCGGCGTGCGGCCGGACAACGCCGCCGTCGCCGTGGACGATGTCAAGATCCAGAACGCCATCGTGATCACCCAGCCGACCGTCGGCGCCCCGGGCCCGGCCGTCGTCTCGGCCACGGTCTTCAACAACGGCTCCGCGCCGCAGACGCTCGACTCGATCACCCTGGCGGGGTCCACCTCGCCGGTGAAGCTCAAGCCGGCCAAGGGTACGGGTCCGATCACCGTTCCCGCGGGCGGCTCGGTCGTCATCGGCGGCAAGGGCAACGCCACCGCCACGATCGACAACGGCCACGAGGCCGTGAAGGACGGCGGGGTCCAGAAGCTGGTCTTCAAGCTGAGCCAGACCGGCGACGTGAGCCTGCAGGCGTTCGTCGTCCCGGCGAGCAGCTACTTCAAGGAGTTCGGCCCGACCGAGATCCCCCAGCCGCCGTCCCCCACGCCGACCGCGTCGGCGACCGCCACGGGTGACCACGGCGCCGGGTCCGGTGCCTCCGCCCACCCGACGGACGGGAGCAGCCCGTCGGGCGAGGCAAGCCACGCGGCCGGCCACTGACACGCCCGTCGGTCCGCCGACACTCCGTACGTCCGCGTGCGGACCGTGGGCACCCGCGGACCCGCGCAGACGTACGAAAGGGGGCGCCGCCACCGGATCACTCCGGCGGGGGCGCCCTTTCGCACACGTACGGTCTACGGCTCGAACTTGTAGCCCAGGCCCCGGACCGTCACCAGGTACCGCGGCGCGCCCGGGTCCGGCTCGATCTTGGCCCGCAGGCGCTTGACGTGGACGTCGAGGGTCTTGGTGTCGCCGACGTAGTCCGCGCCCCAGACCCGGTCGATGAGCTGCATACGGGTCAGGACGCGGCCCGCGTTGCGCAGCAGCATCTCCAGGAGGTCGAACTCCTTCAGCGGGAGGTCGACCTTGCCGCCGGAGACCGTGACGACGTGCCGGTCCACGTCCATGCGGACCGGGCCGGCCTCCAGGGCCGCCGGGGTGACCTCCTCCGGCTCCCCGCGGCGGCGCAGCACCGCGCGGATGCGGGCGACCAGCTCGCGCGAGGAGAAGGGCTTCGTGACGTAGTCGTCGGCTCCTATTTCCAGGCCGACCACCTTGTCGATCTCGCTGTCCTTGGCGGTCACCATGATCACCGGGACGTTCGAGCGGCCGCGCAGCTGGCGGCACACCTCGGTGCCGGGCAGGCCGGGCAGCATCAGGTCGAGGAGGACGAGATCCGCTCCGTTGCGCTCGAACTCGTCGAGGCCGTCGGGCCCGGTCGCGGCGACCGCGACCTCGAAGCCTTCCTTGCGGAGCATGTACGACAGGGCGTCGCTGAAGGATTCCTCATCCTCGACGACGAGCACTCGGGTCACGGAAGGACCTCCGGGGCAGGGAGCGGTTCGGTCATGAGATCGGGGGTGGGTGACACGGAGGCGGATGATCGGCGGTCCCGTACGGCGCCCGCCTCGGGCAGCCGCAGGGTGAAGGTGGAGCCCTGGCCTTCGGTGCTCCAGACCGTGACCTCCCCGCCGTGCGAGGCGGCCACGTGCTTGACGATGGCCAGGCCGAGCCCCGTACCTCCGGTGGCGCGGGAGCGGGCCGGGTCGACGCGGTAGAAACGCTCGAAGATCCGCTCGCGGTCCTTCTCGGAGATGCCGATGCCCTGGTCGGTCACGGCTATCTCGATCAGGTCGCCGCCCGGGGCGGCCACGCGGCGGGCGGCGATGCCCACACGCGTCCGGGCCGGTGAGTAGTTGACGGCGTTCTCGACGAGGTTGCCGAGAGCGGCGGCGAGCTGGCCGCGGCTGCCCCAGACGTGCAGATCGGCCGTTCCTCCGGAGACCATCGTGATCTGCTTGGTGGAGGCGGTGTGCCGGGAGCGGTCGATGGCCTCGGCGACCAGTTCGTCCACCCGTACGGGCTCGGAGTCCTCCAGCGGGTCGTCGTTCTGCACCCGGGAGAGGTCGATGAGTTCCTGTACGAGATTGGTCAGCCGGGTCGCCTCGATCTGCATACGGCCGGCGAACCGGGTGACCGCCTCGGGGTCGTCCGAGGCGTCCATGACAGCCTCGGAGAGCAGAGAGAGCGCACCTGTCGGAGTCTTGAGTTCATGACTCACATTGGCCACGAAGTCGCGCCGGACCGCTTCGATACGGCGGGCCTCCGTCAGGTCCTCGACCAGGAGCAGCACCAGGCGGGAGCCGAGCGGTGCCACCCGGGCGGAGACGGCGAGGGCCTCGCCGCGGCCGGTGCCGCGCCGGGGCAGGTCGAGCTCGACCTGTCGTATCTCTCCGTCACGGCGGGTGTCGCGGGCCATGTTGAGCATGGGCTCGACGGCCAGCTTCCCGCCGCGGACCAGTCCGAGGGCGTACGCCGCCGAGCTGGCCTTGACGACGGAGTCGCTCTCGTCGAGGACGACGGCGGAGGACCGCAGCACGGACAGCACGGTGTCGACGCCGGGCGGGAGCACGGCGTCGGTGTGCAGGGAGGTCCGGGTGGGCCGCGCCTGGTCGCGCTCGCTCCAGCGGAACGCCAGCATGGCGATCACGCCGGTGCACACCCCGGCGATCGCGGCCAATGCGGCGACCGCCGCGTTCACGTCCATGCCATCCAGGTTATGCGTGGTCACGGACACTCTCCCAGCCGTCCGAGTGGCTGCTCGAACAGTCGTCGCCCAGAGTTCACCGTGGGGACGGTGGTGGTTCATTTGAACCGTTCGGGGCGGTGGCGTGCGTCGCCCAGAGTTCACCGAGGGGAAAGGGTTGATTCATGTGGGGTGTCAGGGCCTGACTTGTAGGGGACCGAACGTGGGAGCGTGGGGGTCCGAGCCCCACCCGGACCCCGGACGCTTGTGAGAGAGGGACATCGATGCGGGACGCGTACCACGAGGAACTTGACTCGATCGGCGAGGGCCTGGTCGAGATGGCCCGTCTTGTCGGGTCGGCGATCGGGCGCGCCACGACGGCGATGCTCGACGCCGACCTGAAGCTCGCGGAGAGCGTGATCGCGGCGGACCAGAAGGTCGACGATCTGCAGCACGGCCTGGAGGCCCGGGCGATAGCCCTGCTCGCGCGGCAGCAGCCGGTGGCGACGGATCTGCGGATCGTGGTCACCTCGCTGCGGATGAGCGCTGACCTGGAGCGGTCGGGTGACCTGGCCCAGCACGTGGCGAAGCTGGCCCGGCTGCGCTTCCCGGACACGGCGGTGCCGCGTGATCTGCACGCGACGATCCTGGAGATGGGTCAGCTGGCGCAGCGCCTGATGGCGAAGGCGGCGGAGGTCATCATCACGAAGGACGTCGATCTGGCGCTGCAGCTGGAGCAGGACGACGACGAGATGGACCTGCTGCACCGGACGCTGTTCCAGCACCTGATGGACGACCGCTGGAAGCACGGCATCGAGACGGCGGTCGACGTGACGCTGCTGGGCCGCTACTACGAGCGGTTCGCGGACCACGCGGTGTCGGTGGCGAAGCGCGTCGTCTACCTGGTGACGGGTGAGCACGCGGACGAGCTGCAGCAGGCGGACGTTCCGGTCGAGGGCGCGTAGGCCCGGGCGGCGTCATCGGGGTGCGGCGGTTCGCACTCCTGTGCGCCGTTGATGCGCCCGGTGGGGTGGGCATGCAATGGGGAAAGGCGACGGACGCCTTCGAGGAGGGACCCCCATGGCCGAATCCGCCACCACCGACCCCCAGCAGGAGACGCCGCGCGACGCGGTCTTCCTGCCCGTCCTCGGCGCCTGCGGGTGCGGCTCCGGCTGCGGCTGCGGCTGCCAGTCCGGCGGGCCGTGCCAGTGCGGGGGCTGCTCCGGATAGGCGCGTACGACGAGGTGGCCCCGGCCGGGTTCTCCGGGCGGGGCCACTTCGTGGTGCTTACGGCGGGGGTACGCGTACCTCGGGGGCACGGTATTGCGGGTGCGCTTATTGCGGGTGCGTACCTCGTGGCGTACGCGCGTCAGACGTCGAGCACGCCGACGGTCTGGCCGCCGGTGGTCTCGCCGGTCGTGCGGAAGCCGTGCTTGAGGTAGAAGTCCCCGGGCCCGTGCTCGCCCTCCTCCCACGACACGTACATCAGGCTGCCGCCCCGCCGCCGTATCTCCTCGCGGACGGCTTCGACGGCGAAGCGCCCATAGCCCTTGCCCTGGTGGTCGGCGGAGATGTTGAGCCGCCACAGCCCGCTGCGCCGGTCCTCGGGGTCCTTCTTCGGCGCCCACTGGATGTCCAGGAAGGCCATCAGGAAGCCCACGAGCTCGTCACCGTCGAGGATCAGCCGCGGCCAGGCGGTCTCCCCGAAGGCGTACGCCTCGGCCAGTGAGGTGGCGACCGGCTCGACGTTCTTCTCCTGGTGCGGGTGGACGCGCAGCGCGAGGGCGGCGTCCACGTTCTCAGGGGTGATCTTTTCCAGGCGGAGCGCAGAGGTCATCAGCGGACCCTATCGACGGGTCGCACCCGTGGTCGCGGTGTTTTTCCCCGACGGAGGCCCCTGCCCCTTCGTGAGCTTGCGCCCGCGGGTTTCTCCCGGCCTCTGACCACCGTCCTGGGCAGGACTACAGGATGTGGCCGTCTGGCCCCTGGCGATGGCCGCCGGCAGTGTGGCCGACGGCTGGGCCGTCGAGACGCCCGGCCAGGTGCGGTACGCGGTCGGGAGAAGGCCCTGTGGGAGGAGGCCCGCACGGAGCGCGCCTCCCCACCCGGGGTCAGACCTTCGAGAGCGTGACCGCCGCTTCCTGCTGTTCGGTGCTGACGGTCACCGGGTAGTCCGGGTCGTTCGCACGGGCGCTGCCGCGCAGTGTGGCGGTGCCGGGCTGGAACGAGGTGGCGGGTTCCTGGCTGGTCAGCGTGACGGACCAGGGGACGGGCGCGCCCGGGGTGCAGGCCACGGTGGTTCCGTAGGAGGCGCCGGGCGTCTGCTTCTTCTGGACCTGGAAGACGTGGCCGACGAGCGAGACGTCGGCGGGCTTGTTGCACGTCACGGTGCCGCCGACGGTGACCGTGCCGTCAGGGACGCCTACGGTGCCGGTGGGGTCGACGCTCATGCCCAGGGCGAGTTCGACGGGCGGCTCGGCCATGACCGCGTGGACCTCGCCGCGCAGCGGCACCGTCGATCCGTTGCAGTACTGCTCGAAGGTCGCGTCGAGTTCGCGCACGTATCCGTACGGGCCGAACGCGATGTGCTGGATGGTGAAGGAGCCGGAGTTCGTCGCGCACCACTTGTCGGTCCCGTGGTCGGTTCCGCTGAACTGCAGTTCCGCGTCTGCGGGCTGGGCGTCGGGCCACTGCTTCGCGCCCGTGTACGTGGTGCCCTCGGTCAGCTTCTGGCCGTCGGGTGCGGCGACGTGGAGACGCCAGAAGGTGCCTTCTTCGGCGTCGATCGCGACGGAGAGGCCGTTCCCGTCCGTGCTGCCCTGGACGTCGAACAGGTCGACCGCGCCGACGGTGTACGCGTACGACCGCCCACCCGATATCGGCTCGCCGGGCTCACCGCTGAAGCTCATCGTCCCGGACGCGGCCGTGTGGGCCTGGGCGGTGCCTGCGAGCGGTGCGGCCGCGAAGGCCACCGCCATGGCCGCGACGACGCCCATGGCCCGGGCCAGGACGCGACGTGGCATGCCACTTCTCACCAAGATTTCCCCCAAGGGAGTGTGTCGGTCTCGCCGGCCGAGCGCACGGAAGCGGTGCTCTCGACGGGCGAGCGGACTGCGCGTGACGCATGTCCGGAGGCTTTCGAGCCTCACCGGTACAAGCGCTGGGGCGATCCCAAACGTCACAGCAGCCCCACGCGCCCCAGAGTGCACACCGGTTGCCAGTTGCGGCGGCAAGGCGCACACCCCTGAGACGGGACGGCGGTGCCCCCGACGCCGAAGGCGGCGTCCGTCTCTCATGCCATCATCCTCGCGTGCTGAAGATCCCCGGATACGAAGACGGCCCTCTGGTTCAGGGCTCCGCCTACCTGGACGACCCGCTGTTCTGGCCCGTGCACCTCGGCACCTGCCTGCGCGGCGAGGACGCGCAGCGAGCGGCGTTCGGTGCCGACTGGGACGCGGCCGAGGAGTTGTGTCGCGCGCTGCACGCCGAGGGGGAGTGGCCGGTGTTCAGCGTGCCTCTGGGATCCGGGCACACCATCCACGTCGTCTACCGCAACATCGACGGAGAACGCGGGGTGGACTACCTGATACATCACCCTGCGTGGACGGCAGCGGAGACCGTTGCGGTGGATGACGGTCATTTCATGGGGCCCGGGATGTCCTGGCTGGAACTGCTGTCCGCTGCCCGGCAGCCGGCAACAAGCGGCGTCCAGGACGCCGACGCCCGTCTCCTGCTGCTCTTCCCCACACTCGGCGACGCGCTGCTTCCCGACGACGCAAGCGCTGCCCTCACCGCCGCGCTCGCCGCTCTCACGGTGATCGAGGAGCCCGCCGAGGTGGCGAGCATGCTCCTTGAGAACCAGGGCCAATGGGCTCGCGCGTACTGGAGCCAGGTGGACGGCGTCTCGATCAACGACGGAGGGCACTCCTACCGAAACCCCAGCAACGCCTTCGCGCTGCCCGAGGGCCGCCTTCTGGAGATCAGTAACGCCCTGAACGGCAGGGGAGCGACGCTTTGACGGACATCCGGCTGAAGCGGTGAGCTCGGGGAAACGCACAAGCCCCCTCCCCGCCGGAGACCGGCAGGCAGGGGGCTCACTCGTGCGTCAGGGCTACTTCTTGCCCTGGTTCTTCACGGCCTCGATCGCCGCCGCCGCCGCGTCCGGGTCCAGGTACGTGCCGCCGCGCTTGAGAGGCTTGAAGTTCTCGTCGAGCTCGTACGTCAGCGGGATGCCCGTCGGGATGTTCAGGCCCGCGATGTCCTCGTCCGAGATGTCGTCCAGGTGCTTGACCAGGGCGCGCAGGCTGTTGCCGTGGGCCGCGATCAGGACCGTGCGGCCGGTCAGGAGGTCCGGGACGATGCCGTCGTACCAGTACGGCAGCATCCGGTCGACGACGTCCTTCAGGCACTCCGTCCGCGGGCGCAGCTCCGGCGGGATCGTCGCGTAGCGCGGGTCGTCGGACTGCGAGAACTCGGTGCCGTCCTCGAGCGCCGGCGGCGGGGTGTCGTACGAGCGGCGCCAGAGCATGAACTGCTCCTCGCCGAACTCCGCGAGCGTCTGCGCCTTGTCCTTGCCCTGGAGCGCACCGTAGTGGCGCTCGTTCAGGCGCCAGGAGCGGTGGACCGGGATCCAGTGGCGGTCGGCGGACTCCAGCGCCAGCTGCGCCGTGCGGATGGCGCGCTTCTGGAGGGAGGTGTGCAGTACGTCGGGCAGCAGGCCGGCGTCCTTCAGCAGCTCACCGCCGCGGACCGCCTCCTTCTCGCCCTTCTCGGTGAGGTTCACGTCCACCCAGCCGGTGAACAGGTTCTTCGCGTTCCACTCGCTCTCGCCGTGGCGGAGGAGGATCAGCTTGTACGGTGCGTCGGCCATGCGCCCGAGCCTAATCGACGCCCGACGCCTGACGCTCCCCAGCAATTCGCTGGCGTCCAGCATGAGAGATGCGTAAGTTACGAGGGCCGCTAGAGGGACTTACGCACAGCAGGGGGCCGGCCCACATGTCCATCGACTCGCTCAGACGATCAGCCCGCGCGACCGTCTCCGGTCTCCCGAGCGGATTCTGGTGGCTCTGGCTCTCCACGCTCGTCAACCGCACCGGCGCCTTCGTCCTCACCTTCCTGTCCCTGTACCTGACCCAGGAGCTCGGCTACTCGGCCTGGTACGCCGGGCTCGTCATCGCCCTCCACGGTCTCGGCGGCGTCGCCGGATCCCCGCTCGGCGGGACGCTCGCCGACAAGTGGGGCCGGCGCCCCACCATGGTGACGATGCACCTGGTGACGGCCACCCTCGCCGCCGCCCTCTCCCTGGTGACCACCGCCTGGGGCATCGCCGCCGTCGTCCTGCTGATGGGCCTGTCCATGCAGGCCGTGCGCCCCTCCATCCAGGCCACCATCGCCGACATGGTCCCCGAGCACGACCGCCGCCGGGCCTTCGCCCTCAACTACTGGGCCCTCAACCTCGGCTTCGCCGTCGCCGCCTTCGGCGGTGGCGCCGCCGTCTTCCTCGGCTACCGCACGCTCTTCCTCTTCGAGGCCGTCGCGGTCGCCCTGTGCGCGCTGATCGTCTTCCTGAGGCTGCCGGAGACCCGCCCCGAGGCCAAGCCGAACTCCACCGGCGGACTCGTCGAGAAGGACCGCGTCAGCGTCCTCGTCGTCCTGCGCGACGCCCCCTTCCGTACGCTCGTGCTCCTCAACCTCCTCGTCTGCCTCGTCTTCACCGCCCCCTGGGTCGGTCTGCCGCTCTCCATGGCGGCGGCGGGGCTCGAACCCTCCGCGTACGGCGCCGTCATCGCCGTCAACGGTGTCCTGATCGTCGCCTTCCAGCTGCTGGTCAACAAGGTGACCGAGAAGCGCTCGCCGGCGATGCTGCTCACCGTCTCCGCGCTGCTCTTCGCCGTCGGCACGGGTGCCACCGCGCTGGCCGGCACGCCGCTGGTCTTCGCCGCGACCGTCGTCGTGTGGACCATCGGCGAGATGGTCCACGTCCCGACCAACGCCGCCGCCACCGCCAAGCTCGCCCCCGAGCACGCCCGCGGCCGCTACCAGGGCGTCATGGGCATGTCCTGGGCGCTGTCCGGTTTCCTCGCCCCGATCCTCGCGGGCTGGGTCGTGGGCGGCCCCGGACCGGACGTGCTGTGGATCGCCTGCGGTGTCGTCGGCGCCGTCGCCGCCCTCGGGTACACCACCCGCCTCCGCAAGGCCCTCGCCGAGGACCACCCCCTCCCCCGGAACCGGACCGCCCAGAACCGGACCGCCGAGGACCACCCCCTGCCCGAGGGCCGGACCGTCGTCGGCAAGGCACCCGTCGCCGACCACGCACCCGGCGACAAGGCACCCGGCGCCGTCAGCGCCTGAGCGTCCGCTGTGCCTCGTACAGGTTCCGGGGGCGGACCGCCCCCGGAATCCCGTACGCCTCCACGCGCGCGTGGAGCTCGCCGACGAAGTCCGGCACGTCGATCTGGTCGAACTCCCGCACCTCGCTGATGCCGACCGTCGCGCTGTACGGGGCGACCCGGTCGATCTTGACCAGGCCCGCCCGCCCGTTCGTGACCGTCACGTTCCAGTGGGTGAAGCGGGCTCCGTACAGCGGGCCGGCCGAGGCGTCCCCGCCGTGCCGTCCGTTGTTCTCGACCGTGATCTCCGTCCGTACGTTGGCGAACGGCATCCCGCGGTGGGTGTCGAACGTGCCCATCTCCATCACGCCCCGCGACCAGACGTTGTGGCTGGAGAGCCCCTCCACGTTGATCCCGTGGAGCTGGGTGCCCGCCGGGGCCGGGGCCGTACGGGCCGCGATGCGGAAGTCCTCCACGAGGTTGTCGTGCGCGCCCTCGCGGCAGAAGTACGGGTGGTGCGAACCGCGCCCCTCCACCCGGGTGCGCCGCAGTGTGCAGGCGGAGGCGGCGACGAGACCGAAGCCGTTGTCGACATGGCGTACGACGACGTCCTCGGCCCAGCAGTCGTAAGCGCACTGGAAGGTGACGCCGTTGTAGCCCTTGTCGAGGAGGTGCGGGGCCTGCGCGGTCTCGACCGCTTCGAGCGTGAGGCCCACGACGCCCGCGTCCGTCAGCGGCTCGGTGAGGGTGACGAGCCTCGGGTCCCACTCCGGGCGGGCGTCGAGCGGCAGCGGGCGTTCGAAGGTGACCCGGCGGCCCCGCACCGAGGTGACGCGGACCGGCCACTCGTAGGGGACGTACGACGTCAGCTTGGTCTTGTCGTCCCAGTGGTACGCCTCCGCGCCCGGGCCCCCGCCCGCCATGTGCTCCAGGAGCGTGTGGCCGGCGTCGTCGGCCAGGCGGAGGAGGACGACCGCGCCCCGGCGCAGGGCTGACGGGTCCTCGACCGTCACGGACCAGTCGCCCCGCCGGGCGGGGCGGACGGTGGTCAGCGTGCGCCACTCGTCACGGCGGTTGCCGGTCCAGCCCTCGAAGGGCCAGGCGCGTTGCCGGATCGCTGCGACGAGCGAGGCGTGGCGGGCGTGCGGGGCGAGCCAGATGAGACCGCCGGCCCAGGACCAGGAGGACTTGTCGCCGCCGTAGCGGGAGCCGTAGGGGCCGATCAGTTCGGTGAGGTGCTTCGTGGCCAGCAGTCTCGTGCGGGCGGAGCCGGCGCCGCGCAGGACGACGCCGCTGTGGCCGATGTGGAGGAGGTCGTCGATCCGGTACGTGCCGGGCGGGACGAGCACCGTGCCGCCGCCGCGCTCCCCCGCCTCGGCCAGGGCCCGGTTGATCGCGGTCGCCGAATCGGCCGATCCGTCGGGGGTGGCGCCGTAGGAGAGGACGTTCGCGACGACGGGCGGGTGGGGCAGCCGGGTCGCGCCCCGGCGGGCTCCCGCGCGGCCGACGTAGGGAATCTGGGGATGGGTGTACGGGGAGTCCGCGTACTCCTCCCAGAGAGGGGTGACGGGGGCCGGTGCGAAGCCCGTCGTGGCGGCCACCCCGACCGCCACCGCACCGCCCACGAACTGCCTTCGGCTGATTCCCATGAGCCCGCCTTTCATGGATGTGAACGCCATTCAGATGTGCGACGGCCGCGAGCATGGCACGACCCCGGCAAGGGCGGAAGGGGTCGTGCAGCGGGTGACCGAAGGTCAGTTCGTGGGCTTCTGGGTCAGATGCGTGAACGCGTCGAGGTTGCGCGTCGACTCGCCCCGCGAGACCCGCCACTCGTACTCGCGCCGGATGGCGCTCGCGAAGCCCAGCTCCAGAAGGGTGTTGAAGGAACCGTCGGCCGCTTCGAGGACCGAGCCGAGGAGCCGGTCCAGCTCCTCCGGGCTGACGGCGGCCAGCGGCAGCTTGCCGGTCAGGTAGATGTCGCCGAGGCCGTCGACCGCGTAACTCACGCCGTACAGCTTGAGATTGCGCTCCAGCAGCCAGCGGTGGACGCCCGTCTCGTTCTCGTCGGGATGGCGGATGACGAAGGCGTTGAGGGAGAGCGAGTGGCGCCCGACCCGGAGGGACAGCGTCGTGAACAGCTTGCGCGTGCCGGGGAGTTTGACGACGTACGAGCCTGGCTCGGGGGACTCCCACTCCAGTTCGGCGTCCTTGAAGGTGTCCTCGATGACCTGCTGGGCACGGGTGACGTCAGCCATGGTGCGAGCGTACGCGACGGCGGTGATCGTGCATCGCGGCCGTGTACACGTCCGCCGTGCCCGAGGCGGCCGTGTCCCAGCCGAAGGACTCCGCGTGCCGGGCCGCCGCGGCGCCCATACGGGCGGACAGCGCCGGGGCGGCCACGAACCGCCCGAGCGCGCGGGCGTAGTCGGCCGGGTCGTGCCCCTGGACCAGGAAGCCGGTGACGTCGTCCCGTACGGCGACCGGAAGGCCGCCCACCGCGGCCGCGACGACCGGCGTGCCGGCCGCCTGCGCCTCGATGGCGACGAGCCCGAAGGACTCGCTGTACGAGGGCATGACCAGCACCGATGCCGCCCGGAACCAGTCCGCGAGGCGGTCCTGGCCGACCGGCGGGTGGAAGCGGACGAGGTCCGCGATGCCAAGCCGGGCGGCAAGCTTCTGCAGCCCCTCCGGCTTGGCCAGCCCGCTGCCGCTGGGGCCGCCGACGACGGGCACGACCATGCGTGAGCGCAGCGACGGGTCGTCCTCCAGGAGGCGGGCCGCGGCCCTCAGCAGGATGTCGGGGGCCTTCAGGGGCTGGATGCGGCCCGCGAAGACGGGGATGAAGGCGTCGGCGGGCAGCCCGAGGCGGGCCCTCGCGGCCGCCCGGCCGTCGGCCGGGCGGAAGTGGTCGAGGTTGACCCCCGGGTGCACGACGGCGACCTTGCCGGGATCCGACTCGTAGAAGCGGACGAGCTCGTCGGCCTCCTCGGCGGTGTTGGCGATCAGCCGGTCGGCGGCGCGGACGATCTGGGTCTCGCCGATCACCCGGGCCGCGGGCTCGGGGGTGTCGCCCTCCGCGAGCGCCGCGTTCTTGACCTTGGCCATCGTGTGCATGGCGTGGACGAGCGGGACGCCCCACCGCTCGGCGGCGAGCCAGCCGACGTGGCCGGAGAGCCAGTAGTGGGAGTGGACCAGGTCGTAGTGGCCGGGGCGGTGGCCCGCCCATGCCTGCATCACCCCGTGGGTGAAGGCGCAGAGCTGGGCCGGCAGCTCCTCCTTGGCCAGGCCCTCGTAAGGGCCGGCGTCCACGTGCCGTACGAGGACGCCCGGGGCGAGCTCGACGACGGGGGCGAGGCCGCCGGTGGTGGCCCGGGTGAAGATCTCGACCTCGATGTTGATCGCGGCCAGCCGCTTGGCCAGCTCCACGATGTAGACGTTCATGCCGCCGGCGTCACCGGTGCCCGGCTGGTGGAGGGGCGAGGTGTGGACGCTGAGCATGGCCACCCGGCGGGGGGTCCTGTGACGTCCGGGGAACCGGAGCCTGGGCGGTGTCGCCAGGGAGCCGGCGAGCCGGGACACGTACTGGCTCACGTCGACGATCCTTCCGCTGAGTGGGGGCGTAGCGGGCACGGCAAGGGGGACGGCGCGTGACGCCCTCCGAACGGCACAACACCGGAATGGGGCCATCCATTTCCGTTTTGCCAATTCATTGCCCCGGGGCCCGGCGCGTACCCTCGTCCCATGGCCCCGCGCACCACCCTCCCCCGGAGCTCCGACCGGGGGCGCCCCCGCCCCGGTTCGCCCGTCGGCACGGCCACCCGCGGGACCACCAACCCGAACCGGCTGCGTCGTATGGACCGCTGGATCGCCGCCGTCCACGGACCGGCGCTGCGCCGGTCCCCCGAGCCGCCCCTCGCCGTCGACCTGGGTTACGGCGCCGCTCCCTGGACCGCCGTCGAGCTGCTCACCCGCCTGCGCACCGCCGACCCGCGCACCGAGGTCGTCGGCATCGAGATCGAGCCGGCCCGGGTCGCCGCCGCCGAGCCGTACGCCCGCGAGGGGCTGTCCTTCCTGCACGGCGGCTTCGAGGTCCCGGTGCCGGGCGCGGTCGCGCTGATCCGGGCCGCGAACGTGCTGCGTCAGTACGACGAGGGCGAGGTGGCCGCCGTGTGGGAGCGGCTGTGCGCCCGGCTCGCGCCCGGGGGCCTGCTGGTGGAGGGGACCTGCGACGAGATCGGGCGCCGCCATGTATGGGTGGCGCTCGACCGGACGGGGCCGCGCACGGTGACCTTCGCCACCCGGCTCGGCTCGCTGGACCGGCCCTCGGACCTCGCGGAGCGACTGCCGAAGGCGCTGATTCACCGCAACGTGCCGGGCGAGCCGGTCCACGCGTTCCTGCGGGACTTCGACCGCGCGTGGGCGGCGGCCGCTCCGTACGCCTCGCTCGGCGCGCGGCAGCGGTGGATCCGGGCCGTCCGCGACCTGGCGGCGGACTGGCCGCTGACGGACGGCCACCGCCGTTGGCGGCAGGGCGAGGTGACGGTGCGCTGGGAGGCCCTGGCGCCCGCGCCGCGCTGACCCACCGCACGGCATCGGCGGCCCCGACGCGCCAACTCGTGGTGAATTCGAGGTACGTCGGGAACGCGACGCGCCGATCGCTCGTCACCCGGGGGGAAGGTGACCGACAGGCCCCGGTATCCCCTGTCGTTTTCACGTTTCGCATGGCACTATCGCCAAGGTCACCACCAAGTTACTGACGGTAAATCAGATACGGGATCTCAGGGCCGTCCGAGGGGGAGCTTGTGAACCGACGCCGCCGCGCCACCACCGCGATCACCGTGGTCTGCGCCCTGACGGTGCTGGCCTCACCCGCGCTGACCCTCCAGGCCGCCGCCGCGCCACGCCCGCCCGCCGCGCCCTCGGCCCCGCTGCCGCCCGCCCTCCCGAAGAAGTCGCTCGAAGAGGTGCGCAAGGAGATCGACGGCCTGTACCGCCAGGCCGCCGCCGCCACCGACGCGTACAACCTCGCCGAGGAGAAGGCCAAGGAGCAGTCGGCCGAGATCGTGGAGCTGGCCAGGATGATCGTGGCGGGCCGCGAGAAGATCGAGGCGCTCAAGGCACAGGCGGGCGCGGCGGCCCGCGCGCAGTACCGCAACGGCGGGCTGCCCGAGGGCGCCCAGTTCGTCCTCACCGACGACCCGCAGCTCTTCCTCGACAACGCCGGCCGGCTGCAGCAGGGCCAGAAGGCCACCAAGGACCTGCTCGGCGAGATGAACCGGACCCAGGCCCAGTTGACCGTCTACGCCAAGGACGCGGGCACCAACTGGACCAAGCTGGAGGCCAACCGCGTCAAGCAGGCCGAGGCGAAGAAGGAGATCGACGCGAAGATCGCCGCGGCCGAGAAGCTGGAGTCCGAGCTGGAGGCCGAGGAGCGGGCGCGGCTGCTGCGCCTGGAGGAGCAGGAGCAGTACAGGGCGCAGACCGCCTGGCTGGACACCGGCGTCCTCAAGGGCCTGGACGGCAAGGCGACCGCGCGGGGCAAGCGCGCGGTGGAGTACGCCACCGCGCAGATCGGCAAGCCGTACGTCTGGGGCGCGGAGGGTCCGGGGTCGTTCGACTGCTCGGGGCTGACCCAGCGGGCCTGGGGCGCGGCCGGCCGGCCCATCCCCCGCACCTCGCAGGAGCAGTGGCGGCTGCTGCCGCGCGTGGACATCAAGGACATGCGGCCCGGCGACCTGATCGTCTACTACAAGGACGCGAGTCATATCGGGATGTATGTCGGGAACGGCGCGATCGTGCACGCGCCGAGGCCGGGGCGGAACATCACCCTCGCCGGGGCGGGCTCGATGGAGATCCTCGGAGTCGTCCGCCCGGAGTGAGGCCGCTCACGGTCGCCATGAGCCGCGACGCGAGAGCGCCCGGCGTGATGTTCGTCATGGCCTCGGCGGCAACAACCTCCCTATGCGCGGCATATGCCAATGGCCCGTCGGTGCTCGTACCGTGATCACCATTCCGCTGCCCGGCGGGGTACCGCTATGGTCCCCGTCTGGCGGGACGTCGTTCGTCGTCCTGCCGCGCCCTCGGGGGGAGGGAAGGAAACAGGACCGATGCCCGTACCCGTACCGCGTCAGAGAAGCGACTCCGCCGCGGCGCCAGGCACTGTCACGGCTGCCCCGGCTGCTTCGGCCGCCACCGGCACCGATCTCACCCTTCTGGTCGTCGAGGACGACCCGGCGGGTGCCCTCGCCGTACCCGAAATGCTCGACGCCGACGGCACGCGCGTCCGTATCCGCACCGCCCGGAACCTCACCGAGGCCGAGCGGCTGCTCACCGACGACGTGCACTGCGTCCTGGTCGACCTGGCCCTGCCCGGACCCCGGGCGGCCGGCGACGACCCCCTCGCGCCGCTGCGGCACGTCCTGCGGCTCGCCCCGCGCCACGCCGTGCTGGCCCTCGCGGCCTCGGCCGACGCGGAGCTGGCGGCGGAGGCGGTACGGGTCGGGGCCCAGGACCACCTCTTCCGCGAGGAGCTCGACGGAAGGCTGCTGAGCCGGGCGATCCGGTACGCGGTCGAGCGCAAGCGGGCCGACGCGGTCCAGGTGAAGCTGACCGAGTCGCGGCTGCGGGCCCAGGAGAACGCGCGCCTGGAACGCGGACTGCTCCCCACCCCCCTGCTGGAGGGCTCCGACCTGCGGTTCGCGGCCCGCTACCGGCCCGGCCGCTCCCGCGCCCTGCTCGGCGGGGACTTCTACGACACCGTCCGCACGCCCGACGGCACGGTCCACGCCATGATCGGCGACGTCTGCGGGCACGGCCCCGACGAGGCGGCGCTCGGCGTGGAGCTGCGCATCGCGTGGCGGGCGCTGACCTTCGCCGGCCTGTGCGGGGACGAGCTGCTCTCCACGATGCAGCAGGTGCTGGAGCACGAGCGGGAGAGCGAGGAGATCTTCGCGACGCTCTGCACGGTCGACATCGCCCCGGACGGGCGCCGGGCGGGCCTCTGCCTGGCCGGGCACCCCTCCCCGCTGATCGCCCGGCAGGGGCGGGCGGCGCGGCTGCTGCCGTACGAGGACGGCGGACCGGCCCTCGGCCTGCTGCCGCGCGCCCGCTGGCCGCGGCGCCAGGTGGAGCTGGGCGGGTCGTGGAGCCTGCTGATGTACACCGACGGCCTGATCGAGGGCCGCTCGGCCGGCCCCGGCTCGCCGCGGCTCGGCCAGGACGGCATGGTCGAGATGATCAACCGGCAGCTGGCGGAGGGCCTGCGCGGCGAGGAGCTCCTGGACGCGGCGGTGACGGAGGTGCGCTCGCTGAACGGCGGGGAGCTGACGGACGACGTGGCGGTCCTGGCACTGGAAAGGACCCGGGGCTGAGAGCCCCGGGTCCGTTTCCGCGTTCCCCGCACCGGCGTGCACCGGCGTGCACCGGTCAGCGCCGTGCGGCGGTCGGCACCGTCGTGCGGTGCCCCACATCCTCCGGCGGTCAGCGTCCGCCGTTGTACGGACCGTACGGCCCGTCGCTGCTGGAGCCGCCACGGCGGCCGCCGCCTCCTCCACCGGACACCTGCTTGAGCGCCGGCCGGACGTCGACCATGAAGACGATGGCCGCGATGACGCCGGCGATCTGCAGGAAGAGCATCGGCAGCAGCAGGTTCACGGCGAGGTTGATGCCCAGAATGATCAGCCAGAACTTCTTGGTCTGCTTCTCGGCCGCGCGATAGGCGTCCTCGCGCGCCATGACCGCGAAGACGAGCGCGGCGACGGCCATGCCGATGAAGACCAGGCCGATCACCAGCCAGATGATGGAGTCGAATCCCGCGCGCAACATGTGTGAACCGCCTCGTGAGTGAGTGGAGCGCCTCGCGGCCAAGGTACCCGGTACAACGCACCGTCCACCCTGATTGGTGCCCCGCCTGTCCCCGCCTTACCGCTCGCCGATCGGGTCTGGAACCGGTGGCCGTCTGCCGGCCCGTACGAACCGTTCGGCCCCGTCGCCCTACTTCTCGACGGCGGCGGTCTTCTTGGCGGCCGGCTTGCGGGCAGTGGTCCTGCGCGCGGACTTGGAGTCCTCCGACGCCTCCACCACGACCGCGGCCTTGGGCTCCGCCTTCGGCTCCGGGTCGGGCTCGACGACGATGGCGATCTCGGTGATCTCCTCGGCCGCCTCACCGCGCCAGGCCTTGACGGCCTCCTCGCCGTGCGCGGCGACCTCCTCGTACTTCTCGCGCGCCTTCACGGCGTACTCGGCGGCGACGCCGACACTCCGCAGGGCCAGGTCCTGGGCGGTCTCGCCGAGCTTCTTCAGGTCCGTGTCGAGGTTGCCGACGACCTCGGCCAGCTTCGACTGCACGGTGGCCTGGGCCTCCTTGGCCCGGTCGGTCACCTTCTCCTGCACGGCCTTGGGGTCGGTCTTGCGCACGGCGTCGATCCGCGCGGGCGCCTCGGCGGCGATCTGCTCGATCAGGCCCGGGACCTTCTTGGCCTGCTGGACGGCGAGGTCGGCGGTGCCGGCGGCGAAGTAGAGGGGGGTACGCAGTTCTTCGATGATGGCCATGGGTGTGGTCCTCCCGGATGTGTACGTACTAGCTCACGGATCGTTCGGCATCGGGACCGGCGCCGTCGCCGTCGGCCGCCTCGGCGGCGTTCTCCTTGCGGAAGGAGTCGTAGATCTGGAGCAGCACCTGCTTCTGCCGCTCGTTGATCGAGGGATCGGCGAGGATGACGGCCCGCGTCTCCAGCTCCTCCCGCTCCTTCTCGTCGAGAATCCCGGCCCGCACGTAGAGAGTCTCGGCGGAGATCCGCAGGGCCTTGGCGACCTGCTGCAGCACCTCGGCGCTCGGCTTGCGCAGTCCCCGCTCGATCTGACTCAGATACGGATTGGACACCCCGGCGGCCTCCGCGAGCTGCCGCAGCGAGAGCTGCGCGGTGCGCCGCTGCTCGCGGAGGTACTCGCCAAGATTGCCGACGTTGAGCGATGCCATGCCCCGACCATGCCATCGCTTGCTAACTATTGCAAGCAGGTGCTTGCAATAGTGTCGCGCCTCACCGATGGCCGGATCTGACAGACAGTCGTCATTGCGGTCACCCGGCGCCGTCGCGACGATGGGCGCATGCCCTCTGCACACCGCGTCGTGATCGCGGTCTTCCCCGACGTCGATCTGCTCGACGTCTCCGGCCCGGCCGAGGTCTTCGCCCTGGCCAACCGGGAGACCGGGGGCCGCGCGGGCTACGCGGTCCGCCTGGCGAGCCCGGGGACCGAGCCGGTCCCCACCTCGGCCGGCGTACGGCTGGTGCCGGACCTCACCTTCGCCGAGGTGGGGGCCGCGGTGGACACCCTGCTGGTGCCCGGCGCGGTGGACCCGGGCCCGGACGGCCCGGTGGCCCGGGTCGACGACACGGTGGTGGAGTGGGTGAGGACCACGGCGCCGCACGCCCGGCGGATCGCCTCGGTGTGCGTGGGCGCGCACGTGCTCGCGGCCGCCGGGCTCCTCGACGGGCGGCGGGCGACCACGCACTGGTCGACCGCGGCCCAGCTGGCGGCCGAGCACCCGGAGGTGAAGGTCGACGCGGACCCGATCTTCGTCAGATCCGGACGGGTGTGGACCGGGGCGGGCATCAGTACCTGCATGGACCTTGCGCTGGCGCTGGTGGCCGAGGACCACGGCGAGGAGGTCGCGCTCTCGGTGGCCCGGCAGTTGGTGATGTACCTCAGACGGCAGGGCGGCCAGAGCCAGTTCAGCGTGCCGCTGAGCCGGCCGGCGGCCGCCCGCAGGGACATCGACGAGCTGCGCGTGTTCATCACGGAGCACCTCGACGGTGACCTGTCGGCGCCCGCGCTGGCCGAGCGCATGTGCCTGAGCGAGCGTCATTTCGCCCGGGTCTTCCGGCAGGAGACCGGCACCAGTCCGGCCTCGTACGTGGAGGCGGCCCGGGTGGAGGCGGCCCGCCGCCTGCTGGAGACCACCGACCAGCCGCTGGAGCGGATCGCGACGGCGGTCGGGATGGGTTCGGTGGAGACGCTGCACCGCGCGTTCCGCAAGCAGATCAACACCACCCCGGCCTCCTACCGCCGCCGCTTCCGCACCGCTTCCTGACCACCCGAAACCCCCCTCACGCACCCCCTCACGCGTCCTTCTCACGGGTGAGCCGTCGCGCCACGGCAGCCTCGCCCTGCCCTGCCGCACCCCTGCCCTGCCTCACCCCTGCCCTGCCGTACCCCTGCCCTGCCCCACAACGCCCGAAAGGACCCCTTCATCCATGAATGCCTCCGCGACCCTGCGCGACGTCATCGGCCTGGACAACACCCTGCCCCGCCTCGACGACGCCACACTGGTCATGATCGATTGCCAGAACACGTACCGCACCGGCGTCATGGCCCTCCACGGCGTCGAGTCCGCCCTGGCCGCCGGAGCCCGCCTGCTCGCCGCCGCCCGCGCCGCGGGCACGCCGGTCGTGCACGTCATCGACGCCGGCTACGACATCGACTCCGAGCTCGGCGCGATCAGCCCCGAAGTGGCGCCCGTGGACGGCGAACCGGTCGTGGTCAAGCACTTCCCGAACGGCTTCCACGCCACCGACCTGGAGAAGACGCTGCGCGACCTGGGCGCCGGACCCGACCTGATCCTGGCCGGGTTCATGACCCACATGTGCGTCACCTTCACCGCCCAGGGCGCCTTCAACCTCGGCTACCGCCCCACCGTCGTCGCCGAGGCCACCGCCACCCGCTCCCTGCCCGCGCCCGGGGGCGGCACCGTGCCCGCCGACGCCCTCCAGCGAAGCGCCCTGACCACCATCGCGGACGTCTTCGGAGTCGTGGCCCCGACGGTCGACGACCTGACCGGCGGACGCGCCGACACGCCCCCCGCGTCGTCCACTTCCTGATAATCCGCGACGGATCGACTTTCGTTACCCTGGCAGACATGACCGCCATGGCACCCACGCGCACCGAACCGGACCTGTCCTTCCTCCTGGACCACACCAGCCACGTCCTGCGCACGCAGATGAGCGCGCGACTCGGCGAGATCGGGCTCACCCCGCGGATGCACTGCGTCCTCGTCCACGCCCTCGAGGAGGAGCGCACCCAGGCGCAGCTCGCCGAGATCGGGGACATGGACAAGACCACGATGGTGGTGACCGTCGACGCCCTGGAGAAGGCCGGCCTCGCCGAGCGCAGGCCGTCCAGCACCGACCGGCGGGCGCGGATCATCGCGGTGACCGAGGAGGGGGCGAAGGTCGCCGCGGAGAGCCAGAAGATCGTGGACCGAGTGCACGAGAGGGCCTTGGCCTCGCTGCCCGAGGAGGAGCGCGAGGTGCTGCTGCGGGCGCTGAACCGCCTGGTCACGGGACATCTGGAGACGCCGATGGAGGGCGCGAGGCCGGCGCGTCGGGCCCGCCAGAAGGGGTGACGACCCCAGAAACCCGTACCTCGATCCGTGAAAGATAGTCTGCAACAAAACTATCTGCTACGGTCTCTCCTGTTGCTCCCAACGACAGGAGAGACCGCAATGCCCACCACCTCCGCCCCCGCCCCGGCACCCGCCGCCTCCCCCTCGCGCTCCCGCTGGGTCGCCCTCGGCGTCCTGGCCACCGGGATGCTGATGACGATCCTCGACGGCAGCATCGTGACCGTCGCCATGCCGGCCATCCAGAGCGACCTCGGCTTCAGCCCGGTCGGACTCAGCTGGGTCGTCAACGCCTACCTCATCGCCTTCGGCTCGCTGCTGCTCCTCGCCGGCCGCCTCGGCGACCTGATCGGCCGCAAGCGGATGTTCCTCGCGGGAACGGCGGTGTTCACCGCCGCCTCGCTCCTCGCCGGCTTCGCCACCTCGCCCGGCGTCCTGATCGCCGCCCGCTTCCTCCAGGGCGTCGGCAGCGCGATGGCCTCCGCCGTCAGCCTCGGCATCCTCGTCACGCTCTTCACCGCACCACGCGAACGCGCCAAGGCCATCGCCGTGTTCAGCTTCACCGGCGCGGCCGGCGCCTCGATCGGGCAGGTCCTCGGCGGTGTCCTCACCGACGCGCTCACCTGGAACTGGATCTTCTTCATCAACCTCCCCATCGGCATCGCGGCGATCCTCGTCGCCCTGTCCGCCCTGCCGGGTGACCGCGGTCCGAGACTGAAGGCCGGAGGCGGAGCCGACGTCCTGGGCGCGCTGCTCGTCACCGCCGGTCTGATGCTCGGCATCTACGCGGTCGTCAAGATCGAGGAGTACGGCGTCTCGTCGGCCCACACCCTCGGCCTCGGCGCCCTCTCGCTCGCCCTCCTCGCCGGCTTCGTCGTCCGCCAGGCCAGGACCGCCAATCCCCTCATGCCGCTGCGGATCTTCCGCTCACGCAACGTCTCGGGCGCCAACCTGGTCCAGATGCTGATGGTCGCCGCGCTCTTCTCGTTCCAGATCCTGGTGGCGCTCTACCTGCAGAAGGTCCTCGGTTACGGCGCCGCCGAGACCGGTCTCGCGATGCTGCCGGCCGCGGCCGTCATCGGCGCGGTGTCCCTGGGCGTCTCGACCCGTCTGATCGCCCGCTTCGGCGAGCGCAACGTCCTGCTCACCGGCATCGTCCTCCTCGTCGGCGTCCTCGGGCTGCTGACCCGCCTGCCCGTACGGGCCTCGTACGCCACCGACCTGCTGCCCGTGATGCTGCTGGCCGCCGGCTTCGGCCTCGCGCTCCCGGCCCTCACCTCGCTCGGCATGTCCGGCGCGAAGGAGGAGGACGCGGGCCTCGCCTCCGGCCTGTTCAACACCACCCAGCAGATCGGCATGGCCCTCGGCGTCGCGGTCCTGTCCACCCTGGCCGCCTCCCGCACCGAGTCCCTCACCGAAGCCGGCCGCCCCGCCGCCGAGGCCCTGACCAGCGGCTACCACCTGGCCTTCGGGGTCGGCGCCGGCCTCCTCCTCGCCGCCTTCGCGGTGGCCTTCACCGTCCTTCGCCAGCCGAAGCGGTCCGAGCTGCCGGAAGGGGAGGAGTCGAAGCGGAAGCAGCGGGAACGGGTCGCGGCCCCCGCCGTGTGAGCGCCACGCCCACCAGCACGACCGCCATCCCCGCCACAATCCGTACCGTCAGCGGTTCGCCGAGCACGAGGGCCCCGAGCGTCACCGACACCACCGGCAGCAGACAGCCGACCGTCGCCGCGCTCGTCGGGCCCTCTTTCGCGACAGCCGCCGCCCGAACGTCGTCGTCCGCAAGGTCCGCGGCCGATCCGTTCGATCCATGCGGCGGTACGGGACTCCTCGCTCGCCCTGCCCGCCGTACGGGTCCTGCTGACCGCCCTTCAGGAGGTCTGAGCGGCCTTCAGGAGCTCCGAGCGGCGCCGCCCTCCCTCTGCACCAGCAGCGCGACCCCGTCGAGGATGCGTTCCAGACCGAAGCGGAACTCGTACTCCGGCTCGTCCGCCTGGTCCATCACGCCCGAGTCCAGCATCCGCGCCACCGCCGGGAAGCGGGCCGGATCCGCGAGGCGCCGCAGGGTGCGGCCGTACCGGGAGAGCACCTCCTCAGGGCTCTGCCCGCTCGCACCGATGACGGCGCCGAGGTCGGCCATCATCAGCGCCTCGTTGCGGACGAACCCGCCGACCAGCATCAGCACCGAGACCTTGGCGCCCTCGGCGAGCCCGGTGCCCTCCAGCGCCACCATCGCCCGCTCCCACCAGGCCACGGCGTTCGGCGTGGCCGGCGGGCCGGAGAGGGGGACGCGGAGCATCCAGAGGTTGCGGTGGTAGACCTCGCGGGTGTCCCAGGCCCACTCCTCGACGGCCGTGCGCCAGTCGGTGCCGGGCGGGGGGCCGGGCGGCGGCGGACCCATCGCCACGTCCTGCATCAGGATGTACAGCTCGCTCTTGGCGTCCACGTAGCGGTAGAGGGACATCGTCGAGACGCCGAGTTCCTTGGCGATCCGCCCCATGGAGACCGCGTCGAGCCCCTCCGACGAGGCGACGCCTACGGCCTTCTCCACGATCCGATCGAGGGTGAGCCCGGGCTTGGGGCCCTTGGAGGGGCGCTCTCGCAGCCCCCAGGCGGCCTCGACACTCGCGGGCAGAAAGCCCCCGCCGCCCTCGCCCTTGCCGTCCGCCATCACCAGGCCGCCCTTCTTCGCTTGACGCCATCCTAGTAATGCGTAACCCTTACACAGTAACGCGTATGGCATACGCAGTACTGATCCCAGGGGGACATCCATGCCCACCGCCATCGAAGCCACCGGCCTGCGCAAGGCCTACGGAGACCTCACCGTCCTCGACTCCCTCGACCTCCACGTCGAACAGGGCACCGTCTTCGCCCTGCTCGGGCCCAACGGCGCCGGCAAGACCACCACCGTCCGCATCCTCGCCACCCTCACCGCGCCCGACGCCGGCCAGGCGCGCGTGGCCGGTCACGACGTCGTCTCCGAACGCTCCCGGGTGCGCCGCGCCATCAGCCTCACCGGCCAGTTCGCCGCCGTCGACGACACCCAGACCGGAGCCGAGAACCTGCGCATGATGGCCCGCCTCTCGGGCCTCTCCCGCGCCGCCGCCGACCGGCGCGCCACCGAACTCCTGGAGCGCTTCGGCCTCACCGCGGCCGGCGGCCGCCTCGCCCGCACGTACTCCGGAGGCATGCGGCGCCGCCTCGACCTCGCGGCCGGTCTCGTCCGCGACCCCGACGAGACGGCGGTGATCTTCCTCGACGAACCGACCACCGGCCTCGATCCGCGCAGCCGGCAGGAGCTCTGGCAGGTGGTCCGCGACCTCTCCGACAGCGGCATCACCGTCTTCCTCACCACCCAGTACCTGGAGGAGGCCGACCGGCTCGCCGACCGCATCGCCGTCATGGACGCCGGCCGGATCGTCGCCGAGGGCAGCGCGGACACGCTCAAAGCACGCGTCGCCGGCCACCGCCTCGACCTCGTCCTGCGCGACCGCGAGAGCTATCTGCGGCTCGCGGACCGGGCGAGCCACCACTCCCCCGAGTCACTCGGCCTCGGCATCCCCACCGACGGCAGCGCCGCCCACGTCCGGGCCCTGCTCGACGCGCTCGACCCGGACCGCACGGACATCGTCCGCTTCTCGCTCCACACCGCGACGCTCGACGACGTCTTCCTCGCCCTCACCGACCAGGAGCACGCCCATGTCTGACGTCCTCACCGTGACCGGCACGCTGACCGGCCGGGGCATCCGCATCAGCCGCCGCAACGTCGACGCCGTCATCACCTCGATGATGCTGCCGATCATGCTGATGCTGATCTTCGTCTACTTCTTCGGCGGAGCCATCGACACCGGGACCCGGTACGTGACGTACGTCGTCCCCGGCGTCCTCATCCTCTGCTCCGGCTTCGGCTCGGCCGGCACCGCCGTGGCCGTCAGCGAGGACATGAAGGGCGGCATCATCGACCGCTTCCGCTCGCTCGACATCGGCGGGACCCCGATCCTCGCCGGCCATGTCGCCGCCAGCGCGGCCCGCAACCTCATCGCCACCGCGCTCGTCCTCGGCGTCGCCTTCCTCATCGGCTTCCGCCCCTCGGCCACCCCGCTCGGCTGGCTCGCCGCCCTCGGCCTGCTCGTCGCCTACATCACGGCGATCTCCTGGTTGTCCGCGGCCGTCGGACTGCTCACCCGCACCCCCGAAGCGGCCGGCGGAGTCACCTTCTTCATGATGTTCCTGCCCTACCCGAGCAGCGCGTTCGTCCCGATCGAGACCATGCCCGACTGGCTGCACGGCTTCGCCGAGCACCAGCCGGTCACCCCCGTCATCGAGTCGCTGCGCGGACTGCTCCTCGACCAGCCGGTCGGCACCACCCCGTGGATCGCGCTCGGCTGGTGCGCCGCGCTGCTGGCGCTCTCGGTGGCCGCGTCCGGAGCGCTCTTCCGCCGCCGCACCGCCTGACGGCGATCGCCCGCCCTCCGGCCGCGCCACTGAACCGCCCGGCTCAGAAGATGTCCGGGCACCAGGGCCGGCGCGAGGTCCGCAGCAGCACGTCCGCGCGGGCGGCGGCCCCCGGCGTGAACTCCTCGACCCGGCCGAGCGCGGCGAGTCGTACCACCGACTCGTCACCGAGCGACAGCGTGCCCAACTCGCCGATGTCGAAGGCGAGATCGGCCGACGCGGTGGACGGCACGCAGTCGGCGCCCTCCGGGGAGGCGTCGATCCGGTAGCGGCCGCCCGCCAGACCCGCTCGGTCCCGCAGATCCAGGACGAGGGTGCCGGACGCTCCGTACGTACGGCCCTCCAGGACCTTGGCGACATCCAGCACCCGCACCCACAGCATGTCCGCCTGGGTCGTGACGCGGGCGGCGCGCGGGTCGGGCAGCAGCAACGGGAGGAGGTCGTCGGGCGCGCGGTGGCCGGACGTGACCGTGGTGACCCAGTCGATCGAGCAGAGGAAGTGCCACAGGGCCCGCTCGGCCGCCGGTGTGACGGCGATCAGGTCCTTCACCTTGGCCGTGTTGAGCGGCTGCTTGCCGTCCTCCCACCTGTCGTCGCAGGTGTAGGCGGCGAAGCCCTGCGGCTGGTCCGCCTCGTCGCGGTAGACGACGTAGAACGGCTCGGTCCACGGGGAGCTCTGGAAGGAGCGGCCGGTGGCGACGTCCCAGGCCCGGGTGTCCCGCCCGACGACGCCGGGCCGGACGGCGGCGAGCCGGCGGTGCAGCTCGGGGCCGATCTTGCGGATCTCCTCGCCGTCGGTGAGGTCGATCCGTCCGCCGTCGTCCGGCCGCCCGGTACGACGCGGGTCGAGCCCGGCGCGGCGGACGTCCACGGTCCACTCGGTCGTCCAGGTCGCGGGGCCGTAACCGAACCGGCCGTAGATCGGGTACTCGGCGGCGATGAGCGTGGCGACGGCGTCGCCCCGCTCCTTCGCGGCGGCGAGATCCTGCGCCATCATCCGGCTGAGCAGCCCCTGCCGGCGATGGGTCGCGGAGACGGTGACGCCACTGACCGCGTCGGCGACGAGCGTGCCGCCCCCGACCGCGCTCAGCTCCTGCGTGAACGAACGGAAGGTGGCGACGACCCGCCCGCGGTCGAAGACACCCAGCACACGGGAGAGATCGATGTGCGGAAGCCGGTCGGCGACGTCCTCGTCCGCCACGACCGGTGGGCGCAGGAAGCCGGTGTGGACGGCGCGGACCCAGTCGGGGTACTCGGACTCGACGACAGCGCGCACCTCAAGACTCATCTTCCGAGGCTAAGCCGGGTCCACCGCACTGCGCACCCGAGTTTCCCCGGGGCCTCAGGCCGCCCGGGCCCCCGTCGCACCACCCGTCCGGCGTCCGTCAGGTGAGCAGATCGTCCACCTGCGCCTCGCCCTCGCGATAGCGGCGGGCGATCTCCGCGCTGCAGTCGTCCGCCGTCCGCTGCAACCGCTGGCGCAGCCGCGAGACCTGCTGTTCGTACCCCGCGAGCCGCCCCATCGCCGTGTGCAGCTCGTCGTCCGTCCGCGCCCCGAGGTCGGACAGCTCGACCTCCGAGAGCATCTCCGTCGCCAGCCGCCGGTACTCCTCGCTCCGGGGCGTCGACAGCGTCACGTGCCGCGCCGAGGTCCGCAGCCGCGAGGGCGCGTCCGCCAGGATCTCCGAGAGCCGGTCAAGGACCGGCGCCTCCGGATCCGTACGCCGGGCCAGCTCGGCCCGCAGGATGTCGATCCGGCCCTGCAGCATCCTCCGTACGTAGCTGAGGTCGGCCTCGTCCCCCTGGGCGTCACGGCGCAGCGCGCGCAGCTCCGGCAGCCGCAGGGCGGCGAGATCCGGCTGTGGCCGTTCCGGGAGCGTGGGGGCAGCCGTCCGCTGCAGGGGTGGACGTACGGCTGGACGTACGGTCGCGCCGACGCGTGTCAGCGGTACGGGACCGGACGGCGTCTGCCCAGCGCCAGGTGCACTCATGTGATTCGTCCCCTCGACCGGTGCGGAGCCGCACCGCCTCCAGGCATGGTGCCACTCCGCACGTGTGTGTGCAGGCGCTCTGCACCCGTTCAGCCGCAGATGAGTCGGTCTGTAGGTTGGTCGGTATGCGAGCAGTGGTGCAGAGGGTCGACGGCGCGAGCGTCGTCGTCGCAGGCGAGACGGTCGGCGAGATCGTCGGCGAAGGACTGTGCGTGCTGGTGGGAGTCACCCACGAGGACACGCCGGAGAAGGCGGCACAGCTCGCCAGAAAGCTGTGGTCCGTCCGGATTCTGGAGGGAGAGAAATCCTGTTCGGACGTGAATGCGCCCTTGTTGGTGATTTCTCAGTTCACCCTCTACGGGGACGCGCGCAAGGGCCGCAGGCCCACCTGGAACGCCGCCGCGCCCGGTCCCGTCGCCGAACCCCTCGTCGACGAGGTCGTGGCTCAACTCCGCACGCTGGGAGCGCGCGTGGAAACGGGCCGGTTCGGAGCGGACATGCGCGTCTCGCTCACGAATCACGGCCCGTTCACGGTCCTGATCGAGGTCTGATCCGGGTCGGATCGAGGTCTGGCCGAGGCCGGATCGAGGTCTGATCGAGGTCTGATCGAGGTATGTCCGGCTCCGGAGGGGCTACGGCTCGACGACGGTCTCCTGCGCGGCGGCCGTGTCCCCCGCGATCAGCTCCGCGTCCACCGGCACGTTCCGCTTCACCATCGCCAGCGCGATCGGACCCAGCTCGTGATGGCGGGCCGAGCTGGTGATGAAACCGAGCTGCCGGCCCTCGGCGCCGTCCGCCGCGAGCCGGATCGGGGTGCCGTGGCCCGGCAGATGGACCTCGCTGCCGTCCAGGTGCAGGAAGACCAGCCGCCGCGGCGGCTTCCCCAGGTTGTGGACACGGGCGACGGTCTCCTGCCCGCGGTAGCAGCCCTTCTGCAGGTGCACCGCGCTGCCGATCCAGCCCAGCTCGTGCGGGATGGTCCGGTGATCGGTCTCGAAGCCGAGCCGCGGCCGGTGGGTCTCGACCCGCAGCGCCTCGTACGCGAGGATCCCCGCGGCCGGCCCGTGGGAGGCCGCGAAGGACTCCAGGTCGGGGCGGGGCAGGAACAGATCGCGTCCGTGCGGGGTCTCCCGCACGACCACGCCCTCGGGCACCTCCGCGATGGAGCCGGCCGGCAGGTGGACCACGCCGAAGTCGTCCGTACGGTCGGCGACCTCGACCCGGTAGAAGAACTTCATCGACTCCAGATAGGCGATGAGCTCCTCGCGCGTGCCGGGCTCGACGTGCGCCCAGACCGTCTCGCCGTCGTCGACGAGGTAGAGCGCGTGCTCGATGTGGCCGGTGGCGGACAGGATCAGGGCCTCGGTGGCCCGGCCGGCCGGGAGCTCGCTGACGTGCTGGGTGAGCAGCAGGTGGAGCCAGCTCAGCCGGTCGTCCCCGGAGACGGTGACGACTCCGCGGTGCGAGAGGTCGACGAAGCCGTTGCCCGCGGAGAGGGTGCGCTGCTCACGGAACAGATCTCCGTAATGTGCGGCGACGCCTTCGTCGGGGCCTTCGGCGGGGACGGCACCCGGCAGGGACAGCAGAGGGCTGATCGGTGAAAGTCGCTGCATGCGCCTAAGCCTACGACTCGGCGGCGGAAGCCTTGCGGGAGCAGTCCTCACACCGGCCGAAGATCGCGAAGTGCTTCATGTCCGTGTCGAAGCCGAAGGTCTCCCGGAGCTTCCCGGTGAACTCCGCGGCCACCTCCACGTCCGCCTCGATGACGGTCGTACAGTCCCGGCAGACCAGGTGGAGGTGATGGTGTCGATCGGCGAGGTGGTACGTCGGCGCACCGTGGCCCAGGTGGGCGTGGGAGACGAGACCGAGCTCCTCCAGGAGCTCCAGCGTCCGGTACACGGTGGAGATGTTCACCCCGGACGCGGTCTTGCGGACCTCGCCCAGGATGTCGTCCGGGGTCGCGTGCTCGAGCGCGTCCACCGCCTCCAGGACAAGCTGACGCTGAGGCGTCAGCCGGTAGCCGCGCTGCCGCAGGTCGCTCTTCCAGTCGGTGCTCACCACGCCCCCCAGTGTAGGAGGGCGTGGCGGAAACCCGGGGGTTTCACGGACTTACGTGCGAAGCGGGCCCGCCCAAGAAGCGGGCCTGCCCGAGAAAGCGGCCTACTTGAAGAACGCGATGCCGTCGTCCGGCAGGTCGCCGAGGCCGCGCGCCATCTCCGCGACCTCCTCCGGCGTCACGACCTTCTTCAGGTGCGCCGACATGTACGGCCGGAGCGGCACCTCGGGGGTGGCCTTCTCGCCCACCCACAACAGGTCGCCCTTGACGTAGCCGTAGAGCCGCTTGCCGCCGCTGTACGGGCCGGAGGCCGCGGTGCGGGCCACGGCGTCCGTCACCAGGTCGATCTGGGGCTTCTTGTCGGCGAGCTCGCCGTACCAGATCTCCACGATGCCCTGGTCGCGGACCATGACGGTCTCGACCTTGCGGTCCTTGTCGATACGCCAGTAGCCGCTCTCGCTCTCCAGCGGACGGATCTGGTTGCCGTCGTTGTCCAGGACCCACGAGTGCGAGCGGTACTCGATGAAGTCCCGGCCGTCGTGGCTGAACGTCACGGACTGGCCGAAGTTGCACTTCTCGGCACCGGGGAAGTCGGCCACGCCCGCGCCTTCCCACGTTCCGAGGAGGAACGCGAGGGGGACGAGGTCCGGGTTGAGGTCGGACGGGATCTCGATCATGAGCAGCTCTGTCGATCTGTAGAGGTGATTAACGCTGGCCCTGGTACAGCTTCTTCACGGCCAGAACGGTGAACGCGAGCACGGCCACGCAGACCAGAGCCAGGAGGGCTTCGAAGAAGATGATCACAGGTGCTCCTCGAATGAGCGGTGAAGGCAGAACGGGCCGGACCCCAGCTTACTGGGCTGGGGTCCGGCGCCGCGCTGTGAGGTGTGTCCTGCCCGATCAGCCCAGAAGCTGGTTCTGCAGGGTGACGGTCTGCTGGAACGGGACCTTCAGCGCCTCGCCCTTGCGGGTCTGGGTGACCAGCGCGAGGGTGTCGCCCGCCTGGATGTAGCTCCAGCGGGTCTGGTCGGCGTTCTGCGGCGCCTCCACGAAGGTGTAGAGGGCGGTGTACGGCACGCGGACCATGCTCGCGAACTCGCTCTCCATCTTGATGCCCTCGACCCCGAGAAGCGGGCCCTCGACCGAGCCGGCCCGCACGGCGTCGTCCTTGTACGCCTCGGCGAAGGCCACCGAGTTGAACCGGAGCAGGTGGATCCGGGTCGACGTGCCGTCGGGCATGGTCCAGCCGCGGGACGCGATGTGCCGCAGCGCGGACTCGGTCAGCGCGTCCTTCAGCTCGGTACGGTCCTCCGGGCGGTACTCGGCCAGGTACTGCTCCACCGTGGCCCAGCCGCCGTTCAGCTTCGGGTCGGGCGTGGCGCCCGCAGGGGCGGGCAGGAGCAGTTTGCGCAGGTCGGCGTGGTGGATCTCGCCGACGTTGCCCTCGGTGAAGGGGCGCGGGGTGTCGGCCGGGAGGGCCGGAAGGCTGAGCTTCGGGTACGCCCAGCGGCCGTCGCTCTCGGTCGCGAGACCAGGCACGTCGGTGCGCTCCATGGAGGCGATCCCGAAGGCGGTCCCGGCACCGAGCCCTCCGCACACGAGCACGGCGGCGGTCCAGCGGGCGACGGCCCACAGCACGCGACGCGAGGACTTCGCGGCGGGCCCCTCGGGCACCTCGGGCCCCTCGGGCGGAGACACAGGCGCCACGGACACGGGCTCGGCAGGCGGCTCCACCGGGAGGGACGGGACCGCCTCGCCGGACGGGCGCACCGTCTCCGTCTCCGCCGCCGTCTCCGTCTCCGCCGCCGTCTGCTCGGTCATACGTACTCCCCCGGGGACTTGATGTGGTCGAGCTGCTTCTTCACCAGCTCCGCCACCGCGGACTTCTGGAACGGCTTGACGCCCACGGCGGTGACCGAGACGAAGACATCGGAGTCGTAGGCCGCGCAGACCATGCCGTCCAGCTGTGCCTTCTTCTCCTCCTTGTCCATGTCGTCGTCCTCGTCCTGCGGGATCATGGAGCAGGAGGAGTTCTTGTGCCCGCCGATCTTCGGTCCCGCGGGCAACTCCAGCAGCTCGGAGAGGTCCTCGCGCAGCTCGAACATCCCGCGGATGCGCTTCTTGTCCTTCATCCGCGTGATGTGCACGTCGACCAGCAGGCCCTGCTCCGGCCAGGCGAAGGAGCGGACCGCGATCCCCTGCACGCCGAGCCGCTCGACCCGCTTCTCGTAGTCACGGCGCTTCTTGCCGGAAAGCCCCTTGCCCTCCTGCTTCAGCAGCGCGACCGCCTCCTTCGCGCTCAGTTCGCCGTCGTTCCCGTACGACTCGATGTCGGGACCGAGCTCGTACGCGGACGGGACGGGCAGCAACAGCTTGCTGAGCGGCGTCGACGAGCGGCCGCGAGCGACGTCGAGCGCCGGGTCCTTGGGCATCGATCCCAGGTCCGGTTGCTCCCACACGGTCGTCGGGGCGGTGCGGTCCGCGGAGCTGACGGTGACGCCCGTATACGTGACGCCACCGCCGATCGCCCCGAGCACGAGCACGGCGGGCAGCGCGACCGTCAGGAGCTTGCGCCCGCGGCCGGACTTCCCCTTCTTCTTCGGCTCGTCGGCGGGCGGGTCCGCAGGCGCGGCGCAGACGTTCTCGGGGTCGGTCACGGTGTTCAGGTCCTCGCTCACAGGCGCCCCAGCTGCTGCTCGGCCACCGAACTGATCTCCTTCAGGGAGATCTTCTTGGTGTCGATGATGTAGACCGTGACCATGATGTCGCCGCGGTGGAAGTACGCCCGGGCCTCGTAGACATCCACGTACCCGGCCTCCTTGTGCACGGGCATGAGGAAGACGCGCCCGTCCGCCGATCCCTTGAGCGGTTCGCCGTCGTTCTCGGCCATCTCCGCGGTCGCCTCGATCTGGCCCTCGGCATGGTCCCGCGACCCGAGGGAGTCGCCGGCGCGGTACTGGACGAGCCGGATCCCCGTGGTCCGGAAGTCACCCTTCTGCCAGGAGGTGGCGGCGATCCGTCGCAGTCTCTTCTCGAGCTGGTCCCCCAGGGCCCACTCGGGGCTCTTGAAGCCGGAGGCGTACTCGCGCAGCGTCATCCAGCCGTCGTCGCCCGAGAACTGGGACCTCTTCGTCCCCGCGGGCCTGGGCAGCAGCAGCTTGCGCAGATCACCGTCCGTCTTGACCATGCGGTCCTCGGCGGCCGTGAGCGGCACCGGGTTCTGCCCCCTCGGGAGCGGCTGCGGGTAGGCGAGGTCCGGCTGGTTCAACGGGCCCAGCGGTGTCGGCTCGCGCTCGGCCTGGATGCCGTACCCCACCGCCGTGCCTCCGACGATGCCGAGGACGGCGGCGACGGCGATCAGCGCGACGGTACGACCGGTCCGGCGCCGGCGCGGCGGCACGGCGTCGTCCGCCGACGGCAGCGGCTCTGTCACGGGTACCGGTTCCGCGAGCGGTGCGGGCGCCGGGTCGGTGACCGGTGCCGGAACCGGTCCGTTTCCGGTGTTTTCCGTTGTTTCTGTGGCTTCCAAAGGGTCCCCCCACGAGACCTGAAGCGCAGATTCCGTAACCCGCGCACCCAACTGACCCATGAGTCATGCATGGGGTTGCAGTGGTCCGCATTACAGTTCGGTATATGGCGAAGAAGCTCGTGATCAAGGTGACCGCCGGGGCCGACGCCCCCGAACGCTGCTCGCAGGCCTTCACCGTGGCCGCGGTCGCGGTGGCCAGTGGGGTCGAGGTCTCGCTCTGGCTGACGGGCGAGTCGGCGTGGTTCGCGCTCCCCGGCCGCGCGGCCGAGTTCGAGCTGCCGCACGCCGCCCCGCTGCCGGATCTGATCGACTCGATCCTGGCGGCCGGGCGGATCACGCTCTGCACGCAGTGCGCCGCCCGGCGCGAGATCACGGAGAAGGACGTCCTGGAGGGCGTACGGATCGCCGGCGCGCAGGTCTTCGTCCAGGAGGCCATGACGGACGGCACCCAGGCGCTCGTCTACTGACCCGTCCCTCGCGCGGGCCCGGGGCAGGCCCGTCGGCCCAGGGTCAGGGCTCCCGGCGCTTCTTGCCGTCGAGCTCGTCCCACCACTCGTCGGACTGCGGGTCCCCGGACGGGTCGTCCCACCAGCGGTCCTCGGGCCCCCGCCGGTTCGCGATCATCGCGGCGACCGGCGGGATGATCATGGCGACCACGCACATCCCGATGGCGACAGGCATCGAGAAGAGCCGCACGACGGCCCACGCCCCGACGAAGAGCACCAGGCAGATGCCCATCATCCAGAAGTAGGTATGGCGCCGTCGCGCGTACATACCTTCAGATTACGACCGGACGTCCGCCCCGGTCAGGTCGGCGGGAGCCGTACGGCGCGAGGCGCCCGGCTCGGGCTCCCGGTCGGTCCCGGCGTCGGTGCGCCCCTCGGCCGTGTCCTCGCCGCCCGCACCGGTCGCGGTCGTCCGCCCCAGCCAGAACAGCAGGACGCCGAGCGTGCCGGCGATAGCGGGCCAGTAGAAGTACCGGAAGTCACCCGCGGGCACCGTCGGCAGATAGCCGGCGAAGTACGCCACCGCGCTGATCCCCAGGACGCGGATCGGCAGCGCGTACTGCCCACGGCCCGGCCGGAACGTCAGCGTGAGGCCGACGGCCAGCCAGAACCAGCCCGCGAAGAGGATCGGCAGGTCCTCGCCCACGCCGACGACGTAGTAGCGGAGCATCGCCGTGCGGCGCTCGTCCGGCTCGCCGATCCCGGGGATGTTGTCCAGGCTGCCGCTCTGGAACGTGTACCGGCCCTGGAACAGCACCTTCGAGAAGACCTGCAGGCGGTACTCGGCGTACTGGGGCAGCCGGCTCGGCATCTCGCTGATCCACATCGAGGTCAGCTCGTCCGCGTGCCGGCCGAGGTCGGCCAGGCCGGCGGCGTGGTCGCGCGGGTAGCAGCGCCAGTACGCGTCGGAGAGGTTCTTCTCCGGCAGGCACCGCTGGGCCGTGACGACCATGGCCTGCTGGAAGTCCGGCGTGGTCGCCGCCTTTCCGGCCGCCACCCGCACCTCGTCCACGGTCAGGACGTGCACCAGGTCGTCCAGCAGGATCTGCGAGAACTGCCGGGTCTCCGTCGGCTTCGCCACGGCGGAGACGGTCCCGCTCGCCACGGCGAAGGCGGCGATCAGGGCGCCGGCCGAGATCAGCCACCGGCGCCGCCCGGTGGCGGGCCACAGGGAGCGCACGAGCAGGTAGAAGACGGGGATGCCGGCAAGCACCGCGTTCTTGCGGACCAGCAGGGCGTACGCGATGAAGAGCACGCCGAGGACCAGCAGCGCCCAGCGGGTGCGGGTGCGGTCGGCGGGAAGATCGCGGGCGACGAAGGCGACCGCGCAGGCGGCGAGGAGGGTGAACGCCATCTGGACGTCCTTCCACACCACCCCGGTGAAGTTGATGACGAACGGGGCGAGACCGATCGCGAGGACCGCGAGGGAACCCACCCGCCGGCCGGTGCGGGCCCAGACCCGCCAGGCGATCGTCCACAGCGCCGCCCACAGGACGGCGGACTGCAGGGCGGCCATGGCTCCGGGGCGGCCGGTCACCTCGATGAGCGCGCGCCACAGCAGCGCCATCACGGGCGGGTGCCAGTCGGTCATGGGCTGCTTGCCCAGGGCCTGCTGGAGCTGGTCGGAGCTGTCCAGGCTCAGGAAGCCGGGAGAGAAGACGAGGGCCGTGCCCACGCCGCAGAAGACGGCGATGGCGGCGAGAACCCAGGGCCAGAGCCGACGATCTGACAGATTTGACCACATCCGCGAGATCGGTCGCTCGGGTCGCTCAGGTCTCATGAGGTCGGAGCCTAACAGTCCCGGGTCTTCACGCTTCACCCACCGAACGTGCGTCGGGTGGGCCCGATGTGAGCGCTGTTACGCGGCCTGGAACACGTAACGCCGGTAGACGACGAAGCGGACGAGCGTGGCCACCGCCCAGCCGAAGAGACGGGTGATGTTGTCGGTCAGGGCCGAGTCGAAGCCCAGCTCCCTGGAGACGAAGACCGGGGCGGCGGTGATAACGATCCCGGCAAGATTTACCAGGACGAACACGACGACCTCGCGGGGCGTCGTCTCCGAGCGCTGATCGCGGTAGGTCCAGTGCCGGTTGCCCGCCCAGCTCACCACCATCGCCGCCGCCGTGGCCACCACCGACGCCAGGACCGGCAGCGATGCCATCGGACCGTCGATCGCCCCCGGAAGACCGAAGACCAGAAGGTTGTAGCCGCCGGCGTCCACGACGAAGGCGACCGCCCCGACGACACCGAACTTCGCCACCTCCCGCCAGAGACCACGGATGACGTCACGCAGACGGAGGCGCAGGGAGACTTGATCGGACATGAAAAAGAGGGTAACCGCAGGGTATTCTCACCCGTCTCCACACCATGCCCACTCGTCGTATCGAGATGCCGTATCGAGATGCCCGCTCGCGTCATGGGAATACGACAAGCCGAAGGACCAAGAGATGAGACCCACGATCGCCTGCGTCGTCCCCTGCTACAACGAGGAGGCGGCCATCGGCAAGGTGGTCCGCGACCTGCGTGAGGCGCTTCCCGAGGCCGAGATATACGTCTACGACAACGCCTCGACCGACCGCACGGTGGAGGTCGCGCTGGAGGCCGGCGCGACGGTGCGGCACGAGCGGCGCAAGGGCAAGGGCAACGTCATCCGCCGTGCCTTCGCCGACGTCGACGCGGACGCGCTGCTCATCATCGACGGCGACGACACCTACGACGCGTCGCGGGCGCGCGAGATGGTCGACCTGCTCTTCGAGGGCCCGTACGACCACGTCGTCGGTGCCCGTCGCGAGACGGTCGAGGGTGCCTACCGTCCGGGTCACGCGGTCGGCAACAAGATGCTCACGGGCGCGGTCCGTACCCTCTTCGGCAACGACGTCACGGACATGCTGAGCGGCTACCGCGTCTTCTCGCGGCGCTACATCAAGTCGTTCCCGGCGCTGTCGCACGAGTTCGAGACCGAGACCGAGATGACGGTCCACGCGCTGAACCTGCGGCTCCCCACGGCGGAACTGCCCGTCGACTTCAAGGACCGTCCGGCCGGCAGCGAGAGCAAGCTGCGCACCTACCGGGACGGCTGGCGCATCCTCAAGATGATCCTCGGCCTGGCCCGCCGTCAGCGTCCCTCGCTCTTCCACAGCGTGGTCGCGGGCCTGCTCGCCCTGGTCTCCCTGGGCCTCGGCACGCCGGTGATCGTCGACTACGTCAACACGGGCACGGTGCCGCGCTTCCCGACGGCCATCCTCGCCGCGGCGATCATGACCATCGCGGTGCTGGTGCTGCTGGTGGGGTACATCCTCGAGTCGTTCATGCACCTGCGCCAGGAGCAGTCCCGGCTCGCCCACCTCGCCTACCCGGCCCCGAGCCGCGCCCCGCAGGGCCTGGAAGCCGACGAGACCAAGGTCCAGCAGAAGACGGAGTCGCTGGCCCGCTCCTGACACCGGGCGGCCCGCCCCTCGGGCCCCGGCACAGGAAAGTCGCCGCACGCGGGAAAGCCCCCGCCGGGTACGCCCGGCGGGGGCTTTCCCGCGTCACGGGCCCCGGACGGCAAAGACCGAAGGGCCGTGCCTCAAGTCCTGGAATAGGCGTCCAACCCCCCAGGAGGCACGGCCCTTCGGCCGGTTCAACGGTGCCGTCAGACGGCGATGGCGACCTCCGCGAGACCACCCTGCTGTGCCACGACCTGGCGGTCGGCGGTGCCGCCCGGGACCAGGGCGCGGACCGTCCAGGTGCCCTCGGCCGCGTAGAAGCGGAACTGGCCGGTGGCGGAGGTCGGGACCTCCGCGGTGAACTCGCCGGTCGAGTCCAGGAGGCGGACGTAACCGGTGACGGGCTGGCCGTCCTTGGTCACGAAGCCCTGGATGGTGGTCTCACCGGGCTTGATCGTCGAGGCGTCGGGGCCGCCGGGCTGCGCACCACACATGTCTTCTGTCCTTACGGTCGGGAGGTCCGGGGAGGGGTCCGGAGAATTACTTGTTGGCGCCGAGCTCGATCGGCACGCCGACGAGGGAGCCGTACTCGGTCCACGAGCCGTCGTAGTTCTTGACGTTCTCGACGCCGAGCAGCTCGTGCAGCACGAACCAGGTCAGCGCGGAACGCTCACCGATGCGGCAGTAGGCGATGGTGTCCTTCGCCAGGTCGACCTGCTCGTCCTCGTAGAGGGCCTTGAGCTCGTCGTCCGACTTGAAGGTGCCGTCGTCGTTGGCGTTCTTCGACCACGGGATGTTGCGGGCGCTCGGCACGTGGCCGGGGCGCTGCGACTGCTCCTGCGGGAGGTGGGCCGGGGCGAGCAGCTTGCCGGAGAACTCGTCGGGCGAGCGCACGTCGACGAGGTTCTCGGTGTTGATCGCCTTCACGACGTCGTCGCGGAACGCGCGGATCGCGGTGTTCTGCGGCTGCGCCTTGTAGGACGTGGCCGGGCGGGTCGGCACCTCGGCGACGAGGTCGCGGGAGTCGAGCTCCCACTTCTTGCGGCCGCCGTCGAGGAGCTTCACGTCCTGGTGACCGTAGAGCTTGAAGTACCAGTAGGCGTAGGAGGCGAACCAGTTGTTGTTGCCGCCGTAGAGGACGACCGTGGTGTCGTTCGCGATGCCCTTCGCCGAGAGGAGCTTCTCGAAGCCCTCCTGGTCGATGAAGTCGCGGCGGACCGGGTCCTGCAGGTCCTTCGTCCAGTCGATCCGGATCGCGTTGCGGATGTGGTTCTTCTCGTAGGCCGAGGTGTCCTCGTCGACCTCGACGATGGCGACCTTCGGGTCGTCGATGTGGGCCTCGACCCAGTCGGCGTCTACCAGGACGTCGCTGCGGCTCATGCTGTTTCTCCTCCGGGGCAGTGTTCGGCGGTGTGGCGCAAGGTGGTGCGGGTACGCGTCATCGCAGGTGACGAGGTGCGTACGGGCTGCACGGACGGCCCCGACGGATCGTCGAAGGGCCTGAGGAATGCGGGCGTCGGGCGTCCCGCTCAGACGGAGCGACAGAGCATGGCGGCGACGCGGCACAGGTCTACTGCCCGCCGCTTCGTGAGTTCCGCCTGTCGCTTCATGCCCACGATCGTAGGGACGGACAGGCGGCCGTGTCACCGGTGTGTCGTATTTTGAGACGCGATCGTCCGAGATGTGGGATGCGATCACCCGGGAAGGGGCTCGTACCCCGCTCCCGGCCGTGGTGGCGTGGTGCTGCTTCTACGCCTCGGACAGGGCCGTCTCACCATGTGGCCGGAGGGTGCGGGAGGGCCTCGCCCCGCTCGTCGGCTCAGCCCGTCAGGGCGATGTTCTTGCCGCTCACGGTGATGGCCACGCCGTCCTCGCGGGCCTCCACCTTCTCCAGCTTCATCCCGGCGGGCAGTCCGCCGATCTGCCGGTCGAAGTCCGTGCGCTGCCGCACCAGGCCCTCCAGGCCGGGAATGCCCTCACCGGGCACCCGGTCGGCCCGCACCCGGATCGTGTTCCCGTCGATCAGCGTCACCGTCGAGACGACGCTGCGAGTGACCGTACGGCCCAGGATCTCGACCCCGCCGGTGACCTTCACCTTGCCGTTGCCGCCGTACGCGACCTTCACCTCACGCTCCGAGGCCGCGGCGAGGTCCTCGTACGAGATCAGCGCCGTCCCGCTGACGGTGCCCGCGCGGGCGCTCGTGCGGTCCTCGTTCAGCGTCACGTCGTGGAGCGTCGCGGTCAGCTCGCCGATCCGGATCTTCCGGCCGCCGGCCGTGGCCTCGACGCCGGTCAGCACCACGTCGACCTCGTCGAACCGCTGGTCCATGAGCTGGGTCAGGAAGGGGAAGCCCTTGATGTCGACGTCCGTCGAGGCCGCCCGGGCGGGACCGAGCCGCACCCGGTCGGCGGCCTCCGATTCCGCGTACGAGGCGGCGAGCCGGTCCAGACCGACGAGTATCCCGCCGAGCAGTACGGCCACGATCAGCAGTACGCGCAGTGCTCGCATGGCCTGTCCGCCCCCAAGAAAGTCTCCGGCCCCCGACACGAAGATCGACGTGTCGGGGGCCCGGATGGTTCCCGCGGGCGAACCGGGACCCTTACGCCAGCGCGCGGCCCAGCAGGTAGACGGCGGGCGCGGCGACGGTCAGCGGAAGGGCGACCCCGGCGGTCATGTGGACGAAGCGCGAGGGGTAGTCGTAGCTGGCGGCCCGCAGTCCGACCAGGGCGCACACCCCGGCGCCCAGGCCCAGCAGTGCCCCGGAGGTGCCGAGGTCGGTGAACCCGCCGGCCGCGATGCCGGCGCCCGCGGCGGCGAGGAGTGCCACGACGACGGAGGCCGGGCCCGGCAGCGGGAGCGCCCGGGCGAGGACGGCGGCGGCGACGGCGACCCCGCCGACGACCACGGCGTCCGGCGCGGCACCGAGGTGTCCGGTGGCCACGACGGTCAGCGCCGCGGAGGCGACGGTCGCCATCAGGCCGTACATGCGCTCGTCCGGGTCGGCGTGGCTGCGCAGCTGGAGGACGAGCGTGAGGAGCACCCAGACGCCGAGGGTGCCCATGATGGCGGCGGGGGCGTGCTCGCGGCCCACGGCCAGCAGGACGGCGTCGGCGGTCAGGCCGCCCGCGAAGGCGAGCGCGATGCCCTGCCGGGCCGGCCACATGCCGTTGAGACGGAACCAGCCGGCGGCGGTGACCGCCTGGAGCAGGACGAGCGGCACCAGCAGCCCGTACGGGCCGACGGCCGCGCCGGCGGCGAGCAGGACGCCGAGGACCGCGGTGAGGGCGGCCGGCTGCATCCCCGGCTCGATGACCGGCGAGCGCCCCTCGGCCCGGGCGCGCTGGGCGTCGGTGACCCGGGTGTTGCCGGCCGTGGTGGGCGCGGAGTACGCGGACGCGGCGACCGGCTCCTCAGGGGCGACGGGCGTCTCGGGCGGCAGCGGGTACGCCGGCTGGGGCGGCAGGTAGGCGGTGTCGTACGCCACCGGCGGCGGGGCGGGCTCCGACCGGTCCGCGGGACGGCCCGGCTGGACCACGGGCTGGTACTGGGTGTCCCAGGTCTGCCCCTCCCACGTCTGGGTGACGTTGGGGTCCTGGTGCGGGTACCCGTACTGCCGCTGCCCGGCGTACGGGTCGTGGCCCGGATCGTACGGCTGCTGCTGATCGCTGCTCATGCTGTGCGGTTCACCCTCCTGCGAACGGTGGGAGCACCTCGACCGTGCCGCCCTCGGCAAGCCGTACCGTCTCATGCGCGCGGGTCCCGACGGGGTCACCGTCGATGAGGAACGAACACCGCTGGAGTACGCGGACCAGCTCGCCCGGGTGCTTCTCGCGGGCCGTCTCCAGCGCCTCGGCCAGGGTCTCGGCGGTGTACGGCTCCTCGGCGACACCGGCGGCGGCCTTGGCCGCGGCCCAGTAGCGGATGGTTCCCGCTGCCATAGCGGCACTCCCTTCGTTCGTGTGCGCGCCGCTGTCCATCATGAGCTATCGGCGCGTGAGCCAGTCCCCCAGCCGGGCGAGCAGCTCGTCGCCCGCCGCGTTCTCGGCGTGGCCCATGCCGCGCTCCATCCACAGCTCGCAGTCGCCCGCCGCCGCCAGCATGCGCGGATGGTCGACGGGGAAGTACGGGTCGCGGTCGCCGTGCACGATCAGCAGCGGGGTCGGCGCGATCAGCGGAACCGCCTCCACGGGGGACAGCGGTACGGGATCCCAGTCCTGGTCGTGGATCCGCGTCCGGAGCCCGTAGCGGCCGACCAGCCGGCCCATCGGGCGGGTGATCACCCAGTGGACGCGCCGCATCGACGGCGTCCCCCGGTAGTACCAACGGGCCGGCGCGCTGACCGCGGCGACGGCGTCGGTGTGTCCGTCGGTGTCCCGGGCCAGGGCCGCGTGGCGCAGGACGACCGAGCCGCCCATGGAGAAGCCGACGGTCACCACGCGCGCGTGGCCCAGCTTCCGGGCCCAGCGCACCGCGGCCGTGAGATCCAGGACCTCCCGGTCGCCCACCGTGGAACGGCCACCGGACCGGCCGTGGCCGCGGAAGGAGAAGGTGACGACGGCCGCGTGCCCGGCCAATGTCCCGGCCGCCCGGCGGACGGCGGGCCGGTCCGCCGAGCCGGTGAAGCCGTGGGCGAGGACGATGGCCGTGTCGGTGGCGCCCGCCGTACAGGGTTCGTAAACAGCGTCGATACGCACACCGTCATCTGTCCGCAAAGTGGCACGCTGGGATCGGAAAGTGAGCGAGGAGACATCCACGATGTGAAATCGACCCTCTGCCTCGGAAGTCATGTGGGCTATTCTCCTTGGCAGAGGATCCGGGCGACGCAGCCCCCGGGTCCTTTTGCGTTTTCCGACCGTTGTTACGGGCGGATGAACAAAAGCTCTCAGGGCGCGAGAGCCAGCAGTGATGCGTACGAAGCAGTGCCGTAGTCCTCGCAGGGACCGAGGAGGAACCGACGTCATGGACGAGCGAACGAAGCACGACCGACCGACGACTCAGGCAGGTGGGGAGCGATGAGCTCACTGCTGCTCCTGACCAACGCCCTCCAGCCGTCGACCGAGGTGCTTCCCGCACTCGGCCTGCTGCTGCACAACGTGCGGGTGGCCCCCGCCGAGGGCCCGGCCCTCGTGGACACCCCCGGCGCCGACGTCATCCTGGTCGACGGCCGCCGCGACCTTCCGCAGGTGCGCAGCCTCTGTCAGCTGCTCCGCTCCACCGGGCCGGGCTGTCCGCTGATCCTCGTCGTCACGGAGGGCGGCCTCGCGGCCGTCACCGCCGACTGGGGCATCGACGACGTCCTCCTCGACACCGCGGGTCCGGCCGAGGTCGAGGCCCGGCTGCGACTCGCGATGGGCCGCCAGCAGATCGTCTCCGACGACTCCCCGATGGAGATCCGCAACGGCGACCTCTCCGTGGACGAGGCGACCTACAGCGCCAAGCTCAAGGGCCGGGTCCTGGACCTGACCTTCAAGGAGTTCGAGCTCCTGAAGTACCTCGCGCAGCACCCGGGCCGGGTCTTCACCCGCGCCCAGCTCCTGCAGGAGGTATGGGGGTACGACTACTTCGGCGGCACCCGTACGGTGGACGTCCACGTACGGCGTCTGCGGGCCAAACTCGGCCCCGAGCACGAGTCCCTGATCGGCACCGTCCGCAACGTCGGCTACCGCTTCGTCACCCCGGAGAAGGTCGAGCGGGCCGCCGAGGAGGCGCGCGCCAAGGAGGGGTCCCGCACCTCCCGGGTCAAGGAGGCGGACCGGGAAGTCACCCCCGCGGGGGACACGAACGTGGCGGAAGCCACAGTCCGACCTGCCGGTAGGTAGGTCACCCCGCGTAGACTGCCGCGCGTGGCCAAGGTGACGCGGGACGACGTAGCGCGACTGGCGGGTACTTCGACCGCTGTGGTGAGTTACGTCATCAACAACGGACCCCGGCCGGTCGCCCCGGCCACGCGCGAGCGTGTCCTCGCCGCCATCAAGGAGCTGGGCTACCGGCCCGACCGGGTGGCCCAGGCGATGGCGTCGCGGCGTACGGACCTCATAGGCATGATCGTCCCGGACGCGCGCCAGCCCTTCTTCGCGGAGATGGCGCACGCCGTCGAACAGGCCGCCGCCGAGCGCGGGAAGATGGTCCTGGTCGGCAATTCGGACTACCGCGACGAGCGCGAGGTCCACTATCTCCGTGCCTTCCTCGGCATGCGGGTCTCCGGACTGATCCTGGTCAGCCAGGGCATGAGCGAGCGGGCCGCGAGCGAGATCGAGGCCTGGGACGCCCGGGTGGTGCTGCTGCACGAGCGGCCCGAGGCACTGGACGACGTCGCCGTCGTCACCGACGACATCGGCGGCGCCCAGCTCGCCACCCGGCACCTCCTGGAACACGGGCACCCGTACGTGGCGTGCCTCGGCGGCGTGCCGAACACCCCGGCGGTCGGCGACCCGGTCGCGGACCACGAGGAGGGCTGGCGCCGCGCGATGCTGGAGGCGGGCATCCCGATCGAGGGCCGGCTGTTCCAGGCCCCGTACAACCGCTACGACGCCTATCAGATCGCCCTGAAGATCCTCTCCGGCCCCGACAGACCGCCGGCCATCTTCTGCTCCACCGACGACCAGGCCTTCGGCGTGCTGCGCGCGGCGCGCGAGCTGCGCATCGACGTGCCGACCGAGCTGGCGGTGGCGGGCTTCGACGACGTGAAGGAGGCGGCCCTCACGGACCCTCCGCTCACGACGATCTCCTCGGACCGGCCCGCGATGGCCCGGGCGGCGGTGGACCTCGTCCTCGACGACTCGCTGCGGGTGGCGGGGTCGAAGCGCGAGCGGGTCAAGCAGTTCCCCTCGGCCCTGATCGTCCGTCGCTCCTGCGGCTGCCAGGGCTGACCTCCCCACTGCCCCCGGGAGACCTTCCCGACGGCCCTTTATATGGGGCATACGGGGTTCTGTCGGGCTTCTCAGGTCGTCCTCAGGGAGCTCTCATGTACGGCTCCCAGAGTCGTACCCATGACGGACCACCCTCAGCAGCCGCACTTCCCGCCCCGGCCGCCGTACGACCCGACGCAGCCGGTCACCACGGAGCCGGGCACCACGATCTGGCCCTCCGGCGGGCACGTACCCCCCGCCGTCACTCCCCCGCCCGCGCCCGCCGCTCCCTCCCCTCCTCCCCACCGGCGCGCCAAGCGGGGCGTCGGGCTGATGGCGGCGGTGGCGATCGCCGCAGCGGCCGTCGGCGGGGGCACCGCGACCCTGGTCCAGCAGCTCACCGCGGACGGCACGACGGGCGCCTCCGGCGTGAACGGGACGACCGTCTCCGCGAGCAGCAAGGGCACGGTCGCCGGCGTCGCCGAGGCCGTCTCCCCGTCCATCGTGGAGATCTCCGCGAGCTCGGCGTCCGGCAAGTCCACCGGCTCCGGCGTGATCATCACCGGCGACGGCGAGGTCGTCACCAACAACCACGTGATCTCCGGGGCCACCTCGATCGGGGTGCGGCTGTCGGACGGGAAGACGTACGAGGCGAAGGTCGTCGGCACGAACCCGGACAAGGACCTCGCGCTGATCAGGCTGGAGGGCGCGTCCGGGCTGAAGGCCGCCACGCTCGGGAACTCCGACGGCGTCAAGGTCGGGGACCAGGTCGTCGCGATCGGCTCCCCCGAGGGCCTGACCGGCACGGTCACCAGCGGCATCGTCTCCGCGCTCGACCGCGATGTGACCGTGGCCAAGGACGACGGCCAGGACCAGCGGCAGCAGTACGACCCGCGCCAGGGCTGGCCCTTCGAATTCGGCGGACAGCAGTTCAACGGCGACACCGGCTCGTCGAAGACCACGTACAAGGCGATCCAGACGGACGCCTCGCTCAACCCGGGGAATTCCGGTGGCGCGCTGATCAATATGGACGGCGAGATCATCGGGATCAATTCGGCCATGTACGCGCCGAGTGCGTCGAACGGATCTTCGGCCGGCAGCGTGGGCCTGGGATTCGCCATCCCCGTCAACACCCTCAAGGCAGATCTGGACGACCTGCGGTCCGGTGACGGCAACTGAACCCGTGCGAGGCTGAGCCCATGACTGGCCCGGTGAACGAAGGCGACCGCATCCTCATCGTCGACGACGAGCCCGCCGTGCGGGAGGCGCTGCGGCGCAGCCTCGCCTTCGAGGGGTACGGGACCGAGGAGGCCGTCGACGGTGTCGACGCCCTCGCCCGGATGGAGTCGTACGCCCCCGATCTCGTCGTCCTCGACATCCAGATGCCGCGCATGGACGGGCTGACGGCGGCCCGCCGCATCCGGGCCTCCGGCTCCACGGTGCCGATCCTCATGCTGACGGCGCGGGACACGGTCGGCGACCGCGTGACGGGGCTCGACGCGGGCGCCGACGACTATCTGGTGAAGCCCTTCGAGCTGGACGAACTGTTCGCCCGGATCCGGGCCCTGCTGCGCCGCAGCTCGTACGCTTCCCCGGCCGTGCGGGCGTCCGAGGGCGACGTGCTGAGCTTCGGCGATCTGCGGATGGACCTGGCGACCCGCGAGGTGACGCGGGCCGGGCGCCCGGTGGAGCTGACGCGGACGGAGTTCACGCTCCTGGAGATGTTCCTGGCGCACCCGCGCCAGGTGCTGACGCGGGAGCAGATCCTGAAGGCGGTGTGGGGCTTCGACTTCGAGCCGAGCTCGAACTCGCTGGACGTGTACGTGATGTATCTGCGCCGCAAGACGGAGGCGGGCGGCGAGCCGCGCCTGGTGCACACGGTGCGGGGCGTGGGGTACGTCCTGCGCGGCGGGGGCCCGGAGTGAGCGGACCCGTGACGTGGTTCCGGTCGCGGCCGCTGCGCTCCCGGCTCGCCCTGCTGACCGCGCTCGCGGTCGCGGTGGCGGTGGCCGCCGTCTCGCTGGCGTGCTGGTTCGTGACGCGGGCGCAGCTGGAGGCGGAGCTGGACTCGTCGCTGCGGAACACCCAGCTCACGGAGGACGACAAGCGCTGGCTGCTGGCGTCCTGCGCCCCGGGCACCGAGAACCGCCTGCCGGCCGGGCCCTCGCAGACCCTGCAGATCGTGACGGCCACGGGTGAACTGTGCTCGTTCGGCGCCTCGCCGATTCCCGCCCAGGCCGCCGATCTCGCGGTCGCGCGGGCGGAGCGGCCGCACGCCCTGCACACCACGAAGGCCGAGAACGGCACGGAGATGCGGGTCTACTCCTCGCCCGCGACGATCGCCGGCCGGCCGGTGGCGCTGTCGGTCGCCCGCCCGCTGTACGAGATCGACAACTCGATGTCCACGCTGGGCTGGGTGCTGCTGCTGGTCTCCGGGATCGGTGTCGTCGGCGCCGGTGCGGCCGGGCTGTGGGTGGCGCGGACCGGTCTCGAGCCGGTGAACCGGCTGACGGGCGCGGTCGAGCACGTGGCCGCGACCGAGGACCTGACGGTGCGCATCCCGGTGGAGGGCGAGGACGAGATCGCCCGGCTCTCGCGCTCCTTCAACGCGATGACGGCCGCCCTCGCCACCTCCCGGGACCTTCAGGCCCAGCTGATCGCGGACGCCGGGCACGAGCTGCGAACGCCGCTGACCTCCTTGCGTACCAACGTCGAACTGCTCGTCCGCAGCGAGGAGACGGGCCGCGCTCTGCCGCCCGAGGACCGGCGGGCCCTGCTGGCCTCGGTGAAGGCGCAGATGACGGAGCTGGCCGCGCTCATCGGCGACCTGCAGGAACTGGCCCGCCCGGACGCGGCCCAGCCGGGCCCGCTGGAGGTCGTACCGCTCCACACGATCCTGCGCGCGGCCCTCGACCGGGCGCGGCTGCGCGGCCCCGAACTGACCTTCGTGACGGATCTGGCGCCCTGGTACGTCCGGACGGAGCCGGCGGGCCTCGAGCGTGCCCTGGTGAACGTCCTGGACAACGCGGTGAAGTTCTCGCCGCCGGGCGGCACGGTCGAGGTGACCCTGATGCGGGGCGAGCTGACGGTCCGCGACCACGGCCCGGGCATCGCTCCCGACGAACTCCCCCACGTCTTCGACCGTTTCTGGCGCTCACCGTCGGCGCGCAGCCTCCCCGGCTCGGGCCTGGGCCTCTCGATCGTGGCCCGCACGGTGCAGCAGGCGGGCGGCACGGTGACCCTGACGGCTCCGGAGGACGGCGGCACGGCCGCGGTCATCCGCCTGCCGGGCGCGCCGACGCCACCTCCGTCAGTTGTGGCGGATGAGGGACTCGACCAGTCCTGAGCGGGTGTTCGGGTAGTCCAGGGGGACGATGCCGAGGCCCTTCCAGCCGCTCGCCGTGGAGTCGAGGAATCCGTGGACGCGCGGGTTGAGGTTGTCGGAGTTCCAGCGCGGGGGCAGTGAGGCCGACGTGCTGACGAAGTTGATGTACAGCTTGCCGGGCTGTTCGACGGCCGTGCGGAAGTGGGCCTCGATCTTGGGGTACTTGGCGTACGGCAGGGCGTTCCAGTCGTCCTGGAGCGCGATGGCACCGCCGTCCCACCACTTGAGGCCGGGCAGTCCGCCGTTGTCGGCGATGAGGACGACCTTGCCGCGGGCCTCGCCGAGGGTGGGGAGCGTGGCGCCGATGCGGAAGAGGGAGCGCCAGCCGCGGTTGTCGAGGTAGTCGGTGAAGATCGCGCCGAAGGTCGCGTCGGAGTCCGACGAGTACTCCTGCTTGACCCGCATGAGGACGGCCTCGGAGGGGTGCGCGGCCAGGAAGTCGCGGCAGGCGAGGAGCACGTCGCCGAACATCATGTTCTGGTACGAGGCGCCGTGGTGGATGGCGAAGGAGCCGCCGGTGACCCGGCAGCGGATGTCGAGGAACCGGATTCCGGAGGCGAGCTGCTGCGCGATGGTGGTGTTCTGGCACTCCGACCAGAGACCGCCGAAGCGTGCGCCGGAGTCGTGGGTGCCGGGGATGGTGAGCCGCTGGAGCGGGGTGGCGTCGCCGTGGCCGGCCATCCAGTCCTGGGTCGTGAGCGCCCGCGCGGGCGGAGCTCCGGCCAGGAGGACGGCGCCTGCCGCCGCGGCGCCCGCGAGAAAGCTTCGTCGGTCCATGCGCGGAGTATGACGCGTACGCGTCAAGGAGCGCCAGAGTCGCGCGTACGGGGAAGCCCCGCGGACGCGGAAGGGGCGGCGGACCGGTCGCTCCGGCCGCCGCCCCTCCTCCGCTCAGGGCGCTACGTCAGGTTCACTTGACGATGGCGATCCGGCCCAGCGCCGGCGGCGCCAGCGGGGCGCTCGCCGAGGAGTGGGCGCCCAGGTAGGCGACGAGAACATCCAGGTCGGAGGCGCCGACCAGCTTGTTCTTGTGCTCCTTCAGCACGGGGAAGCCGTCGCTGCCGGCCGCCAGGAACTCGTTCATCGCGACCCGGTAGGTCTTCGCCGGGTCGATCGCCTCGCCGTTCAGCCTCACCGAGTCGACCACGATCCGGTCCGCGCCGGTCTTGGTCAGGTCCAGGGTGTACGTGAAGCCCTTGGAGACCTGCAGGTACTTCGGGGCGGCCTGGTTCGCGCCGCTGACCTGCTGCTGGAGCGTGGTGATCAGCTGAGCACCGGTCAGGTCGACCGCCGTCATCATGTTGGTGAACGGCTGGACGGCGTACGCCTCGGCGTAGGTCACCACGCCGTCGCCCTCGCCACCGGACTGCGCGTGGACCAGCGGCATCCGGACGCCGCCCGGGTTCATCAGCGCGAGCTGCGCGCCGCCCTTGTCGGCCGGGGCCATGGCCTCCAGCTGCGCGTCGGCGATCAGGTAGCCGGCCGGCTTCTCGATGCCGGCGAGCGGGTTCTTGGGGTCGGGCAGCGGGTTCTCGATGTCGGCCGAGATGTGACCCACCGCGCGGTTCGCGACCGGCGCGGCCAGCGTCTTGTAGCGGCCGATCAGGTCGGTCATGTCCTTCGCCGGGGTCACGTCACGGGTGACGACGTGGTTCGCGGAGGCGACGGCGGTGCGGACGATGTCCTTCGAACGACGGTCGTACGTCAGCGTCGTGTCGGTGTAGAGCCGGCCGAAGGAGGCCGCCGAGGTGACCGTGCGCGGCTTGCCGGACGGGTCCGGGATGCTGCACGCGTACGCCTGGTGGGTGTGGCCGGTGACCAGGGCGTCGACCTGCGGGGTGACGTTCTTGGCGATGTCCACGATCGGGCCGGAGATGCCGGCGCCCGCGCCCGGGGTGTCGCAGTCGTAGTTGTACGCGCCGGAGGCCGGCGCGCCGCCCTCATGCAGCAGGGCCACGATCGACTTCACGCCCTTGCGCTCCAGCACCTTGGCGTACTTGTTGATCGTCTCGACCTCGTCGCCGAACTTCAGGCCCTTGATGCCGTCGGCGTTCACGATGTCGGCCGTGCCCTCCAGGGTCACGCCGATGAAGCCGATCTTGACGCCGTCGCGCTCCCACACGAAGTACGGGTCGAGCATCGGCCGGCCGGTCTTCTCGTCCGCCACGTTGGCCGCGAGGTACGGGAAGTCGGCGCCCTCGAAGCTCCGGCCCTCCTCGTAGCAGCCCTCGGTCGGGTGGCAGCCGCCGTTCTGGATCCGGGCGAGCTCGCGCGCGCCCTCGTCGAACTCGTGGTTGCCCACCGAGCTCACGTCGAGCTTCAGCTTGTTCAGCGCCTCGATCGTCGGCTCGTCGTGGAACAGCCCGGAGATCAGCGGCGAGGCGCCGATCATGTCGCCCGCGGCGGCGGTGACGGAGTACCGGTGGCCCTCGCGCGCCTGCCGCAGGTGCGTGGCGAGGTACTCGACGCCGCCGACGCCCTCGATGGTCTTGGTGGTGCCGTCCTCGTTGAGGTGGGTGAGGCGGGCCGACGAGCCGGTCGGCGGCTCCAGGTTGCCGTGGAGGTCGTTGAAGGAGAGCAGCTGGACGTCGACGTACCGTCCGTGGGCACCGCCCGGCCGGTCCTTGGTGCCCGACGCGCCCGCGGGCAGCGCGGCGACGAGCGCGCCGGCCGTGGCGAGCCCCGCGCCCACGGCGAGTATCCGCCGTGCCGTCCTCTTCTTCTTCGGTGTTGCTGACATCGCTCCCCTTGCCCCTCGCCCCTTTTGCGGCGTTGCTCGACTCCTGGTGTGCCAGCGCAGCCTAGAGTCAACGCGCGTAGCGCAACAGGGGGTACCGGGTTACAAGTCAGTTGATTCCGTAGGCTCGGAGCATGACTCCTGACCCGACACCGGCCCTTGAACCCGGACGGCAGATCCTCACCGTCGACGAACTCTCGCCCGAACAGGTCCAGGACGTCCTCGACCTGCTGGAAGCCGCCGACCGCGCCGACGGGCTGCACGCCGTGTCCGAGCAGGGGCGGCTGTACCTGCGGCACGGCAGGCGCGAGGGCGTACGGCACTTCCTGCTCACCGTCGGATCGCACCTCTACGGCTACGCCCAGCTGGAGGACACCGACCCGGTGGAGGCGCCGGCCGCCGAGCTGGTGGTACACCCCTCGCACCGCGGCCGCGGTCACGGGCGGGCGCTCGGGGCGGCGCTGCTCGCGGCCTCGGGCAAGCGGCTGCGGGTGTGGGCGCACGGCGGCAAGTCGGCGGCCCGGCACCTGGCGCAGGTGCTCGGCCTGACCCTGTTCCGCGAACTGCGCCAGCTGCGGCGCTCGTTGGTGCCGCTCGACATCCCCGAGCCCGTTCTGCCCGAGGGCGTCACCGTCCGCACGTTCGTGCCCGGTCAGGACGACGCGGCCTGGCTCGCGGTGAACGCGGCCGCCTTCGCCCACCACCCCGAGCAGGGCTCGCTCACCCAGCGGGACCTGGACGACCGTGTGTCCGAGCCGTGGTTCGACCCGAAGGGCTTCTTCCTCGCGGAGAAGGACGGGCGGCTGATCGGCTTCCACTGGACGAAGGTGCACGCCGAGGAGCAGCTCGGCGAGGTGTACGTCGTCGGAATCCTGCCGGAGGCCCAGGGCGGCGGCCTCGGCAAGGCGCTGACCGCGATCGGCCTGCGGCACCTCGCGGCGCAGGCGGTGCCGACGGCGATGCTCTACGTGGACGCGGACAACACGGCGGCCGTGACGGTGTACGAGCGGCTCGGCTTCGTCACGCACGAGGTGGATCTGATGTATCGCACGGAGTCCTGAACCGGGCTTCCCGAGGGGGTGGTTGGCTCATGACGGACATGGGCCCGCTCACCGGAGACGGGACGGCGCGTCACGGAACGGTCCTGCCACCACCCGTCCGAGCGCGCGGCCTGTCTCGCCGAGAAGGGCATCACCGGCCGGTACGTCGACCACCACCCCGAAACGCACCTCCGGCCGACGCGGCTCATCGAGACCGGCATCGTCCTCGCCCTCGCCGCGCTCGCCCTCCTGGCCGCGTGCCGGGTCCTGCGCCCGGCACCCGTAACGTAGGAATCGAGCCGTCGAGAACCGGTCGGCGGGGCCTTCAGGGGCCCCGCCCCCGATTCCCGCACGACATGTCGTCGTTACCGGCCATTCAGACACGCTTGCGACGCTCACGCAATGAAGCCCGCCGTGCCTCCTCTCGCCAAGGGGCTCCCCAAAGGGAGACTTCCCTCGCCCACGGCCCGCTCCGACGCGCCTGACCACCCGTTCGCGCGGAAGAATGGGGCCATGAGCCAGCAGCCTGCCGAGGTCCCGGTCCAGTCCTCCGCCAAGCCGTCCGCGAAGCCGTCCGCGCAGCCGTCCGCGAAGAACGCCAAGTCGTCCGCGAAGGCGTCCGCCAAGCCGTCCGCGAAGAGTGCCCAGAACGGTGAGCCGACCGCCCAGCCCTCCGTCGGATCGATAGCGGCGCACCGCCCCCACACCGTCCAGACCGGGCCGGCGTCGGACCTCGAGCCCGACCTGGACGCCGACCCCGACGCGTACGAGGACGACGACGCCGCCGGCGAGCTCCCCCAGGGCCGCTTCCTCGACCGCGAGCGCAGCTGGCTCGCGTTCAACGAACGGGTCCTCGAACTGGCCGAGGACCCCACCACGCCCCTCCTCGAACGAGCGAATTTCCTCGCGATCTTCGCCTCGAACCTCGACGAGTTCTTCATGGTGCGCGTCGCCGGCCTCAAGCGCCGGATCGCCACCGGCGTCGCCACGCGCTCCGCCTCCGGGCTGCAGCCCCGCGAGGTGCTCGACCTGATCTGGACCCGCTCGCGCGAGCTCATGGCCCGGCACGCCGCCTGCTACCAGCAGGACGTCGCCCCGGCCCTCGCCGAGGAGGGCATCCACCTGATCCGCTGGCCGGAGCTGACCGAGAAGGAGCAGGCGCGGCTCTTCACCCTCTTCCGCCAGCAGATCTTCCCGGTGCTCACGCCGCTGGCCGTCGACCCCGCCCACCCCTTCCCGTACATCTCCGGCCTGTCCCTGAACCTCGCCGTGGTCGTGCGCAACCCGGTCAGCGGTCACCGCCACTTCGCCCGGGTCAAGGTGCCCCCGCTGCTCTCCCGCTTCCTGGAGGCGTCCCCGCAGCGGTACGTCCCGCTGGAGGACGTCATCGCGGCGCACCTGGAGGAGCTCTTCCCCGGCATGGAGGTGCTGGCCCACCACATGTTCCGGGTGACCCGGAACGAGGACCTGGAGGTCGAGGAGGACGACACCGAGAACCTCCTCCAGGCCCTGGAGAAGGAGCTGCTGCGCCGCCGCTTCGGGCCGCCGGTCCGCCTGGAGGTCGAGGAGTCCATCGACCCGTACGTCCTCGACCTGCTCGTCCGCGAGCTGAAGGTCTCCGACGCCGAGGTCTACCCGCTGCCCGGCCTGCTCGACCTCACCGGCCTCTTCGGGATCGCCTCCCTGGACCGGCCCGAGCTGAAGTACCCCAAGTTCGTCGCCGGCACCCACCGGGACCTCGCCGAGGTCGAGTCGGCCTCCGCGCCCGACATCTTCATGGCGCTGCGCGAGCGGGACGTGCTGCTGCACCACCCGTACGACTCCTTCTCCACCTCCGTCCAGGCGTTCCTGGAGCAGGCGGCCGCCGACCCGGACGTCCTCGCCATCAAGCAGACGCTGTACCGGACCTCCGGCAAGTCCCCCATAGTCGACGCCCTGATCGACGCCGCCGAGAGCGGCAAGCAGGTCCTCGTCCTCGTGGAGATCAAGGCCCGCTTCGACGAGCAGGCCAACATCAAGTGGGCGCGCAAGCTGGAGGAGGCCGGCTGCCACGTCGTCTACGGCCTCGTCGGCCTGAAGACCCACTGCAAGCTGTCGCTCGTCGTCCGGCAGGAGGGCGAGGTGCTGCGCCGGTACTCGCACGTCGGCACCGGCAACTACCACCCCAAGACGGCCCGGCTCTACGAGGACCTCGGGCTGCTCACCGCCGACCCGCAGGTCGGCGCGGACCTCTCCGACCTGTTCAACCGGCTCTCCGGCTACTCGCGCCGCGAGACCTACCGCCGGCTGCTCACCGCGCCCAAGTCCCTCCGGGACGGACTCGTCTCCCGCATCCACAAGGAGATCGCCCACCACCAGGCGGGCCGGCCGGCGTACGTCCGGATCAAGGTCAACTCGATGGTCGACGAGGCCGTCATCGACGCCTGCTACCGGGCCTCCCAGGCGGGCGTGCCGGTCGACATCTGGGTGCGCGGCATCTGCGCGATCCGCCCCGGGGTCACCGGCCTCTCCGAGAACGTCCGGGTCCGCTCGATCCTCGGCCGGTTCCTCGAGCACTCGCGGATCTTCGCCTTCGGCAACGGCGGCGAGCCCGAGGTCTGGTTCGGCAGCGCCGACATGATGCACCGGAACCTGGACCGGCGCATAGAGGCACTGGTGCGGGTCTCCGACCCGGCCCACCGGGCGTCCCTGACCCGGCTCCTGGAGACCGGAATGTCCGACACCACCTCCTCCTGGCACCTCGGCCCGGACGGGAACTGGACGCGGCACGCGACCGACCCGGAGGGCCAGCCGCTGCGGCACGTCCAGGAGATGCTCATCGACGCGCGGAGGCGCCGGCGTGCACAACCCTGACCACCTCTCCCTCTCCCGGAGCCTCTCCACGGGCGTCACGGCGGGGGAGCTCCTCTCCCCCTACCTCCAGGCGCGCGCCGGAGACTTCCTGCGCGCCCTGCGCCTGCACACCGAGAGCGGCTCGGACACGGCGGGCTCGGAGGAGGCCGCCCGGTCGCTCCGGGCCGCCGCCCGCCGGATCAGCGGCACCCTGCACACCTTCCGGCCACTCCTCGACGGCGCCTGGGCGGACCAGCTGCGCGCGGAACTCGCCTGGCTGTCGGGAACGCTCGCGCTGGAACACGCCTGCACCTCCCGGCTCGTCCGGCTGGTGGACGCGCTGTCCCGGCTGTCGAGCGGCAGCGGGCCCGTCCCGGCGGCGCGGGGCACGGACGGCGGACAGGGGCTGACGGTCGGCGCCGCCCGCGCCGGCGCCCTCCTCGACCGCCAGCTCACCCTCGCCCGTACGCGCGCCCACTCGGCCGCCCTCCAGGCGCTGGGCTCCTCCCGCTTCCACGCGGTCGCGGACGCCGTCGCGCTCCTCGCCTCCGACGTCCCCCTGGGCCCCGCGGCGGAGGCGCCGGCGACCGAGGTCCTCGGCGCACCGGCCGTCGTCGTCGAGCGCCGCCTCACGGAGGCCGTCGCCGGGCTGCCGCTGGCCCGCGCGGGCCACCCGTACAACGCGGACGCCCTCGCCCTCGCGGCCGGCGAGGCGCAGGACGCGCCCTGGCACCAGACCCGGCTCCTGCTGCGCCTCCACCGGTACGCCTGCGAGGTCCTGCACGGCACGGGCTCCTCCCCGATCCTCTTCGAGGCCGGCCGCGCCCTCGACCGCCACCGGGACGCCTCCGAGGCCGCCGCCGCGGCCGCCACGGCGGCCCGCACCCCCAGGATCGCCCCGGCGACCGCGTACGCCCTGGGTGTCCTCCACGCCGACCAGCGCCACGAGGTCGAGGCCGCCCGCTTCGCCTTCCAGCGCGCCTGGCGGCACACGACGGCGCCGGTCCCGTGATCCTCGCGGCCGGCTGTGTCCTGTGGCGCCCCGCCCGCTCCGGGCGGGGCATCGAGATCGCCCTGGTCCACCGTCCGAAATATGATGATTGGTCCCATCCGAAAGGAAAGCTGAAGCGCGGCGAGACCGCCGAGGCGTGCGCGGTCCGCGAGGTACGGGAGGAAACCGGCCAGTCCTGCGTCCTGGGCCCCCGTCTCCCCGCGGTCCGCTACCTGGCGAACGGCCGCCAGAAAGAGGTGACGTACTGGTCGGCCCGTGCGCTCGGGGGTACGTTCACCCCGACGGCGGAGGTCGACCGGGTGGACTGGCTCACCCCCGCGCAGGCCCGCGACCGCCTGACCCAGCCCCGGGACCGCGAACTCCTCGACCTGCTGGTGTCGGCCCCGTAGCCGCGGCCGGGCGCCGGGGGCCGGGCCAGGGCGCCCACCCCGCCGGCCGTCGCTGTCACTCGTCCGGCCTCCCGCCCGAGGGCCCCGCACTCGCCCTTCCGGCACGGTTCACTTCCCGTTCACCCTCCCCCGTCGGCCGCTTCACCTGTTCTGCCTAATTTCGGCCGTACAAGGTGCACAAGCGCAGCGCTGCACCCACAACCCCGACACACGCCGCCGTAGAACGTTCAGGACACTGGGTCCGCGTCAGGCGGCTTCTGGAAGGAACACCCGAAAGTGAAGCTTTCGCGCAACAACGGGCTTCGCGCCTCCGCGATCGGTGCCCTCGTCGTCTCCGGTGCCCTCGTCCTGTCGGCGTGTGGTTCGGACGACAACACCGGCACGACCCCGAACGGCGGGAAGACGTCCACCGCGGCGTCGAACATCAAGTGCGACGACGCCAAGGGCCAGCTCCTCGCGGCGGGCTCCTCCGCGCAGAAGAACGCCATGGACCTCTGGGTCAAGAACTTCCAGGCCGCGTGCTCGGGCGTCGAGGTCAACTACCAGTCCATCGGCTCCGGCGGTGGCATCACCAAGTTCAACCAGGGCCAGGTCGCCTTCGCCGGCTCCGACTCCGCCCTGAAGGAAGAAGAGGTCGCCGCCTCGCAGAAGATCTGCAAGGGCGGCAAGGGCATCAACCTGCCGATGGTCGGTGGCCCCATCGCCATCGGTTACAAGCTCGACGGCGTGGACAACCTGGTCCTGGACGCCTCCACCATCGCCAAGATCTTCGACACGAAGATCACGAAGTGGAACGACCCGGCGATCGCCAAGCTCAACCCGGGCGCCAAGCTGCCCGACAGCAACATCCAGGCCTTCCACCGCTCCGACGAGTCGGGTACCACCCAGAACCTGGGCAAGTACCTCTCCACCGCCGCCGCGGCCGACTGGAAGCACGACCCGAAGGCGAAGTCGTGGCCCGCCCCCGGCGGCCAGGCCGCCAACGGCTCGTCCGGTGTCGCCGCCGCCGTCAAGGACGCCGAGGGCTCCATCGGCTACTTCGAGCTCTCCTACGCGACCGCCAACAAGATCTCCACGGTCTCCGTGAACACGGGCGCCGCCGCCCCGGTCGCGGCCACCACGGAGAACGCCTCGAAGGCCATCGCCGCCGCCAAGGTCAAGGGCACCGGCAGCGACATGGCCCTCTCCCTCGACTACGCCACCAAGGCCGAGGGCGCGTACCCGCTCGTCCTGGTCACGTACCAGATCGCCTGCGACAAGGGCAACAAGGCGGAGACCCTGCCGACCCTGAAGGCGTTCCTGAACTACGCGATCAGCGAGGACGGCCAGAAGGTCCTCAGCGAGGCGGGCTACGCCCCGATGCCGGCCGAGATCGCGACCAAGGTCCGCGAGATCGTCCCCACCCTGTCCTGATCCCCGGCCGGGCCCGGTCCGTCGGCCACCACCGACGGACCGGCCCGGCATCCGGTGCACCGCCGCCAGGAGCCCGTACATCTGTACCGGCTCCGCAGACCGGAGAGTCGGAATGGCTACGACAACACCCATAGAGAACGACGGGCGCGCCAAGGGCGCGACCCGCCCCGGAGACCGGATCTTCCTCGGTCTGTCCCGCGGATCGGGCATCACGCTCCTGGTGCTGATGGCCGCCATCGCGGGCTTCCTCACCTACCGCGCCGTCCTCGCGATCTCCAAGGACTCCACGAACTTCTTCACCACCTTCGAGTGGAACCCGGCCGGCGACCCGCCGGTCTTCGGCATCGCCGTCCTCGCCTTCGGCACGGTCGTCTCGTCGATCATCGCCATGGTCATCGCCGTGCCGGTGGCCATCGGCATCGCGCTGTTCATCTCGCACTACGCCCCGCGCAAGCTGGCCAAGCCGCTCGCGTACGTGGTCGACCTGCTCGCCGCCGTGCCCAGCATCATCTACGGCCTCTGGGGCGCGATCTTCCTGGTCCCGTACCTGGACGGCCTGAACCAGTGGCTCGACGAGTACCTGGGCTGGACGTACATCTTCGACAAGGCCAGCGACGGCGTCGCCCGCAACATGTTCACCGTGGGCATCCTGCTGGCGATCATGATCCTGCCGATCATCACCAACGTGACCCGCGAGGTCTTCCTCCAGGTCCCGAAGATGCACGAGGAGGCGGCCCTCGCCCTCGGCGCCACGCGCTGGGAGGTCATCCGGATGTCGGTCCTCCCCTTCGGCCGCTCCGGCATCATCTCCGCCTCGATGCTGGGCCTCGGCCGGGCGCTCGGTGAGACGATGGCAGTGGCCGTCGTGCTCTCGCCCAGCTTCGTCCTCTCGGGCCACCTGCTCGATCCGGGCGGCGGCACGTTCGCCCAGAACATCGCCGCCAAGTTCAACGAGGCGAACGAGTTCGGCCGGGACGCCCTGATCGCCTCCGGTCTGGTCCTGTTCGTCATCACCCTGCTGGTCAACGGCGCGGCCCGGTGGATCATCGCCCGCCGCAAGGAGTACTCGGGGGCCGCGGCATGAGCCACGCCATACAGGACCGTCCGCCCGTGAAGAGCCTGGTCACGCACGACCCGCTCAAGCACGCCCGGCTCCCGCGCTGGACCCCGTTCGCCATCGCCATCGGGTCGATCGCCGGCGGCGTCGGCCTCGGTCTCGCGGCCGGCTGGCACAGCCGGATCCAGTGGGGCCTGCTCGCCGCGCTGTTCTTCGTCGCCGCGACCTACGCGATCACCACCAAGGTCGAGGGCTCCCGCCAGGCCAAGGACCGGGTCGCGACCAGCCTCGTCTGGGTCTGCTTCGTCCTGGCCGTCATCCCGCTGCTGTCCCTCGCCTGGGTCACGATCAGCAAGGGCCTGGAAGTCCTCGACCCGTACTTCCTGACCCACTCGATGAACGGCGTCCTCGACGCCGAGGCGGGCGGCGGTGTCTACCACGCGCTGCTCGGCACGATCGAGCAGGTCGGCATCGCGACCCTGATCGCCGCGCCGATCGGCCTGCTGACCGCGGTCTACCTCGTCGAGTACGGCGGCGGAAGGCTCGCGCAGGCCGTCACCTTCTTCGTCGACGTCATGACGGGCATCCCGTCGATCGTCGCGGGTCTGTTCATCCTCGCCACCTGGAATCTGATGCTGGGCTTCGGGCCCTCCGGATTCGCCGGCGCGATGGCCCTCGCGATCCTGATGATGCCGGTCGTGGTCCGCTCCACCGAGGAAATGCTCAAGCTCGTCCCGAACGAGCTGCGCGAGGCCTCCCTGGCCCTCGGCATCCCGAAGTGGCGCACGATCCTGAAGGTGGTCCTGCCCACCGCGATCGGCGGCATCACCACGGGCGTCATGCTCGCGATCGCCCGCATCACCGGTGAGACGGCCCCCGTCCTGCTCCTCGTGTTCGGTACGAAGCTCATCAACCCGAACCCCTTCGAAGGCGCTCAGTCCTCCCTGCCGCTCTACGTGTACGAGCAGTACGCGGTCGGCACCGACGCAGCCGTGGCCCGCGCCTGGGGCGCCGCGCTCGTCCTGATCGCCTTCGTCATGATCCTCAACCTGGTGGCCCGCGGCATCGCCCGCTGGAAGGCCCCGAAGTCCGGCCGCTGACCGCGGTCACTCTGGAAGTGAATTGATATGGCCAAGCGAATCGACGTCAGCGGCCTCTCCGCCTACTACGGCGCCCACAAGGCGATCGACGACATCTCCATGACCGTCGAGCCCCGCTCGGTGACGGCCTTCATCGGCCCCTCCGGCTGCGGCAAGTCCACCTTCCTGCGCACCCTGAACCGCATGCACGAGGTCACCCCCGGTGGCCGCGTCGAGGGCAAGGTGATGCTGGACGACGAGAACCTGTACGGCTCCCACGTCGACCCGGTCGCGGTGCGCCGCACGGTCGGCATGGTGTTCCAGCGCCCCAACCCCTTCCCGACGATGTCGATCTTCGACAACGTGGCGGCGGGCCTGCGGCTGAACGGCCGGTACAAGAAGGCCGAGCTCAACGACATCGTCGAGCGTTCCCTCAAGGGCGCGAACCTCTGGAACGAGGTCAAGGACCGTCTGAACAAGCCGGGCTCCGGCCTCTCCGGCGGTCAGCAGCAGCGTCTGTGCATCGCCCGCGCGATCGCGGTCGAGCCCGACGTCCTGCTGATGGACGAGCCCTGCTCGGCCCTGGACCCGATCTCCACGCTGGCGATCGAGGACCTGATCGGCGAGCTGAAGGAGCGCTTCACGATCGTCATCGTGACGCACAACATGCAGCAGGCCGCCCGCGTCTCGGACCGCACGGCCTTCTTCAACCTGGCGGCCGTCGGCCAGCCGGGCAAGCTGATCGAGCTGGACGACACCGAGCGCATCTTCTCCAACCCGAGCGTCCAGGCGACCGAGGACTACATCTCCGGCCGCTTCGGATAGCCCACAGACCATGCGGCTCCGCCGCGTGGCGTCCTGCGGTGCTGCATGGCGGTGCCACCGCATGACGAAGGGCCCGCCCCCTCTACCCGAGGGGGCGGGCCCATTTCCGTACGGCTTCCGGGAACTACCCGAAGAACAGCTTCACCACGTAGTAGCTCACCGCCGCCACCAGCGCGGCCGCCGGCATCGTGATGAACCACCCCAGGATGATGTTCTTCGCGACGCCCCACCGGACCGCGTTCACACGCTTCGTGGCGCCCACACCCATGATCGCCGAGGTGATCACGTGCGTCGTCGAGATCGGCGCGTGGAACATGAACGAGGCCGTGTACATCACGGACGCCGCCGTGGTCTCCGCCGCGAAGCCCTGCGGCGGGTCCAGCTCGATGATCCGGCGGCCGAGCGTGCGCATGATGCGCCAGCCACCCGCGTACGTACCGAGCGACAGCATCACGGCACAGGCGATCTTCACCCAGGCCGGGATCGCGTCACCGGCCTGCTCGACATCGGCGATGACCAGGGCCATCACCACGATGCCCATCGTCTTCTGCGCGTCCTGCAGACCGTGCCCCAGCGCCATGCCCGCCGCCGACACCGTCTGGGCGATACGGAAGCCCCGCTTCGCCTTGCTCGGGTTCGCCTTGCGGAACATCCACAGGATCGCGCACATGACCAGGTAGCCGAGGAGCAGACCGACGACCGGCGAGATGAACATCGGGATGACGACCTTCTCGAGCACCCCGGACCAGATCACCTCGATCCCGCCCGCGAGCGCCGCGCCCACCATGCCGCCGAACAGCGCGTGCGAGGAGGAGGACGGAAGACCGAAGTACCAGGTGACCAGGTTCCAGACGATCGCGCCGACCAGCGCGGCGAAGAGGATGCCCATCCCCTTGCTGCCCTCGGGCGTCTCGATCAGGCCCTTGCTCACCGTCTTGGCGACGCCGCTGCCGAGGAACGCTCCGGCGAGGTTCATCACGGCGGCCATCGCCAGCGCCGCGCGCGGCGTCAGCGCCCGGGTCGAGACCGAGGTGGCGATGGCGTTCGCGGAGTCGTGGAACCCGTTCGTATACGTGAAGCCGAGCGCGACACCGATGGTCACGATCAGCGCAAAGGTGTCCACGAAGCCTCAGGACTCCTTGACCGCGATGGTCTCCACCGTGTTCGCCACGTGCTCGAAGGCGTCGGCCGCCTCTTCCAGCACATCCACGATCTGCTTGAGCTTGAGCACCTCGATGGCGTCGTACTTGCCGTTGAAGAGCGTCGCGAGAAGCTTGCGGTGGATCTGGTCGGCCTGGTTCTCGAGGCGGTTGACCTCGATCCAGTACTCGGTGAGGTTGTCCATCGTCCGCAGGTGCGGCATCGCCTCGGCGGTCAGCACGGCCGCGCGGGCCAGCACCTCGATCTGCTGCTCGACACCCTTGGGAAGCTCCTCGACGTTGTAGAGGACGACCAGGTCGACGGCCTCCTCCATGAAGTCCATGATGTCGTCGAGGGAGGACGCGAGGTTGTAGATGTCCTCGCGGTCGAACGGCGTGATGAAGGAGGAGTTCAGCTGGTGGAAGATCGCGTGGGTGGCGTCGTCACCGGCGTGTTCCGCTGCCCGCATCCGCTCCGCGATCTCGGCCCGGGCGGAGGTGTCCGCTCCGAGCAGTTCCATCAGGAGCTTCGAGCCGGTGACGATGTTGTCCGCGGACGCGGCGAACATGTCGTAGAAGCTCGTCTCCCTGGGGGTCAGACGAAATCGCACGTGGGGTCCTCGGGGTGCTGGGTTTCGGTCAGGCTGATGCTAGGCGCATCATCCGGCCACGGCTAACCGGCGTCCCTTCAGTGTCGCCCATCAGGCACAGTGATCTGCACGGGCCCCCGCCCGGATCGGCGGGGATCGGTACCATATACCCACGAGGGGTATACACACCCTTTCTGGACAACGGGAGGACGCGATGACGACCACCGAGGCGGCCGAGGGCATCCCCCAGCCCGTCGAGAGCGCTGTGCCCCTGACCGACCACGACCACGGCGTGCACGGCTACCACAAGCAGAAGGACGAGCACCTCAAGCGGCTGCGCCGGATCGAGGGCCAGATCCGCGGTCTGCAGCGGATGGTCGACGAGGACACGTACTGCATCGACATACTCACCCAGGTGTCGGCCTCCACGAAGGCCCTGCAGTCCTTCGCGCTCCAGCTTCTGGAGGAGCACCTGCGCCACTGCGTCGCCGACGCGGCGATGAAGGGCGGCGACGAGATCGAGGCGAAGGTCGAGGAGGCCACGAAGGCCATCGCCCGGATGATGCGCACCTGAGAGCCGGGTCCGGCCCGGCGGACGGCGCCGGCCCGACGCACGGGCCCGGCGGACCGCCCCGCCGGCCGGCGGGGGCGGGCCGGCCGGCGGGTCAGCACCGTTCGGCTCGCTCCGTCACGACCCTCAGCACCTCGTCGATCCGGGCCGCGCTGAGCCGCTCCCCGTCAGCGGCCGAGGCCGCGATGATCAGTTCGCCGCACAGTTCGATCTCGGCGAGAGCGACGCAGTCCTGGTCAGTGGGCACTGTCGCGGTACTGGGCGGAGCCACGCGCATTCACCTCTTCCTGCCGGCGTCGGTCTCCCAGCGTAGGGAGCGCGCCACGCACCGCGCATGACACGTCCGGACCATTTGGGAATGGCCTGCGCCCGCCTCCCGCTACGCCTTGATCCTCCCGGCGTAGATGTCCTTGCGGCTCGGCAGCCGTACGTCGACGGCGGCACCGAACCCGTACAGCAGCGTCGTGGACGCGACGGCGACCGTACGTCCCTGGTTGACGAAGCTGAACTGGTGGCGCACCTTGCGCAGCCGACCCTCGTGGTCCAGATACGCGTCGAAGGGCACGGAGTCCTTGGCGAACCCTTTCGCCGCCGCGGCCAGCGCCCCGCGCACCTGCGGCGAGGCGGCCCGGGCGGCCACGGCGATGTCGGTCACCCCGCGGTAGTGGCTGACTTTCACCCCCGCGAGATCGACCTCGCCGACGTACGTCACCCGCTGCGCGCCGCGCAGCAGCTCGGCGGCGGCGGCCGGGTCGGTGGCCCCGCCGGTGACGAGGTTGCCGTCGTCGAGGGTGGTGGTGTCCACCCGTACCCACTTGTCGGCCGGGACGCCGGCGCCGCGGTTCTTCATGTAGAGCGCGCCGGGCGCCAGCAGCTCGGTGATGGGCCGGTGCTCGGAGGCCCCGGCCGCGTCCTTGGGCAGGACGACCTGGAGCCGGCCGGTGCGCCGGCGGAAGTCGTACCCGCCCTCACCCCGGATGGTCACCCGGGTCCCGCCGGCCGCCATCTCCATGCTCGTACTCGCCTTGGAGGTGCCGGCCCGGGTCAGCACCTCGGCCGCGCCCCGCACGGTCCTCACCGGGTCGCCGCCCGGCTTGGAGTCCTCGGGGGCGGAGCACCCGCCCGAGGCCACCGCCCCGACCAGGGCCGCCGCGACGGCGAGGGAGCCGCCCCCGCGCCCGTACCGCTGCACCACCATCGCCTGCCAACCCCCAACGCCGTACCGCTGCTTGTCCGGGACCCGCCCGACCCCCTAACGACGGTCCCGGGCCACCCGTCACGCGCAGTACGGTGGATCCGTGCATCAGCAGGCCCCGCATCACACGACCACGACGGAACGCGGCTCCTTCGCGATGGCCCGGTGCAGCTGCGGCTGGACGGGCCCGGCACGCAGATCGCGGGACAAGGCCCGGTCGGACGCGGCGACGCACGCGGCCGAGGCACGACAGCCGACCGCCTAGCCGGCGGGGCCGCCCGCGCGACGAGGTCGCTCACGGGGAGGGAACCGCTCTCGGGGCCGGACCGATCGCGCGATCGGATCGCTCTCGCGGTCGGATCGCTCTCGCGGTCGGATCGCTCTCGCGGGGCCGGACCGCTCTCGAAGGCGGGCCCCCTGCGCGGTCAGGGGTCTTGGGCGGCAGGGGGTCTCAAGCGGCCAGGGCTCTCGAGCGGCAGGCGCTTTCGAGCGGTAGGGGCTCGGGGGCGGTCAGGACTCCGGCGCGGTCACGCGGCCAGGTCGTTCTCGCCGGATCCCAGGCGCGGCTCGGGGATGCCGAGCGTCTCGGGCTGCGGGCAGCGCTCGGCGGCGCTCCGGGAGCGGACCAGCCGCGCCCCGTGCCGGGAGCGGGCGACCGCGGACACGACCGGGGTCAGCAGGGCGTGGGCGACGGGGGCGAGGAGCAGCGTCACCGCCGTACCGAGAGCGAAGCCGCCGATGACGTCGGTCGGGTAGTGCACGCCCATGTAGACGCGGCAGAAGCCTTCGGCGAAGGCGAGGCCGATGGCGGCGAGGCCGAACTTCCGGTGGGCGACGAAGAGCCCCACACCGATGGCCATCGCCATGGTGGCGTGGTCGCTGACGAAGGAGAAGTCGGTCTTCCCGTCGACGAGGACGTCGAGACCGTCATGGTCCTTGAACGGCCGTGGTCGCTCGACGAACCCGCGGATGGGAATGTTGACGAGCAGCGCGATGCCCGCGGCCAGCGGGGCCCAGACGAGTCCCGAGAGAGCGGTGACGGAGTCGGTCAGGGTGCCGCGCCGACGGGCGCTCCACCAGCACCAGAGCGCGACGAGGACGAGGCCGAGCATGATCCCGTACTCGCCGACGAACCCCATGACACGGTCGAACCACGGCGGGGCTTCCCGCGCCAGCCCGTTGATGTCGTAGAGCAGGCTGACATCGGGGTTCGAACCGTCCGATGCGAGTCCAGCCATCTGCTGCGGCCCCTTGCCTTGTCACGTGAGTCGACCGTGGGCGGTCGGATCAGGAAACGAACCGCCTGAGGCGGACGTTCCGCTCTTCCTCGACGATCACCACGACGTTACCGAAGAGTGACACGTCGTCGCAGCTCAGGGCCTGTGCTTAACGGAGAGTTCCGGCCATGTCCGACAGCGCGTCAGGTCTGCGGCAGGTGCGTCGGGAGCGCCGCCGCGCCCTCCTGGGTGACCCGGGTCGCCCCGAAGTAGTCCGGAGTGTCGATCTTGGTGAAGCGGATCACGGCCCCGGTGCGCGGCGCGTCGATCATGTAACCGCCGCCGACGTAGATGCCGACGTGCCTGATGGCGCGCGAGTTGGTCAGGTCGTCGGAGAAGAAGACGAGGTCGCCCGGGAGCAGCTCGGCACGGGCGGGGTGGGGCCCCGCGTTGTACTGGTCGTTGGCGACGCGCGGCAGCTCGATCCCGACGGTCCGGTACGCCGCCTGTGTCAAGCCGGAGCAGTCGAATCGGCCATTCTGCGCGGCCGTTCCCGTCCCGCCCCACAGATAGGGCGTACCGAGCTTCTGCTGTGCGAAGTGGATCGCCCCGGCGGCCTGCCGCGAGGGATCGACCCGGCCCAGGGGCCGCGCGAAGCTCTTCTCCAGGGAGCGGATGATCCGCACGTAGTTCTGCGTCTCGCTGATGCGCGGCACCCCACCGGACTTTATGACCCGGTACGCCCCCGCGTTGTACGCGGCCAGCATGTTGTTCGTCGGGTCGCCCGGCACGTCCTTCACATAGCCGGCGAGCTCGCAGTCGTACGAGGCGGCGGACGGGATCGCGTCCGCCGGGTCCCAGACGTCCCGGTCGCCGTCCTTGTCTCCGTCGATGCCGTGACCCGCCCAGGTGCCGGGGATGAACTGGGCGATGCCCATGGCGTTGGCGGGCGAGACGATCCGCGGGTTCCAGCCGCTCTCCTGGTAGAGCTGCGCGGCGAGCAGGGCGGGGTTGATGGCGGGGCAGAGGTTCCCCCACTTCTGCACCAGCCCCTGGTACGCGGCCGGCACGGCGCCCTTGGCCAGTCCGACCGTGCCGTTCTTGGCGTTCCCCGCACCACCGAGGAGCCCGGCCGCGGCGGAGTACGTACCGACGACGAGCAGCGCGACGAAGCTGAGGCACGCCCCGAAGACCCCCGCGCCCACCAGCCACGCCTTGCGCGCCCCTCGCGCCTTACGCACCGTCAACCACCCCTAGGGTCTTGGCAGTCCATCCTCGCCAAGTCTAGGTGGCGGGAGGCGGTTCGGGGGGTGGCAAACGGGACGGACAGGAAGTGTCCGGAGGAGGCCGACGGCCCGCGCGGACGACACCGCCCGCACTACAGTGCGGCAGCGTGGACCCACTGAGACCCGGGCAGGACCCCGCGCGCATAGGCGACCACATCCTGCTCGGCCGGCTCGGGGCCGGCGGCATGGGCCAGGTGTACCTGGCGCGCTCGCCGGGCGGCGGGATGGTCGCGCTGAAGGTGATCCGGGAGGAGATCACCGGTCACCGGGAGGCGCTGGCGCGGTTCCGGCGGGAGGTCGCGACGGTACGGGCCGTCCGCAGCCCGCACACCGCGCAACTGGTCGACGCCTCGCTGGACGCGGCGCCGTACTGGCTGGCCACCGAGTACGTCCCCGGCCCCACCCTCCGTCAGGCCGTGGGCGCGCAGGGGTCGTTCCCGGCGGCGGAGTGCCGTCGGCTCCTCACGGCGCTCGCGGTGGCGCTGGAGAGCGTCCACGCGTACGGGATCACCCACCGGGACCTGAAGCCGCAGAACGTGATCCTGGCGGCCGACGGGCCCCGGCTGATCGACTTCGGCATCGCGCGGGGCTCGGACGACACGGCCCTGACGCGGACGGGCGCGGCGCCGGGGACGCCGGGGTTCACCGCGCCGGAGGTCCTGCTGCGCAACGAGACGTCGGCGGCGGCGGACGTCTTCGCGCTGGGCGCCACGATGGCGTACGTGACGACGGGCCGGCCGCCGTTCGGGGACGGGCCCGCCGAGGCCGTCTCCTACAGGGCGGTGCACGAGGAGATCGACCTGGCGGGCGGGACGGACCCCGATCCGGAGCTGATTGCGCTGATCCGGGCCTGCGTGGCCAAGGACCCCGCGGACCGCCCGGAGCTCGCGGAGGTGATCGCGCGGTGTGGCCCGCGAGACGGGGGCACGGCGCTGTCGCCGACACGGGTCGACGCCCCTGCCGATCCGGCGGGGGATATGGGCGCGGATCCGGCGAGGGATCCGGCGAGGGATCCGGCGGCGGAGACGGATGAGGCGTCGGCTCGTGCGCGGCGCGGCCGTGGTGGGTGGTGGGGGACGGGGGCGCTGGTCCTCGCGCTGGCCGGCGTGGTGGGCACGGCCGCGTGGCAGGGCTGGGGTGAGGGGGACGGTGGGGACGGTGGGGGCGGAGGCAAGGACAGGGGCGCGGAGGCCGCGTCGTCCCAGCCGGTGGAACCGACCGGCCCGACCCGCCCGACCCCGACCCCGACCCCGTCCGCGTCCGTGGTCGAGTCGGCGTCCGAGGTCCGCTGGGCGCTGTCGAAGGACCCGAAGCAGGCGCGGCTGGGCGCCGGGGAGTGCGACCGCCCGCCCGAGGGCGGCCCCTCCGGCAGCACCTCGTCGACCTCGGTCACGTACCGCTCGGGCTCTCCCTCGGCCGAGGTGAGGCTCGCGTTCTCGGGCGGGGCGCCCTACCGCCTGGTGGTCGGCGTGAAGCCGCCCGGCGCCGAGGGGTTCGGCTTCACCTCCGCTCCGCTGCGGGTCGGCGGGGCGGAGAAGACCCTCACGTACCCCGGGGACTTCGCGGGGGCGCCGCCGGTGACGTCGAAGGACGGGGACTGGACGGTGGTCGCCTACCGGGCGGACGGCGACGACCGGACCGAGTGGCGGCGCTTCGGCTGCACGGGCTTCCACACGCCGCCGACCCGGCCCTAGGTGTATTGCTCCGGGGCGTTGCCCCGGGTCACGCCTCGTCCGCGCCGCCCTCACTTCCGCTTCAGGACCTCCACGAGGCTGGAGCTGCTGTCCTGCCCGTACCCCGCTTCGACGCCGCGCCGGAAGAGGTCGACGACGGCGGCGGGGAGCGCCCCGTCGACGCCCGCGTCGGTGATGGTGTGCAGGACGTGTTCGGTGCTCGCGAGACCCATCGCGAGCCGGTCGACGTCACCGGAGTGGTCACCGGCGTCGACGCGTGGTGCGTAGAACTCCACGAACTGCTTCAGGTCCAGGGCGTTGACGGCGTACGGCAGGATGTCGCCGGCCTTGAAGCCGTGCGCGTCGGCGAGGGCGAGAGCCTGCCAGTAGCCGCTGAGGGCGGTCCAGAACATGACCATGTTGAGCTGGTAGAACAGCGCGGCCAGCCCGGGGTCCTCCCCCCGGTAGTCCGTGCCGGTGAGCACTTCGAGGGTGGGGCGGTGGGCCTCGAAGACCTCGCGCGGGCCGCTGTAGAAGGCGGAGGAGCCGGGCCGGCCGATGCCGGACGGCGGCACGAGCACCCCGCCGGTGAGCTGGACCGCGCCCCGCTCCCGCGCCCAGGCCGCGGCCTCCTGGGCCCGAAGCGGTGTGTCGGAGCTGAGGTTGACGAGAACCCGGCCGGACAGGACGGCGGGGTCCACACCCTCCAGTACGTCGTACAGCGCCGCGTAGTCGGTGAGGCTGACCACCACCAGCTCGTTGGCCGCCACGGCCTCGGCGGGCGTGGCCGCGAGGACGGCCCCACGGCGTACCAGCTCGTCGGCGCGGGAGGCGGTGCGGTTCCACAGGGTGACCTGGTGGCCGCGGTCGAGGAAGGTGGCGGCCATGGCCTGTCCCATGGGGCCGAGGCCGATGACGGTGACGGAGTTCTTGGGCATGCGGAAAATCCCCTCGTGTGGGTGGTCTAGAACGAGCGCTCTATCTAGCGAGCAGGACCGAAGCTAGCACAGGTCTAAAACGAACGCTCTAATTAATTCCTGGATAGACTGCTCCGCATGCAGACCAGCAGCGCCGGCACCCCCACCGCCGGCAACAACCCCAGCGGGACCCGCGACCGGATCGTCGTCGCCGCCTCGCGCCTCATCCAGCGCCAGGGCTACGTCGGCACGGGCATCAAGCAGATCGCCCAGGAGGCGGAGGCCACCCTCGGCTCCGTCTACCACTTCTTCCCGGGCGGAAAGGAGGCCGTGGCCGTGGCGGCGATGGAGCACGGCCGCGAGGAGTTCGCCGCGCTGCTGCGCACCGCCCTGGACAGCGAGGACTCCCCCGGCGCCGCGGTCGACGCCTGCGCCCGCCTCCTGGCCACGGAACTCCGCGCCTCCGGCTGGACCGACGGCTGCCCCGTCACCGCGGCCGCCCTGGAGACCCTCGGCACCGACAACCCGATCCAACGCGCCTGCGCCGAAGCCCTGCTGGCCTGGCAGAGGCTGGTCACCGACAAGCTCCTCGGCTGCGGCTTCCCCGACCCCGAGGCCGAGTCCCTCGCGGCGACGGTCATCAACACCCTGGAGGGCGCGGAGGTCTCCGCCCAGCTCACCCGCTCGGAGACGCCCCTGCTCCTGGCCGGCCGCCACCTCTCACGCCTGATCGCCTCGTACGCCTGACGCGGCCCGACCAGGGCGCCGCCACCACCCCAAGAGTGCAACAACGACAGTCATTGCCCGGAGTCACCCTCCGTGATACACAGAGTGACCATACGCTTCTTCGTAGAGAAACCGGCCACACCGCCGCAGGTCAAGGCGGTCAGATCGGTCATGCGTGCGGGGATCGGGTAAAGAGAGCCGTCAAGCCGTCACACGCGAGCGGTTTCATCAGCGAAGATAGGGCGATGACCCATGCCATGAGGCAAGGGCGACGAACTACCCAACAGGGGCGGTGAGTTACATGTACCTGGCGGCCGAGAAGGGCGACATCACCACCATCATCGGTGGAATCGCCCCGAACTGGGGGCCTTTCGGGAGCCTGGGCAATGAAGCCAAGGTGATGATCGAGGTCGTGATGGCCGTGGCCATCCTGCTCTGCCTCGGCATCGCCATCTGGGGTGCGGCAAAGCAGCGCATCGGCGCGACCGCCCTCAGGGACACGTTCAGCGCCGAGCAGGGCAAGGGCCTGATCGTGGCCGGTCTGACCGGAGTCTTCATCATCGGATCACTCGGGACGCTGTTCACGATCGTGTACGGGATGGCCGTCTAACCACCGAGGTCACGTTCCCTGATGTCCAGTCAGCACACCGCGCCCGCGCGGAAACCAGCACGGCTTCTGTCGTACCCGCGAACGGTTGAGGGGGCGTACCCGTCATGAGCCTCGGCGACGACAACGACGGCTTCGGCGGCTCGGGCCAGACCCGCACGCGCCTCCCCGAGGGCGGCACCGGCGACGTCTACGGCGGCGCCCGCCGCCCACCGGCGCGCGCCTCGCGGTCGCTCATCACGGTCGTGGGCGTGGTGGTCCTGCTGATCGCCGCGATCGCCTTCGCGAACAGAGGCGGCACCGGCGACACCACCGGCGACAACGCCTCGGCCTCCTCCGCCACCCCGGGCGCCCAGGCCCCCACGGCGGCGACGGGCGTCCGCCCGGTGACGGGCAAGAACGGCACGATCCCGATGGGCTTCGCCCACGACGAACAGGGCGCCCAAAGCGCGGCCGTGAACTACTCCGTACCGCTCGGGTCCGCGGACATGTTCGTGGCCTCCCGCCGCCACGAGATCATCAACTCGGTCTACACGCCGGAAGCTGCCGCCGAACGGGGCGACGACCTGGACAAGGTCTACTCGGACAAGGGATTCCTCGCCCGCATCGGCCTGCAGGAGGACGGCACGGTTCCGAGCGGGATGACGTTCATCTCTCGGGTCATCCCCGTGGGCTCGAAGATGGAGAGCTACAGCAACGACCGGGCCACGGTCGCGGTCTGGTTCTCGTCCCTGTTCGGCATGGCCGGCGAGGGATCCAAGAACCCCGTGTCCGAGAGTTGGTACACGACCACGTACCAATTGCAGTGGGTCAACGGCGACTGGAAGGTGACGGACTTCGACCAGAAGGACGGACCGGTGCCTGTCGGCCGCGATCAGAGGGCCTCAGGCGCAGAGGAGATGGCCGACGCCGTCGACCAGTTCGGGGGATTCACTTATGCCCGCTAAGCGTCCGCCTCGCACGCTCACCATTGTCGCCGCCGCAGCGGTGCAGAGCTCGCTGGTACTGATCGGAGGTGGCCGTGCCTTCGCGGCCCCGACGCCGACTCCCAGCCCGAGCACGAGCAACGACCCGTGCGACCTCATCCGCGGCCCCGCCAGGGAGTACTGCGACACCGGCGAATCCAGCGGATCCGGCCGCACCGGGCTCGAGGACCCCACCACCGCCCTCGACCCCCTCTCCTCCCTCGCCCGCGGCTGCGCCGACGCCGCCGTCGCCATCGTCGACAAGCTCTCCCAGGCCGTCAAAGAGTCCGCCGACGTCGACTTCACCAACCTCGAGTTCCTCGGCCGCTACGCCATCGTCTTCGCCGCCGCCACCTTCCTCACCCTCCTCCTCTGGCTCCTCGCCGTCGCCAAGCGCGCCATCCGCGGCGTCCCCCTCACCACCGCCATCTCCGAGGCCATCGGCTTCCTCTGGCTGACCGTCCTCGCCTCCGCCTTCACCCCGCTCATCCTCTACACCGTCGTCAACGCCACCGACGCCGTCACCGAGGTCATCGCCTCCGGCACCGGCCAGCAGACCGACGTCTTCTTCGGCAGCTTCAAGGAAGCCCTCCAGAAGGGCGACAGCATCGCTGGCGGGCCCATCATGCTGATCATCGTGTCCCTGGTGAGTGTCCTCGCCGCCGGCGTGCTCTACCTCGAACTGTTCCTGCGTGCCGTCCTGCTCTACGTCGGCGCCCTCCTCGGCGTCGTCGTCTACGCCGGGCTCGTCGACAAGAACATGTGGGGCCACGTCCGCCGCTGGGCCGGGATCATGATCGCGGTGATCCTCGTCAAGCCGGTCATCGTCATCGTCCTCGGCCTCGCCGGAGCACTCTCCTCCGGAACCGGGCCCGACTCGTTCTCCGCCGTCGTCTCCGGCCTCGCGATCATCCTGCTCGCCATCTTCGCCTCCGCCATGATCTACCGCTTCGTCCCCGGCTTCGGCGACGAGATCGTCGCCTCCCGCAACAACCGCCTGCACCGCGCCGGCGAGAACGCGGCCGCCGCCGTCATCTCCTCCCCCGCCTCCCTCGTCTCCCAGGGCATCAAGACCCACAGCGCCCGCGGCGACGGCGGCGGGAACCAGTCCCCGAACAGCGGCGGCGCAGCACGGCCCGCGAACCCCCTCGCCGGCGGTGTCGCCGCCCACAGCAGCCGCGGGGGCTCGGCCGGGGGCGGCGGCGGAACTGTCCCCTCCGCCGCACCCCCGCCCCGTAGCAGCAGCCCCACGTCAGGCACCCCGCACAGCAGCCGCAAGAACACAGGAAGCACAGGAGGTGGAGGGCGTTGACGACCCAGTCCCAGCCGGTCACGCCCCGCCGTACGTATCTCATCGGCCGCGCCCGGCCGAACGCGATCGTCGGCAAGAACCGCGAGACCGGCGAGATCGCCCTGATCATCGCCGGTGCGTTCCTCGGCATGATGAGCGGACTCCTCGTCCCCGTCCTCACCCTGCGGATCGTGCTGCTCACCGGCTTCCCGATGCTCGCGCTCGCCGCCGTGTACGTCCCGTACAAGCACCGCACCTTCTACAAGTGGTTCGAGATCAACCGCAGCTACAAGCGGAGCCTCAAGCGCGGCACCGCCTACCGGTCCACCGCCGCCGAAGCCGGCACCCGGCTCGACGGCCGCGAGGTCGAGGTCGGCCCACCGCCCGGCATCGGCCGGATCAACTGGCTCTCCGCGCCCTTCGGCCCCGACGAGATCGCCGTCCTCCTCCACGCCGACCGCCGCACCGTCACCGCCGCCATCGAGATCGAGGGCCCCGGCGTCGGCCTGCGCGACAGCGAGGACCAGGAAGCGCTGGTGGACCGTTTCGGCACCCTGCTGAAGCACGTCGCCAACGGAGACGGCTTCGTCACCCGCCTCCAGATGCTCGCCCGCACCCTCCCCGCCGACCCCGACGCCCACGCCAAGGACGTCGGCCAGCGCGGCGACCCCAACGCCCCGGCCTGGCTCCAGGAGTCGTACGAACAGCTCCAGTCGATGGTCTCCACCTCCAGCGAGCAACACCGCGCCTACCTCGTGGCCTGCATGCACTACACCCGCGAACTCGCCGCCGAGGCCAACGCCATGGCCCGCGCCGCCCGCCACACCTCCGGCGCCCGCAGGCTCGACCGCGACGCCGGCCTCGCCGTCGTCATGGCCCGCGAACTCACCGACATCTGCGCCCGTCTCGCCGAGGCCGACATCCGCGTCCGCCAGCCCCTCGGCCAGTCCCGCCTCGCCTCCCTCGTGCACTCCATGTACGACCCGGACCACCCCATCGACCACATCCAGGCCATGACGAAACGAAACGCTTGGCCGGCCGAACTCGACGCCATGGAGCCCACCTATCTCCAGGCCAAGACCCGCGAGTCCTCCACCCGCGCCCCCTGGTGCCACGCCACCGCCTGGGTGAAGGAGTGGCCGATGACCCCCGTCGGCGTCAACTTCCTCGCCCCGCTCCTCGTCCACACCCCGGACGTGATCCGTACGGTCGCCGTGACCATGGACCTCGAACCCACCGAGGTCGCCATCGAGCGGATGCTCACCGAGAAGACCAACGACGAGGCCGAGGCATCCCGCCAGGCCAAGATGAACCGCACCGTCGACCCGCGCGACATCGCCGCGCACGGGCGGCTCGACCAGCGGGGCGAAGACCTGGCCAGCGGCGCCGCCGGCGTCAACCTCGTCGGGTACATCACCGTCTCGTCGCGCTCGCCCGAGGCCCTGGCCAGGGACAAGCGCACGATCAGGGCCTCCGCCGGCAAGTCGTACCTGAAGCTGGAGTGGTGCGACCGCGAGCACCACCGGGCCTTTGTGAACACGTTGCCGTTCGCGACCGGCATCCGCCGCTAGCCACTAGCCGCCAGCCACGCCAGCCGCTAAGGGGCCCGTGCACATGCGAGATCCACTCTCCGCCCTCACCGAGGCGTTCACCTCCTTCCTCTTCGGGAAGGTGGAGACGACCCGGCTCCCCGTCCGTACCTCCACCGGACAGGCCCAGGCCGTCTACCTCCCGACGGCCGCCCCCGGCCTCGGCGACTCCGGCGTGATCATCGGCCGCGAGGTCTACAGCGGCAAGGGCTACATCTACGACCCCTTCCAGCTGTACGGCCAGCAGCTCCCGGCCCCCCACTGGCTCGTGCTCGGCGAGTCCGGCAACGGCAAGTCCGCGCTGGAGAAGACCTACGTCCTGCGCCAGTTGCGCTTCCGCGACCGCCAGGTCGTCGTCCTCGACGCCCAGGGCGAGGACGGCGTCGGCGAATGGAACCTCATCGCGCAGGAGCTGGGGATAACTCCCATCCGCCTCGACCCGATGGTCGCCGTCGACGCCGGCATCCGGCTCAACCCGCTCGACCCCTCGATCACCACGACCGGGCAGCTCGCCCTGCTCCGTACGATCATCGAGGTCGCGATGGGCCACGGCCTCGACGAGCGCGCCGGCTTCGCGCTCAAGGTCGCCCACGCCTACGTCAACACACACATCACCGACCGCCAGCCGATCCTCACCGACATCGTCGAGCAGCTCCGTCACCCCAAGGAGGAGTCGGCGGAGGCGATGAACGTCGACATAGACGACGTACGCGCCTGGGGCCTGGACGTCGCACTCGTCCTCGACCGGCTGGTCGACGGCGACCTGCGCGGCATGTTCGACGGCCCGACCACCGTCGGCATCGACCTCGACGCGCCGCTCATCGTCTTCGACCTGTCCCACATCGACCGCAACTCCATCGCCATGCCCATCCTCATGGCGATCGTCGGCGTGTGGCTGGAGCACACCTGGATCCGCCCCGACCGGAAGAAGCGCATCTTCCTGGTCGAGGAGGCCTGGCACATCATCAACAGCCCCTTCGTGGCCCAGCTGTTCCAGCGACTGCTGAAGTTCGGCCGCCGGCTCGGCCTGTCCTTCGTCGCCGTCGTGCACCACCTCTCGGACGTCGTCGACGGCGCGGCGGCACGGGAGGCCGCGGCCATCCTCAAGATGGCCTCGACCCGCACCATTTATGCCCAGAAAGCCGACGAGGCCCGCGCCACCGGACGCGTCCTCGGCCTGCCACGCTGGGCGGTCGAGATCATCCCGACACTCACCCCCGGCATCGCCGTCTGGGACGTCAACGGCAATGTCCAAGTGGTCAAACACCTCATCACCGAGAAGGAACGGCCGCTCGTCTACACCGACCGCGCCATGACGGAGTCCTCCGTCGACCCGTCCATCGACGCCGAACTGGAATGGGAGACGGAACAGCGCGCCGCCCTCATCGAGCAGCACCTCAACGACCCCTCGCAGTCGACGGTGGCATGACGTGCGGAAGGACGAACGACAAGGGGGCATCCCCGACGGACTGGTGGTCGGCCTCGTCGGTTTCGTCCTCGGGCTGACCGTGCTCGTGTGGACGGCGACCGGCCTGGCCGCCGTCCTCTCCAAGGGCGCCTGGCCGGCCGGGGTCACCTTCGCCAGAACCCCCATGGCCGTACGCGCCCTGATCGGCAGCCCGCAGGACCTGCCGGCCGCCTGGCCCGACACCCCGGCGGGCGAGCTGCCGGGGTACGGGCTGTTCTGGGGACTGCTCATCGGCGAGCTGATGGTGCTGGTGGTCCTCACGATCTTCGTGGTGGGGACACTGGCGCGCTGGAGAGCGGTACGGGCGAGCAGGCGTGCCGCGTACGGGTACGGGCAGGGTTACGGCACACCAATGGCAGCCAGCGCCGCCGCCACGGAGTGGACACCCGCGCCCGCCACGGAGCCCCCGCCCTCCCAGCCGGCCCCGCACCCCATCCCTCAGCCCGCCCAGCCCGCCCAGCGACCCGTTTCCCAGCCCGCCCCGCAACCGGCCCCCGCCCAGGCAGAGGCCCCCGAGCCCGTCGTCCCGGCGCCCCGCACCGCCCCCGGCCTCCTCTTCGGCGCCCCCGCCACCCGCCGCCCCGCCGCGCTCCAGGCCGTCCAGGACGCCGAAGGCCCCGCGCTCGTCGTCACCTCCGACCCCACGGTCTGGGCCGACACCAAGGACGCCCGCGGCAAGCTCGGCCCCGTCCTCGTCTACGACCCCGGCCACCTCTGCGACACCCCGGCCCGCCTCCACTGGTCACCGTCCGACCACTGCGAGGACCCCGCCACGGCCCAGGAACGGGCGATCGCGCTCCTCGCCCCCGTACGCCCGCCGTCCCGTCTGGACGCCGCCGTCGCCGACACCGCCGAAACGCTCCTGCGCTGCTGGCTGCACGCCGCGGCCCTGGACGGCCGCCCGTTCAAGCAGGTCCACCGCTGGGCCCAGGGCGCGGGCGCCCACGAGCCCGTACGCATCCTCCGCACCCACCCCAAGGCCGCCGCCGGTCACGCCGGACTCCTGGAGTCCGCGCTCACCGCGCACGCGGAACGCCGGGAGATCGCCCAGGAACTGACGGCCCGTACCCTCTCCGCGCTCTCCTCCATCCACATCAGGGACGCCTGCACACCGAATCGAACGGATTCCCTGACCCTGGAATCTTTCGTGGCGGAGGGGGGCACCCTTTATGTGGTGGGCGAACCGATCGAGGACCCGCGCACCCACCCGGGCGCGATGCCTCTGCTCACCGCCCTCACCGCAAGCGTGGTCGAGCGCGGCCGCCGCATGGCCGCACGGTCATCCGACGGTCGCCTCGACCCACCACTGACGCTCGTCCTCGACGACGTCGCCGCGGTGGCTCCCCTTCCCCGGCTCCCGGAGCTCCTGGCCGACGGCCAGGACCAGGGCCTGCCGACCCTGGCCCTGCTCCGCTCCCAGGAACAAGCCCGCGCCCGCTGGCCCGAGCCGCTCCCCCAGACCTAGCGTCTCCAGACCCGGCGCCTCCAGACCTAGCGTCTCCAGACCTGGCGGCTCCAGTAGCGCACGGTCCCGCCCTACGCGCCGAGCACCGGCCGCCGGATCTCGTACTCCACCTCACGCGCCGACTCGTCCCCCGGCATGGGCACGGTCTCCCCCGACGGCACGAAACCGAACCGCCGGTAGAAGGCGCGGGCCCGCGCGTTGGCCTCGTGCACGTACAGCCGCACCCGCTGGATCTCCGGCGCCGGCAGCGACCAGGACCACTCCACGCCCGCCCGGAAGAGCGCCTCCGTCACCCCGGTCCCGCGCGCCTCCGGCCGTACGTACACCCCCACCATGTGCGTCTGGTCGATCTTCGCCGGCTCCCCGAACCGCACCTCGTCCGCCGGCCGCTCCACCAGCACCGAGATCGTGCCCGCCCACGTCCCGTCCGGCGCCTCGGCCACGAACTGACGGGCACCCGTACCGCCTTCGGCCGCCCCCTCGGTCCGCTCCCGCCAGAACGCGTCGGGCCGGGTCACGGCCACGTCGTACGTCTCCAGGAAGGCCAGGTGCGCCACCGGGTCCCGCAGGGCGGCGAGCCGAATCTCGCGCGCCCGCTCCCACTCGTCGGCGCGAATCGCGCGTATCAGATAGTCCATGGCCCGATCCTCACCGCTGCCGGCCACCCCCCACAAACCCATATCCCCGTCGTACCGCGGTACTACGTCCCCCCGCCCCGCTGCCACCCACGGTCGGACGATCCGCGGCCGCCCGCTCCGTAGCGTCGTGGACATGATCCGAGCAGAAGGACTCACCAAGCGGTACGGCGCCAGGACCGTCGTCGAGGACCTCGGCTTCACCGTCCACCCCGGCACGGTCACCGGCTTCCTCGGCCCCAACGGCGCAGGGAAATCCACCACCCTGCGCATGCTCCTCGGCCTCGACGCCCCGACCCGCGGCCGCTCCACCATCGGCGGCCGCGCCTACGCCGCCCACCCCGCGCCCCTCACCCAGGTCGGCGCGCTCCTGGAGGCCCGTTCGATCCACCCCGGCCGCTCCGCCCACCACCACCTCATGGCACTCGCGCACACGCACGGCATCCCGCGCTCCCGCGTCGAGCACGTCCTCGGCCTCACCGGTCTGACCGAGGTCGCCCGCCGCCGCGTCAAGGGCTTCTCACTCGGCATGGGCCAGCGCCTCGGCATCGCCGCCGCGCTCCTGGGCGACCCGCAGGCCGTCGTCCTCGACGAGCCCGTCAACGGCCTGGACCCGGAAGGCGTGCTGTGGATCCGCACGCTGCTCAAGTCCCTGGCGGCCGAGGGCCGTACGGTCCTGGTCTCCTCCCACCTGATGAGCGAGATGGCCCTGACCGCCGACCATCTCATCGTCATCGGCAAGGGCCGGCTCCTCGCCGACACGACCGTCGAGGCCCTCGTACGGGAGTCGGGAGGCGCCTCGGTCAGGGTGGTCACCCCCGAACCGACGCGGCTGCGGGCGCTGCTCCCGGAGGCCCGCGTCACCGAGGAGTCCCCCGGCACCCTCCGCATCACCGGAGTGGACTCCGTACGGATCGGCAGCACCGCCGCCGACCACGGCATCCCCCTGCACGAACTCACCCCTCGGACCGCCTCCCTGGAACAGGCGTTCATGGACCTCACCCGCGACTCGGTCGAATACCAGGGAGCAGCCGCATGAGCACCCCCGCCACCCCCGCGATCACCGCTCCCCGCGTCCTGCGCTCCGAGTGGCACAAGCTGTGGACGGTCCGCTCGACCTGGATCACCGTCCTCACCTCGGTCGCGTTCCTCCTCGGCGTCGGCATCCTCATGGGCGCCACCTACACCTCCGACGGCGGCGACTCCGACGTGGACACCGTCGTCCTCACCCTCTACGGCTCCCAGCTCGGCGGAATCTGCCTCGCCGTCCTCGGCATCCTGGTCACCGCCGGCGAGTACGCCACCGGCCTCGTCAGAGCCTCGCTGACCGCCGTCCCGCGCCGCACGCCGATCCTGTGGGCGAAGGCCGCGGTCTTCACGGCAGTCGTCCTCACGGTCTCCTTCATGACCGCCCTGACCACCTTCCTCACCGCGCAGATCTTCCTCTCCGGCACCGACCAGGCGGCCGCCCTCACCGACGACGGCGTCCTCGCCGCCATCGCCGGCAACGCCACCGGCGTCACCCTGCTCGCCCTCATCGCCCTCGGCCTCGGCGCCGCGCTGCGCTCGGTGCCGGGCGCCATCGGGGCCTTCGTCGGCGGCGTGCTGATCCTCCCCGAGGTCCTCGGCATGCTTCCGTACGACGCGGTCGAGACCGCGCTCAGGTACTTCCCCACCCAGGCCGCCGGGGCCCTCGGTTCCGCCGACCCGATGCCCGGCGCGGCCTCCCCGGGCGCCGCCCTGCTCGCCCTGTGCCTGTGGGCGGCGGCCGCCCTGATCGTCCCGGCCGTCCTGCTGAAGCGCCGAGACGTCTGAGCCCGTGCCGTACGAGGATGAGCTGGTGATCACGGAGAAGCGGCCCGGCACGGAAACGGAACCCCTCAGCCGGTACATCCAGCGGCTGACCCAGCGCGCCCGGGCCTTCGACACCCGCCGCCCCTGGGTCTGGGACGGACTGCTCACCGCCTTCTGGACGATCGCCGCCCTGATCGACGCGGCGGGCGGCTGGCGGAGCATCGCCCGCGACCCGTCCGTCCCGGTCTGGCTGGTCCTCGCCCTGAGCCTGACGTTCTCGGTCCCGCTCCTGTGGCGCCGCCGCCGGCCCCTGCTCGTCCTCGCCGTGATGGCGTGCGCCTCGCTCGTCAGCCACTGGACCGGCGCCTTCCTCCAGGCCGGCTTCCTCCAGGCGGTCGCCGTCTTCGGCATCACCCTGCGACTGCCCCTCCGCGCCCTCTGGTGGGCGCTCGCCCTGATCACCCCGCCCTTGGTGGTCGGGGCGATCCGCTTCCCGCAGGGAAGCTGGGACCAGCAGGTCGTCCCGACCCTGTGGGCGTACGCGATGGTCGCCCTCCTCGGCATCGCGGTCCGCTCCCGCAAGGACTACACGGCCGCTCTCGTCGACCGGGCCCGCCGTCTCGAGATCGAGCGGGACCAGCAGGCCCAGCTGGCGGCGGCCGCCGAACGCACCCGGATCGCCCGCGAGATGCACGACATCATCGGCCACAACCTCTCGGTCATCACCGGCCTCGCGGACGGCGGACGGTACGCGGCGGCCAAGAGCCCCGAGCAGGCCGCCCAGGCCCTCGACGCCATCGGCACCACCAGCCGCCAGGCCCTCGCCGAACTCCGCCGCCTGCTGCGCGGTGAGGCCGTACGCGACCCGCAGCCGACGCTGGCCGACCTGGACGCACTGATCGCCGGTGTACGGACGGCAGGACTGCCCGTACACCTGACGATCCGCGAAGAGCCCGCACCCGAGGCCCAACCCCTCCCGCCGGGAGCGCAGCTGACGGTCTACCGCGTCGCCCAGGAAGCACTGACGAACACGCTCAAGCACGCCGGCCCGGAGGCCGAGTCCTCCGTCCTCCTCTCCTACGGCCCGCGGGACGTGACGCTCTCGGTGACCGACACGGGCGGCACGGGCGGCACGGGCCACGCCATCGTCGGAACGGGCCAGGGAGTTACAGGCATGCGCGAGCGCGCCGCCCTCTATGACGGCACACTCGAGGCGGGTCCGCTGCCGACCGGTGGCTGGCGCGTACGGCTCCGCATCCCCCTGGAGGAATTCCCCTCGTGACGACGGTGCTCATCGCGGACGACCAGCCGATGCAACGCTTCGGTTTCCGCATGCTGTTGGAGAGTCAGGACGACATGACGGTCGTGGGTGAGGCAGCGAACGGCACCGAGGCGATCCGCCTCGTGGACCGCCACCACCCCGATGTCGTCCTGATGGACATCCGGATGCCGGGCCTGGACGGCATCGAGGCCACGCGCCGCATCATCGCCACCGGCGCCCGCACCCGGGTCCTGATCGTCACGACCTTCGATCTCGACGAGTACGCGTACGAGGGCCTGCGCGCCGGCGCCAGCGGCTTCCTGGTCAAGGACGCCCAGCCGGAGGAGCTCCTGTCGGGCATCCGCGCGGTCGCCGGCGGCGACGCGGTGGTGGCGCCGAGCCTGACCCGCCGTCTCCTGGACGCGTACATCCACCATCTGCCGGCCACAGCGGGCCCCCCGCGTGAGGACCCCCGCCTGTCGGCCCTCACGGACCGCGAGCGGGAGATCCTCACGGTGGTCGGCCAGGGCTGGACGAACACGGAGATCGCGAGCCGCCTCCACCTCGCGGAGTCCACGGTGAAGACGCACGTGAGCCGCATCCTGGCGAAGACGGGCGCCCGGGACCGCGTCCAGGCCGTGATCCTGGCGTACGACGCCCAGCTGGTCACCCCGGGCCGGCCGTGAGCTTCCACATGCATCTCCGTGCGACGGCGGAGCACGAGATCCGGGACGACCACGCCTGGCTGACGGACTTCATGGACGTGGCCTGGGAGAGGCTGGAGCGTGAGTACGAGGAGGGCATCGCCGCGTCCGTCGAGAAGGACTTCGGCCCCCTCAACGACCTCTATCTCGCCGGCGCCTCGCCGAGCCGTGAACTTCCGGTCTTCGGCGGCCGCATCGTCCACGATCCGACCGGAAGCCGGCCCCCGTTCGCGCTCCTCACCCCGTCCCAGGTGACCGCGACCGCGGACCTTCTCGCGAGCGTCTCCTTCGAGGCCCTGTGGGAGGTGGCGGGACCGGCCCTCACTGCCCCGTATGCCCTGTGGGACGACCCGGAGACCGCGGCGAAGGGTACCTACCTCGCCCATCACACCGCCCTCCGCGCCCTCTACACCCGCGCTGCTGGAGCGAGGTGCGCCGTGGTGAAGGCCTTTTGGTACTAGAGCTCGCACCGGCCGGCGACAGCCTCCGAAAGGGGGCTGAAGTGCTCTGAACGCAGAAAAGCCCCGCACCATAAGGTGCGGGGCTTTCCCACAATGATTGTTCGGCGGCGTCCTACTCTCCCACAGGGTCCCCCCTGCAGTACC